>DASYBK010000017.1:0-66435 GCA_036500805.1 Acidobacteriaceae bacterium | reverse complement strand
TGGCCGTATTCGCGCGCGGCTGCAGGCGCGATGCGGCCGCCGAGGTGATGCATCATGAACTGCAGACCGTAGCAGATGCCTAGTGTCGGCAGGCCTGTGGCCAAGACCTTCGCATCAGCCTTCGGCGCCGTATCGTCGTAGACGCTCGATGGTCCACCTGAAAGGATGATGCCCTTGGGCTTCAGCTCGAGCACGCGCTCGAGCGGAGCTGTGCACGGAAGCACGACTGAGAACACGTCCAGCTCGCGAATTCTGCGAGCGATCAGCTGTGTGTATTGCGATCCGAAGTCCAGAATGACGATGGTTGACGATCCGTGCGTGTCCACAACGTCAGTCTATCGTGCGGCTCAACTGTGGGGCGGCAACGGCGCCGGCGCCTGCACGATGCCGTAGCGACCGTCGGAGACCTTCGTCACAACCGGTGCGTACAGGCCCAGCAGTTGACGCTTCCACCAGTTGCCGGTCGCGCGCTTCTCCTCCATCGTGGTGAACCAGTACTGCCAGAGCACCGCGCGGATGTACTTCGGCGGGGTCTTCGCGAAGGGATTGCCGCGAAAGAGCGTGAGGACATCGGCGTCGTTGTCCAGCAGCCGCTCCTCGGTAAGCGGAACGATCTCATACTGCTGCCAGTCGCCGAGCGAGGCGAACCAGAGGTTCCAGTCGAAGCGCGGCTGGTACGGAGCGTAGATGCGCGGCCGCTCGTTCAGCGCCTGCGGCTTGTAGCGGAACGGATACGCGGTCCAGTTTTGGCCGTCGTTCGAACCCTGGAACTCGATCTCGTAACGGCCTGTGGTCATCACGGCAAAGAGGCCGTACTGGTTGGCAATGCGGAAAGGTTCGAGGATCGCGACAGGCGCGGATGGCAGTGGCAACCCTGGCATGACGATGTTGAGCAACTCGAAGCTCGTGTCATAGGCAATAATCGCGAGCAGCAGCGTGCTGACGGTGAGCTTCAGCGCATGAAGCGCACGCTTCGTGCTCGACTCGGGCTCAGTCGCGGGAACCTTATCGTCGGATTGTGGAAGCGCGAGCTTGTTGCGATAGCGTGCTGGTATCCATCCCGCGAGCGTGCGGTCGTCGAGCAGCAGGATGCCGAGTGAGAGCACGAGGTAATTGAGGAAAGCATAGTTGCCGGTAAGGATTACCGGAATCTCCCACAGCGTGACGATGACGAAGAGCACCACACGCACCGCGCGTCCTGCAGGCCACTTGCGCGGAAAGAAGAAGAGCAGCACAACGATGAACTCCAGGATCAGAGTTGCAGCCGCGGTGGCCTTCTGGAATCCGTGCGGCAGATGCTGCACGTACCATCCGATCCAGGTGGGCAGCGGGCTGTTCTGGTAGTACTCGTCCATCGCGGTCAGGTGCCGCCACTGCGGATCGCCGCTGAGCCACTTCACGAGACCCGACTCGAAGTAGATCCTGAACCATTCCCATTGCAGCAGCCAGAGGCTGAGGCGGATGGGTGGATGTGTCTCGCCAAGGCCTGGGCGCAGTCCTGGCGGCGCGAAGAACATGGAGATGAAGCCTGCTTCGAGCAGCATGCCGTCCGACTGATAGTTTGCGAAGTCCTGCGCGGCGCCGACGAAGGAGAGAAAGCCGACGAAGCAGATGAGCAGCATGGCGCGGGGCCAGATGTTCGCAACCAGGAGCAGCGATGCAAGCATGCCCACGATCGAGAGCGCGATGAGCATGTGGTTGCCGGCGGCGAGCCAGAGGATGGTGGGCGCGTACCACAGACGCAGCGGACCCAGCCCATGCCGGACGTGATCGAGAAACTCGCCTGCCGGCAGGATGCCCTGCGGGCCAATGAGGCCGCGGATTTGGAAGAGGAGCGAGAAGAACGCCGAGAAGTAAATGAGGCCAAGCGCGCGTAGAAACAACCAGCGCGCAATCAGGCGATTCGATGCACCCTGTTTCCCATCCGGAGTCGAGCCGAAGAGATACCGGATGAAGTTGGCTGGTGCGGAGGCCATGCGGCGAAATCTCCTGAAGGAGAGCTTGATGTTTTTTGGATGCTTACTGTGTCTTGGTGAGGAAGGTCGTGACCTCTTTCAGCCGAGCGTCCACGCTCTGCTTCTGCTCCTTAGCGTAGCGCTGCTGCAGCTCAATCTCTCGGGCGGCGTCGTCTCGGCGGCCGAGGTGCGAGTAGGCACGGGCAAGCCGGTAGTGTGCTTCCGCGAGAGCTGGTTGCAGCGTGATGGCCTTTTTAAGCGGCGCGGTGCTCTCCTGCCATCGAGTCTCCTCCTGATCGAGCACGCCGAGTTGGTAGTAAGCGTCGGCGAGTCTCGGATCGGCCGCGATCGCCTGCTGAAGCAGAGCGCGGGCTTTGGAATCGTCGCGCTTTTCGGCAGGCTGATGCAGGAGCGCGGTGGCGGCGTAAGTGGCGGCTTCCGCGTTTTGTGGGTGCTGCTCAGCGAAGTGCTGCAGGTTTTCGCATCCGGTGGCGGTGACATCGGCGATGAGGGCACAGTTGCGGCCCAGCAAGCTGGCCCAGGTGGCATTGCCGGAATCGGCTACGAGGAGATCGGAAAAGACGACGGCTGCTTCCTTATATCTGTTGTCGGCGTAGAGGGCGATGCCGCGCGCGGACTTGAGCCGGGTGCTTGTGGGGAACTGCTGGATGCCGTAGTCGGCGATTTTGACCGCGGGTTGCCAGGAGAAGTGACGCAACAGCTCTACCACCCAGGCGTAGATATTGGGCTCGCTGGGATTCAGATGCGCGGCCTCGGAGAAGTGCTCCTCCGCCTGGCGATAGTTGCCGAGGTGTTCCTCTGTCTCGCCTGCTAGCTCTTCAATCGCATCGTTGCGGTTGCCTTGCGGGAGCGCGTCAAGCACCTGCTTTGCGCCAGAGGCATCATTGCTCTGCAGCAGGGCGAGAGCACGGTCGTGACTGGTGTCCGCATCGAGCGGGCCAAGCGCCGCGGCGGCAGCGAAGGCTTGTGCGGCCTTTGCGGGTTCTGCGGTCTCCATATACGCGTGGGCGAGGTTGCTCTGGGTCTGCTGATCGCCTGGCTGCAGCCGTGCGGCGGCTTCGAGTTCGGGGAGGGCCTTGCGCGGCTGGTTGAGCTTGAGATACGCCGTGCCCAGGTTCACGCGCGCAAGGGCTGCCTGGGGATCGAGGCGCGCGGCGCGCTCCAGCAAGGGCAGGGCCGTGCTGAAATCACCGGCTTCGGCATGGATCAGTCCGAGGGTTTCGTTGATGTTGAAGTTTGCGGGATGGCGGACGAGCAGCTCCTGCAGGAGCGGCTGCGCCTCCTGCGAGCGCCCCTGGTCATAGAGAGTAAGCGCCTGCTGGAGCTTTGCCCCATCCGCAGCGCTCATCTGCGCCGCGGATGCTGTTCCCGCCGCCGGTATCAACACCGCGAGGAGGATGGCTGTGGAGAGCAGACGCCGCCATTGCGCGGAGGACAGCAAAGAGTGCATGAGGGTAGGAATCTCCGCCTATCTAGTTATGAAGGATATCGAAATCAGCCGCCGGAGTATGACGTGCTGGGTCATCAGTGAATTCAGGGTCTGGTTGCCCCGGCGGAATTGGATGAGTACACGAATTGCTGCACCTCTGCGCGCTCTTTATCGACTTCCGCAAGGTGGTGCGCCTGGAGCTGCTGGAATATCTGGAACTCCTGCTGGGCCCGATCCTTCTGCCCGGCGCGGACATAGTACTGGCCGAGACGATAGTGGGCATCGGGGAGGTTGGGGTCTAGCTCCAGCGCGCGTGTGTACTCCGGAAACGACTTGGCATACTCATGCTGGTCAGCGTAGAGGATACCCAATTGCAGATGCGACTGAGGAAGCGTGCCATCCAATGCTATGGATTTCCGCAGGAGCGACTCGACCTGCTGGTAGTTGATGCTCGATGCTTCCGACCGCTTGCCCTTCCACAAACTCACCGCGTAGTAGTACTGGGCCAGCGCATTGTTGGGCTCGAGCTCCGAGTAACGCTTGAACCGCTGAATGACTTCGTCGGCCTGGTTTGGTGAACTGAGATACGCCTTCGATAAGAATAGATAGCAACGGGGATCTGCGGGGTTGAGATCGGCAGCGGTAACCAGAGCCTTGATTGACTCTTCATATCTGGTCTGCGAGTACAGGGACATGCCGAGCCCGATCCAGAGTCGCGGCGAATTGGGAAAGCGCTGCGTCGCCTGCTGGAAGACCTGAATCGCAGGGTCATAAGTCCGGTGAAGAAGTAGCTCGCTTCCCCACGCGAAGAGGTTGTCCTCGCTAGGATCCATGCGCGCCGCGGCCTCCAACTCATTTGCCGCGTCGATGAATTTCCCTTCTTTTTCGTCGATCTTGCCAAGCAGATTGTGAACCTCGCCGGTGTCTCGCTGCTGGGCGATACTTTGCGCAAGGTGGCCGGCATCGCTGAGCCGGCCGGTGAGGAAATATGCCAGCGCGAGGTTATAGCTGTTGTCGTATGAGGACGGCTCAATCTGGTGTGCTCTTTCGAGAAGCGGGAGTGCCTGCGGGAGTTTTCCAGACTGCAGATAGAACTCAGCCAGATTGTGGTTAGCCTGGAAATCATTCGGTTCCAGGGCGAGCGCCTTGCGAAACTCCTCTTCCGCCAATGCAGATTTTCCGGAACGCAGGAGGGCTGTTGCCAGATTCGTTCGTGCGGCTGCGGAGTTCGGCTTCAGGCTTACGGCTATGGTTAGCTGCTCTACGGATTGCCGATTCTTCGACTGAGCGGCGTAGACCAGCCCGAGAAGTTCATGAGCTTCGAAGCTCTTCGGCACTTGCGGCAGGAGTTTCTCCAGCTGGGAGGCTGCCTCGGCAAGATTCCCTTGCTTGTATTGCGCAACTGCCGATTGAAACTCGCGATCCAGCAGGCTGCCGTGATTCTCCTGCGGAAAAGCAAGGGGTGCACTTAGAACGAGAGAGCAAAGAAAGACGAGCCGGAACGGAAAACCGTTGCTCACTATCCACCTCGGCGATAGTCGCGTGAGCCATTCGCTCCGCAAAAAGCGACACCCCAGATAGACACCCATTGGGCGCATGTTCCGGGGTGCTCTTCTTCGCTTATGAGTATAGCGTCAGTAATACAGTTTCAGAGCGAATTGAATCTGCCTTGGGTCATAGGGAGCGTCGCGAGTCGATCCGATCTGACCGAAGGCCGCGTTGGTAAAGTCCCCCGAGCCGCCGATGGACTGAACGCCGTTGCCGCCGAAGTTCGGCGCGTTGAAGTTTGGGTGGTTGAGGATGTTGAAGAACTCCGCGCGGAACTGCATCGAGATGCGGTCGCTGACCTGGATCCCCTTGAACGCGGAGAAGTCCAGGCGGCGGAAGGGTGGTCCCACGGTGGTCCCAGGACGTCCGCCGAGGATCGCAGCGCCATTCAAGAGTGCGCATGGGGATGAGTCCAGGGCCGGGTTCGGAGAGAAGGTGCCGTCTGCATTGAGTCCCAGAGGGCAAGGCTGCTGGTAGGCCTTCGGGTTCCCAAACCATAAGAGCTTGTTGGCGGAACCAGGCGTTGGCACGATACGCAGTCCAAGCTTCTGGCTCTGCCCCGGAACAAGGAAAGCGTTGCAGTTTGTGCCGGAGGTAGTTCCATTATCTCCGCTAGAACCGCCAGTCGGGCAACCCAGATAAACAGGCTGTCCACCTTGAATGGTAGCGATCCAATTGACGCTCCATCCGCCGATGACGTTGTCGACGAGCTTGGATGAGTTGGCGAGAAACTGCTTGTTTTTGCCGACAGGAAGCTCATAGCCGCCGCTGAGATGGACTACGTTGCGGATATCGAAGTCTGCCGGACCCCAATCGAAGCGTGGGCCCAGGCCCGGCACCCACGGCGCCCGGAATCTTTCGTTCGGACTGCCGTTGAGCAAATCACCGGCATCGGAGAGTGTCTTTGAGAAGGTGTAAGTGATGAGATAGTTCAAACCGCTGGAGAACTGCTGTTCCAGCTTGGTTTGCAAGCCGTTGTAGATGCTGTTGCCGACATTTCTCTGATAACTGCCGTTCTGGGAAAAATCGGGGAATGGCACATAGGGCGTCGTGCTGATATTGAGCGGTAAAAGTTCAGAGACGTTGTTGTTGCCGATGCCGTTCTGAAGATTGCCGCCATCGGTGAGCACATAAGAAGCCTGTGCGGATAAGGTGTTGGTGAGAGCGTACTGGAGAGATAGATTCGAGCTGAGAGTGCGCGGCGTCTGGTAGTTGAATTGGAGTCCCTGCAGGCTCAGGCCCGCAGCATTGACTGCCAGAGGAGTGAACGCGGAGCAGGTAAGTCCGGTGCCGATGGGCGCGCTGCCCCCGGCACCGGCCGTGGGGCACGTTCCGTACGGGTTGGGTCCGCTGCTGAACGGAGCTGAGTCGGAGCCATTTCCTTTGTAGTCGAAGTTATAGACGAAGGGATAATTCTCGCCGATATTCGGGCCGTATCCCTGATTCTCATATGCATTGAAATACAGGCCGACGCCGCCGCGCGCTACCAGCCTGTTAGTCATCTGATAGGCAAATCCGAATCGCGGAGCGAAATTGCTTTGTTGCGTCTGCACCAAGGCGTTGCCATATTTGTTAGTTGAGCCAAGCGCGATGTTGTCCTTGGCCAGCAGATCGAGGAAGCCCTGACCATTTAAAGAGGGATTCGTAGTCTGCCCAGGGCAGTTGGCCTGTATCGAACAAGACAATTGCCGATTATCTTTCCCTGATGCGGGAATCAGATAGATCGGGCCGCCCGTAGGAGGGCCGGTCTGGACAAAGTTCGCCTGGCCGCCGTTGGTTTCCGAGATGGGGCTGAAGTAATCCCAGCGAAGACCCAGGTTGAGGGTCATTTTGGGCGTCAGTTTGAGATCGTCCTGGAAGTAAAACGCGAGATAGGAGCGCTGATCGTAGGTCTTGCTGATATTCGAAGCATGGATCTCGTTGGCGCCGCCGATTCCGTTGATTCCACCGGGGACGGTCGCGTTGGTCGGAGTTATCAACAATTGCGCCCGACCGGTCTGGTCCGAGTTGCCCTTTCCCGGAACACCTTCATAGTTGCCGTTGAAGTCAAACTCACCGCGTGCGTACGCGGGCTGCAGGGTGTTGAAGTCTACAGACTGGTACTCCAGACCCATTTTGAAGTTGTTCTTCCCATAAATCTTGGTGAAATCGTCCGTGACCTGGAAGGTCTGGCTGACTTCGTCGGAGGGAAGATAGTCGTTGCTGCCCAGACCGTTGAGTCCGCTGATCGAGATCAGCGGAAGTCCGCCGTTCTCCGCTGCCTGAGGAATTCCCTGAATCCCGAACTGAGCCGGGATGCCGGCGGTGGTGCCGTTCGGGCCGAAGCGAGTGGTGTGGAGGTGATTGAAGCCGGCGCGAACCACGTTGATGGTGCTTGGGTTGAAGACGTGGGTATAACCGAGGACGGCCTGGTCCGATTTCGCCGTCTGAATACCTTGCTGGAAGGCGCCGCCGTCCGCGATACCGCCGAAGATGCCGGGGATGAATTGCGGATCATCCACGTAACTGAAGCGGATGAAGAGCTGATCCTTCTGAGATGGATTGACGTCACCCCGGACGTCAAAGGCATTGCGATGTTCGTAGAGGCTGGGACTGCTGGTGTAGTTATTAGCGAAATTCCCGTTTGTGGGTGCCGGAAACAGATTCATCAGCTTGATGCCATTTGGGTCCAGGCGTCCGGCGGGAATGTGGTTCAGGTTGCAGCCGACGGTATCGTAGGTTGTCTGGGTCGGCCCGCATGATCCGAAGGGATCGCGAACCGGCCCTGTCTGTTGCGCGATTATGCCGGAAACAGGATCGCGTTGATGTGCGGTCACGGTACGGGTGGTCGCCGGATCCATGACCGTGCCGTACGGTATGGATCGGCCCAATGCATCGATGCGGGCCGGGCCATTCTGCAGAGTGATCAGATCGGACAAATCGGTGAAGCCGCTATTTCTTTCTGTAAGGGTGGGTACCGCGCCGGAGAGCACCGTGCCCTGTACGCGGCGGAAGCCCTCATAATCGCCGAAGAAAAATATCTTGTTCTTGATAATCGGGCCACCGATGGAGGCGCCGAACTGGTTCTGCCGTAGTTCGCCTTTTTTTGGTGTCAGTGAGTCGTTCTCAAACCAGTCGGCGGCATCGAGCTTGTCATTGCGGAAGAATTCCCATACCGCTCCGTGAATGCTGTTGGTTCCTGATTTGATGGTGGCATTCAGGATGGCGCCGGCAGAGCGACCCTGCTCGGCGCTGAAGTTGGAAGTCTGTACCTTGAACTCCTGGATCGCATCGATCGGCGGCAGGATAACGAAGTTTGTGCCGTTCAGGAAATCGACAGCGTTGGAGTTATTGTCGATGCCGTCCAGCAGGTAGTTGTTCTGCGACGGACGCAGGCCATTCGCGGAGAATGCTCCCGATCCCGCGTTGCCGCGTGTGTCCGCCTGGGGTGAATTCACGCCCGCGCTCAACTGGGCTAGAAAAGTAAAATTGCGTCCATTCAGCGGCAGGTTATTCACGTTGCGCTGGTTGACGACCTGGCCGACCGATGCTTCGTCCGTCTGCAACTGCGGCGGCGCAGAAGTGACCTGGACGGTCTGCGAAGCGGCACCGAGTTTCAATTGAACATTGGCGAGCACGTGCTGGCCAACCGTTACCGTCAAGTTCTGCTGGGTCGTTGTAGAGAACCCGGGGGCGGTGACCGTGACGGTATAGTGTCCGATCCTGACTGGCGAGAAGACGTATTCGCCCGCAGCATTCGTATTCGTTTCGAGCGTGATGCCCTGGTCGGTATTCAGCAGGCTCACATGAGCATTGGGAACGGCGGCGCCGCTGGAGTCCTGCACCAGACCGTTGATAGCGCCTTCATCCACCTGAGCGAGTAGGCGCTGCGGCTGGACGAGAAGAAGGAACAAGCATGCAAACGCCGCGTAGGCGTAGCGTCGGAACCACGGGAAAACGTTGCGATCAATGGCCATAAAATACCTCACTCTCTCCCTGTAAGGCCCATTTCCTGCGTGTGACCCGGTGTTTTCTACTCTTAATGGCTTAGGTAATCGGTTACATTATGCTGAACAGCAGACGGCATAGGTAACCGATTACATCCGGTCGGGAGGAACACTAGTTCAATCCCCCAGCCGTTGTCAACCAAAAGGTGGGGCAATTCGTGGTTCTACGGAACCAAAGCGAATGCGGGCGAAACACTGTGCGCCCCGATCCAAAACGAGAACGGCCGCGCCCAAAGCCATCCCATGGCTCTGATCTGGCTGGCTTTCGGCACGCAGATAACGAAATCGATATTGTCGGACGCTGTTCGCGAACCTCTCGAATGAACAGGCGAGGTCCTTTGTTGCCGATGAGATCTGCTCCGGGATTGGTGTTAGGATTCCGTCTGCACGGGACCCGCGAGGATGCCGCGTCACACAAGAGAGAACCATTTCGTTTCCCGGCGGACACTGCTGAAGGGGCTGGGCGCCGTACCCCTGCTGCTTCGTCCATCGCCTCTCCGCGGATATTCGCTTCTGTTTGGACCTTCGGATCTTCCCGCCCGGCAGGACCGGTCTTTTCCCTTCTCGGATATCCGTCTGACCCCGCACTATCCGGCGAAATCTCCGCTGGAGGATCTTCTGCGGCTCGTGGAGCCGGGTTCGGACGAATATGTCAGTGAGAAATATGCATTCGAAATCGAGTCGCTTCTCGACCAATGGAGCGCGGCTCTCAAGCGATCCCCCCGCGATCTTTCTGTTTTGGAGAATTGGCTGGATCTCTCGATTGCGTGCAATACGCTAGTGCCCGCAAAGGAAATCACACTGCGCAGCGGAAACGGAATCGAAGTCCTGAGAAGAGGATTTTCTTCCGATATCGTTCGCGGGCGCGATCGATTCCTCCACGAGATCCAGGCATGGCTTGCGCAGCTCGCGCGCATCGATGTTGCGCAGTTCGAGATCACCGGTATCGACGATATTGCGACCGTTCCCTTGACGGTCCGGCTGGAAATTCGATACGACATCGTTGCTGAGCGCACGGATCAGCGGCGCGAGGAGCGCATTGGAAGCTGGCGCACGGAATGGTCGCACAACGACTCGGCGGAGTGGAAGGCGATGAGGTGGGAGGCCGGTGAGGAGACGCTGAGCCGTCTTCGCGGGCCGGGTTTCGTTGATGTCACGCTGCAGGCGCTCGGCGGAGCGGAATCCTACAAGGCCCAAATGGTTCGCGGCTCCGACTATTGGCGCACGGTGCTGGATGGTGCATGCGGTATCGACGTGTATGGCAACAATGGCGTGGCCGCGGGCGACTTCAACAATGACGGCTTCGACGATCTTTACGTCTGCCAACCGGCAGGCTTGCCAAACCGGCTTTACCGCAACCGCGGCGACGGGAGCTTTGATGATGTAACAGAGAAAGCCGGCGTGGCGGTATTGGATAACACCGCGTGCGCGCTCTTCGCGGATCTTCGGAACACTGGCCTCCAAGATTTGCTGGTGGTATGTGGCAGCGGACCTCTGCTCTTTCTCAATCAAGGCGACGGCACATTCGCGATCAAACGGGATGCCTTCCAGTTTGCCCGCGCGCCCGAGGGAACATTTACGCATGCGGCTATCGCTGACTACGATCGCGACGGACGCCTGGATATCTATCTCTGCACTTACAGCTACTATTTGGGTCTCGACCAGTATCACTATCCGGTGCCTTACTTCGATGCACGGAATGGGCCGGCGAATTTTCTGCTGCACAATGAAGGGGACGCAAGATTCGTGGACCGGACCGCAGCGGCGGGATTGAACGCGGAGAATGACCGCTACAGCTTTGCGTGTGCGTGGGGCGAATCGAATGCCAGTGGGTTTCCCGACTTATACGTAGCCAACGATTTTGGCCGCGGCAATCTGTATCGTAATAAAGGCGATGGCACTTTTGCTGCAATTTCAAGCGAAGCCCACGTTGAGGACGCAGGCGCCGGCATGAGCGCGTGCTGGTCTGATTTCGATAACGACGGAAAGCAGGATATCTATGCTGCCAATATGTGGTCGGCGGCAGGCCAGAGAGTTGCCGGGCAGAAACTCTTTCATGAAAAGTCGCCGGAAGATATTCGAGCGCTTTACCGGCGCCATGCGCGAGGCAATTCGCTCTATCGCAACAAGGGAAATGGGCAGTTTGAAAATATTAGCCAGCAGGCTGGAGTGGAGATGGGCCGCTGGTCCTGGTCCTCCGACTTCTGGGACTTCGATCATGACGGTTACCCCGATCTCTACATCGCCAATGGCTATATCTCTGCGCTGGAGCGGAAGGACCTCGCGAGTTTTTTCTGGCGGCAGGTGGTGGCAAGTTCCCCCGACGATGCCACGCCTGTACCGGCTTACGAACGTGGGTGGCAGGCGCTCAATGAATTGATTCGCTCGGACAGATCATGGAGCGGCTACGAGAGAAATGTGATGTTCGTGAACAATCGGGATGGAACCTTCTCGGAGATATCAGGCGCTGCAGGGGTGGACTTCCTGCAAGACGCGCGTTCGTTTGCTCTCGCCGACATTGATCACGATGGACGGCTAGAGGTCATTCTGAAGAACCGGAATGCGCCGCAACTGCGGATTCTCCGCAATGCCATGGAGGAGATAGGCCAATCGATCGCGTTCCGCTTAAAAGGGAAAAAGAGCAATCGCGACGCGATTGGCGCGGCTATTACGGTCGAGACGGGAACGCTTCGCCAGACAAAATATCTGCAGGCCGGGTCCGGATTTCTGGCGCAGCACGCGAAGGAAGTATTTTTTGGAATTGGAACAGAAGCAACCGTGACGCGGGTTACGATCCGCTGGCCCAGCGGGCTCTCCCAGGAATTGAAAGATGTGCCCGCAAACCACCGGATCGAAGTGGAGGAAGGCTCCGATACATTTGCCGCCAAGCCTTTCGCCGGCTCCCCTCCTAACTTCGCGAAAGCAGAACCAATGCCGGCGCAGGAACCATTGCCGGCTGAAGTCGCGACATGGCTCATCGAACCGTTGAAAGCGCCGGAGTTTTCTCTGCCTGACGTGATGGGTAGCAAGAGAGAGCTGCGAGAGTTTCGGAATAGCCTTGTACTTCTCAACTTCTGGGCGACGACCGCATCCGTTTGCAGTGAGCAGTTGAGACTCCTCCATCGGCATCGGTCAATGTTTGCCTCGACTGAGTTGAAGATACTGGCGATCAACGTGGACGAGCCGGCCGACGTGAGTAAGGCGCGATCGCTCGCCATTCGGGAGGGGCTCTCGTTCCCGGTTCTGTTTGCAACCGAGGAGGTGGCAGGAATCTATAACATCAGCTATCGCTATCTGTTCGACCGGCGGAGGGATCTTGCGATACCAACCTCCTTTCTCTTAGATAGTGAGGGCATGATCGTGAAGGTGTATCAAGGCTCGATAGATCCTGCAGGCGTTGTCGAAGATGTGCGATCCATTCCCGTTACAGCCGCCGAGCGCGTCCGGCGCGCGCTGCCATTTCCCGGGACGCTGTATCAGGGTGCATTTCTGCGTAACGATTTCACTTACGGCGTGGCGATGTTCCAGCATGGCTATCTGGATGAGGCGGCAGCGTCGTTCCAGCAGGTTATCGCGGCCAAGCCGAACGACCCCGAGGGCTATTACAACCTCGGTACACTCAACCTGCAACGGCATGATTATCCTCAAGCGCGTCACTATCTCGAGCAAACGCTGAAACTGCGGCCGAATTATCCCGAGGCCTGGAACAATCTTGGCATGATGGCTGCCCAGGAAGGCCGCTCGAACGAAGCCATCCAGAACTTTCGGCAGTCTCTGCTGTTGCGGCCCGCGTATGCCACCGCATTGCTGAATCTGGGAAATGTCTATCGACGCCAGGGAGACTTTGCGAATGCACAGGAATATCTGGGACGTGCTCTTGAAATTCAGCCGAACGATCCTGAAACAAACTACAGCATGGGAATGTTCTATGCGCAGCAGAACCAGTTGCAACGCGCTGCTGAATTTCTGCAAAAGGCGGCTGAACTGCGGCCAGATTATCCTGAGGCGCTGAATAACCTTGGTGTCCTCTTTGTCCGGGAGCAGGATTATGCGAAAGCAGAGGAGCAATTCAAGCGCTGCATCCAAATCAGGCCGAATTTCGATCAGTCCTATTTCAATCTTGCCCGTCTGTATGTGATGCAGAATGATAAGCAGAAAGCGAGAGCAACGTTGCAGGATCTGCTACGCGCGCAGCCTGACAACCCCAGCGCGAAGCGGGCGATGGAAGTGCTCGACTCACTGCCCGAATGAGAAAGGTCGCGATCTTTATAATCGCTGTCACTTTATGAATCTGCCTCGACGCCGTTTTCTCGGCACGTCTCTTTTTATGCTCAGCGGTACATTGCTGGAGGCGCTTGCCACTCCGCTCTGGAGGTGGAGAGATCCGGCTCTGCTCCAGGCAGCTAAATCGGCTCCGAGCATTTCGTCGGTTCAGTTTGTCGATGTGGCTCAACAGGCCGGACTGACTATTCCCAATGTGTGGGGAGGCATCGATCACAAGCGCTCAATTATTGAGGCCAAAGGAAGCGGGCTGGCCTTCTTCGATTATGACCACGATGGCTGGCTGGATATCTATCTTACGAATGGCGATCGGCTCGATACGCAGTGGCCTGCCGGGAAAGCGCCGACCTCTCACCTATATAAGAACAACCGCGACGGCACATTTACGGATGTCACTGCGAAATCCGGACTTGCGCGGACAGGTTGGCAGACCGGCGTCTGCGTGGGCGATTACAACAATGATGAATGGGACGATCTGTTCTGCTGCTTCTGGGGGCACAATATCCTCTTCCATAATAATGGAGACGGCACCTTTACCGATGTCACGCAGAAGGCAGGCCTCTATCAAAAGGAAGTTCGCTGGGGCGCAGGCTGCACTTTTCTCGACTACGACAGGGACGGATATCTAGACCTTTTCGTGTGTAACTACATCAAGCTGGACCCCGAGAAGATTCCATCCGCCGATGAGACGCATTACTGCCAGTGGAAAGGCGTTCCTATCATGTGCGGGCCGCGCGGTCTCCCCGCTGACACGAACATTCTGTATCACAACAATGGAGATGGGACCTTTACCGATGTTTCCGAGAAAGCCGGCATTCTAAAGACCGGCCCGCGCTATTCGATTAGCGCGGTCTCCTATGATTTCAACAACGATGGCTGGCCGGACATTTACGTTGCGGTTGACTCCGAGCCCAGTATTCTTTTCCAGAACAACCATGACGGCACCTTCACTGACGTAGCAGTGATGGCGGATTGTGCTTATAGTGACAGCGGCCATGAGCAGGCTGGAATGGGTATTGCGGTAGCGGACTACGATTGCGACGGATGGTTCGATATCTTCAAAACTAACTTCGCCGACGATACTTGCAATCTGTATCACAACAACGGTGATGG
The DNA here is from genome assembly GCA_036500805.1 of Acidobacteriaceae bacterium. GTDB lineage: Bacteria > Acidobacteriota > Terriglobia > Terriglobales > Acidobacteriaceae > KBS-83. The sequence goes on along the minus strand of DASYBK010000017.1, from coordinate 52,102 downwards.
AACCTTTAGCGATGTGACCTTTGCAGCCGGCGTCGGAGTCAACAGTCGCTATGTAGCGTGGGGTTGCGGCTTTATTGATTACGACAATGATGGCTGGGCGGACATTCTTCAGGTCAATGGTCACGTCTATCCGGAGATTGATAAGTACAACTTTGATCAGAAGTTCAAGAATCCGCGGCTGGTCTATAAGAATCTCGGCGATGGCCACTTTAAGGATGTTTCCTCGGAGATGGGGCCGGGCATTACCGAGCATTTCTCCAGCAGAGGCGCGGCCTTCGGCGACTACGACAATGACGGCGACATGGATGCACTGGTCTTGAACATGAATGATCTGCCGTCGCTGCTGCGCAACGATGGCGGCAACAAACAAAACTGGATCAAGATCAAGCTGATAGGGACGAAGTGCAATCGCACGGCGATCGGGGCTTGGGTACGGGTCTTTACCGGCAAGCACGTTCAGATGGATGAGGTGCACAGCGGTGCAAGCGTGATGTCGCAAAGCGATCTGCGTTTGCACTTCGGATTGGGAAAAGTCGAAACGGTCGATGCTATCGAGGTGAATTGGCCGACTACGCAAAAGATCGAGCGCTTCACGCAGGCGAAAGCGAACCAGATACTCACCATTCGCGAAGGCGACGGCATTATCTCGAACTTCAAGCCGAAAGTGAAATAGAGAAGTTTACTGAGTTACGGAATTCGCCGCTTGCCCCTGCACGATCACAAACTGCTTCACATCTCGCCGCTCTCGTTCGACAGCGGCAGCCTGGCGCTTCTCGATCTCGTCATGAAGCTGAAATTCCCGCTGCGCTTTGTCGCGCTCGCCAAGCCTGTCATAGGCCACACCCAGCCGATAGTGTGCCTCGCCTAGCTGCGGGTCGATATCAATTGCCTTGGCATAGAGGGGTATCGCCTTCTCATAGTTGTGTTGCGAAGCCGCGAGGATACCGAGCTGCAGATAGCCGTCATAGCATTTCGCATCCAGCGAGATGGCCTTTATCAGCAGTGTCTCCACTTGTTGTAAGGCGGGATTGTTAGACGACGATTGCTGCTGCTTCCAGATCGACATGGCATAGAGGTAATTCGCGACAGAGCTATCCGGCTTCTCTCGCACAAACCGCGCCAGCTTCGCTTCAACGCATGGCAATGGTCTCGGCGACGCCATTTCGATCTTGCCCATAAAGATGTAAGGCTCCGGATTCGCAGGTTCGAGATCCGAAGCATCGCATAGGCGGCGGGCGGCCTCGTCGTAGAGAGCTCCGGCAAAGAGCGCTGTGCCGAGTGCCGTCAGCAGCCGCGCCGAGTTCGGATATGCCTTCACTCCGTTTCTGAAAACTTCGACGGCCTGCCAAACGGCGCGATGCAGCAGCAACTCCGAACCCCACGCGAAATAGTTCTGCTCGCTCGGGTCAAGGGTGGCAGCCGTCTGATATTCCTTGACCGCAGCGAGAGGGTCGCCCAATTTTTCGTCAAGCTCGCCGGCTATGTGATGCAGGTCGGCATTGTTCTTTCGCTTGAGCAAATTTTGGATATGCTCGCGCGCCTGCTGGAAATCGCCGATTCCTTCGTAAGCCAGTGTCAAGTCGCGTTCATTGGCATCGTTCGCGGGGTCGACCTGATACGCAGCCGCAAGCAGCGGGAGCGACTCGCGATATCTGTCGGCCTGCAGGTAAAATTCGCCGAGCTGATGATTAGCGGCGAAACTTCCCGGAGCGCCGGCGAGAGCCGTGCGCAGCCTGCTTTCAGATGCATCGTCCTTCTTCGCGGGCGTCGCGTTCTGTCCCGCTTGAGCCTTGAGGGCAAGTGTTTCGCGCGCGAGATCCTCGCTGGTGCGCAGGATGGAGTCAGATCCATGCCCCCCAACGGCTGTCCAATCCGTAACACCGGCAACGGTGAAATTTGGGCTGTCAGAAAACCCCATCGGTTGTGTCGAGGACAACGGGGAGGAGTTACTCGGCTGTCCGTCTGGCGAACTTCCTAGAACCAGAGCGATATGCTTTCGATCGCCTGCGGACAATGGAATGGCAGTGGCGCTATGAGTGCGCAGTCCTGATTTCTCCGCGATGAGGGTATAGCTGCCACTGGGCAGACCCAAAAATTGAAATGTGCCAGCCGCATCCGTTTTCGTCTCGACTGGATTGTGAGAGCCTGCCTCGTCAAGCCGCACCAGCGCGTCATCAGCCGGTGTGCCGGCCGAGTCGACGACCGCGCCATAGATCGTTCCCCTTTGCGCGTCTCGCGGAGAGGCCTGCTGCGCGACTGCGGTCGGGTTCGAGAGGCTGAGCAGGCTGGCGATTGCAAGCAGCGCCACCCATGAACCGTGAGCAGGTCTGATCGCAGGGGAGGAGCACGACTTGTACGAGCTATTCACGATGGGATCGGCCTTGCTACCTGCCGATTCTACTCGGCGTCCTCCCGGCTTAAGAAAGCGCTTGCATGTATGCTGGAGCCGATTGCCGCGGCAACGTCCTGCGGCACAAGGAGACCCTCCATGGACCGAAGAGGCTTCATCAAAACCAGCGGCGCGCTGATTGCTGGCGCGACATTTGCGCCTGCCGCTCTGGCTGCGGACCGCAGCGCGCCCGCCGAAACAGAAGCGAGCGGACGCATGGAATTGCCGATGAATCGCGGTTGGCTTTACAGCCGCACTGCGGAAGATGGCGCCACGGGACGCGACTTCAACGATGCGCACTTTGAGCGCGTGGTGGTGCCGCACACAAACATCAAGCTGCCATGGCATGGATTTACGGAGCAGGACTACACCTTCGTCTCGACTTATCGGAGGCACTTCAAGATGCCGCAATCTGCCTCGGGCCGCCGCGTGTTTGTCGACTTCGAAGGCGTGATGACGGCGTCCACCGTGTGGCTTAACGGGCAGCGGCTGGGTGAGTACAAGGGTGGTTACACGCCATTCTCGTTCGAGCTGACACCGCATCTCGATGCGAGCGGAGACAACGTGCTGGCAGTGGAAGTGGATTCCACAGAGCGCCCCGACATTCCGCCCTTCGGCTACGAAGTGGACTATCTCACCTTCGGGGGAATCTATCGCGAGGTCGCGCTCCGCGTCGTGCCGGAGACCTTTCTCGAGAACGTCTTCGCAGCACCGAAGAACGTGATGACACAGCCGACGGTCGATGTGATGTGTTATCTCGACCATCCGGCGAATGCCAGTCACGAACATTACTCGCTGACGGCAGAAGTGCTGGACGGCGACCGAGTGCTGGGCAAAGCCACGAAGCAGATTGCCGGCGCGAGCTTGGCGCATGGTGAGCTGGAACAGACCGTGGAGATTCCGCAGCTCGACAAGATCGAGTTATGGGACCTGGATCATCCGCAGCTCTATCACGTGCGGGTGCGGCTAATGCGCGGCCGTCAAGTCGTCGATGAGCAGACGCGCCGCATCGGCTTTCGCGAGGCCACCTTCACCGACCACGGTTTCTCGCTCAACGGCAAGATCGTGAAGTTGCGCGGCCTCGATCGCCACCAGACATTTCCCTACGTCGGCCAGGCGATGCCCGGTCGCGTGCAGCGCCGTGATGCGGACATCCTGCGCACCAACTTCCACTGCAACATCGTGCGCACCTCGCACTATCCGCAGTCGCGGCACTTTCTCGACCGCTGCGATGAGGTCGGACTGCTGGTGCTCGAAGAGATTCCCGGGTGGCAGCACATTGGCGATCAGGCATGGCAGGACATCGCTGTGGACAATGTAGGACGGATGATTCGCCGCGACTGGAATCATCCATCCATCGTGCTGTGGGGCGTGCGCATCAACGAGTCGCGCGATAACCACGACTTCTACACGCGTACGAACGCGCTGGCGCATCAGCTCGATCCGACGCGGCAGACCGGCGGTATCCGCTACTTCCAGGAGTCGGAGTTTCTCGAAGACGTCTTCACGATGAACGACTTCGGCTGGCCGCTAAAGAAGCCGAATCATCCGCGCTATCTGAACACAGAATTTGTCGGCCACACTTATCCGTGCAAGACCTTCGATAGCATGGAGCGGCTGCGCGAACACACAATTCGTCACGCGCGCGTGCATGACACCCTGGCGTCCGATCCGCAGTATGCGGGCGGCATCGGCTGGTGCGCCTTCGACTACAACACGCATGCGAACTTCGGCTCCGGCGATCGCATCTGCTACCACGGCGTGGCGGATATCTTCCGCGAGCCGAAGCCTGCCGCATTCTTCTACAAGTCGCAATGCGATCCGGCGGAGGAGATCGTGCTCGAGCCGGCCTTCCACTGGGCGCGCAACGATGAGTCCGTGGGCTTCACCAAAGGCCTCATCTGCTCCAACTGCGATCACGTGAAGATCTACACCATAAGCAGCACGGGCGAGCACCTGCTAGCCGAAGGCGATCCGGATCGTACGCAGTTCCCACATCTGAAGTACGCCCCCTTCGATGTGGACTTCGGCGGCAAGATACGCGAGAACTGGGGCGACCTGCGCATCGACGGATACATTGGCGGCAAGCAGGTGATCTCGAGGCGCTACTCCGGCGATGGCGTGGACCATGCCTTCGTGATGCAGCCGGATGATACGGAGCTGGTGGCCGACGGTGCCGATACGACGCGTGTCGTGTTCCGGATGAACGATCGATACGGCGCCATCCGGCCGTTTGCGAACGATGGGATTGCGTTGGAGCTCGAGGGACCCGGGATGCTGATTGGTGACAATCCTGCGACGCTGATCGGCGGCGCGGTAGCGGTGTGGGTACGTGCGGGCGAGCAGGCGGGCTCGCTGACGTTGCGGGCGAAACATCCGCGGCACGGCACGAAGGAGGTGCGCTTCACGCTGAAGCCGGCCGAGGCCGAGCAGGTCTAGAGAATCCTCAGGCGTGGACGCTCGCTTCGGCCTCCGCTACTGTCGCGTAGTTCTTCAGGATGCGGTCCACCTTCGTCATCTGGAGCAGCGCGTGGATGCGCTCGTTCACGCCTGCGAGCAGCAGCTTGCGGCCATTCTTCTCGGCGGAGACGTAGCAGTTCATCAGCAGGCCCAGGCCCGCGGAGTCCATGTAGGGCGAGTCGGTCAGGTCGATGATGAGCACCGCAGGCTTGTGCTGCGCGAGATCGCTCTGGAATTCGAAGCTGTTCTGCAGGGTGAGCGGCCCGTGGAGCGCAAGGACGGTAATGCCCTCGCCGCTTCCTGGTGCAGCGGTCACGGTGAGCGGTAATTCACGCATGGCGTTGAGTGTAAGGAGCGTTTGATTACGAGGGGATGAATTTCAGCTCCGGAAATCGTCATCCGTGAGGTGGTCAAGGTCGGCTGGGGTGTCGATGTCGATCTCGCCCCCGGGCAGGGGGATGACGTGGACCATAGCGGCGTGGCGGGCGAGCAGCGGTCCGGCGCCGCGATCGCCGCGTAGCTGGCGTAGCTCCGCGAAGTGGCTGGCAGCAAAGAGGGCCGGAACGCCTCGGGTGCCGGCGTAGCTGGAGGCGACGATGCTGGCGCCCGCCTCCCGCCACGCGGCGACGAGCGCCCGCAGGTGCGCGGCGGTGACGGCGGGCTGGTCGCAGACGGTGACGACGACTGCGTCACAGCCGCCCGCGGCATCTGTCGCGTCTGGATACTGCGCAGCATCGAGCGCGTCCGGATACTGCGCGGCGTCAAGCGCGTCCGGATACTGCGCGGCGTCAAGCGCCATGACCAACGAGCTGGCCATGCCGGAGTCTGCGGCAGGGTTCTCGACGATGCGCACGGGCAGATCGCTGAGCCGCGCACGATGCTCCACGGCACGGGGGCCGAGCACGACGATCGGCTTGACGAAGCCGGCGTCGAGCAGCAGGCGTGCGGCGCGGGTAAGCATCGGGATACCGCCGATGGGCGTGGACTGCTTATCCGCCCCGAAGCGTCGGCTGCTTCCGGCGGCGAGCAGGATACCCGTGATCCCATCCTTCACCGCATATTCCATACCGTTGGCTGCAAATCCCCGCTAACGCCACATTACCAAGTCCGCAGAGTGAGTAGACTATAGATATGCAGGAGCATGCCCGCATGATGGCTGCGTGGAAGACCGCGCAGGGCGTGTGCGTGCTGGTGACGGTAGTCGGCACGCGTGGATCGTCGTATCGGTCGCCGGGCGCACGGATGCTGATTCTCCCCGATCGCTCGCGCATTGGCGCGGTGAGCGGCGGGTGCCTGGAAGGCGAGTTGTGCCGGCGCGCGCACTGGTGGACCTCCGAATCGCCCGCGGTGCTCAAGACCTTCGATACATCCACACAAGAGGACAACGAGGGCTTCGGCCTCGGTTGCGGGGGCGGCATCGATCTGCTGCTGGAGCGGCTTGACCGCGACGACGTATCGGAGCGGTTGGAGCCGAACACGTCCACGACGCATCCGCTGCTGGCGCAGGAGCGTGTGACTGCGAGCCGCGAGGCTGCGGCGCTGGCGGTCGTGCTGGCGGCGACTCCGGCTTCCGGGCTTCGCGTGGGCGAGCGGTTCGCGCGGGAGAGTGCGCAGCGGTATCCGGAGATGGCTGCGCTGCTCGAGCGTTCGGTCGAGATCGGCTATTCGTTCACTGCGGAGTTACGTGAAGGCTCGCTGGCGGGCTGCCGCGTGTTCTTCGAGTCGCTGGTCCCCCCGGTGCAGATGCTGGTCTGCGGGGCGGGAACGGATGCGCAACCGGTGGTGGCGCAGGCCGCGGCGCTGGGCTGGAGCGTGGTGGTGCTCGACCAGCGCGGCGACTTTGCACGGGCGGCGCGCTTTCCCGAGGCGACGCGCGTAATCGTCGCGAAGGACGCAGCGGCCTTCGACGGACTGCGGCTCGATGCGCGGACCGCGGCGATCGTGATGAGCCACAGCTTTGCGCAGGACACCTTCTTTCTTGAATCTCTGCTGGCGCAGCCGCTGGGGTACCTGGGGGTGCTGGGCTCGCGGCGGCGGACGCTGGACCTGCTGGCGCGGCTGGGTCGCGACGCCATGCCGGCCGGGCTGCATGCTCCGGCCGGGCTGGACATCGGCGCGGAGACACCGGAGCAGATCGCGCTCTCGATCCTGAGCGAGGTGCAGGCGACCTTCGCCGGACGGCCGGGCGGCGCGCTGCGCGAGCGCAATGGCAGCATTCATGGGCGAGAACTGCAGGGGCGTGACGTGCGCCACGATCATTACGACGAGACCGAGGCGCGCCCGGTACGCGACTGCGGCCTGCTGTAACGGCCGGAAACAACGTTCGCGAAGCCCAGTACCGTTACCCTACCCCCCTCCCCCTCCCGGCACCGGAGGGCGGCCTGTAACTCTATTCGTAGCAGGAGCTTAGCGGGTCTTCCGAAGGCTAAAAATGTCCAAACAAAGGACTTATCGGTAAATATTTCCAAACAAATGACTTAACAGCCCGGCAAGTCAGCCAAAACGGCGCTCGGCCTGATTGTTCTGGGCTCTATTTCAAGGCTAGCAAATTGGCTAGGTTCAACCGGCACATTTCTGCGCGATTGCTACGCCTGATTCCCAATTTGATATATGCGGACGTCATCCGCGGCCGGGCGTTGACCTGACCAGCAGGGCGGAGACGATCTGCTCCCATTCCGCATCGAGCGGCAACGTGCACTGCGGCTGATGGGCCTGGTTGTACCAGTAGGCGGCGTCGCCTTGCTTGCGGTGGAGATAGGCGTGTACCCAGGCAGCGTCTGCTCCGGTTTCCGCCTGCGCGATCTCGTGCGCCTGGTTCCAGTCGCCTGTCGCTTCCCACCAGAGAGCAGTGAGCAAGGGGGGAAGGTTTGCGGGCGGCCTGGATTGGTTGAGAGATGTGCGGAGCTGGTCGAGAGTCATGTGAGATTTTATTTTCGGAGCGTGGCGCGACCTCGGCATGACGGCAATTACGTACTGTTGATCGGATCGCAGCAAACTCCCGTCACGCTGTGGCCATCTTCGCCGACCAGCTCTTGACGAATGTTCCGAAGCGGTCGAGCGCGGTGGAGAAAGTGTCTCCGGCGGCGGCAAAGCCCAGGCGGAAATGCGAGGGCACATCGAAACAATCGCCGGGAGCCAGCAGGATTCCGCTCCCGGTGGCGGCCTGGCAGAACGGTCGCTCGTTCTCTCCGCTTACCAGCCAGGGGAACGCGGTCATGCCGCCTTGCGGTGGAATCCAGCCGAGTACGTCGCGATGCTCCGCCATGAAGTGCTCCAGAAGCCTGAGGTTTCGGGTGGCGACTTCCTGGGTCTTGCCGAGCACGGCGTCGCGTTTGCGGATGGCGATCTCCGAAAGAATTTCTCCGGTGGTGGTGTTCGAGATCGAGAAGTAGGCGCGCGCGGTCCAGTATTGCTGGCGGCGCTGGGCGTCGTGCTCGATCATCCATCCCGTGCGCACGCCGGCAATCGAAAATGCTTTCGACATGTCGGCGATGACGGTGGCGTGGGGCAGGCGCGCCGCTGATTTCGTCCGCCTTCCGTGGTAGATGGGATGGTAGACCTCGTCACTGACCAACTGGATTCCGCGCTCGGCGGCGAAGTCGTGCAGGGCTTCCATTTCGTGGTCGCTGATGGTCGCGCCCGTGGGGTTATGCGGGCTGTTGACCAGGATGAGCCTGGTCTTCGAGTCGGCGAGCCGCTTGATCTCATCGGGGTCGATGCGGAAGCCGTTCTCGCGGCGCACGCGATAGAAGCGAGTTTCCAGGCCGAGAGATTCCGGGAGCGCCGAGAAAGTCGTGAATCCAGGCAGCGGGAGGATCACGTTCGCTCCCGGCTCGGCGGCCAGCCACATCAGGGCGACGAGCGCCTCAGAGGCGCCGGTCACGATTTGCACGGCCTCGACCGGAACACTCTGCATTTCCGCGATCGCCTCACGCAGACTGTCGGCGCCGGCGGGGCGGCTGTATGCGAGCTTGTGGTTCAGGAAGCGGTGGCGCGTTTCGTCGTCGGCGAGGGCGAGGATGTCGTTGACGGTCCAGGCTGGTCCGGTGCTCGCAGCGAGGTTGAATTCTGTGTCGTGTTCGTACTGGTCGAGCCAGGCATCAAGCAGGAAGGGCTTGAGTCGCATGCGAGCACCTCGAAGGAGAGGTTGGTTGCTGTTTTTGATTCTGCGAGCCGGGACGTGATGATTTTAATTTACGAACGACGCCGTTTGCGATCCTGATCGGCAAAACCTGCGCCTCCTCGATGAAGTCCGGTATCGAGCCCTGGTGTCGTGATTCCCTTTCGAATCTCAGGGCAGTTGAGCAAAGCAGATCCCCTTCGGCATGCTCAGGGCAGCTCTCCACTTCGCTGCGCTTCGGTCGGGATGACATCCGAACACTGGGATGGGGCACCCGGCTAGAGTTCGATGGATCTACTGGTGACCAGTGACTTCGTTTTGGCGATGAAGTCGGCCAACGGCACAGATCCCTGATCGCCTTTGCCTCTGACTCGTACGCTCACGGCATTCGCCTGTTGCTCCTTGTCGCCGAAGACGAGGATGTAGGGGATCTTCTGCATGGTCAGGTCGCGGATCTTTGCGTTCATCTTTTCGTTGCGGCTATCCATCTCAACGCGCAGGCCGGCGGCCTTTAATTGCTGCTCGACCGTTTTGCCATAGTCGTTGTGACGTTCTGCGATGGGCACCAGGCCGACCTGCACCGGGGCGAGCCAGAGGGGGAAGTTTCCGGCGTAGTGCTCGATGAGATAGGAGACCATGCGCTCCATGGTGCTGACGATGGCGCGATGGATCATGACCGGACGGTGCTGTTTGCCGTCCGCGGCGGTGTAGATGAGACCGAACTGGCTGGGGAGATGGAAATCGACCTGGATGGTGGAGTAGGTCTCCTCGTGTCCCATCACATCGGCGAGCTGGATGTCGAGCTTGGGGCCGTAGAAGGCGGCGTCGCCGCGGCTCTCGCGATAGGGCAGGCCGAGGGAATCGAGAGCTTCGCGGAGGACGCGCTCGCCAAGCTCCCACATCTCGTCGTTGTCGACGTACTTCTCCTTGTTTGCCGGATCGCGCAGAGAGAGCCGATAGCTGTAGCGGGTGATGCCGAGGTCGCGATAGGCGCGCTCGACTAACTGCATCACGCTCGAGAACTCTTCCTTGATCTGATCGGGGGTGCAGAAGATGTGCGCATCGTTGAGAGTCATGCAGCGGACGCGACTGAGGCCGCTCAGTGCTCCGGAGCGCTCATAGCGATACATGGTGCCAAGCTCGGCGAGGCGGAGCGGCAGATCGCGGTAGCTGCGGAGCTTCGATTCGTAGATGAGGATGTGATGCGGGCAGTTCATTGGCCTTAGCACGAGCTGCTCGGTCTTCAGGTCCATGGGCGGGAACATGTCTTCGTGATAATGCGCCCAGTGGCCGGAGCGGACGTACAAGTCGACCTTCGCGAGCGCCGGCGAGTAGACGTGATCGTAGCCAGCTTCGCGCTCGAGCTGGAGAATGTATTCCTCGAGCAGGCGGCGGATGGTGGCGCCTTTGGGCAGCCAGAGTGGAAGGCCGGCGCCGACATCTTCATTGTTGGTGAAGAGCTCGAGCTCTTTACCAAGGCGGCGGTGATCGCGCCGTTTTGCCTCTTCGAGCAGAGCGAGGTATTCGTCGAGATCTTTTCTGGAGAAGAATGCGGTGCCGTAGATGCGCTGGAGCTGGGGGTTCTTCTCGTCGCCGAGCCAGTAGGCGCCGGAGAGGCTCATGATCTTGAAGGCCTTGACACGGCCGGTGGAGGGGACGTGCGGGCCGCGGCAGAAGTCGACGAAGCTGCCGTTGCGATAGAGCGAGATTTGCTCGCCAGGCTTGGTGAACCGCTCGATGAAGTGGACTTTCATGAAGTCGCCCTCGGCGCGATAGTCGGCGAGGCCCCGCTCGCGTGATTCGAATTCGCGGACGAAGGGCTCATCGCGGCCGACGACTTCGGCCATCTTGAGCTCGATGGCAGAGAGATCGTCGGTGGTGAAGGGCGTGGGGCGATAGAAGTCGTAGAAGAAGCCGGCTTCGGTGGCGGGGCCGTGGCCGAGCCTGGCTTCGGGGAAGAGCTCGAGTACGGCGGTGGCCATGACGTGCGCGGCGGAGTGGCGCACGACCTGGAGCGCGTCAGGATCCTTTTCGGTGAGGAGCTGGAGGTGGACGTCTTCGGTGAGCGGCGCCCGGAGATCGACGAGGCGCTCGGCGGATGCGTCCGGTGCGGCGTACATGGATTGCTCACCGGGCTCGGATTTTTCGTCGGCGGGCAACGGCTCTGTACGCGCGGGCTGCGAAGCGGTGTGAGCGGTGTGGGCAGGTTTGACGCGAGCGACGATGGCGGCCGCGGCGAGGCGCGGCGAGATGGACATGGCGACATCGTGCGCTGTGGAGCCGGCGGGAAGCTGTTTGATGGAGCCGTCGGGAAGGTGGACCTGGATCTGGTTGTCGGACATGGTCGTAATAAGGATAGGGGAGTCGCGGGCGTGCGTCGAGGCGGGCGGCTTGGCGTTGGTGCGTCACAGCCACATCTACGAATGACCTTGCACTTCTACAGGAGATGCCGCACGCAATGCCGGCACGGTTATGGTTGCGAGTCAACTTACCTGCGGCTCGCCGCAGCGCGGCGCGAGGATGTCAGGGATGGTCGGACATGGGCGCTCCCATCGGAGCTTCGGAGCGGCTGCCGAAGCCGATCTCCATCGAGGTGTCTCGGGGGAAAGCGATGTTCTTGCCGGGGCCGAAAAAATTCACGTAGATGGAGCGGCTGCCGCCGTAAGCGCTCATCAGGATCGCCATGGTGTGGGAGCGGACGGCCAGGCCCACAGCGATGCCGACGAGACGGAAGGCAGTCGCTCCTCCGGCAGCCGGGCCGGCGTTGCCGACATCGTTTTTCCCGCCGCTGCCCACCATCGCCAGACTGACTGCAATGCCGGTGTTGACGTAGCGCGACTTCGGATTTGTCGCTTTCGCGGCGCCTTCCGAATCGAGCGTTTGGGATGTGCCGGCCTGGATGCCTTCGAGCGTAGTGTCCACGCGGAAGGTCGATCCGTTGGGCAGCTCCAACTGATGGAATGCAATGCGAAGCTCGCCATTGTGCTTCATGCGCCGTGCGGGCCGCACCTGGAGCACCGAGCCGTGCAGCAGCGTTCCCTGGGGCAGAATCAGACGGTCGCCTTCGAAGAGGGGCTTGGAGACGACAGCCTCGACCGGTGCCTCATGCTTGGTGGTGGCGGAGTCGAGCGGTGTGATGAGCGACGCGCGCACCACGCTGCCGGGCGGCGGCGGAGTGCCGATCGATTGGAGCTCCTGCGCTTTGACGGCCTCGCTGCCAAAGCTCAACGGCTCCTCAAGGTCGGCGTAGTAGAGCGTTCCCGCATCGATGTATTGCGGGTGAACGGGTAGCTGCGCGATGCCGATTCGTAGTGCGCGATGCATCTTTCCCGGCTGATGGATCTGCTGCATCGCCTGCTGCCACTCCTGCTTCGCTTCGTTCATTTTTGCGGAGACAGGATTTTTCGATGTGCCACGATGTGCAGAGCCGGTGTCGACCAGGCGGATGACCTGGCCAGAGCCGGGGACTACCGTTGCATGCAGAGGCAGGTGTGTGCCGTCCGCAAGCACGATCTGGTCGAACGACACCTGGATGGGGCGCGTGGGCGTGAAGTCGGCATTGAGGATCGAGAAGGTGAGTGCCTTCCCGGTGGGTCGGCCGATCTTCGAGATGCGGCCTTCGACCCGCGTACCCAGCGGGAGAACGAGATGATCGAAGGCGTAGACCGGCTGCATCAGATGCCCCTGCAGCGGCTGGCCCACACGTTTTATGCGGACCTCGCGGTCGAGCGCGACCTGGAGCGGTGTTCCGGGAGGAGCTGACAGCGTGACAGTATGTTGCGCAGACGCGTTGCCGGGACGCGCACTGGGAGCAGGGTTCGAAGAGATTTGCGCGTGCGCCTGGAGGATGAGAAGCGCAGCAGGAAGCATGGTGCAGCAAGACCCGGCTATTCTGATCATGCTGCGAAGCTTGTGTCGGATCTGACGCCTGGACCTGAAGGAATCTTGCCGATCAGAGTGATGAGACACCTGGACACAAGCACTACACGGCACGGCATGCTTCAACTCCTGACTGCGACTCGTGATGGCAATAGCAATAGCATGGCAATAGAGACAGCATAGCGAGGCGTGATTAAGCTCAGCTTAAGCTGTGCTGACGGGAAGCGGCTGGCGGCATCGTCCGCAGCGGGATGCAGAAAGGCCCGCTGAAACGGCGGGCCTTGTGCTTTCCTGCTGTTGTCTTCGTCTACTTCTGTTCGGGCACGCCTCCGAGGAAGACGTCTTTGAGCGGGGCGGTTTGCTGGTCGCGCAGCTCGGGGTGGGGGAAGGGTTTGCGCGGGATCATCTCGTCCCGCATGGCGGCGTTGTAGAGGAAGATGGCCTCGACGGTGGCGATCTGCGCGAGGTCGCCGGGCTGCAGGCGCTCGTAGGTGTCCATATTGGAGTGGTGGGTGCGGCTCCCGTAGTCCATCGGATCCTGGATGAACTGGAAGCCGGGCAGACCGACCGCGTCGAAGGAGAGATGATCGGTTCCGCCGGTGTTGCGCATCGTGATGGTGGTGACGCCGAGGTCTTTGAGCGGCGCGATCCACTGGCGGAAGATCGGCTCCACGGCGGCGTTGCCCTGGAGATAGACGCCGCGGATTTTGCCGGTGCCGTTGTCGACGTTGAAGTAGACATCGAGCGTCTTCCACTCCCGCTTGGTCACGATGGGCCCCGCGGCCTTGCGGATGAACTCGGGCATCTTCATCGATTCCGGATCGGTGGCGAGCGGGTAGGAGCCGAAATGATCGCGGACATAGCCCTTCGAGCCGAAGAGACCTTCTTCTTCGCCGCTCCACAGGGCGATGCGGATAGTGCGGCGCGGATGGATGTCGATAGCCTTGAGGATGCGGACAGCTTCCATGGCGACGACTGAGCCTGCGCCGTTGTCCGTGGCGCCGGTAGCGGAGGCCCATGAGTCGAGGTGGCCTCCGACCATGACGATCTGATCTTTGAGATCGGGATCGGTGCCGGGGATTTCCGCGACGGTGTCGAAGCCGTGCTGGTGATCGCCGGTGAATTTGGTTTCGACATTCATCTCGAGCGTGACCGGCACGTTCGCTTTGAGCAGGCGATAGACGCGCCCGTAGTTCTCGATGGCGGTGACGACGACGGGAACCTTGACGGCCTTGTCCGCTTTATACGGCTGCATGCCGAGCGCGGCGCCGTTGTCGTCGAAGAAGGTTCCGCCGGAGCCACCTGAATTTTTGCCATCGCGGCTGGGCAGGATGACGCCCGCGACCTTCTCGTCCGCGAGGAAGGCGGCAATCTTGTCGCGCAGCTCGACACGCTTGAGGTACTGCTGTATGCGGCGCGCGTAGTCGCGACTCTGATCGCCGGAGGGATACTCGGCGATCTCTTCGAGGTCTTTGTCGGTGTAGCGCTCGAAGAGGGGCTTGTCGACAGGCGGGACCTCGCGCATCTCGCCCAGCAGGACGATCTTGCCGGCGAGCTTGCCCTTGTACTTATCGAAGTCCTTTTCGTCGTCGATGATGACGTTGACGGCCTCTCCGGAGACGGCACCGTTGGTGGCAGGCGACCACGGCGTGGCCTGCACGATGAAGGGCGCGGTGTCGGGCGCGGTCATGCGGACCCAGGTGTTGAGCTGCTGCCAGCCCATGCCGAACTCGCCCCAGTCTTCGAGGTGCGCGTTGACCAGGCCGAGGCGCGTGAGCTCATCGCGGGTCCAGTCGTTGGCCTTCTCCATGTTGGGCGAGCCGGTGAGGCGGCCACCGATGTCGTCGGCGAGGGCGGAGGCGAGCTCCATGACGTGGGAATGGGCGATGCCCTCTTCGCGGATGCGGGCGTAGGCGTTCAAGTCGAGCTTTTCAACGGCAGGCTGCGCGACCTCCCACGGCGCGACTTCGGGAGTGGTTGCAGCAGTGCGGGCTTTCTTATCTGGTTTCGATGCGGCGGAGAGCGATGAGATGGGGAGGGTGAGGACGGCGCCGGCCAGCGCAAGGAGCGCGGCCGCGCGAGCGGTGTGCATAGGGTGGTGCCTCCAGAAAGAATTGCAGTCGGCACGAAGAATAGCAGGTGCTTGCCGCACGGGCGGACGCGCCGGTAGCGCGATTTGTGTGGGCGGCTCCCGCTGGTCGCCTGCCGTTTCGTTCAGCAGGTATGCCGGCGATTGGCAGCTGAATTTTGCAGGATGGTTGCAGCCGGAGCGATGTGCCTCATGGCGGCGAACTCCTTTTGCCCCTTACTGCGAAGGACGGGACATAAACCAGTTCGGCATCCCCAGCACTTCACCCTCTGCGGTCACGGTGAATCCAAACATCTTGTAGAAGCCGACGTTCTCGAATTTGTCGGTCTCGAGATAGGAGAGTGCTCGACGTTGGTCCACCCGCGCACAGAAATCGGCCAACATGGCCCGACCAATGCCCTGTCTTTGGAGGTGTGAGTCGACGGCTAGCGGGCCGAGATGCCAATGTGTTTCGGCGGGATCGCGGCGAGCCCACTCGCCGGTCCAGGCGAGAACCCGCGGAGTTGTGCCTAATGGATTGCCGACGAATACCGAAGGCAGCATTCGTAGTTTTTCAAACAGGGTGGGCTGGCAGCCACCGGGAGGTGCCATGCCGCTCACTCCTGCCAGGGTGCCCTTGTGGAACGCGCCCACGATCAGGCCGCGCTTATACAAGCCATGCAAGACTGGCCGGAAGAACTGTGCCAGGGCCCGGGAGCGACTGTCGGCATCTTGAATGGCGAATGCCCGAACATTGGCGGGGTTATCGCGCATACCGCGACTGAGAAGGCCCACCGCCTCTTCAAGCTCGGCCCGCTGCAGTTCCCGCAGCATCAGGGAAGAGGATGCTTCCATTGAAAAACCCTCGAATCAGAAATCGACAAGGTCAAGATGTACTTTATTCTTCCGCACCTTATGGATGGAACCGGAGACGCAGCCCATCTCGCAGACTTCTCCGTGGCTTTTGACCTACGCAGCGAAGCGCGTCAGCAGTTCTCGATCGAGCGGCTTGTTATCCAGCTCGGAGAAGACGTGGCTTGCGTATGCATCGGCGACGCGGTCGTAGCTTTGCCGAATCACATTAAGCGCTTGCTCGTCCATATGGTTCTATAGATAGCGGACAAGTAGCGGATGTGCAATGCGTGAAAGAAAGCGCGGGCCGCGACTGCAATTCGTGCAGCCCGCGTTGAGGAACTATTTGTAAATCGGCGAGATGGTGATGGAGTCCAGGTCCGGTGCGTAGTTGCTCGGGTTGCTGAAGGCGACGGTATTGTCGCCAGCCTGCAACTGCACCTGTATCACCGTGCTGGCGGGCGAGTTGAAGCTGCTGCCGTTGAGATCGAGCTCCTGTGCGGTCGCGTCATTCACGCTGAGGAAATAAGACCGCGGTCCGCTGGTGAGATAGTCGATCTCCATATTGTATGTGCCTGCGGCGGGCACGTTTACGTTGGTGAAGGTGGCGGTGGCGCCGGCCCCGAGGTTGCCGGCCTTGGCGAGGCCGGAGCAATTGCCGCAGAACACACCCACCGCGCTGCCGGTGAGCGTGGCGTATTCGCCTTCATAGGTGGTGGCTGTCGGGTAGGGTTCGTTGCCGTCGCCGCTGATGACGATGCGATCGAGATCGGGCGGATAGCTGACGGGATTGCCGAACTGAATGCTGTTGATGCCGGCGCTCAGTTTCACCGGGATAGTGAGCTGTGAAGGAACGTTGCCGCTGCCGCCGCTGGAGTTGAGCGTGATGTCCGGACCGCCGTTCACATTGATGATGTAGGAGCGCGTCCCGTTGGTGAGCGAGTCGACTTCCATGCGGTAGACGCCGGCCTTTTGTACTTCGACATCCGCGAAGGTGGCGTAGTTGTCCGGACCGATGCCGAGATAGGTGATCTTGGATCCGGAGGCGCAGAGCGGGCAGGGCTGGATGTTGGCCGCGCCGTGGAGAATGGCGGATGCGCCGTCATAGACCTGCGATGGCGGAGCGGGAGCGTTACCGGCGGCCTGCACGCGGAAGAGACGTGCGCCGTGGCCGGGCAGGATGGTCGAGATGGATTGGGCCTGCGGTCCTAACTCGGTGTGGCTCCACAGATCGCGCACTTCTACTGCGGTTTGGAAACCAAGGTCCTTCCAGTCGAAGGTGACGCTCGAAGGGAGCGCGTTGAGGTTAAAGAGCGCGACATAATATGCGCCGTTGCCCAGGTTCGAGGCCCAGACCTGGGTGAAACCGGCGGTGATCTGGGTAGCGGGATGGCCGGACTGATCGACGGCGAGGACTTCGTCGTTGGTGAGCGCCTGCTTGCCGAAGGAGGTCAACTGCGTGAGATCGCCGCCGAGGGTGAGCGGTGCGTTGGCCATGGCCCAGAGCGTCATTGCGGTCTGCTGCTCGGTGTCGGTGATGCCATCGGTTGCACCGTTGCCGACTTCGAGCGAGTCCAGATCGTTCCAGCCGACAGTGGGCCCGGAGGTGTGCTCCCAACTGGGCAGATCGAGGAAGCGGACTTCCACGCGCGGCCATTCGGTGAGGTAGGGGCAATCGCCTTCGCACTCCACATCGCCTTCGATGCGGCGCGCGTTCGAGTATTGCTGCCAGTCGCTGATGTAGTCCTCATCGAGCGCCCACGAGATGGTGAGCCAGATGGGACGGTGACTCTGTGCGATCGCCGTGGAGTAGGCCATGACGTCGGGGATGTTGTTGATGTTGAGATTGTCGTTGTAGGAGCCGGGAGTCACCGAGTCAAGCTTGATGTAATCGATGCCCCATGAGGCATAGAGATTGACGATGGAGTTGATGTATTCCTGCGCGCCTGGCTTGGTGAAATCGATCTTGTAGCCATAGCCGAATCCGTTGCCGATGGTGAGCGGCTGCGCCACGATGTCCTGCGCGTGATACTGCGTACCGTAGATAGGCAGATTTTCGGTAACAGTCGACGTGCCAATTCCGGGGAGCAGATAGATACCGACCTTCTGCCCGTTGGCATGGATGTGCTGAATCATCTGGAGAAAATGCGGAAACGCAGTCGTGTTCCAGAGCGTGCGCCCATACTGATCGCTGTTGCCGCTCCAGCCCGCGTCGAGGTTGATGTACTGGAAGCCGTGAGCCTCAAGGCCGGAGGCGCGCATCGCATCGGACTGCGCGAGAATATTCTGCTCATTCATCACGTTGCTGGAGGGTACGATCGTCTGCTCGCTGTACGTGCTCCAGCCTTGATCCGGGCGCACGCCCAGGCCGTTGACCTGCGCGAGCGCCGCGGGAGCAAGGGTGACGAGTGCGGCGGCAAAGGCGATGATGCACGCGCATGCGCGGCTGCATCGGTGGTTGGGTTGGGTGTGGATTCTCTGCGTTCCCAGGGGGTCTGTCGTCGGCATCGTCACTCACCTCATTGAGCGTTCCATTTCAAAAATGAAATAGAGTTTTCATGCGCGAAACACTCTATACCCCAGAAACGAAGCGTGACAATGCAGCGTGGGAAATTAATTTTGAGCACGCGCGCGCCGGAACGGGCAAGTGGGCTTAAGAGAACTCTATTGAGCGACTTGCGGAAGAGAAGGCGGGCGTGAAGCGAACTAGACCAGCCGGGCTCCGGCGAGCTCCTGGAGCACGGTGAGCGGCGCATGCTCGGGGGCGACCATCGCTTCCGCAGCGACGAGATACGTCTGCTCCAGCGCGTACTGGCCGCTGAGCACGGCGTGCGGAACCATATCGGTGTAGACCATCCAGCTGGAGCCGGCGGGGAACTGGTAATCGTACTTGGCGCAGGAAGTTTGGAAGTCGCGATTCTCTTTGAGGAAGTTGTGGAAGCGCATCATGAAGTCGTCATAGGGCGAGCGCTTGAGCGCGGGGGCAGCGGTGCCGAGGCCGATGCCGGTGGCGAGCGATTTGAAGGCGCGACCGGTGCTCGAATCCGGGCGCGGCAGCGCGATCTCGGCGGGCGCATATTTTGTGGCGACGGCGCGGAAAGGGTCGGAGACGATCCAGTCGCGGGTACGCGTCGGGTGAATGTTGTTGAAGAAGCGCAGAATGCGCGCGCCATGCGTCGGGCGGGTAGGGAAGGCGTCGGTGTGGAGCAGGTCATTGCGGCGGCGCAGTGGCAGGTCGCGGCCTTCCTCCTCCTGCGGGCGGAAGCTGGCGTAGTCAAGCTGCCACCTGCCGGCGTAGGGCGCGAGGAAGCCAGTGAGAAACGCGGTGACCGATTGCGAGTAGTTGCGCATGATCGAGCGAAGGCGGGCGATGGCGGCGGGGTTCGCGGTTTTCGTGTCGACACCCGTGAGCTCGTCGGCCTTCGGCTTGTACGCGATGTTCTTGTGCAGCGAGCTGTCGGCCTGCTGCTGGCCGCGCAGGAACTGAAGATCTTCGTCGGCGAGCGCGATCGGGCTTTGAGGAAAGAAGAGAATCGAGCCGGCTTCGAGGCGCTCGCACCATTCGTGGTGTTGCTCGGGCGATGCGCCTTCCGTCGCAGTGATGGTGACGAGTGACATGGGCGATAGTCAGGAGCGGCCGGTGAGTTTGCGGCGCAGCCAGATGCCGAGCAGCACGGCCACGCTGACGATCAGGACGAAGATGCCGGCGGGCAGCGCGATGAATTTGTAGCTGAAATCCAGCGTGACGTGGTGGCCGGCGAGGTTGTAGATCATCAGGCCGAAGATGCTTAGGAAGGTGACGCCGAAGAAGGTGATGAAGCCAAGCGCGACGGCGATCAGCGTGCTCGCGAAGAAGCCAAGATCGCCGATGGGCACGCCGAAGATCTGGATGTTGCCACGAGCGGTGGGATGGGCGTTGCCTGGGTCGTCGAGAGGGCTGGAGTTGCTGGCGGAGATTGCAGACATATAGATGGAGCGCTCTCAGCTAGAATACTCGTGATGGGCCAGACCGCACAGACAGAGCTGCTGCCGGCAGCGCAGGTGGCGCGCCAGGCGCCGGTCACGCAGGCGGAAAACGGCATCTGCTACGCAACCTTCGGCGACCACAAGCTGCCGCCAGGCGAGCTGGAGCAGGTGATCGGGGCAGTGCCGCGGGACGTGGCTGCGGCGCTGAAGCATCGCGCGTACTACTTTGTGCCGCTCACCATCCACGAGCAGGATGGCGACAGCATTCCGGACGACGCGCATTCGAGCGGCGAGACGCTGATTGCGCCGCAGTACACCACCGAGCTGAGCGACCGCGCGATCTGTCATCGCAATGTGCACTTCGCGGGCGCCGACTACATTTTTATCTCGACGCGGCTGATGCAGGACAAGTTCGCGCTGGCCTTCGAGCTGTTCATCAATATCGGTCACCACTTTGTGGATGCAGCCGGGGTGCCGGCGAGTTTTGCCGAGCTGGTGGACCGGCAGGCGCAAGCCGGGACCCGCGGCGAGACCAGCCACGATGCGTGGGAGAGCCGGGCGCGCGCTTACGGCGAGCCGCGTGTTGAAGTGGTGGAGCGCGGCGGCCGCGTTGGACGTGGCGATCGCATGACGGCCTATGAGGTGCCGCCCGGATCATCGCAGCGAATCGACGAGAAGGCGAAGACCACATTTATCCATGCGGCCTTCGCGGATGCGCTGGCGATCTATCTTTTGTCGCTGACGCTCGATTTCGACTACGTCGATCTGCGCGAGCGGGAGTATCCGCTGCTGGCGCCGCCGGCGCTGGCGGAGCGGCTGCGCGCCGTGGCAGCGCTGTTTCCCCCGAACGCGGGGTACCAGTTCCAGGTGCTCTACCGACGGCGTTCGTAAATAGATGCCGGCTATGGCATAGAGCGACGGAACAATCCCCACCCAGGCTTCGCCAGAGTAGGCACCGAATTCTTAAACTGCGGGCTCTCTTTTCAGAGCCTCACCAGGAAGCAGCGAATCTTATTTATCAGGAGGAGTTTTGGTATCTCGCGGGACAGCGATCTTTACGTTGCCGGAGAATGTGACGCGGCGCGGTGGCGAGACGCTGTTCACCATCCTCGCGGCGATCAGCGCGTGCCATCTGCTCAACGACCTGATCCAGGCGACGATTCCGTCGCTCTATCCGCTCTTCCAGCGCATCTTCGGATTAACGCTGGGGCAGATCGGCATGATCACCTTCACCTATCAGATCACCGCGTCGCTCTTTCAGCCGTTCATCGGCATGGCGACGGACAAGAAGCCGATGCCGTACTCGCTCGCGCTGGGGATGAGCTTTTCGCTTGGCGGGCTGGTGTTGATGGCATATGCGCCGAGTTATGGATGGCTGCTCGCGGCGGGTTCGCTGGTCGGGTTGGGGTCCTCGGTCTTTCATCCGGAGTCATCGCGGGTGGCGCGGCTCGCCTCCGGCGGCCAGCATGGGCTGGCGCAGTCGCTGTTTCAGTTGGGCGGGAATATGGGCTCGGCGCTGGGGCCGCTGCTGGTGCTGTGGCTGGTGCTTTCGGCGCGCGGCGCGCGTGCGGGGCAGCATCGCATCGCGTGGTTTTCTGTAGCGGCGCTGGTGGCGATTGCCATGCTGCTGGCCATCGGCGGCTGGTACAAGGCGCGGGTGCGCGAGCGCATTTCGGGCAAGAAGAAAATCGCGGAGCATCCGCATGTGCAGCTATCGCGCGGCAAGGTGACGCAGGCGCTGGTAGTGCTGACGACGCTGGTATTTTCGAAATATTTCTATCTCGCCAGCATCACGAGTTATTTCACCTTCTATCTCATGCAGCGCTTTCGCGTGACCCTGCACCAGTCGGAGATGTATCTCTTCATCTTTCTCGGAGCGGTAGCGCTGGGCACGATTCTCGGTGGCCCGATCGGCGACCGCTACGGACGGCGGCTGGTGATCTGGGTTTCGATTGTCGGCGTGCTGCCCTTCACGCTCGCGCTGCCCTACGCGAACCTCGAATGGACCGCGATCCTCAGCTTCATCATCGGGCTGGTGCTATCGTCGGCTTTTCCGGCAATCGTGGTGTACGGGCAAGAGCTGGTGCCGGGCAAGGTGGGGACGATCTCCGGATTGTTCTTCGGGCTGGCCTTCGGCATGGGCGGTCTGGGCGCGGCGCTGCTGGGCAAGCTGGCGGATATGACGAGTTTGAATCTCGTCTATCACGTCTGCTCATTCCTGCCGGCGCTTGGGTTGCTGGCGGGATTGCTGCCGAAGATCGAGGAGCACCTGCTGCCGCGCGGTGCGCGCGACGCGGAGGCATAAACCACATTACTTTTCTGAAAGAGAGAGCTGCAGTCTCTTCGCTGCGCTGAGAATGGCACGCTCCTTTGTGCAGTTAAGATAGGCGCATGATCGCGCACCTTCGTGGACGTCTCCTGAGCAAGCAGCCGCAGCAGGTTATTGTCGAGGCGGCGGGTGTTGGCTATGACGTCGCCATCAGCGTCTCGACCTACACCTCGCTGCCGGCGGAGGGCGCGGAGGTTTCGCTGCATATCCACACCCAGGTGCGCGAGGACGTCCTCGCGCTGTATGGCTTTCTCGACCGCAACGACAAGCGCATCTTCGAGCGGTTGATCACGGTGAGCGGCGTGGGGCCGAAGCTCGCGATCACCATCCAGAGCGGGCTGCCGGCCGACCGGCTCGTGGCGGCACTGCGCGCGCAGGACCATGCCACCTTGACGCGCATTCCAGGCGTGGGCAAGAAGCTGGCAGAGCGGCTGGTGGTGGAGCTGAAGGACAAGCTGGAAGACATGGCCGTAGCTGCGCCGGCGGTGGCCGCGGCGGGACCGGCGGCGGAAGATGTGCTCTCCGCGCTGGTGAACCTGGGCTACCAGCGGCCTTCCGCGCAGAAGGCGATTGAGGCGGCGGTGGCCAAGGACAAGAAGGTGGGCGACCACTTCGATGCGCTCTTCCGTGCGGCTTTGGTGGCGATCCGCTGAGCGGGCTCGCGGATAGATATTGCCATCAGCGGTTCGCGGCTCCCACCCTCCGCTTCGTTCAGGATGGGGCACCCTCATTTTCTTCTAGCCGGCCTGGCGCGCCGATTTGGGTTCGGAGGCTGGCATCGGCGGTTCGGGCCTTGCGCATCTATTTTTAGCGGGCGTAGAGTTAGCACCGCGTGGAAGGCACTCCCGCCGGAGGTGTTGTATGCGCCATCCATTCTCGCTTCCAATTCTTACGTTGTCGCTCGCGGCCTTTGCCGCGCCTGCATGCCTGGCCGCACCGGCCACGGTCGCCAATCCCTCGGCCTGCCCGGTAGCACTCTCGGCTGCACAGCATGGAATGGGCACGATGGTAGCCGTGGGTCCAAAGGCGCCGGCCGTGCCCAAGCCGGATGGAAATAGAAAGCGTGTGGGGCAATCGATCGATCTTTCGATGACGAATACGCGCCTCGAGCGCATCGTGGCGGCGGAGCTGGAAGTGCATGGCACGTCGAACAAATCCCGCGTGCTGGGAATAAACGCGATGACGCTTAGCAGCGGTCCAACAGCCGATGCGGTGCGGAACGTGCACCTGGTGAGCTCGGTTCCGGCGGATGAGTCGCGCACCCGCACGGTCTCGGTGAATAACCTGACCTCCGTTGCGTGGATCTCGGTGATCGAGCTGCGCTATGCGGATGGATCGACGTGGCATGCGCGGCCGGGGAGCGAGTGCCGCGTGATACCGGACGGGGTCATGCTGCTCGCCGGCAAGTAGCGATCCTGCATCGATCAACTGATTCTCGAAGGATCAATCTCGATTTCCGATGAGCCGACGTGGCCGCTGGTGTCATCGCGTAGAACGAACCGCAGGTGATTCGAGTCGCGATACGGCATCTCGAAGGTCATGCTCGTGAGTGTCCGCGCCGATGGGGATGTGCCACCCGGCAGCGAGACGGTGTAGACGCGGACGATGCTGGCCTTCCACGCGCCATGCTTGGTTCTGTCTGCTCCGGCGATGCTGACCTGCGAGCTCAGGCCGCCCTTGGCGTCCTGTCTCCAACTGAGCGATGTGCTGGGAACGACAAAGCGCACACTGATGTGGGGCACCGGCGATTTGAACAACTTGATGTCACTTGTGGGGATGGGGACGCCGTTGAACGGAATCGGCGTGAGCAGCGAGCCGGCCAGCTCCTGCAGGTCGCGTTTCGGATCGGCCGGCTGGTTATCCGGTATCGCGTAATAGCCTTCGCGCGTCTGCACTTTCAGGTCGGGCCGGTCGATGACGGTGATCCTGACCTTGCGAAACTCGCCGTGGAAGTCTTTGTTCGACGGTGAATAGGCGAGCGTGTAGTAGGTGTCGCCGTCGGTCAGGCTGGTGGCGATCTCACGATCGACGTCGTTGCGTCCGTAAAAGGCATGGCCTCCGGTTTGTGTCGCCAATGCCTGGATGGCGAGATTGCCGAAGGCTGCGTCGCTGGCGTCGCTGAGACCGTTGAGATACGCCGTGTACGCGAGATCGCTGCTGGCAAAGTTGGTGGGTCCGAATTGACTCCCAACGCCGCGCGGATCGACGCTGTAGATGCTGATGCGCGCTTTCAGGAGCTGGTCGGAGAGGTGGCGGATCGAATCGAAGAGTTGCTTTTCGCTATCGCCAGTCAGTTCCAAGCCGCCAAAGAGCGGCAGCCCGGGACTGATCCAGACGATGTTCTTGTGTCCGGGAACGCCGCTGTTGGCGATGGCGATCTGATCGAGCGCCGACATCGAGATGTTGATGCGATCCAGCGCCAGGTAGAAATTGCGCCTCAGCCGCCAGGGCAGAACAGCCTTGTGCGAGTGCAGCGCTGCGTCGATCGCGGCGGGATCGCGCGTGTAATTCTGCAAGACATGCAGGCCGTCATTGCTGAGGATGTAAAGGGCGGTGGGCTGATCGAGTTGGACGCCGTCGTGATGCAGCAGGCGGTTGACCGAGTAGCGCGTGTACGCCATGTCCTCAAAATGGGTGTTGAGCTCGTCCACCAGCAGGATGGTGTGCGGCGTGGCTTCTTCGGCCGCTGCGCCGGCCGTGACTGCATCGAAGGAGCGGATCTCCTGCGGGCTGTTATCTTCGCGAATGGCGAATTCATTACGCGTCAGGCCGGTGACGACATTGCCCTTCTTATCCGTGACCACGGCGTCGAGGATGACATTGCGCGTAGTGGCATTGAAGAGCGGGGCAACGTAGCCGACGGGCGGCGATTGCTGCGAAGATTGGGAGGAGGGCGCCGGCGTTTGGGCAAAAACCGCGATGGCGGTAAGCGGCAGACAAAAAAAGTGCAGGAGACGCATGGTGCCTCCAAACGTTGCGCATCGGCTATGGCGGGGGCGGATGCTGTTTCAGAACGCCAAGGGGATAGGTAACACTTTCAGACGCGCCTTCGGGCAGGAAAGTCGCAATGAATTCGAAGAGACAAGTGACAGCGGGCGCGGGACGGCCCGGTTTGGCAAAGAAAAAGCCGCCGGCGAAGGGCAGTCCAGCGAAGAGTAAAGCTGAGACGCAGCCCTATTTCACACTGGAGGGGTTACGTTTTCTGCGCGGCCTGGCGCGCAACAACAACCGCGACTGGTTCAACGCGCGCAAACCGGTGTACGAGGTCGAGATCAAGCGGCCGATGCTGGCCGTGATCGAAGCGGTCACCGGGGCGATGATGGACTTTGCGCCCGGCCACGTGCGCGCGCCGGAGTCGATCATGATGCGCATCTACCGCGACACGCGCTTCTCCAATAACAAGCTGCCCTATAAGCCGCACGTCTCCGCGTGGTGGGTGCATGACGGCCTCCAGAAGACCTCGGGCGCCGGCTTTTACCTGCACATCTCCGGCAAGCAGGTGGAGATCGCCGCGGGCGCCTTCATGCCGGATGTGGAACAATTGCGTGCTATCCGCCGTTTCTTATTGGAGCATCATCAGGAGTATCGAAAGGTGGCGCAGGCGCGCGGTCTGCGGCGTCTATTCAGTAAGGACGAAGGCGGCGAGCCGCTGAGCCGGTCGCCGAAGGGCTTTCCCGCGGAGCATCCGGCGGCGGCGCTTTTCCGGCAGAAGCGATGGGGCTTTGGCGCGTCGCTTCTGCCGGAGACAGCGACCAGGCCGGATTTTGCGAAGACGGTCGCGAGCTACTTTCGTGCGGCGTCGCCGCTCGTGGCGCTGCTCAACCGGCCCTTGCTGGTGGCTAAAGAGAGACCGCGAAGGGACTGGCCGTCCGGGCACATGCGCCTTTGGCGCGAGTGGTGATGCGGCTTCCGATGGTCGCCGCAGATGGTTTTGCAGCCGCTTGTTGCGCGGGTCTTCACCTCAAAATTGCTGCAAAAGTTGTAGAAAACCCTAAAAAACACCCAAAAATGCCGAAAAACACAAAGAAAACTGTGGAAATACCCGATTTGCCGTTGACAAGCGGCGGCAAAAGGCCGCATGGTGATGCTCGGTAGGAGTTGCGGGAACCCGCATGAACACTGGCGATTGTCGGCATCGAGTCGCCAGGGCCCGGAACGGACAACTGGACCAGGCAGGCGGGTGCGGAGCTTCCCCTGAGGCGTTCTTCATGGCGTTGCCCGGAAGAATGCTACCTAACGAGAGACAGGAGGAATTTCGATGGCAGCAGGACTGACCAAGACACAGCTGGTTCGGCACATGGCCGAAAAGCTCGAATTGACCAACAAGCAGGTGAGCGGGTTCTTTGATCTGCTGACGGAAACAGCAGTGAAGGAGACCAAGAAGAACGGCGTGTTCGTGATCCCCGGACTGGGCCGCCTGGTGAAGGCCGAGCGCAAGGCACGCATGGGCCGCAACCCGCAGACCGGCGAAGCGATCAAGATCAAGGCGAAGACGGTGGTGAAGTTCCGCGTCGCCAAGTCGGCGAAGGACACCATCGCGCCGCCGAAGAAGTAACGGATCCCGGACAGGCATCGCTGGCGCTAAGTCCGGAGTGCGGTTTCTGAGCGTCCGTCAATTTTCGAGAGACGCTCGATGGCGTGGCCCCCAAGGCCACGCCATCTTTTATGCGCGGCCTTACGCGATGTTCTCGCTCGCAGCGCGAGGACGGTTACCCCGCTTACCGATTCGTTTGTTTGCTGATGATGGAGTTGTATTCGGGGTGCTTGGCAGCGAAGCTCGCGGCCAGGGGGCAGATGACGTCGACGCGAAGATGGTTCTGCTTCGCATATTCGAATGCGGTCTGGGCGAGTTCTGCCGCGACTCCGCGGCCTCTCATGGCGGGCGGCACTTCCGTATGCCAGATCGTCATCCAGCCCTGGCTGTCCGTATCGAATTCAAGGTATGCGACTTCGCCAAGCTCTTCGATTTCGAACCGGCTTCGCGTCACCTTGTTGGCTTCTTTGCTCATGTTCAATCCGTCTCTTAGGATGCCGTGCTCGTTGATGGCACGAGCGCGCGCGCGACCAGCGACACGCCGAGCGCGATGACCAGCGTCTTGATGAGAAGCTGCGGATTATAGCGCCAGGCGAGCACTGCAAATCCGATTGCATAACCAACAGCCCAGAGCTCGCGGAGAACGGCGATCAGCGCGGTTGTGGGGAGCATCCGAACGAAGCGCGCGCGCAGCGCGACAATCAACAGCAGCGCGCCAAGGAAGCCGACGGCCGTCCATAGCGGCATGAGGATCGCGACCGATGAGCCGAAGAGGAATGCGCCCACTGCCGACAGTGCTGAGCTGCCGCGCATCTGTGCGGCGATCGAGAGCAGCGCGCCTAGCGCCGCGGCGACCAATGCGCTAATTGTAACTACGTCGGTTGCATATTCGAGATGGAAGCCGTGCCGCGCCAGCGTGACCGGCAGCGCGAGCCATACCATGGTGATCGATGAACTCGTGGCGTCGGCAATGCGACCACTGTCAATCCACGACCAGGGCGCCCAGAGAAAGAGGGCGAAGAGAAGAACGATCGCAATGTCAAAGACGACGAGTAGACGTGAGACGCGCGTCATGCCTCGCTCGTGCGCGCCGTGATCCGTTCCGACCTGAACATAATATGTTCCATAAGCGAGTCGAAGGCTTCCAGGTTGGCGTACTCGATGATGACCTTGCCCTTGCCGCCCTTGTCCTCGATCGCCACCTTGAGCCCGAGCGCCTGCTGCATCTGATCACGGGCAGCGCGCACGTTGGGATCGAGCGGGTCTTTCGACTTCTCTTTTTTTTCCGCCTTCTCCGGGTTGAGCATGTTCTGCACGAAGCTCTCCGTCTGGCGCACCGACATGGAAAGCGCGCGCACCTTCTGCGCGGCCTTCAGCATCGACTCCGGCGAATCGAGCGCCAGCAAGGTGCGCGCGTGGCCAAAGCTGAGCTCGCCGGCTTCCACGTTGCGCTGAATCTCTGTAGGCAGTCGCAGCAGGCGGAGAAAATTGGCGATGGTGGCGCGGTCCTTGCCGGTGCGCTGGGCGATCTGCTCCTGGGTCAGCTGGCATTCCATGCCCAGCCGGTCGAAGGCGCGGGCCTGCTCCATGGGGTTCAGATCGGCGCGCTGCAGATTTTCGACGATGGTCATCTCCATCGCCTGCGCGTCGGAGACCTGGCGCACGATCGCCGGGATGGCCGACTTGCCCACCTTCTGCGAGGCGAGCAGCCGCCGCTCGCCGGCGATGAGCTGATACCGCCCGCCGTCCAGTGGCCGGACGACAATCGGCTGTACCACGCCGCTTGCGGCGATCGACGCTGCCAGCTCCTCCAGCGCCTTTTCGTCGAAGTGGCTGCGCGTCTGGTGGGGGTTCCGGTCGATGAGCTCAACCGCCAGCTCGAGCGGCGCACCGCCAGGGGCCGGAGTTGCGTTCCCGTCAGCGGCGGTGTGAACCTGGACCGGCTGAGGTGCGGAACGGTGCGGCAGAAGGGCCTCTAAGCCCTTGCCTAAGGCGCGTCGCTTATCGGTTGTGCTCATGTGCGTCTCTCACTCCCAGGGGGTGGCAGTTTCAGGCGTAGGGCCAGAAGCGTATCTTGCTGTTTTTACGGGCATTTGCGCGATGTTCGCGTTCTTTGGCGGCAGGGCTGACGATCTTGTGGTTGGCGAGCAGCTCGTCGGCCAGGTCGCGATAGGCCTCCGAGCCGCGGGAGCGTGCGTCGTACAACTGGACGGGCTTGCCGTGGCTAGGAGCTTCGGCGAGGCGGATATTCCGGGGGACGGCGGTCTTGTAGAGCTTGTCGCCGAAGAAGCCCTTGAGATTCTCGGTGACCTGCTGGGCGAGGTTGGTGCGCTCGTCATACATGGTGAGGACGACGCCTTCGAGCTCCAGCTTGGGATTAAAGGCCTGCTGGACTCTGCCGATAGTACCGAGGAGCTCGCTGACCCCTTCGAGAGCGAAGTACTCGGCCTGCATGGGGACGAGCAGACGGTCGGCGGCGACGAGCGCGTTCAGGGTAAGCAGGTCGAGCGCGGGCGGGCAGTCGAGGATGATGAAGTCGTAAGCGATGCGGAGTTCTTTGAGCGAGTCGCGAAGGCGCATCTCGCGATTTTTGCTATCAACCAGCTCCAGGTTCGCGCCGATCAGGTTGCGGCTTCCGGGGATGATTTTCAGTGTCTCGATGGGAGTGGACTGGAGGAGCGTGTCGACGGAGGCGCCGCCGGTGATGAGGTCGTAGACCGAGCCGTGGTCGCCGTCCCGGGCAACGCCGAGGCCGCTGGAGCTATTGGCCTGGGGATCGCAGTCGATGAGAACGCACTGCAAGCCTTCAAGGGCGAGGGCGGCGCTGAGATTGATGGCGGTCGTGGTCTTGCCGACGCCACCTTTCTGGTTGGCGATGGCCAGGCAGATTGCTTCAGACATTGGAGACCAAGCTACGGCGAAGCGGGCGGGGATGCAAACAGCGGGGATGGTGGGAGTTGTGGAAGACGCTGTGGAACGCGGGGACGGCTAGGAGTGTTCCACGTGGAACATAAGAATTCTCAGAGGCTTAGGTGTTCCACGTGGAACACTCCTCACGCCTGCCGATGTGCAAAACGCGGTCGCTGCTCCCGGGTAGACGCAGAGTTTTCCAATGACACAGGGCAAGATCTGAAGGCAGCTGAGGTGCGATTCCCGTCCCGAGCAGGCACAACGAGCCGGCACTGGCTACAAGTGCTGCCGCGGGTGCCAACATCGTGGCGCTCTTGTCCACGGCACGTATCCAGACTGCGTCGAAGCTCGCGCGTGGAAGGGTCTCGGCCCGGCCAGCGTGCACCGCGGTATTTAAGCCGAGATGGCGGGTCACCTCCCGAAGAAATGCCGCCTTCTTGCCCTGGGATTCGGCCAGCGTAACAGCGATGTCCTCGCGGCAGATCGCAATGGGAATACCGGGAACTCCGGTGCCGGAGCCGAAGTCAAGGGCCGTCTTCGCTGGAGGGTGATGGCTGGCCGCGAATACTCCTTCCATGAGGTGACGCTCGATCAGATTCGCCTCATCGCGAATCGCAGTCAGGGAAAGCCGGGCATTCCAGCGCATCAATAGGTTGCCGTATGCGGCGAGCCGATCGGCGACGGGCGTTGCGGTGCTGGAAACCCCCCAGCGGGCAGCGGCGGCCTCGACTTGATCGGGGGTGATGGCCACTCAGCGCTTCTCGGACGCTTCAGCGATCTCGGCGCCATTGGGCTGCGGCTTCCATTCCGCAGCCGCCTCGACGAAGGCCCGGAATAGCTCACGGGAGAGCGGGCTCGAATCGCGGGTGCGCTCCGGGTGCCACTGGACGCCGAGAACAAAGCGGTTGCCTGGGAGGCCTTCAATGGCTTCGACCGTGCCGTCGAGCGGGCTGATGGCGACGGCATGCAACTGATCGCCGATGCGTGCGACTGCCTGGTGATGGCTCGAGTTCACCAGGACAGGAGATATGCCGGATTGCGCTGTCTCGACCAGCTCTGCGAGCAAAGTACCGGGGGTGACGGCGATTGTGTGAGCCTCGGCGATCTGGCGGCCGGGGGTGTGGTTGACTGGCGTCTCGAGATGCTGGATGAGCGAGCCTCCACGCCAGACATTCATCGACTGCATGCCGTAGCAGATGCCGAAGATCGGCTTCTGGAGATTAAAAGCGTCTTGCAGCAGGAGCTCGTCCGCCGCATCGCGGAGTGGATCGGCGGGCGCCGATTTTGGGTGGAGCGGCTCATTCCACTTCTCGGGATTGACGTCGGCGGGGCTGCCGGGCAGCAAAACGCCCTGCGCGCCGGCAACGATCCGCGCCTGCTCCTCCTGGCCGGCATGGAGCGGGACCGCGACCGGAATGCCGCCAGCCTGTTCTACCGCATCAGCGTATTGTTGCCAGCTGCGCTGGTTGTACTCGGCATCGTGAGAGGTGGGCTCGGGAATGAGGATGCGGGGCTTGGACATGGATGACTCTCTAGCGATTGGACGAAGGCGCAGCGGGGTTGGATGAAGACGCAGCGGTGTTCGATGGAGGCGCAGCGGTGTTCGATGAAGGTCCGGCGCGGAGCTCTTCGATTGCCTGCCGCAATTGCGCGGTTAAGGCTTCAGATTGCCGTGCATTCAGGTTGGTGGTCGGGATGGGAGCGCCGATACGCAGCTCCAGCGGCCGCGGGCTGAAGTGACGCGTATGGATGGGCAGCAGCTCGTAGGTGCCGGCCAGGGCCATCGGGATGAGGGGCACGGCGGCACGGATGGCCATATAGGCGGGACCGCTCATGAAGGGACCAAGCTGGCCATCGCGGGAACGGCCGCCTTCGGGAAAGACGAAGAGGGGCATCCCGGCCTTGA
Source organism: Acidobacteriaceae bacterium (assembly GCA_036500805.1). Lineage (GTDB taxonomy): Bacteria > Acidobacteriota > Terriglobia > Terriglobales > Acidobacteriaceae > KBS-83. The sequence goes on along the minus strand of DASYBK010000017.1, from coordinate 20,689 downwards.
GTGCGCGGACGCCATTGGTCAGGCTGGCGATGGAGGCGCGCGGGTTATCGACAGCGACCCGGATCTGGCCGGAACGGTTGAGATGCCAGCCGATGAACGGCAGCCTCCACAGGTCGCTGCGTGCGAGGATGCGGAATTGGAAGGGCAGCGCGGCGAAGATGGCCGGCGTGTCCATGTAGGAGAGGTGGTTGCAGGCGTAGACCGCGACGGGGTGGTTGTGGACGACGTCGAGACCGGTGACGTGGATCGGCGAGCCCGCGATTTTCAGAGAGACGCGCGCCCAGGCGCGAGCGATGCGGTGCTGCCGGCGGCCGTCCTTTTCGGTGAGTGAGGCGAGCAGCGAGACGGTGCCGAAGGCTGCAGTGGCCGAGCAGAAGAGCGGGCCCTGGATGAAGTTGGACATGACCCGCTCTTTGAGCGTGAGGTGGCGTGGCGGCGGCGACTCGGGCAGCGTGGGGAGCGCGGTCTCCGTGTCAGCCGGCATGCGAGGTCCAGACCGTTTTCACAAAGAGTGGGGTCATCGGCACATGTGAGGAGCAGCTTTTCTTAGAGTGGATTTCCATTGCGATGTTTCATTCAGTTCCGAGCGGAACGGCTTTTCTTAACGGAAAAGCCGCGTCTGCTTCCGCCGTTCAGCATGGTTCCATGAAAATCCACTCCAGCGAGAAAAGCTGCGTCGGCAGTTCATATAACCTTACACGCCGGTGAAAACGGTCCATCCGGCGGCCAGGAGCAGTCCGCGAGCCTCGCCGACAAGGTAGACGGAGCCGGTAATGACAGCGTCTTCATTCGCCAGTGCGGCGAGCGCTGCGGAAAGCGTGGATTCGAGAGCGGCGACAGCGCGGACAGATTGGGCGGCTGCCAGCAAACGGTCGCCGGCGGCGGCGCGCGGTGAAGGCACCGGAACCAGGAAGACGCGATCGAAGAGTGGAAAGAGGATCTGGGCCAGCTCTTCGACGGGCTTGTCTTCTAAACAGCCAAAGATCAGGTTGCGCGGCGGCTGCTTCTCGGCGGCGAGGGCAGCACGGAGGGTCCATGCGCCGGCGGGGTTGTGGCCCACGTCGAGCAGGATGGTGCGGCTGCCGTGGGTCAGCTTTTCGAGACGCGCCGGCCAGTGCGTCTGGCGGATGCCGGCGCTGATGGATGCTGTTTCAATATTGTAACTGTATTGATTACGTAATTCGAGCGCGGCGGTGATGGCGAGTGCGATGTTGCGCTGCTGGTGCCGGCCGGCGAGCGGCGAGTCGACTTCGATGTGCATGCCGTCGAGGTCGAGCGGGTATCGGTTGCGCGCATTTGTAACTGAAGATGTGTCATAAGGCAGCGCTGCGGTTGCGCTGATGGCACGCACGTTGAGCGCGACGGCGGCCTCACCGATGGCATGGTTGGCTTCGGGATGCTGCGGCAGGGTGACGAGCACACCGTTCTGGCGCAGGATGCCGGCCTTCTCGCGCGCGATCTCGGTGATGGTGTGGCCCAGCCATTCGGTGTGGTCGAGCGAGATGTCGGTGATAATCGAGAGCGCGGGCTCGACGATGTTGGTAGCGTCAAGGCGTCCGCCGAGGCCGACCTCGAGCACCGCGATATCGACCTTCGCAGCGGCAAGGTGCAGGAAGGCCATGGCGGTGACGGTCTCGAAGAAGCTGGGCGGCCCGGGCAGACGGCCTTCCGAGACCAGCCGCTCGGCCGCGTGGATAACGGCTTCGAGATGGCGGCTGAAGTCGTCGTCGGGGATAAGGGTATCGGTGACTTCGTGCGCGGTGCCGGCTGTTCGCGTCAATACTCGAATGCGCTCGTTGACGCGCACCAGGTGCGGTGAGGTGTAGAGGCCGGTGCGCAGGCCGGAGGCGGCGAGGATCGAGGCGAGCGTGGAGGCGGTCGAGCCTTTGCCGTTGGTGCCAGCGATGAGGATGGAGCGGAAGCTCTGCTGCGGCTCCTGGTTCGGGGGAGTGCGGAGCGCGGCCATCAGGGTGCGCATCTGGGCGAGCTCAAACTTGCGCCGCGGCTGGCCTGGGGCGGTGTGCAGCTCGGCGCCCAGGGCCTGCAGGCGGTCGACTGCCTCGGTATAGAGCATGGATTTTAGTTTAAGGGACGGGCCGTCCGGGCAACGGTGCCTTTGGCGCGGATGGTTAAGTTCGCTCTCTTTGATCGCTTACGGCGAGCTAGTCGGCGACCGGACAGCATTCCATGTCTCAAACATTGGTCCACCCCGGGCTGATTTGTAAAGGAATCTACTCTACCCCGACTGGAATTGGCCATCCACCACAAACCCCAGTAGCCTACCCAGCGACACATATCCGATCAGCAGTCCAACCATTCCCAATCCCAGGAACACTGCAGCGACGAAAAGCAAGCGACCGAAAGGAGGTGTAGCGCCGCCCTCACTCATCTCACCCAGAAATGCAACTGCTCCCACAACCAGCCCCGTTGCCGCCGCAAAAAGTAAAGGCAAATACCTGATAAGAGTGCGCTCTTTGCCACGGCTGCGGTTTCTGGAATCAAGCGAGGACGGCAGCCAAGCTCTAACAAGCATTGCAACAGGCACAAACAGCAACAAGTTGCCCACTACTACCGTGAACAGATGCCCAGCCGTTCCCAAGATCAGCTTTTCAGGATAGACGCATAAGACCAGCAGAGATCCAAGCCATACGGCGGCTGCCTGCACGTAGGGTCTGAGCATTCCTGCCTTCTGAGAATTTCGAGTCAAGGCAAGCACAGCCAAAGACGATGCAACAAGTGCGCCTAAGAGGAGCAACAATTTTGCTTGTCCCGCAGCGCCCATCCACATGGACGGGTGCCGACCCATGGCAACGACATCTGCCGCAACAGTGACGAGCACACAAAAGGCAACGGCAGCCTGGGCTCTGAGGACGTATATAGCCGCACCGCTCTGGCCAACAAGTCTAGGCAAGAAGGCACGTACAAATGAAACTGGTGCCAGGAGGACAGACGTGATGAATCCAAACGAACCGATCGCATCATAAGGATCGTCCCCGAAGGGGATGATGGTGCGAAGCATTGGATTGTGCTTAGCAAAGTCGAAGGCCCACGCGAAAAGGAGAGTAAGTCCAGAGACAATGATTGCATTGCGTCTCAACTTTGCAGCCATGCCGCACAGTGTATGCCACGCCAAGTGCCGCCGGCCGATCATTGCGGAAGGCTTCCACGAAATCCCTCCCGCGTAAAACCCTTATGCCGCCGCGGTCATGAACGACAGCGCCCGCTCGATGTAAGCCTTCAGCTCCTGGCGGGGGACTACGGCGTCGAGCATGCCGTGCTCGAGTAGGAATTCGGAGCGCTGGCCGGCGGGTGTATGCAGCTCGGCGCCCAGGGCCTGCAGGCGGTCGACTGCCTCGGTGTAGAGCATGCTCTTCAGTTTACGAGACTCGGCCTGCGACCATAGCGCATCTCGGGAGGAGCCTGATCTCGGCGTGGCCCATGCCAGCCCTCGGATAAGCGCTCAGTCCCTGAGATCCACATACCTGGCCTGAATCAACCGAATAATGACAGTAAAAGCCATCGCGGTCGAAAGACCGAACATGAGCGATCCATCTGCTGCTTCGAGCGGTCCCAGAAGTCGCCACGACGGCGTCATAATCAGATCACCGTAACCCAGGGTCGTGTAGTTGACCGCTGAGTGGTAGTAGGCGGTTCCGAAGTCGTGAAATTCTCCACAGATCAGGAACAGCCCCGCCCACAAAGCGATTTCGATCAGGTGCGCCACGAAGGCGAATGATATGACACGCGAAACGATAGCAAGATCCACCCAGAAGCTAGCACCCGCTCGGCCGAGTTTTCTCTCGCGGCGAGCGACGTTCACCGTTCCGCCAACAGCCAGCGCGTGGATACAGATCGTACACAGAGTGGCGCCTACGCCAACTGCTAACGGAATCAAGATCGCGACTGGGTGAATTTGCGTCATCCTCTGCGACAAGCATCCTAATCCCGCCGCGGGTCACGGTGCGCCGTAACGCATTTGCGGCGATCGCATGTCCTGGTCGGTCGCCGATCTCTGCGACTTGGCCAAATACCTCACCCATTGCAAGTGTCGGGACTCAAATGGCTGATTTCTGCTTTCAACGCCGCGGAGCCCATCGCTGCTTCCCTATTAGCCCCGATGCTCCATTCTTCAGGCAGCGGCGGCCATGAAGGACAATGCGCGGTCGATGTAGGCTTTCAGCTCCTGGCGTGGCACCACCGCGTCGAGCATGCCGTGCTCGAGCAGGAACTCGGAGCGCTGGAAGCCTTCGGGGAGTTTCTGACGAATGGTCTGCTCGATGACGCGGGGGCCGGCGAAGCCGATGAGCGCGCCGGGCTCGGCGATGTTGAGGTCGCCCAGCATAGCGAAGCTGGCGGTGACGCCGCCGGTGGTGGGGTCGGTGAGGACGGAGATGTAGGGGACCTGGGCATCGTCGAGCTGGGCGAGGCCGCTAGAGATTTTCGCAAGCTGCATCAGGCTGGCGATGCCTTCCATCATGCGCGCGCCGCCCGACGCAGAGACGATGATGAGCGGGTGCCGGGATTCAAGCGAACGATCGACGGCGCGAGCGATGGTTTCGCCGACGACCGCGCCCATGCTGCCGCCGATAAAGGCATACTCCATGACGCTGAGGACGACGTTGTGCCGGCCGAGCTTCCCGATCGCGTTGACGATGGCGTCGTTCAGCCCGGTGGCCTGCTGCGCCTTGGCGAGGCGGCTCTTATAGGATTTCACGTCGTAGAAGTTGAGCGGGTCGGTGGACTTGAGCTCCAGATCGACCAGTTCGTAGCCGGGTTCGAGCAGTGTGGCAATGCGGCAGCGGGCGTCGATCTTGTGATGGCGGCCGCATTTGGGGCAGACCTGCTGGTTCGACTCCATCTCGGCTTTGAAGATGAGCTGGCCACAGCCCTCGCACTTGACCCACAGGCCCTCAGTGCGGACGCGCTTCTCCTGCGTGCTGTTTTCGATCTCGTTGTCCTGCCGCTTGAACCAGGCCATCTACGTATTATCCCTTATCCAATTCGCTGGCTAGTATTCGATACCCCGCTGCGCCAATATTCCGTTTTCGTAGGCGTGCTTCACCTGGCGCATCTCGGTAACTGTATCGGCGACGGCGACGAGACTGGGGTGCGCGTTGCGGCCGGTAAGGATGACGTGGACCATCTCGGGGCGCTGCTTCAGGGCTTCGACGACCTTGGCGGGATCGAGCATGCCATAGCCGATGGCGTAGTTGATCTCATCGAGCACCACCATGTCCCACTCGCCGGAGAGGATGGCCTGCCGCGCCTCGTCCCATGCGGCCTCGACCATGCGGATGTCTTCGGGATCGGTTTCGGCGCCGCCGATCTTTACGAAGCCGCGGCCGAGCTGCTTCATGACGAAGTTGTCGCCGAAGGCCTTCACCGCGTCGAGCTCGCCGTAGTGCCAGGAGCCTTTGAGGAATTGCAGCATGAGGACGCGCATGCCGTTGCCGACGGCGCGCAGTGCGGTGCCCATGGCGGCGGTCGTCTTGCCTTTGCCAGGGCCGGTGTTGATGAGGATGAGTCCGCGGCGGCTGGCCGTTGAGGCAGAGGCGTCTTCGGCGGCGCTGGCCGCACCGGCAGATGCGCCTTCGGCGGTGCTGGCCGCACGGGCGGATGCGCCTTCGGCACGAGTTGCTGGGTTCGCTTCCTTTGGTCGCTCACTTTGAGGGCTGTGGCTGTGGCTCATAGATAGGAGAAAGGAGTGCTGTGGGTCATATGGGTCATAGATAAGGAGGGACGCTCGGCGTGAAGATTCAGTGGCCGCCGTGGTATGGGTGCCCAGCAAGGATTGTAAATGCGCGGTAGATCTGCTCTGCGAGCATGAGGCGGGCGAGCTCGTGGGGGAAGGTCATGGGTCCAAAGGAGAGCACCAGGTCCGCGCGCTCGCGTGCCTCCTTCGACCATCCATCCGCGGGCCCGATGGCGAAATGCAGATGCTGCGCGCCACGGTCGCGCTCGCGGCCGATCCATGCAGCGAGTTCTTCTGAGGACAGCGCGCGTCCGCGGGCGTCGAGCAAGATAAGCCGGGCCGGCGCGCGGCCCGGCTTCTTCAGCGATTCGAGCAGCGCTGCTTCACTGCTGAACTGATGTGGATGGAGCGTCGCGTAGTGGCCGAGGCGTGAGGTGTAGTCTTCGAGCGCCGCTTCGAGCAGGCGCGTCTTCTGACGGGATGTGATGGCGGAGAGGGTGAGGCGCATTGTCGGACGCGTGGGCTGATTAGAGCTATAGCACCTCAACCATCCGACGTCTCTCCATCTTGCTCACGCCGAAGCAAAAGGGTCTGGCAAGTTACCAGACCCTCGTGGCGCTGGATCAGCGGAGCAATTCGTAATCGATGCTCAGAAGGTGGCCCGCAGAGAGAATTGGCCGAAGCGGCGCTCGTCGTGGTTGCCGCCGAGCGCAATGGTGTTCAGGCCGCCCTTGAGGGCGATGATGGGCAACGGCGGACCGATGGTGCCGGGGGTGTTGCTTACGGACAAGGCCGCCTCGTTGACGTAGAGGTTGTGATGGTTGAGCACATCGAATCCTTCAGCCCGGAACTCCAGGCCGACGCGTTCGGTAAGCCGAAAGTTCTTGGAGACGGCCGCGTCGATATTCCAGGCACCGGGGCCGACGAAGGCATTTCTGGATGTCATGTTGCCGGGGAAGGGACCGAAGTCGGATATCCCGAGCGTGGGATTGAAGGGCGCCAGATCGTTGGCGCCTGGAATCGAGTTGATTTGAAATTGGTTTGGTCCAATGGCCTGCGCCGCTTGCGGCTTGTAGCTCGTAACCGCCGTGGAGGGAACGATGCGCGGAACGCCGAAGTATCCGTTGGTGTTGTAGGTGTAGTCAAATGCGGAAAACGGCGTACCGGTACGGGCGGTAAAGATTCCCGAGATCGTCCAGCCGCCTCCCACTTCCGAGAGCAGACCTCCATTCTTAAGCCACGGCGTGGCCCAGATCGGCGACAGGACGAAGCGATGGCGTACGTCGTAGTCGGAGCTGCCCCAGTCCAGCATGGGGTTTGTCGGGTCCAAGTAGCCGAGATTGCCGATGTAACCGGAGCCGCCCTGGGAGCTGTCGGCGAAGGTGGAACTCAGGTCGTCGAGCGAATGGGAGAAGGTGTAGTTGGCGATCAGGGTTAGCCCGGTCTGGTGAAAGTTCGAGGACTGGAACTTCACATTGACGCCTTCGTAGGCGCTTGAGCCGCCGCTGCCGCGGATGTTGATGCCTGCATACTGCGCGTTGGGACGCGTGAGGTCACCTGGCAACTCATTAAGATATGCCTGCGCTCCACCAATCGGATTGCCGACGATGATGTCGTAGAGATGGACGCCATGCGCTCCGCTATAGGAGAGTTCGACCACGGAGTTGGACGCGACTTGCCGTTGCAGGGCAAGGCTCCAGAACTGGGTCTGCGCGACATTGATGTTCTGGTTGACATTGCGCAGCTCAGTGGGAGGCAGTCCCTGCGGGGGGCCCGGCTGGCCGAGAGGACCGAGGTTGCTGTTGGTCACCGGGACGGGTTTCGTGGCAGTGCTGAATATCTCCAGCGTGGCATAATTCGGCACATTCTGGATGACGTTGAAGGTGACGTTGCCGAAGTTGCGCTCATAGCTGATGCCGAAGCCGCCGCGCAGACTGGTCTTGCCATCCCCGGTCAGATCGTAGGCAAAACCGATGCGAGGCGCAGCCGTGCCCCAGCGCGGTGACCAAAGCTGGCCGATCGGGCTATTCGGCACAGTGTAGACCTGCCCGGAGGCAACCTGCTGGAAGATGTTCGAGCCGGGGCCGTAGTAGAAGTTCGAATCCAGGTTCTGCTTGTTGTTGTGCTGCACGCCGTAGTGCTCGTAGCGCAGGCCGTAGTTCAGGGTGAACCGCGGGGTGATCTTATAGCTGTCCTGTCCGTAGATGGCCCAATCGTCATAACGGTCGCTGCGGGCAAAGTCTGGCGGGCCGACCGGCGTCGTTACCTCGCAACTGGGGATGACATTCAGGCTTCCGTCAGGATTGGCGACGCAAGGCAGCTTTCCCTGCGGGTCCACCGCCGCCTCGTAGTATTGCAGGTTTCCTGACACCATCTGGGACAGTCCCGCCTGCTTGCCGGTGCCCAGGTATTCGACCGCCTGCGCATAGGCGCCATACGCCTGGTTCATCTGGATGTAGGTGAATTGCCCTCCGAAGCGCATGGCGTGGTTGCCCTTGCTCCAGGCCAGATCCTGCTCCAACTGGACGGTATTCTGCGGACCGCCAAAAGGAAGACCGCCGGCACCAGGCACCATAGCGTTTTCCAGACCGGGGAACGTAATTTGCAGACTATTTGCGGTTGCCGACCCGAATATGAGCATCGGCACATTTTGCTGCGCCTGATCGTAGCTGCTGGGAGATGAGAATCGGGAGAAACTGAGCTTGCTGCTGCTGAACAGATTGGGGCTGAAGCTGTGGTTCAGCGAGTAGAGATAGCTATCGTTCGCGACCGATGCGCCCACATCGTATTGCGGGTAGGGGCTGTAGAAGGTGGTTCCGTTGAAGAGATCCTGGCGTTCCCGTGCATAACGGAAGAACATCTGGGTATTTTGGCTGAGGTTGTAGTCAAACCGGCCCAGCAACCTGGACGTGCTTTGCGGAAGATCGCCGCCCGCGTCTGCATTGGCCTTGAAGTTCACCTGGCCGAGGATCGGTGTCGAAGCGGGAACACCGGCTAGAGATACGCCCAGATCCGATTGATTGAGCGTGTTGGTGATGGCATAGGGAGTCTGGCCGAAGCTATTGAAGAACGCTTGCACGTTGGGTGCTGTGTATGCCAGGAATTGCGGCGTAGGAATGAGGGCAGTTTCCGACGCCTGGCTGCGGACGCGAAGCCATTCCGTGCTCACAGTGAAAAACAACTTATCCTTCTTGATAGGACCGCCAACCAGAAAGCCGAACTGGTTGCGCGTGTAAGTGCCCTTTGGCTGCGGCAGCGGGCCGGTGCCACCGGATGCGAGGAAAGCGTTGTTCAGCGCATCGTTGTTATAGGTATTTGCGGTGTAGGCCGAGAGACGATTGAATTCCCAGGCAGAGCCGTGGAAATTATTGGTTCCGGACTTCGTCGTCAGGTTGACGACGCCACCGGAGGCGCGGCCGTATTCCGCGGCGAAGTTGTTGGTAAGGATGCTGTATTCCTGCACCGAGTCGATCGGTATCTGCTCGCCCACGCCAGCGCCGAAGACGCTGATGTTCTCTACGCCGTCGAGCAGAATCTCTGTGCCTGACTGACGCTGGCCATTGATGGAATATCCCACGCCGCGCGATGAGAGGTTCTGGCCGCTGTTGGAGTTGTTCGTGGTGTTGTCGCCGTTGCTGACATTGCCGGAGAGGACGACGAAGTCATAGGGATTGCGGGTGAGGCTGGGGAGCGCCGCCAACTGCTGGGTGTCGACGACCTGGGAGAGCTCCTGGGACTGCGTGTTCACCTGGGTGCCACCCGCGCCTATGACCTGCACCTCCGTAACGTTGGCATTGACAGAGAGGTTCGCGTCCAGGGTGACGTGGCCACCCACGGTGATTTCGACCCTGGCGCTAAAGGCTTTGAAGCCGGTGCCGTTGACGGTGACCCCATAGTTGCCCGGAGTGAGACCGGGCACTACATACTCGCCGTTGCTGCCGGACTGGGTAGTGCGCACGGCGTTGGTTGCGAGGTCTTTGATGTTGACGGTCGCGCCGGGGACTACGGCCCCAGCCTGATCCTTGACCGTACCGGCAATCTGGCCAGTCTCCACCTGGGCCACAGCGGCTCCGCAGGCAAGAAGGATAAAGATCGCGAGCAATGTGAGGTTCTTCCGCAAGAAATCCATCGTCTCCTCCCAAAGAGGCAATGAAGACACGAGCCCACATTGGAAGGCGCATTTCAGTTGCCATTTGGGAACGAACGAGAGGCGATCTGGATCGCTATTATTTTCTGAAATTTACCATTGCACAAATAACGATTTGTAAATAGGTACCTACGCAGGCTTGAAGGTTTTTAACAGTGAATACCAGAATTTGTTGAATCCGGCCTCCCGGCCGGCAAAGTCCCCTGCAAACGAGCCTCGTGCACGCGTTTTCGGTGCATTTTCTAACGCGCTTTTAACAAAATCTGGAAGCTGCAGCCCTGCATTCCTTCCAAAAAGCGGAGCCTTGCGAGATCGATTTTCGAAGCTCGGAGGCAGAAATATCGGCGATTGGAGGGAATATTTAGCTATTTCAATGCGATTTTCTTGTAGCCCCATCCTTTGGCCTGCCGCGTGCACTATGCGGCTGCAATCGCATTCCCCTTTGCCTTTCTTTTTCGCAAGACATGCGGGGCGGTTTCGGCTCCCCCAGTCAAGCTTTTTCCGGAGGAACGTTCTCATGCCAAAGTCTGGGTACTCGCGCCATCTCCTGCTGTTCGCGTCCCTTTTCCTTACCGCAACCATCGCTTCCCTGCACCCGACTGCGGCCCTTGCCCAGTCGACCAGCGGTGACGTTGCGGGTACGGTGACTGATCCGAGTGGGGCCGGCATTCCGCATGCCACCGTGGTCGCTACCAATGAGTCAACCAGCGTCTCGACTACGGTGCAGACGAACGACCATGGCGAGTTTCGCCTGTCGAACCTGCCTCCCGGACACTACACGATCAAGGGGACGGCGCCAGGCTTCCAGACCTTCCGCCTGCAGAACTTCATGGTGACGCTGAACCAGACGGCGACGGCGCAACTTCCTCTTGCCATGGCGGGTGCGGCGACCAATATAGAAGTTTCTGCGCAGGCTGCCGTCGCGCTGGATACGACGACGGTTCAGTTACAGCAGACCTTTGAAGCGAAGGAGCTGCAGGATCTGCCGACGGCGACCACAGGGTTAGGCGTGCTGAACGTCTCGCTGCTGGTTCCCGGTGTTGGCTCGAGCGGCGCGGTGGGCGCCGGCACCGGCCCTTCAGTAGGCGGCCAGCGGCCCCGCGCGAACAATTTCACGATCGAAGGTATCGATAATAACGACAAGTCGGTGACAGGACCGCTGGTTTATATCCCGAATGACGCCGTGGGCGAGTTTACCCTGATCACCAACCAGTTTTCGCCGGAGTTCGGCCACTCCGCGGGCGGCCAGTTCAACACGATTATCAAGAGCGGAACCAATAGCATGCACGGCCGGGCGTACGAATATTTCCAGAACCGCAATCTGAATGCGGAGAACGCGATCCAGGGAGGAAAGGTCCCCAATCCGCGGTACGACTTCAACCGCTATGGCGGTGAGGTAGGCGGCCCGATCAAGAAGGACAAGCTATTCTACTTCGCGAACTTCGAGCGCCAGGAGACCGGGCAGACCGCCTCCTATTTCCTTTGCACGCCCACGGCTGCCGGCCTGTCGGCGTTGAACGGTATCGCGAACCTCAGCGCGGTCAACCTGGGGGTCTACCAGAAATACACACCGCCTGCACCGTCTCAGGTCGACGCCTCGGTCGACAATGCCTGCTTCAATCAGACGAGCGGGCCGCAGACTCTCACCGTCTACGACGGGGCCGCGCAGCAGCCTTCCGGTGAATTCGGCTCCGGAAATGCCTACGCTATTCCACTTGGGAACTATCTGGTTGCGGGGGGGTACTTCACAAATTTCGACGCGCTGACCACCGCCGGTGACTGGACGATCTCACCCAAGGACAGCTTCCGCGCCCGTTACATCTACAACACGGAAGGCACCACAGATACCGCAGCGGCGCTCCCGGCCTTCTTCCAGACGCTTCCTTACCGCTATCACCTGATCGCGCTCAGCGAATACCACAACTTCACGCCGAACCTGATCAATGAAGCGCGCGTGGGATTCAACCGGTATTACAACATTACCCCGTCGGGCAACTACACCTTCCCCGGGCTCGACTCGTTCCCAACTTTCTATATCTACGACCAGAACGCACTCGCGTATGGCCCGGATGGCAATGCGCCCCAGTCCACCATCCAGAACCTTTATCAGTTCACTGACAACATCAACTGGGTAAAGGGGAACCATACATTGACATTCGGCTTTGATGGACGCAAGTTCATCTCGCCGCAGAGCTTTACGCAGCGTGTCCGCGGTGATTACGAGTGGAATTTCCTCACCGAATACCTGCACGACCTGGCGCCGACGGCCTTCGGACAGCGCTCCACCGGTGATTTCTTCTACTACGGCGATCAGTCCGCGCTGTACGCGTATGCCAACGACACATGGCGCATCAGACCGACCATCTCATTGAATTACGGTCTGCGCTACGAGTTCACATCCGTGCCTGTGGGTGAGCGTACCCAAGCCTTGAACGCGGCGGCGAGCGTCCCTGGTCTGATTGAATTTCGCGAGCCGAAGCCGCAGTACCTGAACTTTGCGCCGCGCGTGGGCGTTGCCTGGGCGCCGGACCAGAAGACTTCGGTCCGTCTCGGTTTTGGCATGGCCTACGACGTTCTCTACGATAATCTTGGCATCCTCTCCTTCCCGCCGCAGTTCTCGTCCACCCACTCGGTAGGTGATATCGGTCAGCCGCAACCAGGAGACCCGAACTTCCTGGCCAACGGCGGATTGCCAAAGGGCACCGGCACGCTGGCAACGTTCGCATCGGTCGCGGACCAGCGCGCGGCGACCACTGGTTACGTTCCGGATCAAAAGCTCCCCTACGCCGAGACCTGGTCGCTGGGCGTCCAGCGCGTGATTGCCAGCAACTACACGGCCGAGATTCGCTACGTTGGGACGCGCGGCATCCACCTTTCTACGCAAGATCAAATTAACAAGCAGCCTAAGGTTGACGCGACGCACTTCCTGCCCACCTATCTGCAACAGCCTTCCGGCGCCGAACTCAGCTCGCTGCCGAATACTCTGGACGAAATCGAGTCGCGATCGGCTATTGTGCCGGCTTATGCCGCAGCAGGATTTAATGCGTCCATTACATCCTTCCAGCCGTACTCAGAGTCGAACTACAACGGCCTGGCTGCCAGTTTGACCCGGCGCTTCCAGAACGGGCTGCTGTTGAACTTTGCCTACACCTGGAGCAAGACCATGGACGACGCCACGGCGGATGTCTTCTCCACCGTGCTGACACCGCGCCGCCCGCAGAACTCCCAGGACGTGGCGGCGGATTACAGCCGGTCGGCGCTCGACCGTACGCAGCGACTTACACTCGAGGTCATCTACGACCTGCCCTTCGGCAAGAGCTCCGGCTGGCTGATGAAAAATGTGGTCGGCAACTGGGAGGTCGCGCCGATCTACACTTACGAATCGCCTGAATACTACACGGTGCTCTCCGGCGGAGATTCGAACCTGAACGGCGATGGAGGCGGCTACACAGACCGCGCGATCTATAACGTGAACGGCGTGAAAGGTACCGGCTCGCCCGTGACCGGACTTTTCGATGCCAATCGCGCCAGCCTATGCGGTCTCGACGATTCCGGTAACCCGGTCACGGAGTGCGCTGCCAACCAGGTTGCCTACCTTGCCACGAATCCGAGTGCGCGGTACATCACTGCCGGCGCAGGTGCGCTGGCCAATAGCGCACGCAACACAGAGCCCATCAATCCCATCAATAATCTGGACGCGACAGCCCTCAAGCGCTTCAACATTACTGAGCGCTACAACGTCGAGTTCCAGGCACAGGCGTTCAACGTCCTGAACCACGCTCAGTACATTCCGGGATATCCGAACATCATCAATTCGGTTGGATATACCTCGTCGCTCACCTTCCAGACGGCCGGCAGTGGGGGCTTCAACCAGCCCGGAAAGTTCTTCACCGCGAACGCGCGTACCATGCAGCTTGCTTTGAAGTTCACCTTCTAAGTTGCGGCTGAACACACCAGAGGCCGCCGAGTCGCATCGGCGGCCTTTTTGTTGGTCGCGATTCGCATCCGCGCTTGCGATTAACTGAAGGCGGCGGCGATGCCTACCTTTACGAGCACGTAGACGACCCATACGCCGAAGACAAGGGCGAGGCCGCGGGCTGGCTTTACCTTGGCTACGATCGCTCCGCCGAAGCCGGCGAGCGCCAGCGACCAGAGGGAGAAGATATCGAGGGACTTGGCCAGTGAGAGGAGCCATGGCGCGGCGTCGGAGCTCAGGAAATATGCAAGGTTGGCGGGCGAGGGCAGATTGAGATTGTAGGTCTGCGGATCGGCGATGAGCACCGTCACGATGGCGATGATGGAGTTCAGCGCATTCGGCAGGGACGCGAAGATGGAGACGGCGAACATCTCGCCGAAGGTGGTTGTGCCTCCGAGCAGGAAGGCGAAGCCGGCCCAGAGCAGCAGCGCGAAGAGCGCATTCAGGATCAGGACCACGACTGGGCTGCCGACCATGAAGCCTTCCATGATGCCCTTGGTGAAAGTAATCATCTGCGCTGCCTGCGCCGGCGTGGCTTTGTCCAGCCGTTCGGCATTGCGCGGCTGGCTCTTGAGGACATTGGTGGCGAGCGACTCCCAGCCAACGTGCTGAACGGCCAGGAAGCAGAAGATATAGCCCAGCACCACCAGAATCAGGAAGGGCAGCCACCAGGAGCGGTTTCGCTTGATGTCGTGGAATGTTTTGGAGGGCTCGATGAAGGTGTTGACGACACGCTCGACCTGCGAGAGAGCCGGCGCGTCCTGAGAATTGGTGGGGGGATTGGTGGGCGCATCCATAGAAGAACTGGCAGTGTCCGGCATCACGTGACTCCCGTCCGTCAGATTGGGTGATGCCGGTAGCCATACAACATTTCCGTCTGTCTGTCCATGAAATCCCTATTTCGGAAATCCTATTTAGATAGACGCCGGGTACGAATTCCGCAGCAATGCAGCCGCCTTAGACGGTCGCGTGGGTAGCCGCGGCGGTCTTTGCTGCCAGACGCTTCCTGGTGGAGGCGGTCTTCTTCCGGAGCGCCTTCTGCAGCTCCACGGCGTCCACGTGCTTTGCCGATTTGCGCAGGCGCTCGATGTCATAGAAGGCGCGCTTCTCGGCGAGGAAGATGTGGACAACGAAATCGACATAGTCGAGGAGAATCCACTCGCCGAGGCGCTTGCCTTCCACAGAATTCGGATAGGTTCCGAAGTCGCGTTTGAGGCGCAGCTCTACTTCGTCGGCGATGGTCTGCGTCTGGCGCTCGTTGGCGCCGCTGGTGATGAGGAAGAAGTCGGTGAAGCCGGCATCGATGGCGTCGAGCTCGAGGATGCGGGTGTCTTCGGCCTTCTTCTCATCGCAGGCCGCGGCTGCGGCGGCAACCATCTGACGTGTGGTTTCGGGGATGATGCGCCCGTTTCCGGCTGCGGGTGCGGACGGGGCCTTCTTTGCGGGACGGGATTTGGCCGCGGCCTTCACTCTGCTTCCGGCTGCCGACTTCGCGCCTGCGGACTTCGCTCGGGTGGTGCGCTTCGCGGCGGTTCTGCCGCTGGATTTTTTGCGGGGTGCTGCCATCATTTCTCCTGCGTTCTCTTCGTGGGGATAGTGTTCTCTATCGTAAGCTGCCGCGGCCTCTGTGTATTGCGGCTCAGGTGTGCTGGTAGAGCCCGTGTTCGCGCGCGTATGCGGCGACCTGCGGGTCCAATATGCGTTGTGTGATGCCGGCCGAGTGGCCGGCGAGGGCGGCGCGCAGTTCGGTAGCGGAGATTTCGTATTGCAGATCGGGCAGCAGCCAGAGTGTTTGCTGCCGCTCGCCGGCTTCCGGCGATGTGGCGGTGAGCGGCACACGCAGCCAGCCGTCGCCGTGCTCCGGCTCGCCCGCGTGGACCCCGGTGGGCAGTAGGGTTTCGAGCGCTTCGAGCGTGAAGCCGGGACGGGCGGCGACGATCCACTGGGCGAGCATGAGGGCGTCGGCGGCGCGGTGCCAGTGGCGCAGCGTCTGCAGCGAGTCGGCGCCTACCAGGCAGAAGAGCTCGTCGCCGGACGGAAGGGTCTCGCGCAGGTGCTGGAGCGTGTCATAGGTGTAGTTGTAGCGGCCATCCAGGCGCGGCGCGTCGATGGCGCTGGCGGCGAGTGGCGGATGATCGGCGCAGGCAAGCTGGACCATGATCAGCCGGTCTTCGAAGGACGATTGCGCCTGATCGCGTTTGAGCGGCTGCCTGCCGGCCGGGGCCATCAGCACACGATCGAGGCGCAGGCGCTCGACCGCGGCCATCGCGATGCCGATGTGGCCCGAGTGCGGCGGATCGAAGCTGCCGCCGAAGAGGGCGATGCGCATCGTCTGATGCTAAGAGCATTTCTCCTGTATGTGTAGACCGATCAGCGAGTTTCACTCCGCGAACCACAGCAGCAGGAATAGTGCTCTCACTGAGCAAGGCGGGCTGGGAGCGTGCGCGGCAACGCATAATGAGGAGCATGCCCACTGCTGCCATCGGACTTGGCGCCAACCTGCCTTCGCCGGCGGGTCCGCCCGGCAAGACGGTCGCTGCGGCGATGGACCGGCTTGAGCAATATGGCAGGGTGACGGCGCGGTCGGGGCTCTACCGGACGGTGCCGGTGGGCTATGTGGATCAGCCGCCGTTCGTGAATGCCGCCGTGCTGCTGGAGACGGAGCTCGCTCCCCTGCCGCTGCTCGAGGCGATGCTCGGGATCGAGCGCAGCTTTGGCCGCGACCGCGCAGCCGCTCCGCCGAAGGGGCCGCGCACGCTGGACCTCGACCTGCTGCTGTATGACGACCTGGTCCTGGACGAGCCGGCGCTGACCGTGCCGCATCCGGAGATGCACGAGCGGCGGTTCGTGCTGGCGCCGCTCCAGGAGATCGCGGCGGAGTGGCGGCATCCGGTGCTGGGACACACGATGGCGGAACTGCTGGCGGTGCTTCCGGCGGAGGCCGGGGCGGTGGCTCGGGCGGATTTTTTGTAGTGCTTTTCCGGCAGGACGGGCCGCTCCGTACTCTCTTCCGCGAGGGACGGGAAATCCGCTCTAGAATCAGCGAGTGACTGTTCCCTTCCAAATCATGGCGACTGCCGACACCGGCCGCCGCGCGGTGATGGACCTTCCGCATCGTCAGGTGCAGACGCCGGTCTTCATGCCGGTGGGTACGGCAGGCTCTGTCAAGGCGGTACCGCAGCATCTGCTGGAGGCGCTGGGCGCGCAAATCATTCTCGGCAATACGTACCATCTCTATCTGCGGCCGGGTCATGAAACGGTGCGGCGCATGGGTGGGCTGCACCGCTTCATGAGCTGGCCGCGCGGTTTGCTGACGGACTCCGGCGGCTTCCAGGTCTTCAGCCTGAGTGAGCTGCGCAAGGTGTCGGCGGAGGGCGTCGAGTTCCGCTCGCATCTGGATGGATCGTCGCATCAGTTCACGCCGGAGCGCTCGATCGAGATCCAGATTGCGCTGGGCGCGGACATCCTGATGGTCTTCGATGAGTGCACGGAGCATCCGGCAGACCGCGAGCGGGCGCGGCGCTCGCTCGATCTGACGCTCGCGTGGGCCGCGCGGAGCAAGCAGTATTTTGAGGCGCACAAGCACGAGGTGCCGTGGCACAAGGAATTCGGCGGGCGCACCCAATCGCTCTTCGGCATTGTGCAGGGAGGAATGTATCCGGAGCTGCGACGTGAATCGGCGGAGCGGCTGGTGGAGATGGACTTCCCGGGCTATGCGATCGGCGGCCTGAGCGTGGGCGAGCCGCGCGAGCTGACGCTGGAGATTATCGCGTCCACGCTTCCCCTGCTGCCGAAGGACAAGCCGCGCTACGTGATGGGCGTGGGCTATCCGGACGAGATCGTGGAGTACGCGAAGATGGGTGTGGACATGATGGATTGCGTGCTGCCGACGCGGGCGGCGCGGCATGGGCTGCTGTTTACGTCGGAGGGGCGGCTGAACATCAAGACCCGGCAGTTCGCCGAAGACCAGGGGCCGCCTGATCCGAATTGCAGGTGCCTGGTATGCGGGCGCTACACGCGGGCGTATCTGCGGCACCTGATGGTGGCGCAGGAGCCGCTGGCCGCGGTGCTGAACACGCTGCACAACCTCGCGTTCTACCTGGATACGATGGCGCGCATGCGGGAGAGCCTGGGACGCGGGATTCCGCCGCTTACGCTTACCGTAGAGCGGGTGAGCGCGCGCAGCGAATAGATGGTCTAGCTTTCGCGAAGCGCGGCCATGGGATCGACGGCGGCGGCGCGCCGCTGCTGATGAACAAACTTGTTGCGCTGAGCAAGCCGTTTACGTTCATGGATTATCCGAACCGCTCGCATGGCATCTTCGAAGGGCCGGGCACGACCACGCACGTGCATACGCTGGTCATGCGGCATATCGAGGAGCATGAGCCGGCAGGTCCGCGATAGCACGCTTTCAGCGATCGATGGCGGTTGAGTAGATGCGGTATCTAAAAGAATCACTCATCGAGTTCGGCTGCCGCGGAGCCTGTTCCCGGCCTTGGACGCCATGGCTTTCTCGCGCATGCTCCTGCATCATCGCCGAAGTCCCCATGTGCTGGAGCAGGCTGATATCCAGCGAAGTGCATCGGATATCTCGGTCTCCCATGCTCACTGGAACGAAGCATTTCAGCGAGAGGCATGGTCGCCTTGATCACCTGCGACCCGCCTGAGTGCTCCATGCCCTCGATGCGGCCGCGGCGCGAGTTGATGTCGCCGATGATCGTGCTCATGTGCTCTTCCGGCGCCGTCACTTCCACAGCCATCATCGGCTCAAGCAGCACCGGGCTTGCCTTCTTCGCCGCCTCTTTGAACGCTATCGAGCCGGCGATTTTGAAGGCCATTTCGTTCGAATCGACATCGTGATAGCTGCCGCCGAAGAGGATGGCCTTGAAGTCCACCATCTCGTAACCGGCGAGAACACCATTCTGCAGCGCCTCGCGGACACCCATCTCGGTCGGCTTGATGTATTCCTTCGGCACCACGCCGCCGGTGATGTCATTGACGAACTCGAATCCTTTGCCCGGATCATTCGGCTCCAGGCGAATCTTCACGTGACCGTAGTTGCCTAAGCCGCCCGTCTGCCGGAAGTACTTGCCTTCAGCCTCCGCTCGTCGACGAATCGATTCTTTGTAACTGATCTTCAGCTCGCCGATTTTCGCTTCGTGCTGGGGAGCAATTTTCGCACGGAGCTCCATCAGCTGCAGCTCGTCCTCACCACTGACAATCAGGCTGCTTTCGAGGACGTTTAGTTCAATCCTAAATGTCGGATAGGTTTGAATGAGCGTGCTGAGCTGTCGTCGAACCTCTGCACGATCTTCGTCGTTAGTCAATTCGATTGCGAACGACAGTATTTTGTGAACCTTGTCTCTCCGGCTTGTCATTTGCACTTCCCGCCAACAGCCGCCAGCATAAATGCAAGAAGAATTATGACTTAGCCTGGCTGCACATACCTTACAAAAATCTGCGTCAGCTTTCGCGGAGCGTGGCAGGCCGACGGCACGATGACGAGCTGTGGATCGCTGTAGCCGAGGCGGCGCAGCAAGACGGCGCGGACGACGGAAAAGAGTGCCGTGTTCGCGCCGACGCCGAGAGCGACGGTAAGCACGATGGCCGCGGAGAAACCGGGGCGTTTTGCGATCAGGCGCGCCGCGCAGTGAAGGTCCTGCCGCAGTGAAGCGAGAAACCCGAATCCGGCCATTGGCTCGTCCCTCGAATTCCTGCCGATTTGACTACCTATCTCGGTTTGCGTTTGGAGATCCGGACATGCCATCTCTCGCTTGACACAAACCACAGAGTCCGTGATGCTTATTGCTTAGGTATCCTGCCGATCTGTGTGTCCTGTCTTCGCCCGGTTGTGGGCGGTTCGGGAGTTTGGCTTGTGCGGGGTGAGTGGTGGTCCGGGAGGATTTCTGCCCGGCATCTGCTCTGGTTTGCCTGGCCACACCCGCTCCTCTCCCGTGCTCCCGCACTGAAGCTGCAGCCGACGCGTATGCGTCACTGGGCCAGCCTCCAGACCGGCGCCGCGGGCGGAGCACCTGGATGGAAGAAGGACCTACGTGCTCGTTGAACTTGTTGCTGCTTTCGCAGGTGGACTGCCTACTAACTTCGTCACCTTTCTGCCTGCCGTCCTGATGGTCGGCGTCTTCTACCTGCTGCTCTTCCGGCCGAATCAGAGGAAGCAGAAGCAGTGGACGGAGATGCTGAACAACCTGAAGATCGGCGACAAGATCACAACCACGGGCGGGATGCGCGGCACTATCGTGGCGCTGCGCGATGACGCGATCCAGTTGAAGCTGCCGCCGGATGGCATCAAGGTAGAAGTCGTAAAGTCGGCCATTGCGGCTGTGACTACCAATACACCCGAGGAAGCCAAGTAAAGCCTGAAGAGGCGACCTGATTCATCATGCGCAAGAATCTTACCGGTAAAGCAATTCTCATCATCGCCATCCTCCTGGTCTTTGTTTTCGGGATCTTCGGCATTCCCAATGGCGTGAGCGGGCAGGCGTGGAAGGACGCGCTCGCAAAGCGCATCAGCCTGGGCCTGGATCTGAAGGGCGGCACGCACCTGGTGCTGCAGGTGATGGTCGACGAGGCCGTCGGCGCGGAGACCGACAACGCGCTGAGCCGGCTGAAGAGCGATCTCCAGGCAGCGGGCGTTTCTGTGGGCTCGATCCTGAAGCCGAACCCGTCCGATCCTTCCGTTATCCAGATCAATGGCGTGCCGGCAGACAAGTTGGGCGATGCGCGCAACGTGCTGGATACGAAATACGGTCAGCAGTACAACATCAGCTCGACCGCGGATGGCTACACCCTGACCCTGAAGCCGGGTGAGCAGCAGGCGCTTGAGAAGAAGGCCATGCAGAACTCGATCGAGACC
>DASYBK010000016.1:0-131661 GCA_036500805.1 Acidobacteriaceae bacterium | reverse complement strand
ATGGTGGAGCCGCGGCCTTCGCCGGCGCTCTCGGCAAAGGCATCGCCGCCGTGCTGCCGCGCGATGGAGCGCACCAGGAAGAGGCCGAGCCCCGTGCCTTTCACGCGCAGGATGCTGCGGTTGGGCACGCGGTAGAAGCGGAGGAAGATGCGCTTAAGCTGCGGCTGCGGAATGCCGAGACCCTGGTCGGCGATGCTGACCATGACCCACGCATCGCTCTCGACCGAAAGCACGATGGTGAGGTGTGCGCCGTCCGGCGAGTACTTCACCGCGTTGTCGATGACATTGAGCACGGCGGTGCGCAGCTCTTCCGGGTTACCAGCAACCGCGAAGCCCGAACCGGTCTGCAGCTCTCTTCGCTCGACGTGGATCGCATCTGCGTCGAGGTGATAGCGGAGGATTGCGGTGCCGACCGCTTCCTGCACTAACTGATCCATGTCCACGCGGACGCGCACCTGGCTGCGCACACGCTGGCCGAGCTCGCCCGCCTTCAGCACCTGCTCCACGGTCGCCATCAAACGATCTGTGTCCTCGCTCATCACGGCAAGGAACTCCTGTTGCTGCTGGTAGGAAACATCGCG
The DNA here is from genome assembly GCA_036500805.1 of Acidobacteriaceae bacterium. Classification (GTDB taxonomy): domain Bacteria; phylum Acidobacteriota; class Terriglobia; order Terriglobales; family Acidobacteriaceae; genus KBS-83. The sequence goes on along the minus strand of DASYBK010000016.1, from coordinate 131,080 downwards.
GCGGCGCATGGTGTCGAGGTAAAGACGGATCGAGGTAATGGGTGTCTTCAGCTCGTGGGTGACAGCATTCAGAAAGCTGTCCTGCTGCTCGTTGCGGCGCACTTCGCGCACCAGGAAGACGGTGTTGAGGATGAGCCCGACGATCAACAGGGCAAAGAAGGGGATGCCGATGATGAGCGGTGCAAACCGGCGCCAGTTGAGGATGATCCAGCCGAGCTGGAGCGTGACCGCGACGCCCACCAGGCAGACACCGAGTGCGATGAAGAAGAATATCGCCCGACCGCGCCGCGTGATCCGCATAGGCTTTCCGAAAAGTATAGCGGCGCCACAAGACCGTTTTCACACATGCGCTGTAAGGCCGGCATCTGCGAGGAGCAGCTTTTCTTTTCACCCCGTCGACGAAGACCTGTCGCTGGGGACCCCGGCTTCCACCCCGTCGACGAAGACCCGTCGCTGGGGACCTAGGCTTAATGGAAAAGCTGCGTCCGCTTCTGCCAACTCGCGCACTGCAAGGTCCCGCATTTTGTGAAAACGGCTCAGACGCCGCTATGCGGTGCGGTGTGTTGTCTCAGGCAACGCCGGCAGGACGCGGATTCGCGGGATCGTACTGCGCGATCTTCACCTGCTTCGCCAGACCAAGCTTCTTCAAGAGCCAGATGCCGTAGTAGTTGGGATCGATCTCGTACCAGGCGAGGCCGTGGCGGGCGGAGACGGGATGCGCGTGATGGTTGTTGTGCCAGCCTTCGCCACCGGTCACCAGGGCGACCCACCACAGGTTGCGCGACTCATCGCGCGTCTCGAAGCGGCGCGAGCCCCACATGTGCGTGGCCGAGTTCACCAGCCAGGTGGAATGCAGCCCGAGCGTCACGCGCAGGAAGATACCCCAGAGCACGCAGGGCCATCCGCCGATCGCGAGAAGGGCGAAGCCGACGATAACAAGCGGAATCCAGTGATAGCGGCTGAGCATGCGATGCACAGGGTCTTTCGCCAGGTCGGGTGCATAGCGGGAGAGCAGCGCGGTCTCGTGGTGCAGCGCATCGCCCTTGAGGATCCAATCGACATGCGCCCACCATCCGCCATCGTGCGGCGTGTGCGGATCGCCTTCGTGATCGCTGAGCTGGTGATGCACGCGATGCGTGGCCACCCAGAAGATCGGGCCGCCCTCGAGCGAGAGCGTGGCACAGACGGTCATCGCATATTCCAGCCACTTCGGTACCTTGTATCCGCGGTGCGTCAGCAGCCGGTGATAGCACATGCCGATGCCAACGTTGATGGAAAGGACGTAGAGGATAACAGCAGCGATGAGCGCCTTCCAGGTGAAGAAGAAGAGCGCGGCGACGGCCCCGATATGGAAGGCGAGCATGAAGCCGGTCGTCACCCAGTTGCGGCGGAAGTTCTGGCCGGCGCGGCCCAGCACCGGCACTTCCTGCTTGCCGCGCTTGTGTGCTGCAGCGGCCGAGGACGGCGCGGGAGCAGTGGTCTCGATGATTTCGGGGGCTGTTTCTACCAACATGGAAGGCGAACCTTTACTGAAAACTGTGGGATGTCCTACTTCGACCCTAACAGCGATCTCGTGTCCGCCCGCGTAACAGTTTTGTAATCGCAGTACGCCTGTAAGCATGAGACAAAGGTTGTACGGGAGCGTTCTCAGGATGAAGCACGGAATCTGTCTGGGTCTTGTACTAGCAATGGCTGTTATCGCGGGCGCGCAGCAATCGCCCATCGATCTGCCGACGAGCAAGCAACTGATGCCGGTGCCGGGCGCGCCCGAGCGCACCAACGGCCTGCCCATGGCGATCGCCGCTTCGCCTGACGGCCGCTATCTCGCGCTGCTGAATGCCGGTTACGGGACCTATGAGTCCGAGTACCAGCAATCGATCGCCGTGCTGGATACGACGACGGGCAAAGTCACCGATTTTCCCGAGGCGCGGACTGCGCCCGGCATGCCGCAAACGTTGTATCAGGGGCTAGCCTTCTCCAGCGACGGCACACATCTGTATGCCTCCTTCGATTCGCTGACCGCGCCGGTGGCGAGCAAGCCGCGCGAGACGGGAAATGCGATCGCGGTGTATCGCGTCGATGCCGGACGGGTCGCGCCGGAGCGCCTGATCCCGATTCCGCTGCAGACCCTGGCCGCGGGGCGTATGCAGAACCATCTCGACGCGCCGGTGCCTGCCGGCAAAGCTATCCCCGCGCCGGCGGGGCTGGCAGTGGTGAAGGAAAGCGACGGCGCCGATCAGTTGCTGGTGGCCGATGATCTCTCCGACGACGTGCTGTTGATCGATGTGGCGAGCGGCGCTGTGCGTCACCGCTTCGACCTGTCGACGGGTCCTGTGGTTCCATCGGCGTATCCCATTGTGGTTGCCGCCACCCGTGATGGCAGCCGCGGATTTGCGGCACTGTGGAACGGATCGGCTGTGGCCGAGCTCGATCTTCGATCGGGCAAAGTCCTGGGCACGCTGCCGTTGATGCCTCCATCGGAGGCAACGTCGCCCGGCTCACATCCCACGGCGCTTGCGTTATCACCGGATCAGAAGACGCTCTACGTTGCGCTTGCCAATCGCGATGCCGTGGCTGCCGTGTCACTGCGCGGTACCGGAATGAAGGCGGCTCGGATGAAGCTTGCGGGCATCTTCGACACCCGCCTGCCCGGCCAGCAATACTTCGGCGGCGAGCCGAATGCGCTGGCGCTCAGCAAGGATGGCGGCCGACTCTATGCGGCCAATGCCGGCACGGATTCGGTTGCGATCTTTAGCACGCGCGGTCTGCACGCGGGCGAGCCGAAGCAAGCGGAGGGATTTGTGCCAACGGAGTGGCTGCCTACGGGGCTGGTGGTTGATTCAGGCCATCTCTACATTGCAACCGGGAAGGGAAAGGGCACTGGTCCTAACAACCAGCCGCAGCGGCGCGTTGCGACTGCGCCTCACCTGCGAGGACGTTCCACCTATATCGCCACGTTGCTGTATGGCTCTGTCGCCGCGGTCGATCTTTCCCAGCTGGACACGCATCTGCCCGAGCTGACGAAGCAGACGGTGGCGAGCAACATGCAGAACGCCGCGGCGGTGCACATCCATTTCCAGGGCGGCGCGAATCCCATCCGCCACGTGATCTACATCATCAAGGAGAACCGCACCTACGATCAGATCTTCGGCGACCTGCCGGCGGGCAACAACGATCCCAGCCTGGTCATGTATGGCCGGAGCATCACGCCGAATGAGCACAAGCTGGCGGAGCAGTTCGGCATCCTCGACGACTTCTATGATTCGGGCGAGGTATCGGGGGATGGGCATGTGTGGTCCACGGCGGCGATCACCAGCGACTACACGGAGAAGACGTGGCAGCAGTCCTATCGCGGCAAGGAGCGCGTCTACGACTTCGAAGGAGTCGTCGAGAATGGCCTTCCGCTGACGGAAAAAATCCCTGATGTGAATGAGCCGGAGAGCAATTATCTGTGGACCAACCTGGCGCGCCATCACAAGACGTATTTCCATTTTGCCGAGTACATCGCGACGCACTTCTGCGCCAGCGACGAGCCTCGGCCGCGGCAAGGTCCGACGGCGGGCACGCCGGAGCCGGAGCGGGAAAGGTGCGCGCAGCCCGCCATTCGATTGGGCGACCCGGTGCCGGCGAACTACGGCGGCGGAACGAGCAAGTATCCGTGGGCCATTCCGCTGATTGCCGAGAATGTGGCCACCAAGCCTGAGTTGGTGGGGCACTTCGATCCGGAGTATCCGGACTTCCAGCTCGCCTTTCCCGACCAGATGCGCTTTGCGGAGTTCGACACGCATTTCAAGCGGTGGGTGGCAGAACGTAACCGCGGCCATGACGAAATGCCGGAGTTCGTGATGCTGCGCCTGCCCAACGATCACACGGCCGGCACGCGGCCGGGCATGCCGACACCGCGCGCTTCGGTGGCCGACAACGATCTCGCGGTGGGCCGCGCGGTCGAAGCCGTCTCGCACAGCCCCTACTGGAACGACACGGCATTCTTCATTCTGGAGGATGATGCGCAGAACGGGGGGGACCACGTTGACGCGCATCGCAGCACGGCGCTCATCGTCAGCAAATATGCGCCGCGCCAGGCGGCGCCGCTGGTCGATCACCACTTCTACACGACGGTGAGCATGGTGCGGACGATGGAAGACCTGCTGGGCCTGCCGCCGATGAATAACAACGATGCCTTCGCGCCGCCGATCGCGAGCGTCTTTGCCGGAAGTGGCGATCAACCGCCCTTCGATGCGGATTACTCGAACCGCGACAACGGGTTGATCTATACCGCGAACAAGCCGTCAGCGCCAGGCGCGAGGGAGTCGAGCAAGATGGATTTCCGCCACGAGGATCGCGCCGACCCGCAGAAGCTGAATGTGATCCTGTGGAAAGATGCAAAGGGCGACGCGCCGGTGCCTGCGATGCTGCTGGCGCCGGTGAAACATCGCAAGGATGATGACGACTAAGTCATCTCGACGACTGATCCAATAGCTGAGCGGAAGTGCAGCGTCTAGAATCAGGCTATGGCGTCCGGAAATCGTTCCGTACCTGTCGATACTGTTCTGCCTCACGTGGTCTATCAGAACCTGCCGGAGGCGATTGGCTGGCTGAACCGGGTATTTGGGTTCGAGGAGTACTACCGCTATGGTGCTCCGCCAGCCGGCGGACAGATCCGTGCCGGGAGAGCAGTGATCCAGGTGCAACAGGCACGGGGACAGCAACAGTCGCCGGCGCAGCTGGGATATGGCACCCAGTCCCTGACAATCTTTCTAGACGATGTAGATGGCCACTACGCGAGAGCAAGCGCCGCGGGCGCGAAGATTCTTGAGCAGCCGCACGAGACGGAGTACGGAGAGTACCAGTACGCGGCCGAGGATCTGGATGGACACCGTTGGCTTTTCTCACGACACGCCAGGGATTGCAGTCCTGAGGAGTGGGGCGCAACGGTGAAGGAGAGATAGCCAGTTATTCGTCGGCCAAACGGACCTGACGCGCGGTGATCTAAAAGCAGTTTCTCAGCCGACGAAGTCGAACTTCACGGGATGCGGGATGATGCCGCGCTGGTGACCGAGCTCGAGTAGTTTGCGGATTGCCTGCCTGCCATCTTCGCCGTAGTTGAGCGTGCGCTCGTTCACATACATGCTGACGAAGCGGTTTGCCAGTTGTGCATCGAGATCGCGGGCGAACTGCATCGCGTAGGCGAGTGCTTCTTCGCGATGATCGAGCGCGTGCTGGATGCTTTCGCGCAGCGCCTTGGTGACGACGCGCATTGTCTCCTCGCCCAGGCTGCGGCGGATGGCATTGCCGCCGAGCGGCAGCGGCAGTCCGGTCTCCTCGCGCCACCATTGGCCCAGGTCGAGCACCTTGTAGAGGCCGCTGGCGGAGTAGGTGAGCTGTCCCTCGTGGATGATGAGTCCCGCCTCGTGCTTGCCGGCGAGCACCTGGGGGATGATCTGGTCGAAGGGCACGAGCGTGGTGCGGACATCGGGTGCGAAGAGCTTCAGCGACAAAGCCGCGGTCGTGAGCTCGCCGGGGATGGCGATGCGCACGCGCTTGATCTCGTCAAGCGAGAAGCGCCTGCTCGCGACGATCATCGGGCCATAGCCTTCGCCCACGCTGCCGCCGCAGGCCATCAACGCGTAGTTGTCCTGCAGGTAGGGATAGGCGTGGAAGGAGATAGCCGTGACGTCGTAGAAGGCTTCGTGGATGGCCTTCTGGTTCAGCGTCTCGATATCGGTCAGAGTGTGAGTGAACTTCAGGCCGGGCACGCGCACCTTGTTGGTGGCGAGGCCGTAGAACATGAATGCGTCATCGGAGTCCGGCGAGTGCGCGATGGTGATCTCGCGAACTCCGGTGGGTGTGGGTTCCAACTGAGGGGTGGTGCTCACGCTGCCTGAATCCTTTCCTTGCGCCAGCTGTAGAGGCCGGGTGTAGCCATGCGCGCTATTCCGTTTCCGAAGAGCGGCGGAAGAATGATGTCCCTGAAAAAGATGCGAAGACCTGCGCGCAGACGGCGGCCGCAACTACCTTGGCTGCATCGCTGGCCAGAAAGGGCACAACCGACTCGCTTAGGAGGGTTGAGAGGCTCGCCTGTGTCAGCACCCCGAGCCATAAGGCGCCAATCGCCAGCAGAATAACGTCGCCCACCGCAGCTCCCGCAAGCGCGAAGAGCAGCTTCCGCTTGCCGTCGCGGCTATTTCGATAGATCAGTCCCGCGGTCGCAGCGGCAAAGGGCGCCGCGAGCAGGTAGCCGCCGGTCGGGCCGAAGAGTTGCGCGATGCCGCCGAGGCCATGCGGGCTGAAGACGGGAAGGCCGGCAGTGCCCTCCAGCAGATACAGCGCGAGCGCGGCGAAGCTGAGCTGCGGGGCCAGCAGCAGTCCCAGCAGCAGTACAGCGAAGGGCTGCAGCGTGATGGGAACCGGAGTGAATCCCAGCGGGACGGAGATGTGCGCGCACAGCGCCACCAGCGCCGTGGAAGCGACGACGACTCCAGCCTGAAAGGCGATGCGGCGCACGGCGTTGTCGGCGGTGCTCCGCTCCTGTGCAAGGGTTCTCTGGTCGATCATCCTTCTCGCCTCCCGATAACTCTCCGTGCTCGCCCGCGTGCGGCTTATGTGCGGCTTAGAGGTTATCCTGCTTCACTTCCGTTTCAGCCGCGCGAAGTTCTTTTCGGTCGCGGCGGATATGCCGGGCCACGGCGATGGCTGCCCACAACAGTGCACACAGACTCACAACAAAGACGGCAAACAACCAATGCATGCGTGAAGAGCCAACCCTTCCAGCCGCTGTCAGAATAACAAACCGTCCGCTGCGGCGGCGCTCGTCAATCAACGCTGGATGCGATATTGGATGCAATCCAGTCAAGGTATGCGGCGCTGCCCTCCGCGACATCCAGCACCAGAAATTCCGGCAGCTCATAGCTGTGCAGCTCGTGAACGCGGGTGCGGACCGCGTCCACCATCCGCTGCTGGGTCTTGATCACGAGCATCACCTCGTCGGCTGTCTCGATCGCGTCCTTCCAGCGATAGACGGAATGAACTCCGCCAATAAGATTGACGCAGGCCGCCAGCCGCTCGTCTACCAATGCATGCGCGATACGCTTCGCTTCGGCACGCGGCGACGTGGTTACGAGAATCAGGCGAGTGTCGGTCATACCAAGCGCCTCATCGCCGAAGATTGTGCGCGGGACGCGTGCTCTGCCATACAATCCTCGGCGAGCCGCATCCCATGCGAGAGTGTTGTATGAGATAGACGCGCGCGATTGCGCACGCGCGTAGCTTGCGAGCGGAAGGACAGGAGAGATATGGCCACGGAGATCAAGTTCGGAACCTCGGGCTGGCGAGCCATCGTTGCCGAGGAGTTTACGCTTGCGAACATACGCCGCGCCGTCACCGGCATTGCCACCTACGTGGCGAACCAACCGGGAAGCCATCGCGTGCTGGTTGGCCGCGATCCGCGCTTTCTGGGCGAGATGTTTGTGGACGAAGCGGCCCGCCTGCTGGCCGAGCATGGCGTGACGCCGGTGATCATTCCGGCGCCCGCTCCGACTCCGGCCATCGCTTACGCGATCCGGCAGCAGAAGGCCAGCGGCGGTATCAACTTCACCGCATCGCACAATCCGCCGGAGTACAACGGAATCAAGTTTTCCACGCCCGATGGCGCACCGGCGCTGCCGGAGACAACCAGCAGGATCGAGGCGGCGATCGCCGCTCTGGGCGAAACGCCGGTGGCGCAGGCAAAGCCGGTGGAGAATCCGCAGAAGCTGGATGTGAAGCCCGATTATCTGAAGCGCCTGGGCGAGCTGGTTGATTTCAAGACGATCCAATCGGCGAAGATCAAGATCGTCTTCGATCCCTTCTGGGGAGCCGCGCGCGGGTACAGTTCGGACATTCTTCGCGATCACGGCATCGACGTGAGCTGCGTTCACGACTATCGCGACGTGCTCTTCGGCGGCCACGCGCCGGAGCCGGACGATCATCTGCTGGGTGATGCGAAAAAGAAGATGCAGGAGACAGGCGCGCACATCGGCATTGCGACCGACGGGGATGCCGACCGCTTCGGCATCCTCGATGCCGACCGTACCTTCATCCAGCCGAACTATGTGATCGCGCTGCTCTTCGAGTACCTGATCGAGACGCGCGGCTGGAAGAACGGCGTTGCGAAGTCGGTGGCCACAACCAATCTCATCAATGCGATTGCAGAGAAGCAGGGCGTGCCACTCTATGAGACGCCGGTGGGCTTCAAGTACATCGGCGAGCTGATCATCAAGGATGAGATTGCCATCGGCGGCGAAGAGAGCGCCGGGCTCACCATTCGCGGGCACGTGCCGGAGAAGGATGGCATCATTGCCGGCCTGCTGATGGCGGAGATGGTGGCGCGCCGCGGCAAGAGCATCGGCGAGCAGTTGAAGGAGCTCTTTGGCAAATATGGTTCCTTTTACCCGGTACGCGAGAACTTCCGCTTGACCGGCGAGGTGAAGCAGAAGTTCACTGAAAAGGTGAGGAAGGATCCCACCGAGCTTGCCGGCCAGAAGGTGAAACAGGTCGTGCGCACCGATGGACTGAAGCTGATCTTCGAGGATGGCTCGTGGGTGTGCTATCGGCTCTCCGGCACGGAGCCGGTCGTGCGTGTCTATACGGAAGCGCGCGATGCGAAGGAGAGCGCGGCACTGACCGAAGCCGCGAAAAACTGGGTTCTTCAGTAGAGCAGGGAGGCAGAAACGTGAATCGAGCGGTCCATCCGACGCCATCACCGACACAACCGGGCAGGCTGGCGCGGCGCTTCTCCGTCGCCACGGCCGCGTATGCGCAGCGCCGCCGCATCGCGACCGTCTTTGCCGTCGTGATCGCGGTCATGGTCGGCTATCACGCGCTGTTCGGGGCGAACGGAGTGGTGGCCTACCGCGCCAAGCGCGCGGAAGATCACGTGCTCGCGCAGCAGCTTGAAAAGATGAAGCTCGAGAACAGCCAGCTCAAGGGGCATGTCGAGCACCTGAAGAGCGATCCGGATGCGATTGAGTACGAAGCGCACATGCGGCTTCGCTACACCAGGCCGGACCAGGTGATCGTACTGAACAATACTCCCAACACCGCTGCGCGTACTCCCAACACCGCTGCGCCGGCTGCGAACACGGCTGCGCCGGCTGCGAACTCCACTCCGCGGAGCGCGAATCCGGCCACGAAGCAGCACTGAAGTTCTGCTTCTCACGCGCGGTTATACTGGACTCATGAGCACAGCCGCGCCGCGCGATCGTTATCTCTTCGGCTCACTCGAGAGCAGCGCCAAGAACCAGATGAAGGTGCAGGAAGCGAATTTCGGCGAAGAGTCGCCGGAAGGCATCATCCTCACCTCGCTGGATTTTGCGGTGAACTGGATTCGCAAGAGCTCGGTATGGCCGATGACCTTCGGCCTCGCGTGTTGCGCGATTGAGATGATGTCGATGGGCGCGGCGCGTTTCGATGTTGCGCGCTTCGGCGCGGAGGTATTTCGTCCCTCGCCGCGTCAATCGGATCTGATGGTGATCGCGGGTCGCGTCTCGCAGAAGATGGCCCCTGTGATCCGCCGACTCTGGGAGCAGATGCCCGAGCCGAAGTGGGTCATCTCCATGGGCGCCTGCGCAACCTCGGGCGGAGTTTTCAATAATTACGCGCTGGTGCAGGGCGTGAATCAGATCATTCCCGTGGATGTATACGTTCCGGGCTGCCCCCCGCGGCCCGAACAGCTCATTTATGCCATCACCCTGTTGCAGGAAAAGATCCTGCGGGAGCAGGGCAGCCTGAAACGGACCCTCAATATCGGCTAAGCCGTTTTCACGAAACGGCCTAAGCAGATGAAAGCTTTTCCGTCAAGCAAAGCGTTCCCTCACGCGCGCGGGGCGGAGGCTATCAGGAAAACGGCTTAAATACCCTCAATTTCCGGTGAAATAGTACTTGAATTGGGCGAATCTGCCATTAGGATGGTGCAGTCCGGGATTTGTCTCGGACAGGTGCACCTTTTCTGTGGCGGCGGCCTAGTGGTCATGTAATGGGTTACTGTAGTGATGCTCGGGATAAGCTATTGAAAATTCTAGGCAACTCACCTACTAAAATGTGCACTAACCTAGCAACGTGTGGTAGCTTTCCTTGCGCTGCCTGCTCGTTGTCTTCCGGATGGCGAGAGCGTTCTGGGGTATGATGGGACACTCAAGTGCCATTCGTAATTGATTTGTATGACTTTCAGTACGGTTGCGGAGGATAGACGCATGCATTTACGTCCGTTGCATTCTCTGAGCCGGATCCTGCTCGTAACCTGTGCGGTAGGCCTGGGAACAACGGCTCTCTTTGCGCAGGACACGAATACGTCGCAGCCTCCGGCTCAGCCAACACAAGCCCAGTCGTCGAGCAGCGCTCCGGCGGCTGCGCCTGCCGCCCCTGCCCCTGCATCGACCGCTCCGCAGGCTCCTTATGCCTCGCGGATCGATATCTTTGCGGGCTATTCGTATCTGGCGCCCCATGGTTCGGTCACAATCCCTGGCGGCACCTCCGTCGGCATCAATGGCCCGGTGACGTACTCCTCCATTGACTACGGCGCAATTGGAAGCGGCACGTATTACTTCAATCGCTATGTCGGCGGTCAGGTTGAGTTCAGCGATCACCCGGACGGCAACAACGATGGAGCCGCGGTAGCTTCGGGCGGCATCGTCTTCCGCTATCCGACCGAAGACATCACGCCCTTTGTGCACTTCGAGGCTGGCGCGGTGCGGCTGGGCGGCCCCTTCAAGGAGCCATACACCTGGGGTCCGTCACTCACCGCCGGCGGCGGTCTCGACTACGGGATCAGCGGTTTCCTGAACAATCACCTAGCGATTCGCGTCTTCCAGGCCGATTACCAGTACTACCACGTCAATTTCGGCCCGCAGAACCCGTATCCGACGGGTGGACGCGCCAATCTGAATGTGGTTCGTCTGAGCGCCGGCATTGTCTACCGCATGGGCAACATCACGCCACCTCCGCCAGTCACCTATCAATGCGCTGCGAGCCCGGCGTCGGTGTATCCGGGCGATCCTGTCACCATTACCGGGACCGCAACCAACCTGAATCCCAAGAAGAACCCAACCTACTCCTGGACAGGGAACAACGGCGTCAAGGTGACCGGGGACAGCAATACCGGGAACGTGGACACCAATGGCCTGAACCCGGGCAGCTATACCGTGACCGGCCACGTTTCGCAGGGGCAGAAGGCGGGTATGTTCGCCGATTGCACCGCGAACTTCGAGGTCAAGCAGTTTGAACCGCCGACCATCAGTTGCTCGGCCAATCCTTCCACGGTCAAGCCGGGTGACAGCGCGACGATCACTGCGCAAGGCGTAAGCCCGCAGAACCGTCCGCTGACCTATACCTACTCCACCTCCGCTGGCCAGATCAACGGCAGCAACAACAGCGCGACCCTGAACACGTCTGGCGCACCGGCCGGTCCGATTACCGTGACCTGCAACGTGTCGGATGACAAGGGGCAAACGGCCTCGACCACGACTACAGTCAACGTCGAGCAGCCGCCACCGCCGCCGCAGCCCAAGACGCAGACGCTCTGCTCGATCAACTTCGATCGTGACAAGCGCCGTCCGGCCCGCGTCGACAACGAAGCCAAGGCCTGCCTGGATGACGTAGCCAACAACCTGCAGCAACAGTCGGATGCGACTGCGGTTGTGGTTGGCGACTCGGCAACCAACGAACGTATGGGTCCGAAGCTGGCTGCGCAGCGCGCCGTCAACGCCAAGGACTACCTGGTCAAGGAGAAGGGTATTGATGCCTCCCGCGTCCAGGTTCGGACAGGCACAGAAGCTGGCAAGCAGGTGCAGAACTACCTGGTTCCGGCTGGTGCCAACTTCGACAACGACGTGCAGGGCACAACCCAGGTGAACGAGGACAGTGTGCGGCCCCAGGCCCGCACTGGCCGCGGACACGCACGGCGCCGTCACGCCAAAAAGGCGCCTGCCGCCCAGCAGTAGGCGTTCCACCCCTGACAAAAGGGCTGACCGGTTCTCCGGTCAGCCCTTTTTCTTTCCTGCCGCATCCATCCTGCCCGAGACGGCCATCTGCCAGATGCTCAGCTTGGTACGGGCCCCTTCGTGTGATTGCCAGCCCTTCCCCCGCCCGTTACTCTTGCAATAAGCCGTTTTCACAAGTACTGGGTGGTCATCTGCATCTGCCCGGAGCAGCTTTTCTTAACGGAAAAGCTGAGTCGACAGCCATTGCCATCCCCCACAGCGTTGTGAAAGCGACTCACTGTTTTCCGAAGAGGTCGTACCATTCCGATGAATCGCTATCTCGCGTCTGTATTGCTGCTCTCTGCCTCGTCACTTCCATTGCTGGCTCTGCCACCCCAAGCTGCAACCAATGCGAATCCCGTGGCCACCGCATGGGTGCCGGTGGGACCGGATGGAGGCAATGCCCGCAGCTTTGCCGCCGATCCTTCAGACAGCCGGCACATCTATCTCGGAACCACGAACAGCTGGGTCTACGAGAGCCGCGACGATGGCGCCTCCTGGCGGCGACTGACAAAGCTCTCCCCCAGCGACGACCTGATGGTCGACAACATCGTGGTCGATGAGGCGGACCCAAAGACGATTTATGCGGCCGCGTATGTGCTTGATCGTCCTGATGGAGCCTTCTTCATCAGCCACGACTCGGGAAAGACATGGGCGAAGAGCCCGGCGATGGATGGGCAGTCGATCCGCGCGCTGGCGCAGGCGCCTTCGAACCCGAAGATTCTCGTGGTCGGCACCTTGAAGGGCGTCTTCCGCAGTGAGGACGGCGGTCAGCACTGGGACCAGATCAGCCCTACAAATAGCGCTGAGCTGCATGAAGTCGAATCCATCGCCATCGATCCCAAGGACCCGAAGACGATCTACGCCGGCACCTGGCATCTTCCCTGGAAGACGACAGATGGCGGCGCGAGCTGGCACAACATCAAGCAGGGGCTCATCGACGATTCGGACGTCTTCTCGATCATCATCGACCCCACGACGCCGCAGACGGTCTATACCAGCGCCTGTTCGGGCATCTACAAGAGTGATAACGGCGGCGAGCAGTACCACAAGATTCAGGGCATCCCCTCCACGGCGCGCCGTACCCGCGTGCTGATGCAGGATCCAGTGGACCACGCGATTGTTTACGCCGGCACCACCGAGGGCCTCTACCGCACGACTTCGGCGGGTACCAACTGGTCGCGCCTGACCGGCCCGGACGTGATTATCAACGATGTCTACGTCGATCCGAAGGATCACCGGCACGTGCTGCTGGCCACGGATCGCAGCGGCGTTCTGCTCAGCAACGACCAGGCGGTCACCTTTGCCCAGTCCAACCAGGGCTTCTCGCAGCGGCAGGTGGTGGCCTTGGCGAAGGATGTGAAGGACCCGAACCGCCTTTATGCAGGCGTGGTGAACGACAAGATGTACGGTGGCGTCTTCACCTCAGGCGACAACGGCAAGAGCTGGCAGCAGCAGAGCCAAGGGCTGGATGGGCGCGACGTCTTCAGCCTCGGAGAGAGCCCCGATGGCACGCTGCTGGCTGGTACCAGCCACGGCATATTCGTGTGGCAGGACGGACGCTGGCAGCCCGCCGGCCGCGTTGTGCAGATGATCGAGAAGACGACGTACATCCGCCGCAAGGGCAAGCGCGTGAAGACCACCCAGACCATTGCGAAGCCGGCCGGCGAGATCGACGGACGAGTGAACGGCTTCGACCTGAGCCTCAGCACCTGGTATGCGGCAACTTCGGCAGGTGTCTTTCAGAGCACCGATCATGGCAAGGTATGGACCGGCGGCGCGGTTCTGGGCCAGACCGACTATCTGAGCGTGCATTCGACCGGGCCGGTGGTGCTGGCGACGCGGCGCTATGGCATTGCCATTTCGCAGGATGGCGGCAAGAGCTGGCAACCGGAACCGCTGCCTGCCAAGCTGAGCACAATTCGAACCAGCACTATCGCTCCCGGCGGCAGCATGTGGGTCGGTGGCCGCGAGGGCGTCTACTACAGCACGGACAACGGCGCGAACTGGACGTTCATGTCCACTTTGCCGATCTCCGACATCAACGGCATCGAGTATGAGGGCGACCTGAAGCGGATCGTCATTACCTCGTGGAGCTCCACCTGGGTGATGGCGGTGAACGAAGCGGACAAGAGCTGGAAGTGGTGGGATGCCGGCTGGCATGTGCGCGGCGTTCGCTCGAATGGCGGCCATCTGCTGGCTGCGTCGCTCTACAATGGCGTGGTCGTGCAACCGCAGAGTGGCATCTCCAACGCTGTTGCGGGTAAACGGAATATTGCCCTCGGAGGAGCGCGGTAGACCTGTCGCGAATCAAGCTGCGCGCATATCAACTGGCGGATCTCCCGGAGCTTCTGCGTCTGGATGCGCGTTGTTTTCCGCCGCAGATCTCCTACTCGCGCGCAGAGCTGCAATATTTCGTGCGGCATCCCCGCAGCACCACCACGGTCGCCGAGTCAGACGGCCAGATTGCCGGTTTCTGCGTACTGGATTGGAAGCTTGAATCCGGTCGCAAGCTCGGCCACTTCATCACCATCGACATAGCGCCGGAGCTGCGCCGCCAGGGTCTGGGGCGGCTGCTGATGGAAACCGGCGAGGCCCACCTGGCGGGTATCGGCTGTTTCGCAATTGCGCTCGAGGTGGCGGCCAACAACCAGGGCGCGCAGGCCTTCTACGAACATCTCGGATATCAGCAGATCGGGCGCATTCCCGGCTACTACGCGGACGGAACGAATGCGCTGGTCATGCGCAAGGCGCTGCATGTTGTGGATTGATGCGGGCAGGCGTCAGTGCGAAGGCGCGGAGCTCGCCGATGCGGGCGCGGGAAGCGTGGCGGCGGAATTCAGAGCAGCTCGCATGGCGGTGCGGCTGCTATCCGTTGGCGGCCCGCTGACCCGGCTGAGAACGTGGCCCTTGCGATCGACGAGCAGCAGCACCACCTGCTTTTCTGATGGAATGCCGAGCTTGTGCTCGAAGGCATGCTTGTCCACGTAAAGGGGCAGGGTTGTCGGCCAGTGGCTGGAGTTCGGCGACGCGCTGCGCATCGACGCGTTCTGCCACCAGCGCGAGAGAAAGTTCTTTTGCGATGAGACGAGCGAGGTATACGACGTCAGCGAGGGGTCGGCTGCTCGCCAACCGTCGATGATGCCGTTCCAGTTGTCGACATCCGGCTGCTGCGTCAGGTCGAAGTAAAGCAGCAGCAGATTGCGGTCGCCGTGAAGATCAGCCGGAAGTGTAACCCGCTCTTTGCTCAGGGTATAGAAGCTGATCGTCGGGAGCATGGCAGGGTCCACGGCGCGCGTCGCCAGCACGCTGAGGAGGCCGAGCAAAACAATCCGGGCTGCCAGGGAACGCATGTCTCGCCGATATCTCGCTTGGTGAGTGGTTGATAAAGCGGAGGAGCGCTGCACTGCATGGTATCAGCAGCCTCCGGCCATCATTATTGATGGTTAGACGCTATGTCCCGGCATGCCGTCATGCAATTGCCTGGTAGTGTCATTGCTGCATGGAGCCGATAGCCGCAGGGGGCGACAGTCTCGGGGGTATGATGGATAAGGTGAGCCTGCCCAATCCAACGCGTGAATGGATCGCCGATTCCCGCACACAGGATGAGCGGCTTCGCCCCATTGCGGACAAGATTTTTGCGCGGCAGCGTCTGGATTTCAACGACGGGCTGGCGCTCTACGGCAGCACCGATATTCTCGCGGTCGGCTGGCTGGCGAACTGGGTGCGCGAATCGCTGCATGGCGATATCACCTACTTCAACGTGAACCGGCATATCAATCCGACAAATGTTTGCGTCGCTGCCTGCCGCCTCTGCGCCTTTGGCCGCAAGAAAGAGGACGCCGGCGCATACACGATGGCGCTGGAGGAGGCATGGACGGCGGCAGCCACCGGCTATCACGAGGCGGTCACGGAGTTTCATATCGTCGGCGGCCTGCATCCCGATCTGCCGCTCGAATATTTCCTTGACCTGGTGCGCGGGCTTAAAGAGCGCTTTCCGAAGGTACACATCAAAGCCTTCACCATGGTTGAGGTATCGTTCCTCGCCCGGCGCGCGAAGATCACCATCCCCGAAGTGCTGGTGAAGTTGAAGGATGCCGGCGTCGATTCGATGCCCGGCGGCGGAGCGGAGATCTTCTCCGATCGCGTACGCCACATCATCTGCGACCACAAGATCGACGGCGGTGAATGGCTGGAGACGGCGCGCGCTGCGCACAAGCTCGGCCTGCGCTCGAATGCCACGATGCTCTACGGCCACGTAGAGAACGACGAAGACCGCGTGGACCACATGCTGAAATTGCGCGAGGTGCAGGATGATACCGGCGGCTTCCAAACATTCATCCCGCTGGCATTTCATCCGGACAACACGCCGCTCCAGCATCTGCCGCGCACCACGGGTTTAACCGATCTGCGGCAGATCGCTGTGGGCCGCCTGCTGCTGGACAACTTTGCCCACATCAAGGCGTACTGGCAGATGATGACTGCCGGCATCGCGCAGGTCGCGCTGCGCTTCGGCGCAGATGACATCGACGGCACAGTGATCGAAGAGAAGATCTACCACGATGCCGGCGCGAGCACACCGCAGGGCATGCGGCGCAGCGACCTGATTCGACTGATCCGCGAGGCCGGCCGCGAGCCCTTCGAGCGCGACACCCTCTATCGGCCGGTCATCCGCACGGAAGACAGCTTCACCGTCGCTGTCTAGCGGCGCACAGACAGATCCATCAAGCAGCGGTATCGACTATGGGCGATGGAGCTCGAGTTGTGCGCGCTTTTTCTGCATGCTTTCGACGCACCTGGCGTTGCGCCACATAGAGAAGACCGATGAAGGTCGCTATAAGCAGTGAGAGTGCGTAAATGCCATGAAGCTGAGGCACTTCACCATAGAGCAGGGCCAGACCTACAAAGACGAAGAGCAGATGCGCGCAGAAGACCTCAATCGAGGCGCGTCCCAGCGTGATGAATGGCTCGCGTGAGATGAGCCAGCGCACCGCGCCGCGCAGGCTGTAGAGCACGCAAACGAAGGCGACGATATTCAGGACGCGCAGCGGCCCGAGCTGCCATTTATCCACCAGAATCTCCAGGTGTTCCTGTGTCAGGTGCGGGCCCAGCCAGTCGTGTCGCACTCCGACGAAGAAGACGCACATGGCGCCTGCAATCCAGGTTGTCCATCTGGGCAGATAATGCAGCGGCAACTCGCCTTCCACCGAGCGCGCGCCCATCCACATGCCCATGATCCAGACCCATTGCCACGCGAAGAGGTTGAAGGCGCCCCATTGCTGCAGGGGGATGGGCAGGTGGGTCACGCTCACCACAAAGTGCTGAACGACTCCGCGCAAGCCGAACTGGGCCAGCAGCCAAATGATGGTGCTGCCGAGAATGACCGGCCGCCAGCTTCGCTTGACCGCGATCGAGAACGCGAACGGCGAGGCCAGCAGGAAGATGACATAGATGGGAAGGATGTCGAGCAGGGGCGGGCAATAGATGAGCAGGAGCGAGCCGATGATGGCCACCGCTGGATGCGCGATGTAGAAGTCCAACAGATGCTCGAGCGCGGCATGATGGCGATAGACCGCGAAGGCCGCCGCGAAGGTGAAGGCGAGCAGCAGCAGCAAAACGTGATATGCATAGACACGCAGCGCGCGCTTCCATAGTTTGCCGCGCAGGCGGCCGGCATTTTCCACTGCCTGCCGCATGTAAACGCGTCCGACCAGCAGCGCCGAGAGGAAGACAAATCCTTCCGCAGAGGAAACAAACCCGAAGGGCTGGTTGACCAGGTCGCTCAGCCGGGTGGGCAGATGGGTCAAGGTCATCCACACGAGAAATAGCCCGCGCAGTGCATCAAACTCCGGCTTGCGCGGGAGCTGCATGCTCTTCACGACAGCGGCGGATGTGGTCTTCAGCGTCAAGAAACACTACCCCTTACCGGTTTAGACGACACTCCGGGGAGCAAGTTGCTATCTAATCTAACGCCAAATCTGAGGCGAATTCCTGCATCCACGGTGGTATAGACGCATCGTTCGGAGTTAGTACGCCGCGATGCCTGTAATGGCCTGGCCGATGATCAGCGTGTGGATATCCTGGGTGCCCTCGTATGTCTTGACCGACTCGAGATTCATCATGTGGCGCATGACCGGATAATCGTCGCTGATACCGTTTGCGCCCAGAACATCGCGAGCCATCCGCGCGCACTCCAGGGCAATCGCAACGTTATTCCGCTTGGCCATCGAGATATGCTCATGGCTCACCTTGCCTGCATCTTTCAACCGGCCGACTTGCAGCGAGAGCAACTGGCCCTTGGTGATCTCGGTGATCATCCAGGCAAGTTTCTCCTGCACCAGTTGATGGCTGGCGATGGGCTGGTCGCGGAACTGCTTGCGCATCAGCGAGTACTGCAGCGCCGTGTCGTAGCAGGACATTGCAGCGCCCAGCGCGCCCCAGCCAATGCCGTAACGCGCCTGGTTCAGGCACATCAGCGGCGACTTCAGTCCGCCGGAGCCCGGCAGCAACGCCGACGCGGGCAGCCGGACGTCCTCGAGCGAAAGCCCCGACGTGACTGAGGCGCGCAGCGACCACTTGCCGTGCACATCGTAGGCACGGAAGCCGGGCATTTTGGTTGGCACGAGAAACCCGCGGACGCGATCCTCTTCGTCCGTCACCTTGGCCCAGATCACCGCGACATCCGCGATCGAGCCGGAGGTGATCCACATCTTCTCGCCGTTCAGGATGTAGTCGGTGCCATCGCGCCGCGCGCGCGTGCGCATGCCGCCGGGATTCGAGCCGAAGTCCGGCTCGGTCAGTCCGAAGCAGCCGAGCTTCTCGCCCTTGGCCATCGCCGGCAGCCACTCGTCCTTCTGCTCGTCGGAGCCGAAGGTGTAGATGGGGTACATGACCAGCGCCGATTGCACGCTGACGAAGGAGCGGATGCCGGAGTCGCCGCGCTCCATCTCCTGGGTTACGAGCCCATATTCGACGTTGGACATGCCGGCGCAGCCATAGCCGTGGAGGTTCGCTCCGAAAAAGCCCATCTCGCCCATCGGCTTTACCAGCTCGCGCGGAAAGCGGCCCTCGCGGTTGCACTCTTCGATGATCGGGATCAAATTGTCTTCAATGAAGCGGCGAGCGGTCTCGCGCACCATCCGCTCATCCTCGGAGAGCATCGCGTCAAAGCCGATGAAGTCGACGTTCTTGAACTTGAAAGCCATGGCGCGCTGGATCCTTTACGGCGGAGGTGCAAACCCTAAAGGGTAGCAGAGCCCGGGGATGGCAGACGATCCGTGCCTGCGACGCCTTCTTTCAGGGACACGCCAGTCTTCTGCACGGCACGCGCTGCCTGCAGATAACGCAGAAGCCGTGTTGCTGCCGCTTCATGAGTCATACCACGATCATGAATATTCGAGAGGCAGTTGCGATCGGCATCGGTGCGATCCGGACCAGGAGACCAGGTGAGATAGGCGCCGAGACTATCTGGCGTCGAAAGGCCGGGGCGTTCGCCGATGAGGACGAGGCTGCACATCGCTCCGAGGCGCGATCCGATAGCATCGCCGATGGCGACGCGCCCCTGTTCAACCACCGTCAACGGCGCAAGCGTCCAGCCGTTTGCCAGCAACGCCGGCAAGAGACGTGCGAGCACCGGGATGGCATTCCGTTCGACAGCAAGCGCGGAGAGCCCGTCTGCCACGGTCATCGCCAGATGGTACGATGCCGGCTGAAGTTGTGATGCAGAATGAGGATCGAGCGAACGGCCTCGGTCGGGAAGGCGTAGATAGCTGGCGCGATCCGCAGCGTTGGTTCGCAGCGGAAGCACTGCGATTCGGGCCTCCTGGAGAATGGGGAGCTCCTGGTGCATGCGCTGCACAAACGACGGCAGGTGCAGCGCGGCGTGGACAGCATCGCGCGCCTGCGCGTGAGCAAGCTGGAAGGCGAGCACGGCACTGGTGGCGAGGCTTTCGCCGGCTGTCGGCAGCGCGACTCGCGCCGGTGTCAGGTTGCGCAGGCTGCGGTGCGGCTGGCGGAGCATGTGTGTCATGTTCCTATTCTCCGGCGAGCAGCTGGAGTTGCAGCGGCTCGGTCAGCTTGCGTGGCATCTCGCCCACTAGCCACGATTCAAACTCCGGTGCGGGCCGAAGGCCAAGCGCAGAACGCAGATACAGTGCGTCGTGAAATGAGGTGCTCTGGTACTGGAGCATGACGTCGTCGGCACCGGGGACGCCCATGATGTAGTTCACGCCCGCCACGCCCAACAACGTGAGCAGCGTGTCCATGTCGTCCTGGTCAGCCTCGGCATGGTTGGTGTAGCAGACGTCGCAGCCCATCGGCAGGCCCAGCAGCTTGCCGCAGAAGTGGTCTTCGAGTCCGGCGCGGAGGATCTGCTTGCCATCGTAGAGATACTCCGGGCCGATGAAGCCGACCACGGTGTTGACCAGCAGGGGGGAGAAGTGGCGCGCGACCGCGTAGGCGCGTGCCTCGCACGTCTGCTGATCGACGCCGTGATGCGCGTTTGCAGAAAGCGCGCTGCCCTGGCCGGTTTCGAAGTACATCACGTTGCCGCCGATGGCGCCACGATGCAGCTCGAGTGCGGCCTGCTGCGCCTCGCGGAGCAGCGCGAGGCTGATGCCGAACGAGGCATTTGCCTTTTCCGTTCCGGCAATCGATTGAAAGACGAGATCGACCGGCGCACCCTGTTCGAGCGCGGCCAACTGCGTGGTGATGTGGGCCAGCACACAGCTTTGTGTGGGGATGGCATAGCGCTCGCGGATCGAATCGATCAGGCGAAGCAGCTTGGCGGTGCTCGTGACATCATCGGCAGCGGGGTTGATGCCGATGACGGCGTCGCCCGAGCCAAGCAGCAGGCCGTCGACGATGGATGCGGCGATGCCGACGGCGTCATCAGTCGGGTGATTGGGCTGCAGGCGCGTGGAAAGCCGCCCTGCAAGCCCTACGGTGGTGCGGAAGCGGGTGACCACGCGGATCTTGCGTGCGACCGCGATCAAATCCTGAACGCGCATCAGCTTCGAAACCGCGGCGGCCATCTCCGGCGTCAGGCCGGGCGCGAGTGCCGCGAGTGTCCCCGCAGTGCTGTTGCCCGAGAGCAGGGCGTCGCGGAACTCGCCCACCGTGAGGCTGGCGATCGGCACGAAGGCGGCCGCGTCGTGGCTGTCGAAGATCAGCCGTGTGACCTCGTCGGTCTCGTAGGGGATTAGCGGCTCGTCAAGAAAAGCGGCGAGCGGGAGATCGGCCAGAGTTATCTGCGCGGCAACCCGCTCCACTGCGCTGCGCGCGGCGATGCCGGCCAGCTCATCTCCAGAGCGCTCGGGTGTTGCCCTGGCCAGCAGCTCCTTCAGGCCGGCGAAGGTGTAGGTGGTGCCATCGATGGTGTGCCGCAGCAGCACCGCAATGAGCCTCGCGCAGAATGTCTCTATCCAGCGAGTCTATCCGAGATACCTCGCGGGGATACTTTGAGGTGCAAATCCGGCAGCGACGACTTACGGATTGGTCAGGAATCCATCAACCGGGCTACTGCCCCTCATCGGCGGAGGGCCCATAGAGGGCCGGTACTGCGGCTTCATTCAGCCGCAGGTACACGGTCAACTGTCCGCGGTGGTGGGCCAGATGGCTGAAGACGCCATCGGAAATCATCGCGTAGCGGGGGCCTTCCATCAGCACCCGATTGCCGGAGACAAGCCGCCACCGGTCGTGCAGGTGCTTCTCGTCTGTGCCTTCCAATGCGCGCTTCGCCTTGGCGGCGCCGTCGTTCAGTGATTGCAGCAGTTCCGCCTGCGTCTCCACGGCACGGGTGCGGAACTTGACGCTGGCCGGGTCCTCGAAGTCCAGTTGGTCGCCTTCGATCATGAAGGCCACCCAGCCGGGCATCGCGGCAACCAGCGCGGCCAGATAACCGAGCGCCATCGATTTCTGGTGCGGCTTCCAATCATTATTCCCCTCGGGCACGCGTTCAATCACTTTGCGGCTCAGCGTGGTTTCCTGTTCCAGCTGCTTCAGAAAAAATTCCTTCAGATCCATGTGTCTCTCCTCCAAGCGGTTCTGCTTACAGAAACGAGAATAGAAATCCATTTATGACAGAGGATGTCATAATTAAAAAAAGAAAATGAGATGACGAGGTGAGGCTCTGAAATCTGACCGGCTGCTCTCGGCGCTTCTGCTGCTGCAGGCCCATGGCCGCATGACCGGGCGGGAGCTTGCCGAGCGCCTCGAGGTATCGCAGCGAACGATGCACCGCGATATGGAGGCGCTGAGCGCCGCAGGCGTGCCGATCATCGCATTGCGCGGCGCCCAGGGCGGCTGGCAGTTGGAGAAGGGATGGCGGACGCAGGTTCCGGGGCTCGACGCATCCGAATTGCGCGCGCTGCTGATGGCGCAGCCGCGGGCGTTGCGCGAGCCGCGCCTGGCAGCGGCGGCGGAGCGTGCGCTGGGCAAGCTGATGTCCTCGCTGCCCGGCAACATGCGGGAGCAGGCCATCGCCATGCGGGAGCGGCTGCATGTGGACGCAAACGACTGGCGGCCGGTGAGCGAAGACCTTTCCATGCTGCCGGCGGTGCAGGATGCGGTAGCGCGCGACTGCCGGCTCAGCTTCGACTACTCGCGCGCCGATGGCGAACGCGGCCCGCGCGTCGTTGACCCGCTGGGCCTGGTGGTGAAAGGGATGGCCTGGTACCTGGTGGCGCGGACGCCGCGGGGCATGCGCACCTATCGCGTCTCGCGCATGCAGACGGTCACGCCGCTTGCGGTTTCGTTCCAGCGCCCTGCCCGCTTCGATCTCGCGAACTACTGGCAGAACTCCGTCAGCGAGCTCGAAGCGAAGCGGCGGCGGTATGAAGCTGTGCTGCTGTTGTCTCCCCAGGCGGCGGAGTCGCTGATCCGCTGGTGTGTGGCGACGCCGGCCGCCGTGCGCCTGCCGAAAGATACTCCGGCAGGCTGGACAGCGATGCGGGTCGACTTTGAGAGCGAAGAGCAGGCCCTGTTTCTGGTGCTGGGCATGGGAGTCCGCGCTCGCGTGCTCAAGCCCGCGGCGTTGTTCGATCGCGTCGCCGGTGAAGCGATGATCGTGGCAGAGGTAGCGCAGCGCGCGGGATGCGAGATATCGGGATGACGATACGTCACGTACCCGGTGACGTATCGTTGCTCTTTCCGGATTTGCCTTTGCAGAGACGCAGAGCTTCTTCCACGGCTTTTTGCGCGCGGCGCTCGCGCGCCTCCGGGCTCTGGTAGTAGAAGATGCCCAGCAACTGCCCGCGGCGCTGCACGTCCGTCATCGCATCCCATGCGGCCTGGGCGCGCGGTGTGCGCCGGAAGGCAACCTGCAGGATAGGCGGCAACAGCTTCTCGCCTTCCATGGCGAGCATCATCTGTTCGGCCAACTGCTCGGCGCGGCGCACGCGCGCCGCAGCGCTCTTCGGTTTGCGAATGCCGTCGCAGAAGCTTTTGCGATAGGAGTAGCTGAGTGCCTGAAACCACTTCGCGAGCGCCCGATCCTGCTTGAGGAGCCTTGCCAGCTCCGGCGGGACGGTGGCTTCGCGCTCTTCGAGGTCGGGCTCGAGGGTGAATTCCGCCATCTCTCCCGCATACGCCTGCGCGCCCTTCTGCATGGTCTTGTTCACCAGCACGACATAACCCTTCTCCGCGGAGCCGAAGAGCGAGCTGCGGAAGGCAAAGCCGTTGATGGTGCCCTTCACCCGCATGCGGTTGCGCTTTTTCCATACCTTGGCGGGCGAGAAAGGCACATGCGCGATGACCCACTTCAGGTTGGTGCCGTCCGGTTTTAGCAGGGAACGGAAGCGCTGCTGCTTGCTCATGCGCGCAAGGGTAGAGCATTTTCGCTTCTGGTGCATACAAGACAATCAAACTCATCGTGGCTTTCCATTAAGAAAAGCCACACTTCGTGATTCTCCGCTGCACTGATTAGAAGTGAAAACGCTCTAGCATACGGGCGGTCCGGAAGCCGCGGGGTGGGCGCATTTCACCGAGGGGCCGCGACGCTATCGAGCACGCGTTTGCGGAGGCGGGCATGAGCGAGCGGCTGATCTGGCTCAAAGCCGGCGACCGGTCGCAATCGAGGAAAAGCTCAGCGGCTGACTGTCAGCCTGACCGATACGTTTACCGAGACATCCTGCTCGCCTGCCTCGGTCGCCATAGGCGGCGGAGCCGCTGCCGCGCCGGCCATCGCTTGCATGCGCATCATGGGCATGGGCCGGATGATGCCGCTGGGCTCGACGTTGACCTCGCGCACGCCGATCACGTGCGTGCCAGCGGCCGTGGCAACAGCTTCGGCCTGCGCTACCGCGGTCCGCGTGGCCTCCTGCGCCAGCTCCTTGCGGACGCTGTCCTGCTCCTCTTCCTTCGGCGCATAGCTGGTCTGCTGGATGGTGTTCGCACCATGGTCCAGCACGCCGGAGAGGATCGCGCCGACCTTCTCCGGCGTAGTGCGGAAGCTGACCGAAGTGCTGCCGGTGTAGCCCACGATCTTCTGCTGGCCGTTCTTCTCTTCGTGCGTCTGCGGCTGGAAGGAGATCTGATCGGTGGCCAGCCGCTCTGCTCCCTGGGTACGCAACCAGTCCAGCAATGTCTGCGAGCGTTGCGCGAGATCACGCGATACAGAGGCTGCGTCCACACCTTGTGTCTGGATGCCGACCGAGACATCCGCCACCGTATTTGGAATGCGGCGGTGCGCAGTGGCGCTGGTGGAGACGATGCCGGCATTCACCGGCAGGGTCAACTCGTTCGTCTGCTGCGCATGCGCGAATGGGACTGGTGACAGGGCGAGCGACGTGAACAAGGCAAGCACGGCAAAGCGGATGCGGCTCATGGTTGGCACTTTATAGCATCCTGACCGCTCCTGACTCCACAGTTTCATGCACGGGCGCTGGAACCGGCGCCGCGGGCCGGTACGCCGATTCGGGTATGGTCGCCAGTGGTCAACATGATTTGAGCGTAGAGAGCATGCAAGGTCGCAGCACTCCGAAGCTTGCCGTGGAAGTGAGAGAGCGGCGCCAATTGGAATGCGCATCTGAGTTAGCATGGGCGCCATGGCTCGCATCTCACGTCGTGTCATCCTGGCTGCTGCTCCTCTTCTTCCTTTGGCTCCTTACCTGACTCGCTCGCTGTTTGGCCAGCGCCGCGGCGGTGGCAAAGCACAGCTCTTCGTCGGCACTTACACGCATGACATGGGCGCGGGCGGCAAGGGAGAAGGCATCTACACGGCGGAGTGGGACGCTGCTGCCGGGAGACTCACACCGCTGCGGCTCGCGATGAAGACGACGGACCCATCGTTCCTGGCGGTGCCGCCTTCGGGCGAGGCACTCTATGCGGTCAATGAGCGCGAAGACTATCCCCAGGGCAACACCAGCGCTAAGGGAGGCTCGGTCACCGCGTTTCGCCGCGACGCGGCGACGGGCGAACTGAGCCAGCAGAACGTACTGCCCTGCGGAGGCACTGATCCGTGTCATGTCGCCGTCGATCGGGCGAACCAGGCGGTCTTCGTAGCCGACTATAGCAGCGGCGCGCTGGCGTCCTACCGCGTCACCGCGGACGGAATCAGCGGGCCTGTCTCTCTCTTCGGAAAGCAGTTCGCGAGCAAGGGGCTCGGCCCGAATAAGCAGCGGCAGGAGAGCCCGCACATCCACTGCGTCACGCTCTCGCCGGACGAGCGGTTTCTGCTGGTCAATGATCTCGGTACGGATCACATCTGGATCTTCCGGGTCGATTTGCAATCAGCCACACTCACGGAGACGAATAGCCCCTGGCACGCGAAGCCGGGCTCCGGGCCGCGGCACACGCATTTTCATCCGAACGGCCGCTGGGTCTACTCCATCAACGAACTCACATCGACAGTCGATTTGCTCGCGTGGAATGCAACTGCCGGCACGCTGACGTGGCATGCGGAGTTTCCCCTCCGCGATCCGGCCTTCACCGGAGAGAGCACCGGGGCCGAGTTGGCAATCGATCGCAGAGGCGCATTTCTTTACGCGTCCAACCGCGGCGAAAATGTCCTGGTCGTCTTCTCGATCGACCCCGGGACGGGAGCGCTTAACTTCGTGCAGCGCATCGGATGCGGCGGCCAGAAACCGCGTGATTTCACGCTCGACCCGTCGGAGAGATGGCTGGTCGCCGCCAACCAGGACACGCAGAATATCGTGGTCTTCGCACGCGATCCTCATAGCGGCAAACTGACCCAGACGGATCGCAGCGCACACGTGGGAGCGCCGGTCGCGGTCTTGTTCGTCTAGTTTCGTCGGCGGTCGCAGGCAGCGAAAAGCAGATCTCTCCACTACGCCGGTCTCGCTCTGCGAGACGGCTCCGGTCGAGATGACAACCGGATGATTCGGGGTTTCTGTAGCCGATCTTGCGGGAAGCAGCTTTAGGACAGGTAGTCCTTCAGAAACGGATCGTCCGAGTGCACCAGGTCATGGGTCGATCCGTCGAAGGCCAGCCGGCCTTGGTGCAGCACCAAGA
Source organism: Acidobacteriaceae bacterium (assembly GCA_036500805.1). GTDB lineage: Bacteria > Acidobacteriota > Terriglobia > Terriglobales > Acidobacteriaceae > KBS-83. The sequence goes on along the minus strand of DASYBK010000016.1, from coordinate 104,597 downwards.
AGGTGGTGTCGCGGTCGGCTTCACCGCTGGGCAGAGCCACCATCGTATTCTTGTCGCGGTCGAAGTAGTGTGTCGCCAGCATGAAGGCGTCCTGCAGCCGATGCGTGATCAGGATGGAGCTGGTGTGGTAAACGTCACGCTGCTTCATGATCAGCGCAATGATGTTGGTTGAGGTGATGGGATCGAGGCCGCCGGTGGGTGAGTCGTAGAGCAGCAGGCTGGGCTTGGCGATGATGGCGCGCGCGATGGCGACGCGGCGGCGCATGCCGCCGGAGAGCTGCGAGGGAAACTTCTCCATCGTCTTGTCCAGCTCTACAAACTTCAGCGCCTCTTCCACACGCCGGTCGATCTCCTCATCGGGCACGTGCTCTTCCATCAGCCGGAAGCCGACATTGTCGCGGATGTTCATCGAGTCGAAGAGCGCGCCTTCCTGAAAGACCATGCCGACGGCGGAGCGCAGCTCGAAGATTTCGTTCTCGTGCATCGCCGTGATCTCATGGCCGAAGATGAAGATGCGCCCGCTGTCGGGCCGGATCAGCCCATTCGCCAGCTTGAGCAGGACACTCTTGCCGCCGCCGGCAGGTCCCAGCAGCAGGCGCGTTTCACCGCTCTTCACCTGGAAGGAAATATTCTTCAGGACCTCGTTGCGATCGAAGGAGATGGAGACATCCTCGAAGACGACCGGCAGCTCGCCTGGCTTTGGCTGGAAGCGGCTGGGCGCGGTTTCCTGGAGGGTCGCAGGCATTGAGGTCAGACCATGTTCACAAATACGGTAATGTCATTGGCAGCCGCGAAGAGCAGCTTTTCTGATGGAAAAGCTGCGTCGGCATCCCTTATCACCCTACACCGTTTGTGAAAAAGGTCAGCGTCCGAAGATTCCGATCATGAAGCGGGTGATAATGAAGTCGATGACGATGATGAGCACCGATGCGAAGACTACCGCCTGCGTGGTGGAGCGGCCTACGCCCTGCGTGCCGCCGCGCGTAGACATGCCGAAATAGCAGCCGATCGAAGCGATGATAAAGCCGAAGAAGACCGGCTTGATGAGTCCCTGCAGGACGTCGGCATACTGCAGAGACTGATAAGCCGTGTGGAAGTATTGCGAGCCGCTCTGGCCGAGCAGGAAGACGGCGACCCAGGCCCCGCCGAGTATGCCGACCGTGTCCGAGATGATGGTAAGGAAGAAGTTCATGATGACGGTGGCGACCAGGCGCGGCACCACCAGCTTCTTCATCGGATCGGTGCCGAGAGCGCGCATGGCATCGATCTGCTCGGTCACGATCATGGAGCCCAATTCGGAAGCCATGCCCGAGGCGTTGCGCCCCGAAATCATCAATGAGGTCAGGACCGGTCCCAGCTCCTTGATCATGGAGAGCGATACCAGCGTGCCCGTCAGCGCGGTGGCGCCGAAGGTGGCAAGCGACGACGCCGACTGCACCGCCAGCACGGCGCCGGTGAAGAAGCCGGTAAGGATGACGATGGGAATCGACCCCACGCCGATGATGTCGGCCTGGGTAAAGATGTCGTTGACGTAGCGTGGATGCCGGAAGATGTTCGACATCGCGCGGCCGGAGAGGATTGCGTAGTCCTGTACGGATCGGACGCTTTTCCTGGCAAAGCTATCCAGCGTAACGAAGGGCATGGGGGAATTGTAACGGCAGACGGCAGCGCACATGGTCGAGGGCCGGCCAAGTCTGGACGAAACATTCGTTTGCAGGGCAGAGCTGGCGGTGTACCATCGTGTGGCGTTATTCGGTGCTTGACCCGAAAGGAGCCGACCATGGCAGCGACGTACGATTTGAAACACGGGGCCAATGGGGAGAAGTACCGGTTCAATTTGAAGGCTGCAAATGGCGAAGTGATCCTGGTCAGCGAGAGCTACGAGAGCAAGGAGAACGCGCTGAACGGCATCGAGTCTGTGCGGAAGCATGCAGCCGATGACGCGCACTTCGAGCGGAAGAACTCCAAGCGCTCCGAGCCCTACTTTGTGTTGAAGGCATCGAATGGCCAGATCATCGGCATGAGCGAGATGTATTCGTCGGAAGCCGCTTGCGAAAACGGCATCGCGTCAGTCAGGAAGAACGGCCCGCTTGCACAACTCCGCGATCACACCACTCACTAAGGACTAAGGAATAGCGCTCATCTCATAAATGCCGCAGTGTTCGAATTACTACTGGGTTGGCGACAAACCGACCCTGACGCCGTGTAATGTGGCGCCAGGCTCTCAAGCTAATACACGCGCTACTGTGTTCGTGTATCCGAGGCTGTCCAGCTTTTTCTGCGCGAGACTGCGATACTTGCCCATGCGGTCAGTATCGCGGACGACAAGGAATTGCTCCATGGCTTTGTCCTTGTCACCCATGGCTAGCAGGGACAGACCAATCTGCCAACATGCGCCTGAGATTGCTAATTCCCTCATGCGACGAAGGCGATTTCCCAGGATCAACCTTCCCACCAAAGATGATTCGGGCCGCGCCATCTGCAGTTTAGACTTCGACGTGTCCAAAATGCTCAAGGCGCGGTCCATGGCTTGGCGCGCCTCTGCTCGTCGGTCTAGCATCAGCAATGCCTGAGCCTTGCGAGCCAGTGTTTTGGCTTCGTAGAGCTCTTTGGATACCGTGGCCCAGCGGGCGCCGAATGACTGTCCGTCTACTGCGCGCCCCTGTAGCTGCATGGCTTCATCGGCCATTTCAATCGCCTTCTCCGGGGAAGCCTTCTGAGCCAGCAGTACGTCGCACATGCTGCCTTGACCGCTTCCCGTCGGGTCTCCCAGCTCAAGCGCTTGTGCGAGATATTGCCTTGCCTCTCCGTACTTTCCCTGGTCGATCAGCGCATCCCCGAGGCAAACTAGTAAGCGCACGCGATCTGACTCAGGAACCTTCGCGCCCAGGTCCAGGGCGGTGCGGTAGCATCTCTCCGCCTCAACAGGCTTGCCCGCAAGCAGCAGATCAATGCCCTTGCTCCGGAGTCTGAAATGGCTGGGAAAGAAGACTCCGGAGCGGACCAATACGATCCCAGCCCCCATTATGAGTAACGTCAAAAAACCCGGAGAGAGCAGCGGATTGTGAAGTGCAGATTCGAGGTCGGCGGGAAGGAACATGACGCTTCTCCTTGACCAGAGCGCTCCCTGAGCGCAAGCACATGGACGGCACCTGCGATGTACCGGACATAACCTACGCGACAGGTTGAGAGTAGCTCTGGAAGCAGACCATGCTATCTGCTATTAGCGATTCCTGCCAAGCGCTGGGACGTAAGAGAAGGGACATTTTCGAGTAAGGATAAAGCTTATCGGCCGGGTCGGGCAGTGCACTGAATTGCAGCTGCTGGGCGGATCACCGTCGATCCGGAAGTTGGGTCCAACACGAAGCAAACCCGCCGCAACGGATTTATGAGATAGGTTCTTAGCCTCCGGGCGATGCGCGTTAGGCTAGCCGGCTTATCTGCACCCGAGGTTGTTTGCACTACGGACGAACAGCAGATCCTTCGACTCCGCGCCTTCGGCGCCCCGCTCAGGATGACAGATGAGATAAGAGCGGCGCTCCGCTCAGGATAACGAAAGAAAAGAGACGCTGCCTATTCCTTTTGCTTCTTGCGTATCTCGATGTTCAGCCGCTTGATCTTCTGATTCAAGGTTGAGAGCGGGATGCGGAACTGCTCGGCCGCCTCGGTCTGATTCCAGTTGGAGCGCTCGAGCTTGTCCATGATGATGCGGCGCTCGATATCCTCGAGAATGTCGAAGAGCGACGCATTTGCATCGTGCTCCAGCAGGGAAGCGGAGTAGGAGCGTCCGGTAAGCTCACCGGGCAGGACCTCGAGCTGGATCACGGGAGTGGGCGAGAGTGCCACCCCGCGCGCGATGACATGCTCGAGCTCACGGACGTTGCCCGGCCAGTCGTAGTCCATCATGGCGCGCATCACTTCCGGCGCCAGGCGCCGTGTTTCGAGCTGATTCTCAACCGAGAAATGGTCGAGGAAATGCGTCGCGAGCAGCGGGATGTCCTCACGGCGCGAGCGCAGCGGCGGCAGATCGATGGTGACGACGTTGAGGCGATAGTAAAGGTCTTCGCGGAAGCGGCCTTCGCGCACCGACTGCCGCAGATTGATGTTGGTCGCGGCCAGGATGCGAACGTCGACCTGCACCTCCTGCACCGAGCCCAGCGGGCGGAAGCGGCGGTCCTGCAGCACGCGCAGGATCTTTGCCTGTGTCTCCAAGCCCATAGTGCCGATCTCGTCCAGGAAGAGCGTGCCGCCATTCGCGATCTCGAACAGACCCTTCTGCGATGCGTGCGCTGAGGTGAAGGCGCCCTTCACGTGGCCGAAGAGCTGCGATTCGAGAAGCTCGGTGGGTAGCGCGCCGGTATTGATGGGCACAAACGGCTTGTCGCGGCGCGGCGAGTTGGCATGGATGGCCTTCGCGATGACATCCTTGCCGGTGCCGGTCTCGCCCTGGATGAGGACGGTGAAGCGCGACGGCGCCACCTGTGCCACCAGGTCGAGGATGCGCAGCATCGCCTCGCTCTTGCCCACGATGTTCTCGAAGGTGTAGCGCTGCTTCAAGGCGCGCTTGAGCTGGACATTCTCCTCTTCGGTGCGGTGCTGCGCGATGGCGGCGCGGATATCGGCGAGGAGTTTTTCGTTCTCCCACGGCTTCTGTACGAAATTGCGCGCGCCGGCGCGAATGGCATCCACCACGTTGGTCACTGTGCCGTAGGCGGTAATCATGATGATCGGCAACTGCGGATGCCGGTCGAGGATGCGCGGCAACAGGTCGATGCCGTTCTCCCCAGGCAGCGCAAGATCCAGCAGCACCAGGTCGTATGCCTGGCGCTCCAGCTCGTCGAGTCCTTTCACTCCGTCCGCAGCGGTGCCAACGGAGTAGCCCTCCAGGATGAGCAGGGTTTCGAGCGATTCACGGATAGCGGCCTCGTCATCGATGATGAGAATGCGGGCGCTCTGGATATCGCCGGCCGCCGGCGGCGGAGCCAGCATGGTAGTGCCTTCAGACATGCAATGCTTTCCTTACTGCGGGGAATTCAAGACGAAACGTTGTGCCGTGTCCAATCGCGCTATCTACCTGGATGCGTCCAGCGTGCTCCTGGATGATCCCGTAGGTTACGGCGAGGCCGAGGCCGGTACCGCGGCGCTGCCCGTCCGCGGCCGCATTCTTGGTGGTGAAGAAAGGATCGTAGATGCGCTGCATGTGCTCCGGCGCGATACCCGATCCTGTATCCGCGATGAGGACGCCGACGCGGCCATTCACCTCGGTCGCCACGCGCAGCGATCCACCGGCCGTCATGGCGTCCTTGGCGTTGAGGAAGAGGTTGAGGAATACCTGTTGCAGCTTGCCCGCGTTGCCCACGATACGGGGAAGCTCAGGTAGCAGTTCGACCTCGAGGCGGAGATCAGCAGTCTTGAACTGATGCTCGAGCAGGGTCAGGGTATCGCGGATCACCGAGTTGAGATCAATCTCCGAGAACTCGGTGGTGCCGGTGCGGGAGAAGTTCAGCAGGCTATTGACGATCTCCGATGCGCGGAAGGTCTGGCTGGTGATGCGGTCCAGCAGTGGCGCCAGCCGTTCATCGCCGCGCACCTGCTTGGCCAGCATCTGCGTGTAGCTGGAGATGACGGCCAGCGGCGTGTTGACCTCGTGCGCGACGCCGGCGGCCAGCAGGCCGATGGAGGAGAGTTTCTCGGCCTGGGCAAGCTGCGACTCCAACTGCATGCGGCCGGTGATGTCGTCCACCAGGATGATGCGGCCGACCACGGAGAAGCTGCGCGAGACCAGCGGTGCGATGGCGATATTGGCGGTGCGCGTCTCGCCGGTGCGCATGGGCAACTGGAACTTGTAGAGGTTATGAACGCCAGGCTCGTCCTTCAAGCGGTGGAATTCAGTCACGAACTCCGCCGGGAAGATCTGCGCGATGGATTTGTTCAGCACCTCGACGCGCGGCATGGCGAACATCACTTCCATCTGCGCATTCCAGCTCTCAATCGTTTCGTCCAGCCCGGTTGCCAGGATGCCGACGTTGATCGATTCGACGATGTTCTCGTTGAACTCCTTGAGCCGCTCGTACTCAGAGGCCTTCTGCGCCAGCGAAGCGTAGAGACGCGCGTTCTGGATGGCGATGCCGACGTAGGAGGCGAGCGACTCCAGCAACTCCATATCTTCGGAGGAGAGAAAGTCGCCGGCGGTGGTGCGTCCCAGGCCGACGACGGCGATAGTGCGCTGCTGTACGCGGCAGGGCAGGTAGTAGTGCAGATCGAGTGCGGCGGCGGCGGCGCGTTGCGGTTCGCTCAGGTAAAGGGCCTGATGCGGGTTCTCGAAGAATAGATGCGAGCCCGTTTCTCCGTGCTCGGCTGCCGGCGCAAGCCTTCCCGATTCCGGTCCGCCGGATTCGAAATCGAAGAAGCTCAGGTCGAGCGCCTTCGCCGCAGAGCCGGTCACCGGCGTCAAAGCGGCATCGAGGCCCCTGGCCGCGGCCAGCGTGTAGTGTCCGCGCGGACCGTCCAGAAAGAGCGCGACACGCGAGACCAGCAAGGTTCGCGTCAGGCGGTCGGTCACCGAGGCAAGCACGGCGTCGAGATCGGTCTCGGAGCTGAGGCCGCGACCGAATTCAATGAGCGTCTGGCGGTAGTCATAGCGCCGCCGGTCGAATACGCGATCCACGCGAGCCTGGATGGCGCGCTTCAGCGGGTCAAAAAGTTGAGCTGTAATGATGATGGTCGCAATCAATCCCCAGGCGCCGAAACTGGGAAGGTTCTTGTGGATGAGCTCTGCCGCGAGAGCTACCGCGCCAAAGTAAAGTCCGATCAGCGATGCAGTTGCCAGGGTGTAGGCGACGCCGCGCTTGAAGATCAGGTCCACGTCCATGAGCCGGTAACGCACGATGGCCCAGGAGAAGGTCAGAGGGACAAACACGAGGCAGAGGCCGGAGAGCTTGGTGAGCAGCACCGGCATGGGCCAGTCGGCAAGGAAAGGGACCACATTCAGCAGCGTGAACGGGATCACGGCCAGCAGCGTGCCGCGGGTCAGCCACTTCAACTGCTGGCGCCGCAGCGGATCGTTGGTGATCCGGTAATGCGCGAAGAAGACCAGCGCGGCCAGCACGTAGTAGGCGGCAAGATAGCCGACGGCAACCTGCTCCAGCCGGTGCAGCAGCAGCTCGGTGGCCGACCAGTAGAGGAAGGCGAAGGCCTGCACCGCGATCACCAGTACCGATGGCAGATAGACCAGCGCCATCAGCCAGCGGTGCCGCCAGATGCTGCGCCGGTGGTGACGATCGTCGGGAAATGCGAGGGCAAAATGCAGAAAGAGCGCAGGCTGCAAGGCGCCGGCGAGGATGTTGCCCCAGTAGATGATCCAGTCGAAGGCGTTCAGCTTACCCGTGCTGTGAAAGCCGTAGAGGACGAACGAGGCGAGACAGAAGACGTAAAAGTGCGTGGAGTGAGGTGCGGTCCAGCGCCGGAAGAGCACATACAGGCCGATGAGCAGGTAGACCAGGGCTACCAGCCGCACGCCGTTGTATTCGGAGCGGTCCTGCTTGCTTAGGATGACCGACGCGTCGATGCGCACGCCGGAGCGCAGCAGCGTGTAGTCGATACTTCGCCAGATGCCGGTACGGAACCATTGGCGGACCAGGCTGGGCATCCTCGGCGTCGGATGATCGCCGGCCGCCAGCAGAAGATCGCCGGGCTTGATTCCGGCCTGCTCTCCCGGGCTGCCCGCGGGGACGCGCTGTGCCTGGAGTCCGCCGTGCGCCTCCATCCACCAGATGCCGTCAGTCGGCTTCTGGTACGCGGCATCCTTCACCAGGTTCAGCGAGGCGAAGATGATCGCGGCAAGCGTGAATAGCGCCAGCGAGACCACTGTAAGCCGGGTTGAGATCGACTTCTGCATGTGTCCTGGGAACCGACGGACAAGGGAGTGGGTTCAGTCTAGTGCGAAGCACGCCGCTTGCCAGCCTCAAAATTGGACTGCGGGGACGAAATTCCGTCCCTAAATAACTCATTAAAAAGCTAATAGAAGAATGGAAGGCGTTTTCATCCGGCGTTTCGCACCATTTTGTCGCTGCGCAGGTTCCGCGAAACGGTAGGCGGCTATGGCGAGGCATAGCAGCCATTGCATTTTCGTATCCATCGGAAGTTGTGCCAATCCGCGCCCGTTCGCAGCTCAGAACCCGATACGGCATTATTACCAATAGTGAAGCCGACAGTTCTGCCGATACATCTTTTTACAAAACAGTGCTTTCTATGTTTCAAGAGTTTGAATATCGTGGCCACTACAACTATTTCCACGACGTTCCAGAAATTGGGGATATGGCGCTTGCTAACTGGATGACTGCTTTGGGTGAGACGGGTGTATCGGAGGAGTTCATCCGTGTGCAGGGAGCACGGATGCGCTGCGTCAAGACGGGCAACGGGCCCTGTTTACTCCTCCTCCACGGTCTCCTGGGTACTGCGGACGCCTGGGGAGCCGCGACGCAGCGCCTCGCTGTTGACTCAACGGTTTATGCGCCGGACGCCCTGGGGATCGGTGGCTCCGACCGCGTGCCGAACCTGGATGCCAGCCTGACGGCAACCGCGGGCCGGCTGATCGAACTCATGGATGCGAAGGGCATCGATCAGGCGGACATCGTCGGCACCTCGCATGGGGGGGCCGTCGCCCTGATGCTGGCGGCTCTCCATCCCGAACGCGTTCGCAGCCTGACACTGCACGCACCGGCGAATCCCTTCTCCGATCTTGCCGATCCTCTCATCCGCTTCTATCGCACCGCGCTGGGACGATGGTTCGCCAGCCGCTTACCGATGGTGCCGGCCAATGTCCAGTCGCTCGCGCTCGGACGCATGTACGGGGATGCCACCCGCGTCCATAGCGCCTCGCTGGAGCGCTATATAGCCTCGCTGCGCATTCCCGGCACTGTTGCCTATGTTCTAAGCATTCTCGATCGCTGGGAGCTGGATATGGCGGCGCTTGAAGCAGCGCTGCCATCGGTGCGCCGGGTGCCTGCTCTGCTGCTGTGGGGTGACCGGGACCGCGCCGTGAGCCTCCGGAGTGGAGAACGTCTTGTCGAATATTTTGATCGTGCCACGTTGGTCGTGATTCCGGGGGCCGGTCACCTGCCTCATGAGGAGGTTCCGGCGGCGTTCGCCGGGGCGATCGCTGGCTTTCTGGGCGGCCTGGATCGCGGCAAGAGCCATCCAAAAGTAAATGGGCTGCGCATCGTGACCCGTAACGACGTGGCCCGCAACGGCGCCGCGTAAGCACGGCCCGTTCCGCCGGTCGCAGTAGAATTGCATCTACTCGCACCAGCGGGGGAGGACACTTTGAAAGAGTTCAGAAACCGAGCAGGGACGTTGGTTGTAACCGCAGGATTGGTACTGGGTGGCGTCGCGCCGGTGGTGTTTGCCCAGAGTGCCGGCCAGGATGTGAAGCATGCCGGCACCGATACGAAAGACGCGGCGAAGGACACCGGCCACGGCATCACCAAGGGCACAAAGACGGCGTGGCATAAGACAGCAAACGGCACAGACAAGGCTTACGACAAAACGAAGGAAGGCACCGAGAAGGGCTACGACAAGTCCAAGGCGGGTACAGAGAAGGCGTACCACAAGACGACACGCGGCACGAAGAAGGTCGTGCACAAGTCGGCGCATGAGACTGCGAAGGGCGCCGATAAAGTTGCAGGAAAGACAGAGAATCCGCAGTAGCAGTCATCAGATGCATTGCAAAGGCGCGCGCCGCATGGGCGTGCGCCTTTGTTTTTGGGTTAAGCCGCCAGGTAGACGCCGCGGCGATGAAAGCGCGGATCGGTGAGCTGCTGCAGCATGAAGTCCGCGACATCGGCGCGTGAGATGCGGCGGCTGCTCGAGGGAAGCGCATCCGGCAGCACGCGATAGGTTCCGATTGCCGGATCGTCGGTGAGGCGCGGTGGCCGCACGATCGTGTAGTCCAGATCGCTCGCGGCAAGGAAGCGCTCCTGCGCGCGCTGGTCCGCCATGGGATGACGCAGCAACGTAGCACGCGCGATCGCGAAGAGCGCGCCCACGATGGGCGGCTGGTATTTGCCTGCGGGATAGAGCGCGCCGGCCGCGCCCACCGTGATGATCCGGTCGACCATGTGGTGGTGCATGCCGTTGATGATGAGAGGAATGGCGCGGCTCAGAATCGGATCCGCTTTGAGCGTGTGCGGACCCAGTGCAGAGAAGACAGCGCGATGGCCATCGATCGCATCGCCGACTGCCTGCGGATCGAAGATGTCGCCCTGGATCACGCGGAGTCCATCGCGCGCCTCGAGCGATTGTGGATTGCGCACGAACGCAGTGACGGCGTGGCCAAGTTCGAGCGCGCCGGCAACCAGCAGCCGGCCAATACCACCAGTTGCACCAAAGACGATGACCTTCATGAACGTTCCACGGCCCCATGCCGGCAAAGGTCACTATACAGGGCTCGTCTGAATGGCACGGCGCACGCGCTACTTCCGCGACGTGAGCAGGCAACGCGCCGCCGCCGGAGTTCGAGACAAACCGGCTATTGCACTGCTCATCTCAGTACATGAAGGAGTGTGACGGACATGCCGGAACACATAGCGCTGGACAGAGTGGAATCCAAATTGACGGACCTGGTCGAGACGCTGCGGGAGGGCCAGGAGGGATTCAAGGAACTGGGGCATCATTTGCAGGATGACAGGGCAAAGCGGCTCTTTCTCGAAGAGACGCAGGTGCGCGCGGAATACGCAGCGGAGCTCGAAAACGAGCTACACCGGATGGGTGTGCACGATATCAGGGTCGGCATTTCTCGGCGCAGCAAGGCGCGTCTGTACCTGGCGGAGATCAAAGCGAAGCTGGCCGGTGGCGACCATGATTTGCTGGTGACCGCGGAGAAGGGCGAAGACGCCGCCAAAAAGGCCTATGCCGACGCTTTGAAAGAAGATCTGCCGTTGCCGCTGCGCGAACTGCTGGACCGGCAACAGGCGCACATCCTGAGGGTCTACGACGAGGTGAAGGCGCTGCGCGACAGGCGATAGCGCCAATCGCATCGCAGCCGGCCATGGCGCATTGGATGCTAGGGCCGAAGCGCGTGCGGCCGCCCGGCAAAGGCAAAGGCGATAAAGCCAAGGATGAGAACGATGCCTTCCACATGGACAGATTCCCGGTGCAGTTGATCAAAGGTGATACGCGCGGGACTTGACTCCGGTAGCGCAGCAATGCCAACGGTGCCGCCTACCGATTCCTCGGCTGTGTCCATGCGCGGAATAATCGAGAATTGCGAATAGGCCGTCAGCAGTACCATGCAGAGCACCAGCACGGCCTGCGGCACCACCGAGTGCCAGCGCACCCGCGCCCGCAGCATGAAGCTGAAGATCAGAAAGAGCACGCCGCAGATCAGCCCCATGTAGTGCAGATGACGCAGTGTGCCTCCGACGACGAGTCCTGCACCGTGAATTCCTTCCGCGGGATTGAGGAAGAGCGGTGGCAGCGCTCCAAAGGCAACCGCGGCAACCTGAACGAACAGCAGCAGCGCGCCCAGCCAGATACCGAGCACGAGGAATGAGAGTGTAGTCAGAATGCTTCGCATGGCCTATAAGGATGCCGCATTCACGCCACCAGAGGAAGCACTTATTGCTGCATCTGCGATGGCCGGCCGATCAGCCGCTCGATCCGCTTGGCGATCGGCGGATGGGTGGAGAAGAGGTTGGCGAAGCTGGCGCCGGAGATCATCGGCTGCACGATGAACAGGTGCGCTGTTGAAGGCGTAGCGCCGATGGGCAGGCGCCGCGAGTAGGCATCGAGCTTCTGCAGCGCGCTGGCCAGCGCATAGGGATTGCCGGTCATGTGGGCGCCAGTGGCGTCCGCCTCGTACTCACGGGAGCGGGAGACGGCCAACTGGATGAGCGTGGCGGCAATGGGCGCGAGGATGAGCATGAAGAGAGCGCCGAGGCCGCCGCCTTCGCGATCGCGGCTGTTGCCGCCTCCGCCGTATCCGCCGAAGAGCATGGCGAAGCGCCCGGTCTGGGCAAGGATGGTGATGGCGCCGGCAAGCGTGGCGGCGATGGAGCTGGTCAGGATGTCGCGATTGCGCACGTGGCCGAGCTCATGGGCCAACACGCCGGCCAGCTCCTCATCGTTCAGCAGGTTGAGGATGCCCTGGGTGACGGCGACCGAGGCGTGCTGCGGATTGCGACCGGTGGCGAAGGCATTGGGCGAGTCGCTGGGGATGACGTAGATCTTTGGCATGGGCAGACCCATGCGCCCGGTCATCTGCTCGACCACGCTGTAGACGCGGGGAAGCTGCTCGCGCGTGACCGGCTGCGCCCGGTACATCGACAGGGCGAGCTTGTCCGAATAGAAATAGCTGAAGAAATTCATCGCCACGGCGATGGCCAGGGCGATCAGCATCCCGTTGCGTCCGCCGAAATACTGGCCGACGAAGACGAGGAAGAGAGTCAGCGCGGTGAGCAGCAGTGCGGTCTTGAAGGTGTTCATGGTCGTGCCGATCAGATCAGGGATAACTCTTTATGATATGCCGCATTTACCGGTTGGACGTGGCTGGTAGGAAAACGTTCTGAGATCTCACCTTCGGCGAATGAATCTGGATCGTGACAGGCTCAGGAGGGCAAAGAGAAGGCGGCTCACCAGGAGCCGCCTCTTGTTCGTTGGTGGCTTAAGGTCTCAGAAGACGAGTTTCATAGAGAACTCAAGCTGACGGGGAGCGCCGAAGCCGTAGACGCCGGTTCCCAGACCAACACGGTAGGGCTCCTGGGTTAGGTATGTCGTGTTGTTCGCAGAGCCAGGCGAGCCAGTCAGCACGCCTGTCTCACGCGTGCTGCCTATAGTTCCCGGACCGTCGAAGTTGGCAGCATTCAGGATGTTGAAGGCATGCACGCCGGGCTGCAACGTGAGTGACTCCCCAAGCTTGTAAGAGTAGCCGACTCCCACATCCCAGATGCGCAGGATGTCGTTGCCTACCTGGTTTGCTGGTGCGGGCGTTATTGCCTGGGGTACCGCACCCAGGGCGATCATGTCAGCGTTCGTGAGAGCACCCGAGTTGACCACCGCGGCGCCGGCGGGCGTCAGCTTCCCGGCGTAGTTGTTGTTGAAGTTGTTGATGAGGTTGTTGATGCTCTTGGGGCCGGTCGTTCTCATGAAGGCACCGACGTTGGTCCCCGGGAGGACGTCGGCGATGGTGCCGTCACCGTCGAAATCGCTGCTGAAGATACTCCCCGCGCCTACTCCCGGTACGCTAAGCGTCAGAGGCAGAGACGAGTAGAGGTGAGCGATGGTGTCGAAGGTGAAGCCCTTGATGAGCTGTGTGGAGAGGCCCAGTGAGAACTGATTGCGGCGATCCAGCGAACTGGGACCGAAATACTTCGCCGGGTTCCGAAAGCTTATTGCCGCGGCACCAAAGTCCTGGTCGCCTCCCGAGCTGCCACTCCCCAGGGCGTTGGTACCGGTTGCGCCGAAACGGCTGTAGGTATACGCAGCCGTCAGGTCCATGCTGGTAACGCCGCGGAATACATTGTGGGACCGCTTGGTCGCCGTGACCTCCAGGGCGTTGTATACGGAACGTCCGCCAGGGGTCAGGAACTCCGTCTGTCCCCAATTCGGGTTTTTGCCACCGAATGCAAATTTCGCACTCGGGAAGCCGCTATTGGACTGGTTGATGGAATCCAGGCCGTTGCCTGCGAAGTCTGTCAGAGTGGCTGGGTGCGGAGCTGATGTCCCCCCGTCCGTGCAGGTTCCACTCTGGATGGCAGCCATGACGCTCCCAGAATTGCAATCCGCAAGCGTCGATGCAACCGCAGCCTTGGCGGCAGTCGCATTGAAATTGTTCACATCGCCGGCGTGGTTCTCATCGATGCCGAGGATGAAGTTCTGCCCTACGTTGCGGATGTAGTCGACGGTGACGACGGTATCGCGTCCGAGCTGCTGCTGAACCCCGATATTCATCTGGAACGACTCGGGAGTCTTATATTGCGGCAGGAAGAGATAGTCGCCATTCACTCCGGAACCGACCGCCATCGCGTTCAGAATGTAGTTGCCGTTAGACGATGGTCCGATCGCTTTGACCGCCGCCTGGTAGGTCTTCTCCAGGGTTGCAATGTCGGAGGACACTGAGCCAAGCTGCGCACCGCAAATGCTCGAGATGGGCACACCGCTTGGGGTTCCATCGACGGTGGAAATCGTGCTCCCGTTAGGCAGCGTGATGCTGGTGCTCGGGCAAATTTCGGCAGTCCCGAAAAAAAGGCCCTGGCTGAGTCGGACCGGCCGGTCGAACAGGACGTTGTTCCAGACGTTGTTCTCGTAATAGATGCCGGCGCCGGCGCGGACCACGGTGTTGCCCTTGCCGGTCACATCCCAGGCAACTCCAGCCTGCGGCCCGAAGTTCGCGCTCGGCTCGTGCACCTTGTTTCCGAGACCGGGACCAACCGCATCCAGCTGAGGAATCGCCGGAAGGTCATTGTCATTGCGTCCGGTGTCGCGGATGTAGCGCACACCGTAGTTCAGGTTGATGCGCGGTGTCAGCTTCCACTGGTCGCCCAGGTAGGCAGTGACACGGTAGTCTTCCTGGCCGCCGCCGGGGTATCCGAATTTGGGGATCTCCGTATTGAAGCCCTGGCCGTTACCAAGGATGACACCCTGATTGTTGCTGGCATTGGAGCTCACGACGTAATTCTGCGGATTGGCCACGCCGCCAGGAAACAGCGGAGCTTGTGGTATGGTTTGGGCGCCTGCATAGCTGGTGACGTCCAGAGTGACGTTTGGCTCGAGGCCGTAGAACGACGCGAAGCCGCCCCCTTGCAGGTGATTGATGCCGGCGCCGAAGCGAATGGTGTGATTGCCCTTGGTCCAGCTACCGTCGTATTTGAATTGTTTATTGGTTTGCACGGTCTGCTGGGGCGCGAGGAGATTGGCTCCGGAGGAAAAGGGGGTTCCCGAGACGGTGACGTTGACCCCGGGCGTGTCGTTGAAGAGCGGATTTTGCGTGACCGCCGTCGCGTCCGTGATCTCATTGAAGAATTTGAAATAGCCCACGCGGAAGCTGTGGCTGAAGTTGCCGGTTAGAAAATCAAGGCCGCCGCCGACGTTAGGCACGTTGTCTACGTTCAGATATGGCGAATAGTTGTTGCCGCCACCAAAACCGCCGGTGTCTTTGTTATTGAAATAGGCGCCGCGGATGAACGCGTGCGCGCCATGCGGGAGGTTGAAGTCGAAGCGGCCCAGCAGATCCAACTCTTTATAGGGCGAGCTGTACGATCCACTCAAGGGGCCGAATGCCGTTCCATTGAGATCGACTGGGGCTGCCAGATGCTGGGTGTAGTTCTCGCCGGAGAGGAAGTAGAAGGCCTTGTCCGGAATGATGGGGCCGCCGACGCCGCCCGCAACGTCATTCCTCTGCAGATAATTATTCTGGCCGCCGGGGAAGTCCGCGCCACCGGCGCGATGGTCGCGAAACAGCCAGCGGGCATCGCCGTGAATCTTGTTGGTGCCGGTTCTGCTGACGATATTTACCGATCCGGAAGAGGTGATCGACGTCGAGATGTCCAGATTGGACTGCGCCACCTGGAACTCCTGGATCGCCTCCTCGGAGAGGTTCTGCGTAGTTGTGCCGACGTTTTCGTCAGAGATATCCAGACCATCGAGGGCGATGCGCGCGGTGCGGCCAAAGCGGCCGCCGAAAGAAATCGACATGAAGCCGTTCTTGGTCGGATCAAAGTTCGTCCCGTCCTGAATCTGCACGCCGGGCTGCAGCTGTGCGAGATCGAGGAAGTTACGTCCGTTTACAGGGAGCGCCTGAATCTGCTGCTGGCTCAAAATACCGGCAATCTGCGTTTGCTGTGTATCCACGCTGACCGCATTGGCTTGAACCTCGACCTGCTGTGTGTTTCCGCTCAATCCCAACTTAATGTTGCCTGTGGTGACGACGCCGACGTTGACGGTGAGTGTGGAATCCGTTGTGGCAAACCCACTCGCCTCGGCATGGATGGTATAGCTGCCAGGCGCTAGTGAACCAACCGAGTAGTAGCCAGAACCCGATGCGGTGATCGACCGCTGAAATCCGGTGCTCGACTGCGACAAGGTGATCTTGGCGTTCGGAACCGCGGCTCCGCTGGGGTCAGTTACCTCACCCTGAATGGTGCCGGCAGTGTTTGTCGCTTGAGCGAATGCGGCTGGGGTGGAGAGCGTGGCCGCGCCGAGAATCAAAGTTGCCAGAGCGAGAACGCCCGTCGCTCCTGCCTTCCGAAAATTGTTTTTCTTCGAACTATACGAGTCCAAGGAGAACTCCTCATGAATGACGATGCAACTTTGGAGGCACGTTGCATACCAGTCATGGGCAGACAATTTCCTATGGCGAATCAGTTACTTAGGGATGAGATACTGGGAAATGGTTCTGAATTCGTGGAGCTTGATACGGAAATACGTAGAATCGGGGCCAGTTTACCCGACAGTCATGTGGAAGTAACGTGTTTCCTTGGACAAGCAGCGCCTATCCGATGATCGCCCGGATTGAGAATATTTCACCATTCGCGGGTAAGCCAGCTTCCGCCCGGCACGGCCTTCTCGACGGAAAACCACACGGACCGGCGCTCTTATATGCACCTCGAGTGAAAATGCTTTAGCGATTGAGGGCGCGGCGGATGATGGCCTCGAGCGCTTGCTTGTGCGCCGCGTACTCCACCTCACCCACGTTGCCCTTGGCGCGGTCCGACTCGAGCGCGAAGAGCTCCTCCTTGAGGGAGTTGAGCAAGGCGCGGGTGTGGGCTTCCGAATCGGGTTCCGCGGGCGGTGGAGGCGGAGGCGGAATGGGCGCCACCGCGGAGGGGGGCGGAGAGGATTGCGTCCAGGTGAGCGGCGCGGCGTATTGCTCGGCGGTTGCTTCTTCTGCCGGCGCAGCCGCGATCTCGACGTCCCGCTGCGCCGGCCGGCGCAGAAAGAATGCAGCCGCGATCACCAGTAGCAGGCCCACGGCAGAGAGAATCCACCACTTGTACTTGCTGAGCGGGTCGGGAGTGTCGATCGGGGTGCCGAGGCCGCCGCCGGGCCGGTTGTCGTCTGCGCCGGCGGCCGCTCCGGGCTGGCCATTACCGCCCTGCGCGGTCTGTACGTCGCGGGGTAAGGCGCCGGAGCCGGATACAGAGAAGCCCAGGGCCGCCGTGGGGCTGACGCTCTTGGCGACGAAGGTCTGCGCGTTGATGTCGTCGTTAAGCGGCTGGTAGGGGGTCGAGGGGTCCGGCGTGAAGGTCATGCTCTTCGGCACCATGACGACCACGTTGTCCGCCTTATCCGCGAGCCTGGGGGTGAATTTGGCGGAGCCGGAGTAGGGAAGGCTATAGGTGACCTGGAACTGGGTCTCACCGGGACGCAGCGGGAAGAGGTAGGCGTAGTGGCCTTTTTCGCCCATCGGCGCAGGCGAGGAGGCTACCGGCATGCCGCCGGGGCCCATGGCGGCCGCGCCTTCGACCTTCGCGTCGGGCGGGAGATAGATCTCGTAGGAATGGCTGGAGAACTGCGTCCGGGGCGGGGTGGAGTCGTTTTTGACGAAGTAGCTCTGGGTAACATGGAGGCCCTGCGGATCGGTCTCCACGCGAATGACGTTGGCCTCGGTGGTGATGCCCGGAACCGTAGCGGCCACATCGAAGACGGTGACATCGACGGTTGTGGTGTTGGGCGGCGCGGGCTGGAAGTAGGAGGCCTTCTGGTGATCGACGCGGATCAGGTGCATGCCCTGGTCGGGCACTGTGATGGAGTATTTGCCGTGGGCGTCGGTCGTGGTGCGCGCCGCCTCCTGCATGCGCTGCTGCAGCGAGATGAGAATCACGTCATCGCCGGCGGAGGGCTTGTTGTTCGTGCCGTTCGTGACCGTGCCGGTAATGGTGGCGGCCAGCAACGACGGCGCGAGGAGAAAAGCAAGGACCAGGGAGAGCGAAATCTGCAGCGGGCGTCTCATGTGGAATCTGGGGACTAGGATACTGCCAACTTGCGCGATTGCGGATGATTTGCTCGGAAGAGGATGGCACGTCAGGCACGAATGGCACCTCAGGCAGGTTCGGTCCGGACTCACGGTGAAGCGGTGAACCGAAGGGGCCCTCAGACGCGGCGAGCGACAGGGTGCTGCAGGCGCTCGATCTCGGCCAGCACCTGCGCGGCCTCGGCCTCCAAGCCGGCCCGCTGCGCGGTGTAGTCCTCATCGGGATACTTGCCGGCGCGATATTCGAAATTCAGGTCCCGCAGGTTTTCGTAGAGGACGGCTTTCTGCTCTTCGAGAAAGTCGAGGCGCGTCTTGACGCGCTGCGCGGCGACATTGCGCTCCGGGTAGAAGACATAGACGAAGAGCGCGACGGTGAAGATGGCGCAGACGGCGAGGATCATAGATCACCCCCGGTTTCGCGTCGAACACGCTGCTCGAGCACCAGCGCGTTCGGATCGCTGGCCGACACAGGCATGGCGACGGCGCCCGGCCGCCAGCGGCGAACTACGAAAAAGACACCGCCGATGCCGAGCACGAGCACGATGGGTGGAACCCACCAGGAGAACTGGTTGAGGCGCGTGAACATGGGCGCGGCCAGCGCCGTGGGGCCGTACTCGTCCTGGAAGGCGTGGAAGATGGTGGTGTCGTCATCGCCGTGGTCGATGGAGGCGGCGAGTTGGCCGCGCATCTTGTCGGAGTCCGGGCAGCCGACGTGGTTGCACTCGCCCAGGAGCTGATTGCAGCCGCACGGGCACATGATGGCGTGACTCAGCTTCTGGTATCGCGGACTGTTGGTGGTGTCGGAGGCATGCGCGCCAAAGGCGACGAGGACGATGTAGAGTGCCGTACGTATTCGCGAAAAGCAGATCCCTCCGCCCCGCCGTTCTCCCTTGCGGGAGACAGCTCCGGTCGGGATGACAAGCTGAAAGAGGCGCATCAATCGCCACTCCGAAGCGTTGCCGGCTCGCTGACCAGCGATCGCGGCGGCGCCTTTGCCGACTGGCGCGCGTGTGCAGGTGAGAGCACCGTCGTGAGATTGGGAACGAGCGCGACCAGTGTGCCAAGGATGACGATCACAACGCCGATCCAGATCCAGGCGACCAGCGGGTTCAGGAAGACCTTGATGATGGGGCGGTTGGTGTCCGGGTTCTGGCCGGCGTAGATCACATACAGGTCCCAGGCCAGGGTGGAATGATTTGCCACCATGGTGGATACCTGTTGCGAGGCTACGTAGAAGCGCTTCTCAGGGGCGAGCTGGGTGATCTTCTTGCCGTTGCGATAGACGTCGAGCAGCGCGTATTCGCTGTCGTAGTTCGGGTTGGTGTCCTGGGTGTAGTCCTGGCAGACCAGCGTGTAGGGGCCGACCTGCATGGACTGGCGGAAGTCCATCTCCTGCTCGGTAGAGTGGTTGAAGGCGGAGCCGGCGAGGCCGATGAAGATGACGACGACGCCGAAGTGGACGATATAGCCGCCGTAGCGGCGCGTGTTGCGCTGGATGAGCAGGAGTATCGCGGCAAAGATGTTCTTGCCTGTCTGGACCTGCAGCACGTGAGCGCCGCGCAGAAACTCCGATGCGATGGCAGTGATGACGCCGGCGGCGACGGAGAAGACGACGAAGGAGTAGAGAGGGCCCTGATCGTGCCAGGGGCGCTCGCCAATGGCGAGCAGCGCAACCGCGGTGGCGATGGTTGCAATACTGGGCAGCACGAAGTTGCGGCGGATGGAGCGCAACGAGGAAGAGCGCCATGCGAGCAGCGGGCCGAGGCCCATCAGAGCGAGCAGGCCGAGGCCGATGGGGACGGCAATGCGGTTGTACCAGGGCGCGCCGACGGTGACGCGGTTGCCCTGCACATACTCGCTGAGCACCGGGTAGAGCGTGCCCCACAGGATGGTGAAGCAGGCGGCGAGGAAGATGATGTTGTTGAAGAGGAAGCTGGACTCGCGGGAGACCAGCGATTCGATCCTGCGGTCGGATTTCAGATGGTCGCGCTGCAGGATGAAAGTGAAGATACAGACGCCGAGCACGATGAAGAGAAAGGCATAGAACCAACTGCCGATCGAAGACTGCGCAAAGGCATGCACGGAGCTGACCAGGCCGGAGCGCGTGAGCAGTGTGCCGAGGATGGAGAGCATGAAGGTGGAGAAGATCAGCCACACATTCCACTTCTTCATCATGCCGCGCTTCTCCTGCATCATCACCGAGTGCAGGAAGGCAGTGCCGGTGAGCCAGGGCATGAGCGATGCGTTCTCGACCGGGTCCCAGCCCCAGTAGCCGCCCCAGCCGAGCACGGAATAGGCCCAGTGCGCGCCGAGGAAGATGCCGCAGGTGAGGAAGAGCCAGGTCACCATGGTCCAGCGGCGGGTGATGTGGATCCACTTTTCGCCGGGATAGCGCATCATCAGGGCGCCCAGGGCGAAAGCGAAGGGGACAGTGAAGCCGACGTAGCCGAGGTAGAGCATCGGGGGATGGATCACCATCTCCGGATATTGCAGCAGCGGATTCAGGCCGAAGCCGTCAGGGGGGACAGCGCCTTGCACCAGCGCGAAGGGTGGCGCGGCGAAGTTAAGCAGCAACAGAAAGAAGACCTGCACGCCGGCCAGGATGGTGGAGGCGTAGGCGGTGAGGCGGACATCGACTTTATGGCGCAGGCGCAGCACAAAGCCATAGGTCGCGAGCAGCCATGCCCATAGCAGCAGCGATCCTTCCTGTCCGGACCAGAGAGCGGCGAACTTATAGGGGCCGGGAAGCGCGCGGTTGGAGTGGTGAAGGATGTAGGAGACGGAAAAGTCGTTGGTGAAGGCAGCCCAGACCAGCGCGAAAGCGGCGGCGGTGATCGCGAAGAAGCTGGCGATACCGGAGCGGCGCGCGGTCTCTGCCAGTCGCTCGGGCGAGACGCGAGTGCGTGCGTGAATTGCCAGTTGGCGCAGTGCGAATGCACCGGCGAGCAGCGTGTAGGCGCTGAGCGCGAGAGCGAGAAGGAGGGAGAAGCTACCAAAGACTGGCATAAAGCATTTTTGCTTCTAGTCGATACAGCGGAGAATCGCGAAGTGTGGCTTTTCTTAACGGAAAAGCGACCGAGTTTGAGTGCTTTGTACGCACCGGAAGCGAAGATGGCATAGCGCTATGGTCGATTGTCGCAAAGCGCGAGGCAATGCGCCAATCGTTCATTGGATGGAGTTGGGCCGGGACGAAAGATGAAAAAGCAGCGAAACGCCGGCGATCAGCGGGTCAGGCGGTCTGGTAATAAGGCGGGAAGAGCAGGGTGCGCGAGAGCTCGATCAGCTCCTCCGGCTGGATCGGCTTCAGGCGGAAGGTGACATCCATGCCCTCATACTCCATTTCAGCCTCGGGCAGCCCGCTGAGCACCAGGATGGGAAGCGAAGTGGAGCGCTCGCGCAGCCTCTTCACCAGCTCGGGGCCAGCCATGCCGGGCATACAGTGATCCGTAATGACCATGCCGAAGTCGCCCGCCTCGAACTTCGCCAGGGCGGCGGGACCATCTTCGGCGAGAAAAACGGGGAAGTGGGCTTTTTCGAGGATCAGGCGGCGGGTCACGGCCTGGATAGGGTTATCGTCCACAATCAGGATCGCTGGCATCTGTTGGTGTCAAAGCCCCTTGGTAATTGATGGGAAGGATGAAGGGCTGAAGCAAACGGTTGCCCTCGATCGTGCAAAAGAATAAAACGCTTTCTGCCCTTTTTGGGATATACCCAATTTGGGGGAGTATCAATAACGATATTCCATATCGTTGCAACGATACTCCCATATCATTGCTGCGCTTGCAAACGCTGGACAATTTATTTTCGCACTTTCTTTGTGCGAACCGTGGAAAAACGATAATCTCACGAATTTCACGCCGGAAACCGCTCAGTCGAGCTGCCTGGGAACGGCGCCATGGCGGGACAGGGTAGAGTCCAACTGCGCGAGGAGAGCGGGATCCTTGGTCCGCCAGGTCTCCTCGGTCGTGGTTCTTGGCTGACCAGTGCCGCTGTGAAGCTCGATGTGCTGATAGCTCAGGAGCCGGTCGGCCGGCTCGTCACGCCAGTCGTTGCCCCGGCCTTCACGGCGGGTCGAGCCCTGTTCCCAGCCGCGCGGCGTCAGGTGCCATTCGGTCCATTCTTTGCGGATCGCCATATTGCTATCGTAGCTCGCGGCTCTGGGTAAATACCGCGAGCCGTCAGAGGTGTGAGCGGACCTGGCGGATGAGCTCGGCCGGTCCATCCAGGCTGTCGAACAGCAGATCGTAGCCTTCGGCCTCGGCCGGCGTGAGAGCGCCGTTTGTCAAAGCGAGCAGGCGAAGCTGCGGGCAGGCCTCTCGCAGTTCGCGGGCGAGGTTGATACGCTGCCTGGCGGTAAGCGTGTGACAGGCAATGGCCATGGCTGGCCCATGCAACCGGCAGAGACTGGCGAACTGGTCTTTCAGCTCCGGCTGGGGCCGCGCCTGCACGACCTCAAATCCTGCTAACTTGAGCACCTTGCAGCGATAGGAGAGAAGCGCTTCGTCGTTGCCTATGCACAGCAGGGTCGGCTCTTTGCGATCCGATGCCGAACGGGCACGGGAGCCCGCCTCGGATTGCATGCGAGGTCTTTCTGGCACTGTTTCGTTCATCCTCGAGGACCTTGCGGGGGTTGAAAGTTGGATCAGCGTATCCATGAACATCGGGTGCCGTCTGTAAGGAACCGTACAGGAAGCGGATTGTCATTCCCATAGCAGGATTCGGAGGTCGCGGAGGTTGTTGCCGGTGGGTCCGGTCCGGAGGCTATCGCCGAGCGCGGTGAAGAGCGGGCAGGCATCGAAGGCGGCGAGGGCAGTCTGCGCTTCGAAGCCAAAGGCTTGGGCGCGAGCTACCGTGGTGGGATCGGCGATAGCGCCGGCGGCCGGGCTGTTGCCGTCCGCACCATCGCTGCCCGCGGAGAGGCAGACGACCTGTTGTCCGGCGAGACGCTCGCGGAGCAGCAAGGCGCAGGCGAGGGCGAGCTGCTGATTCCGGCCGCCGGTGCCGGGCTTGCGGTCCATGCGGACGGTGACCTCGCCTCCGGAGAGCAGGCAGAGCTTGCGGCTCGCGTGCTGATGATGCAACTCGATGAGGCGATCGACCAGGTAGGCCGCAGCCTGGTCATAGGGCCAATCGTCGCAGCCGTTGTCCACGATGACCTTGTAACCGATTGCCGTGGCCGTCTCGAGCGCGGCGTGGAGCAGGTCGTCGTTGGAAAGCAGGGTGGTCAGCAAACCCTGAGAGCCGGCTGGCTCAGATTTCGCGCTCAGGAACTTAATCTCTTTGGCGCCCTCCTTACGAGCCGCGTCGATTCGCTCACGGTCTTGCTTCATCGCAGCCTTGTCGCCAGGCGTTTCGGGCAGGTTTGGGCGGCTGAAGAAGCGGCGTACCGAGGGTGGGAACTTTTCGAGCAGGCGGTAGCGCGTGAGCAGCTCACGGCAATCATCGACGGTGGAGGGGTCCGGCAGCGTAGGGCCGGATGCAACCGCGTCGGCGTGTTGCCATGGGACGTCGACGACCTGCAGGGTGAGCTTGGCGGCGTCTGGAGCAGCCGTCGCGAGCCTGCCGCCTTTCACTGCGGAGAAGTGTTTGCGCAGTGTGTTGATCTCGGCGATGGTGGCGCCGGATGCGATGAGTGCCTCGTGGAAGGCGATGGTATCGGCGAGCTTGATCTCGGGATCGAGCGGCAGATCGAAGAGCGTGCTGCCGCCTCCGCTGATGAGGTAGAGGACGAAGGTCTTTTCTGATGCCCGACGCAGCAGGCGAAGCGCATTGCGTGCGGCGCGGAAGGAATCCTGGTTGGGCAGTGGATGGCCGCCCGCATAATAGCGGATGCGCCAGTTGCTCCGCTCCGGCTTCACAGGCCCGCTGCAGACGCCGCGCACGTGCAGTGTACGGGGCACGATCTCGAGCAGGCACTGCGTCATGGAGACGGCCGCTTTCCCGAGCGCGACGATGAGGATCTCGCGAAAGCTTTCGAGGTCGATGCGGATGGGTGTTCTGGATGGCTGGACGAGTGGCGGATGCTCGACTAGCAGGGTCGTTCCTTCGAAGCGGATGCGCTTATGGAAGACGCGCTCGATGCGGCAGGCATCGATCGCATGGGCGAAGATGGCGCGTGCCTGGTCATGCAGCGAGTCGAGGGGTTCCTGCTGGTCAGGCATGGTGCGCTCAGGAGCTTCTGGACTCGGCTGGGTCGCCTTGAGGAAACAATCGGGAGACGAGCCAGCCGCGCAGCACCTGCTGCATCTGCTCGAGCTTGCCCGCGAAGAAGTGGTCCGCCTGGGGGACGATCACGAGGGTCTTCGGCTCGGCTGCGCTGGCAATGATCCGCTCGAGCGTCACGGTGGGGCCATATTCATCCGCGCCGCCGCTAACGAAGAGCTTCGGCAACGTGCAGCTTGCAAGAAAACTGTAGCTGTAGCCTCGGCCTTCGGCTTCGACCGGCAGACCGAGCGCGACAAAGCCGGGGATGCGTGCATCGCCGCAGCAGGCGCGCAGCCCGACATAGGCGCCGAAGGAGAAGCCGATCACGAGCACAGGCCGCCCGTAGCGCTGGTGCAGCCAGTCGAGCACGGCGCGCACATCGCCCTGCTCGCCCCGGCCTTCATCGTGCTCGCCTTCGCTGAGTCCGGTGCCGCGGAAGTTGAAGCGCAGCGTGGACAGCCCGAGCGAGTGCGTTGCCTTGGCAGCGCGATACACAACTTTGTTGTGCATCGTGCCGCCGCCTTTGGGGTGCGGGTGGCAGACGAGCGCGGCGTAGGGCGCGTGCGCGTCTCCTTCGACGAGGAGCGCTTCGAGACTGCCGGCGGGGCCGGGAATGGAGAGCGTTTCGAGACGAGTGGAGATGCTGGACATCGGATTTGATTGTAACCAGCGGGAGGAACAGCGAGTCGGCACGTCAGCCATCGAAGCGGGAATGGATCGCGCTGAGAACTGCAGGTCCCTCACTCCGTTCAGGATGACAATCCTTCCGCGCTGCGCGGCTGACTTGCTCAGGTATGCTGACCTAACCATGACGCTCGATCCTGTGCAATTGACGCGACAGCTCATCGACATCGAGTCAACGACCTATGGCGAAGGCGCGGCAGGCGCATTTCTGGCGGAGTTTCTGGCCTTGCGGAAGTTCGCGGTGGAGAAGATGCACGTTGCCAGCAAGGGCGAGGATGGAGCGACGACCGATCGCTTCAATGTATACGCCGGCATCGCCGGGGAGCGGCCGGACGTTGTCTTCTCGACCCACATAGACACCGTGCCGCCGTATTTTGCCAGCAGCGAGGACGACGAGGCGATTTACGGGCGCGGCGCATGCGATGCGAAGGGCATCATCGCGGCGCAGATTGCCGCGGTGGAGCGGCTGCGCGCCGGAGGCGTGAAGGCGGCCATGCTGTTTGTGGTCGGTGAGGAGCGGGACTCGGCAGGCGCCGCGGTAGCGAACCTGCAGCCGCGAGGAAGCCGCTATCTGATCAACGGTGAGCCGACGGACAACCGGCTGGGGTTGGCCAGCAAGGGCGTGTTGCGCGGGGCGGTGCGCGCGACGGGCACGATGGCGCATTCGGCGTATCCGCAGTTGGGCGAGAGCGCAATCCACAAGCTGATCCAGGCACTCGATAACGTGCTGCATATCGAATTGCCCACCGAGCCGGGGATCGGGCCGAGCACGCTGAATATCGGGCTGATCGAAGGCGGCCGCGCGCCGAACGTGATCGCGGACAAGGCCTTGGCGCAGGTAATGGTGCGGCTCGTGGGGCCCTCCGATGAAACACGCGCTGCGCTGGAGAAGGCGGTCGCCGGGCTGGCAGAGATCGAGTACACGCTCGAGATTCCATTCATGCGGTTCAAAACGCTGGAAGGTCTGGAGACGATGGTGGCAGCCTTTGCGACCGATATTCCTGCATTGACCAACTGGGGCGAGCCGCTGCTGCTGGGTCCGGGCTCGATCCACGTCGCGCACACGCCGAATGAGAAGCTGGCCAAGCGCGAACTCTTTGCCGCGATCGACATCTATACAGAAATTGCGGGCAGGCTCGTAGCATAAGCAGGATGGCGAGTGATCGAGCGATATCTCGCTGGCGCCGTGCGGGTTATGCCGCGCTGAGCGGCCTTACCGGCTGGCTCACGGCCCAATGTGTTTGTCTGCCGGTGAATTTGATCATCGCGGTACGCGACAGCGAGGGGCAGCCAAAGGTTTTTGTGCAGACACTGCTCTATGGACTCCTGGTGTGGGGTGCTTGGTCGCTGCTTCTGACAACGGCCGCATGGCTGGTGGTGGTTCTGCCCCTGGTGATGACGGTCCGGCCATCTCTGCTGGTCCGGCTGCGCTTCGTCATCGTCAGCGTAGCTGTGCTGATTGCACTCTGCCTTGCGGCTACGCGCCCGACGATGTTTCACGAGACCTCGCCGGTCTCCTTCTTCCGCAAGTTCGCGCAGTTCATCCCTTATGGACTGCTAGCTATCTCCTTTACGCTGGTGACGGCGTGGATGTACATCCTGCTGAGCAAGCGCCGGCTGGAAAGGCCGAGCCCGGAGGGGAAAGACGGCGCGCAGGCGGCGGGCATCTTAGACTGAAGTTATGGCTGATCTCGAGACACCCGCGAAGCCTCTGAATGCGCTGGCGCATGCGCGTTCCTCCTATCTGCGTTCCGCTATGCACCAGCCGATTCAATGGCGGGAATGGGGACCGGAGGCGTTTGCCGAGGCGGCGCGCGAAGACAAGCCGGTGTTGCTGGACATTGGCGCGGTGTGGTGCCATTGGTGCCATGTGATGGATCGCGAGAGCTACGAAGATGCGACGCTGGCTCCGCTGATCAACGAGCGCTTTGTTGCGGTGAAGGTGGATCGCGACGAGCGGCCGGATGTGGATAGCCGGTATCAGGCGGCGGTGCAGGCGATCAGCGGGCAGGGTGGATGGCCGCTGACCGCGGTGCTGACACCCGATGGGCGGCCATTCTTCGGCGGCACGTATTTTCCGCGACATGATCGCTATGGCCGGCCGGGCATCGAGCGGCTGCTGCTCACCATGTCGGACGCGTGGCGTGCAAAGCGCGATGATGTGCTGGAGTCTGCGGGCTCGATCCTTGCGGCGATCGAGCATGGCGAGGCATTTGCCGGGCGCGGCGGATCGTTGAGCCCTGCGATCACCGACAAGCTGGTGCATTCCGCGATCGCGCAGTTCGATCCGCACCATGGCGGATTTGGCGCACAGCCGAAGTTCCCGCATCCCGCAGCACTGGACCTGCTGATCGACGCCGCGACGCGCAAGGGCGATGCCAAGGCGCGCGAGGTCGCGCTGGTGACGCTGACGAAGATGGCGGAGGGCGGCATCTACGACCACGTCGGAGGCGGATTTCATCGCTACTCCGTGGACGAGCGCTGGGTGGTGCCGCACTTCGAAAAGATGCTGTACGACAACGCCGGCCTGCTGGCGAACTACGTGCACGCGTGGCAGAGCTTTCCGTATCCGGTCTTTAGCACGGTGGTGCGCGAGACGGTGGCGTGGATGGACGGATGGCTGAGCGATCGGCAGAAGGGCGGCTTCTACGGCTCGCAGGATGCCGATATGACGCTCGATGACGATGGCGACTACTTCACGTGGACGCGTGCCGAGGCAGCGGAGATCCTGAGCGCAGATGAACTGGAGGTAGCGGGCGCGTACTACGACATCGGCGACCTAGGGGATATGCATCACAATCCGGCGAAGAATGTGCTGCACGTGAAGCGGCCGGCGGAGGCTCTGGCGAAGGAGTTGAAACGTGAGCCTGCCGAAGTGAACGCGGTGCTATCCAGCGCGCGAGTGAAGCTGGCAGGCGCGCGGGTGGCGCGGCCCACGCCCTACGTAGACCAAACCGTCTACACGGGCTGGAACGCGATGGCGATCTCCGCGTATCTGCAGGCGAGTGCTGCTCTGAAGGTGCCGGGCACACGCGAGTTTGCCACCAGAACGCTGGATCGCATTCTCCGCGAGGCGTGGTCGGAGCAGGAGGGGCTTGCTCACGTGGTGTCTTACGGGGACGGCGAGCGCGGCGCGCGCATACCCGGCGTGCTGGATGATTACGCGCTGCTGGTACACGCCAGCCTGGATGCGTGGGAGAGCACGCTGGAGCTGCGCTACTACGATGCGGCCGAGATGCTGGCGGCACGAATGCAGCGCGACTTTTGCGACGCGACGGGCGGCGGCTTCTTCGACACTGTTGCCGACGAACATGCCATTGGTGCGCTGACGGCGCGGCGTAAGCCGTTGCAGGACACTCCGACGCCGGCAGGGAATCCAACGGCTGCGGCGGCGCTGCTTCGGCTGGAGACGCTGAACGGCGATGTACGCCTGCGCGAGGTGGCCGAGGATACATTGGAGGCGTTTGCGGGAGTCGTCGAGCACTTCGGGCTCTATGCCGGATCGTATGGACTGGCGCTGGAAAGATTGTTGACGCCGCCGCAGCAGATTGTCGTGGTGGGCGAAGACGATCTGGCGGATGCGCTGGAATCTGCGGCGCGTGAGGGATATGCGGTGAATAAGAGTGTGCTTCGCGCGGCGTCGGCGGTGCTGAGGGCGGGGGCTCTGCCACCGGTTGTGAAGGCGACGCTTACGCAACTGCCGCAGTTACAGGAGAAAGCGAGCTTCGCGGTGGTGTGCCAGGGGACGCATTGTCTGCCTGCTGTCCGCACGGTTGAGGAACTGCGGGCCGCGATGGCCGGTTCCGTCGCCTAGAGCTTTTTCCTATAGGTGTAGACCCGTCTGCGGCAGTTCTTGTGGCTTTCCATAAAGAAAAGTCACGCTGAGTGTCACCCCGCAGTTCACAGTATTAGGAAAAGGGCTCTAGCGGGCTCTCTGCTCCCCGAAGGACAGCAGATCTCTCCACTGCGCGGCTTCGCCGCTCCGGTCGAGATGACAAGAGTACGAAAATCTGCAAACTGCGTGTGTTGTGCGGGCGAAGATCCCCGTTATTCGCCGGCGAATGGGTTGATCTCGTTGGGCTTGTTGGTGGTCGGGTCGGGGGCGGGCGTGGGTTTTGCCGGCTCGCCGGAAGTGATGGTTCCGAGTCCGCCCGGGATGCGGAAGGGGCTGCCGGGGAGCATGTGGTTTTCCTCCAGAGCCACCCGTATGCGTTTCTGGATCTCGCGTATTGCGTCGTATTGCTTGCGCGCCAGCGTCTTCACGTTGAGGAGGTAGATCACCTCGGAGCCCTTGATCTGGTCTACGCCGAGCACCTGCGGATCTTCTAAAAAGATGCCTTTGTAGGCGGGCTCCTGGCGTACCTCGCCGGCAACTTTCTGGAGCAGGGCAATGACTTTGTCGGGATCGGCGGAGAAGTCGACGGAGATGTTGAGCGTGGTCGTGGAGTAGTCGCGGCTCTGGTTGGCGACGGTGGTGACCTGGCTGTTGGGGATGAGGTAGAGCGTGCCATCGCCGCCGCGCACGGAGGTTTTGCGCAGCGACATGGATTCCACGGTGCCAGTGACGCCGGCGATGGCGACCCAGTCGCCGACGTTGTACTGATCTTCGACCAGCACGAGCATGCCGTTGATCATGTCTTTGACGATGGTTTGCGCGGCGAGGCCGATGGCGACGCCGGCCACGCCGGCCGAGGCCAGCAGAGGGGCGAGATTGAAGTCGAAGACGTCGCGCAGGATAGTGATGACGGTGAAGAAGCCGACGATGCCGAAGCCGGTGGCACGCAGCACCGAGGCGAGGGTACGAATCTGCGAGGTGCGGGCCAGGCCCACGGTCGGATGCTTCTCCGCGGCGCGGCGCATGCGATCGGTGATGAGTTTCACCAACCAGATCGCGATCCAGGCGAAGACCAGGATGGCGATCAGGCGCTGCAGGTCATGGACGAGAAAGTCCTGTGCGCTGTCCAGCCAGCCCTGCCACATATTCTGGAGTGCCTCACGCAACGGCACATGACGGTTGGGCGGCGCGAGCAGCAGAAGGAACATCGAAGCCTTTCACATCCAGAATTTGCGTGGTTTCTATAGAGCAATTTTCGATAGGGGTGTAGACGGTCAGCGACCGTTCTCGCAGCTTTTATTAACGCAAAGCCGCACCGAGTACATCTCCGCAGGTCACAGTATTACCGAAAATGCTCTAATGAACGGATGCGATGCTCATTTGCCAAGTTGCGCTGGGGAACAGGGGCCGCCGCCGCGCTCCTGGTAGCTGGCTCCTGGGCTGGCCTCCACACTCTTTCCGCGGCGCAAATGCAACAGCAGATTCCACCCCTACAGCAGCCGATCCCGCCGAGTCTGGGTGAGCCGCCCAACGCGATCGATCCGATGCAGCAGCAGCGGCTGGCGAAGCTGGCGAAGGCGCGGAATCTCGATCGGCAAAAGCAGCTTGTGGCGGATACTGACAAGCTGCTGGCGCTGGCGAAGGAGTTGAAGGAACAAGTGGATAAGTCCAACGCGGATATGTTGTCGGTGGATGTGGTGAAGAAGGCGGGCGAGATCGAAAAGCTGGCGAAGAGCGTGAAGGATCGCATGCGCGGCTGAGCGGCTTTTCCGTTCAGAAACGCCGCTCTGTGTGGAACCAATGGGAGATAGCGATAGGAAGTCGCTCAAGTGTGCTCTGAGCGCGCGTCCCGGCGGTTGTGAGAAAAGCAGATCTCTCCACTTCGCTCCGCTTCGATCGAGATGACAAATAAGTTTATTTTCAGCGATACCAAATAAGTTTGTTTTCAGCGACACCTTAAAGAAACAGCGGCGCGAGCACGAGCGTGACCGTGGCCAACAGCTTGATGAGCACATGCAGCGATGGGCCCGCGGTGTCCTTGAAGGGATCGCCGACGGTGTCGCCTACGACGGCTGCCTTGTGGGCCTCCGAGCGCTTTCCGCCATACTGGCCGGTCTCGATGAATTTCTTGGCGTTGTCCCATGCGCCGCCGCCGTTGTTCATGAGCATGGCCAGCAGGATGCCGGAGATGGTGCCGACCATCAGCAGGCCGGCGACACTCTCCGCTCCAGTCAGGTTCACTGGATGGCCGTGCAGCAGCAGTGTATCGGCATTGAGATCGCGGACATTGAAGCTGTCGCTCAGATGGCGGAAGATGAGGCCGACAGCCAGCGGCATGGCGACGGCCAGCGCGCCGGGCATGACCATTTCCTTCAGCGCAGCGCCAGTGACGATGCGGACGCAGCGGCCGTAATCCGGCTTGGCGGTTCCTTCCATGATGCCGGGGTTCTCCTTGAACTGGGCACGCACATCCTTGATGAC
Organism: Acidobacteriaceae bacterium; assembly: GCA_036500805.1. Lineage (GTDB taxonomy): Bacteria > Acidobacteriota > Terriglobia > Terriglobales > Acidobacteriaceae > KBS-83. The sequence continues at coordinate 73,425 of DASYBK010000016.1, read as the reverse complement.
GAACTGCGCGGTGCGGCCGACAGCTTTGATGGCCATGGAAGAGAAGAGATAGGTGAGCATTGCGCCCAGCAGCGCGCCAACGAAGACCGGGACGCTGGCGAGATTCACATGGGTGAACTGCCAGTTTGCCGGAAGGATCTGGCCGGCATCGGCGAAGCGGTGGGCGACGATGTCGTGAACGCTTTCGAGATACGCGGAGAAGAGCAGGAAGGCAGCCAGAGCGGCGGAGCCGATGGCATAGCCCTTGGTGAGCGCCTTGGTGGTGTTTCCGGCGGCGTCCAGTTTGTCGGTTTTCTCGCGGACGGAATCCGGCTGGTTGGACATCTCGATGATGCCGCCGGCGTTGTCGGTGATGGGGCCGAAGGTGTCCATGGCCAGGATGTAGGCCGAGGCTGAAAGCATGCCCATGGTGGCGATGGCGGTGCCGTAAATGCCGCGGGCATAGTTGGAGATTCCTACTTGGTCCGCCAGACCGCGCACGCCGAAGTAGTAGCTGAGCAAGAGCGCGAGGCTGATGACGATGACCGGCATGGCGGGCGTTTCCATGCCGACGGCAAGGCCGCTGATGATGTTGGTGGCCGGGCCGGTGAGCGAGGCCTCGGCGATGGAACGGACCGGGCGGTAGCGGGTTTCGGTGTAGTACTCGGTGATGCGAACGAAGAGGAACGAGGTGATGATGCCGACGATGCCGGAGCCGAGCAGCCACCAGCGGCCCTGCAGCATGAAATACACCGCAGCGGCGAAGCCCAGCAGCGCGACAAAAGACGTGACGTAATAGCCGCGGTTCAATGCGTGCATCGGATCTTCATCTTCACGCGAGCGCACGATGCCGACACCGACGATGGAGGCGATGAGATTGATGGCCTGGATGATCAGAGGAAAGAGGATGCCCTTGATGCCGAAGACAGGGAAGAGTGCCGCGCCCAGGATCATCGCGCCGACGTTTTCGGCGGCGGTGGACTCGAAGATATCCGCACCGCGGCCGGCGCAGTCGCCCACGTTGTCGCCGACGAGGTCGGCGATGACGGCGGGGTTGCGGGGATCGTCCTCGGGGATGCCGGCTTCGACCTTGCCGACGAGGTCGGCGCCCACGTCGGCGGCCTTGGTGTAAATGCCGCCGCCAAGCTGGGCGAAGAGGGCGACCAGGGATGCGCCGAAGCCGAAGCCGACGAGCTCATAAGGAGTGGCCTCGGGATGTTCGAGACCGCCGAAGAGAAAGAAGAGAACGCCAATGCCGAGCAGGGATAGAGCGACGACCACGAGCCCGGTGACAGCGCCGCCGCGCAGGGCGGTTTGCAGGGCGCGACCGAGGCTGGTGCGCGCGGCGCTGGCAGCCCGGATGTTGGTCCGGATGGAGACGAACATGCCGGTAAAGCCGGAGAGCCCCGAACAGATGGCGCCAATCAAGAAGCTGATGACAACTTTGTTGGCGAAGGGAGCGGTGAAAGGGGAGAGCCGGTATCCAATAAAGAGGAGGATAGCGAGCACGACCGCGATAATGGCGATGGTGCCGTACTGGCGGGACATGAATGCCTCCGCCCCCTCGCGGATGGCATTGGAGATGGCTTGCATCTCCTGAGTTCCGGCATCAATGGAGAGGACGGACCGGGAGAGGAAAAGTGCGACAACGAGGCCCAGGACGCCGATTGCCAAAGCGCCCCACAAGTAAATACTGCCGTTGTCTGGGGTGCTGGGGGAGCCTATCTGGATCCCCAGGGCCCACAGGCCGACATTCTGCATGCAAGTTCTCCGAAAAGATTGGATTCACGCGGTTTTCCTGTTGCTGTGATGTGGCGAGCGTTGGTTATGTGTGACCCTTCTTTTTCGAAGGAAAGGCCACGCCAGCCTCATTTCTCCGCTTACAGCTACAAGAAAACCGCTATGGTGCGCCCCGCCATTGCCGCCGCAGCGCGCTGCCGGGAAAGCCGCCGGTTCGAGGAACGCTGATTAGAGCACGGGTGGAAAAAGTGAGTCAAACGTGTGGTTTCGCCGGGGCCGGTCCTGTTGCCACGACGAGACGAATTGCCAGGTTGCTGCATCTTGTTGCTGAGCACGAGAGCGCACGGACAGGATACAATCGCCAGTCGTTTTGACTTAGGAAGGCAGTAAGGAGAGCGTATGGGCAGTGTGGCGACGGAGCGGCGCCCGAAAGGCGGCGCCAGCGGACTGAGCGGGCTGACGGCAGCGGAATGGGTGGACGTCTACCGGCTGATGTACCTGTCGCGCCGCCTGGACGACCGCGAAATTCTGTTGAAAAATCAGCAAAAGATTTTCTTCCAGATCTCCGGCGCCGGCCACGAGGCGCTGATGGTGGCGGCGGGCAAGGCCCTGAAGCCCGGCTACGACTGGTTCTATCCTTACTATCGCGATCGCGCGCTGTGCCTAACCCTGGGGGTGACGGCGGAAGAGATGCTGTTACAGGCTGTAGGCGCCGCGGCAGACCCCGCCAGCGGTGGACGCCAGATGCCGTCGCATTGGGGAAATCAGCGGCTGAATATCGTGTCGCAGAGCTCTTCGGTGGCGACGCAGATGCTGCAGGCAGTGGGTTGCGCCGAAGCCGGGCGCTATCTGGCTGCGCATCCGAATGCGGCGGAGCCGGGATCTCAGTCCGGCAGCAACGACTATCGTGCCTTTCACAACGCGACCTTCCATGGCGATGAGGTGGTCTATGCCTCGATTGGCGAGGGTTCGACCAGCCAGGGCGAGTTCTGGGAGTCGGTGAGCACGGCATCGCTGGAGAAGCTGCCGATGCTTTTCGTGGTAGAGGACAACGGTTATGCCATCTCGACGCCGGTGGAGGTGAATACGCCGGGGGGAAACATTTCGAAGCTGGTGGCCGGCTTTCCGAATTTCTTCTTTGCCGAGGTGGATGGCACCGATCCGGTGGAGAGCTACGCCGCCATGACGAAGGCAGTGGCGCATTGCCGTGCGCGGAAGGGGCCGGCGTTCGTACACGGTCATGTGACGCGTCCGTATTCGCACTCGCATTCGGACAATGACAAGCTGTACCGCCCGGCTGCGGAGCTCGAAGCGGAGAACCTGCGCGATCCGCTGCCCCAGCTGCAACTCAGGCTGCTGCGCGAGGGCGTGATCGACGCGGAGGGCATCACGCGACTGGAAAAGGCGGTTGACGAGGAGATTCAGGCGGCGACCGATCGGGCGCTGCGCGCGCCCTTCGCGGCAGCGGATTCGATCTACAACTACGTCTATTCGCCGGATATCGATCCGACCTCGCGCTCGTTCGCACCGGAGACGGCCGCGGCCAGCGGCCCGGACAAGACGATGGCGGACCTGATCAACGCCTGCATGAAGGATGAGATGAAGCGCGATCCGCGCATCATCGTCTTTGGCGAGGACGTGGCCGACTGCAGCCGCGAGGAGTATCTGAAGAGCAGCGCAGTGAAGGGAAAGGGCGGCGTCTTCAAGCTGACCGCCGGATTGCAGTGCGAGTACGGCAGCGATCGGGTCTTTAACTCGCCGCTGGCCGAGGCGAATATCGTGGGGCGTGCGGTTGGCGTGGCTACGCGCGGTATGAAGCCGATAGCGGAGATTCAGTTCTTCGATTACATCTGGCCGGCGATGCACCAGCTTCGCAATGAACTGGCGCCGCTGCGCTGGCGGTCCAACAACGCGTTTTCGGCGCCCGCGGTCATTCGCGTGGCCATCGGCGGCTATCTGACGGGCGGAGCACTCTATCACTCGCAGTCGGGTGAGGTTCTGTTTACCCACACGCCGGGGATGCGCGTGGTCTTTCCGTCGAACGCGCTGGACGCCAACGGCCTGCTGCGCACGGCGATTCGCTGCGATGATCCGGTGATGTTCCTCGAGCACAAGCGGCTTTACCGCGAAACCTTCGGTCGCGCTCCGTATCCAGGGCCGGATTACATGATCCCGTTTGGCAAGGCGAAGACAGTGCGCGAGGGCAAGCATCTGACAATGGTGACCTACGGCGCGATCGTTCCGCGGGCGCTGCAGGCTGCGCAGCGCGCGAGCCGCGAGCTGGGTGTGGAGGCGGAGGTGATCGATCTGCGGACGCTGAGTCCCTATGACTGGGAGGCGATTGCGGAAAGCGTGCGCCGGACGAGCCGGGTGATCGTGGCGCATGAGGACGTGCTGAGCTGGGGCTACGGGGCGGAGATCGCCGCAAGGATCGCGGATGAGCTGTTCGAGGACCTGGATGCGCCGGTAAAGCGGGTGGCGGCAACGGATACCTTCGTGGCGTATCAGCCGCAGTTGGAGAATGTCATCCTGCCTCAGCCGGAGGATCTGTTCCGTGCGATCGAGGGGTTGGCGAAGTTCTAGTTTTACGGGACCAGATTCTCTCATACGAATCGACAGCTCGGGCGTAGAGTGCTGCCGTGCGCTTGTGGGTACAAGCCGGTCGGTAAATACACACTCACTAGGACTATCTCAGGATTCAGAATGCAGCGGCGCTTACTGCTCGTGGACGATGAATCGGTTATCCGCATCACGTTATCGGCCATACTCGCCAAGTACGGCTTTGAGGTGAGCGCCGCGGCATCTGTCGCTGAGGCATTGCAGAAGATCACCTCGGAAACATTCGACGTACTCCTGTCGGATCTGAATATCGGCAATCCGGGGGATGGGCTGACCGTGGTGAGCGCCATGCGAAGAACCCAGCCGGAAGCGGTGACGATGATTCTTACCGGGTATCCTGCTTTTGAAACGGCGCTCGAAGCAATCCGGCAGCAGGTGGACGATTACATCGTCAAGCCGGCCAATATTCCGGCGTTGGTGAACACGATCGAGAGCAAACTGGCGACTCCGCCGCAAAAACGGCAGCTACCTCCGCCCAAGCGAGTGGCGATGATTCTGCAGGAACACCAGGAACGTATCGAGGAGCTGTGGCTGTCGACTGTAGAAAAAGATGCCGCACTGTCGCGAGTGGCATTGGATAAGAAGCAGCGCCTCAGTTATCTGAAATACATTCTGGAAGAAGTCATTCGGGCGGCGCAGACGTACTCCGGCGAAGAGATAACGGGGCGCAGGATATCTCTGGGCGGGTACATCGGCCAGCGCGACTTAGAGGGATATACGCCGAGCCTGATGCTGGCCGAATTCTGCATGCTGCGGCGGGTTGTGGCACAGGTAATTCAGGAAAATCTTCTTGCCGTGAACCTCAGTTATTTGGTTCCGGATATTGCCCGAGTGAATGAGAGTCTGGATGAGCAGGCACAGGCTGCTCTGGCGAGATTGTCTGAGCACATCGACGGTTAATTCTTCTTTTCGGCTGCTGAGCGTGCGACGAATCGCTGAAGAGCGCCGTTTGTTGCCGGGTCTCGAAGCGCAGTGCTGTGCACGGTCATCGCGGGCGCGGCTGCCGTCGCCACATAATCGGGAGCTGCTGCCTGAGCGGGCAGCAGGAAGAGCTTATCCAGTGATCTGGAGCTCAAGGCGGGCGCGGGATTGAAGTGGTCGCGAGCGAGCATCCTGACGGGCAGAATGTGGGTCCAATGCGGCGCGTCAATCAGCCCGAGCGTAAGCGGCTGAGGGTCGATCATGATCAGGCTGCGAATCTCCGGGTGCCTGATGGTGAGATTGGCTGCTATCGTTCCTCCGAGTCCGCGGCCGACGACGATCAAGCGGCTCGGCCCGATGTGGCGCACGCTTGCGAGGTAATAGAGCGCCGCATCGGCATCCTGGTCCCAATGCTTTTCCGACGGCTTTATCCATTGACTCTTTCCGAAGGCGCGCGGATCAAAGGCGAAGATGTCATTGCCCAGGGAATGAAGGGCGAGAATATCCGGCAACGCGTCGGAGAGAGAGCCGCGGGCCTCATGCAGGTACAGGATGGTTACTGGGCGCGGCGCGCGGCTGTCTGCCGGAATCCACCAGCCGTTGAGCTGCGGCTGGCCGGTTTCCGTGGTGTCGAAGCGGACGTCGTCGAAAGGAACGCCGGCGCTGGCCGGAGTGCTTGCCACAACGTGCGATGGGTGGAAGATGAGCTGCCATTGCCCCTGCCAGAAGAGCAGTCCAATGGCAAAGTAGAGCGCCGCCAGCGATGCCAGCACGATCACGCCAATGCCGCCGAGAATCCAGCGATGCGCTACCAACGGATTTTGCGGGCGCAGCGGATCGACGAAATCGGGTGGAGGGACGGGACGGATCGGGGCGGCCATTTTCGTTAGCCGAAGGCTAGCTCGTCCGCGGATTCGAGGGGAGTGCCGCAGACGCGGCAGATGACGGCGGAGCAATCGCCGCAGGTGAGCGGATCGTGAACGGGCCGTGCGCACGTGGGACACCAGAGCGTTGCCGGCGAGGAGTCGTGCGGGTCTGGATGCTTCGCTTCAGGCATGTGAATCCAGCGTAGCAGCGGTGGCGTGGCATCTTCCACCGACGAAAACAATACACTTCTCCCAGAAGTGGCGAAAAGGAGCAGGATCGAGGAATGGGGCAATGGGTTCGGATCGGCGCACTCTCAGAGATGCCTGTCGAGGGCAGAGCGAAGGCGTTCGAGGCGCTGGGAACCACGATTTGTGTCGCGCGGATTCACGGGCAGCTTGCGGCATTGAACAATGAGTGTCCGCATCACGGCGCGCCGCTCTGCGACGGGACGATCGAGAAAGGCCGTGTGGTATGTGCGTGGCATGGGTGGAGCTTCGATCCGAAGACGGGCGCAGAGTTGCGCAATCCGCTGGGCAGTGCGATCGTCTATCCGCTGCGTGTGGACGGCAATGATGTGCTGTGTGAGGTGTAACCATTTCACAAATATGGTGTTCTTCATCAGCATCTGAGAAGAGCAGCTTTTCTTGACGAAAAAGCTGCGTCGGCCAGCTATTACAAGTCCTAAATCCTTTTGTGAAAAGGTGTAGCGAGCGATGGCAGAAAAAAATGAGCCGGCGAGGAGTGATTCCGCCAAAAACCAACTGGTGATTCCGCCGGGCGCGGCGAATGATCCGAAGGCCTTTGAGCTGGTGCGTGCGTGGGTGGCGCAGGGCGACCTGCACGTGAGCCTGCAGATGGGCGGCTGGGACGACCCGACTGCGTGGGGTGTGGTGCTGGCCGACCTGGTACGGCACGTCGCACGCTTCTATGAAGAGCAGAAGCATCTGCGGCCGGAGCAGACCATTCTGCGGGTGCGTGACGCGATGGACGCGGAACTGGATGGCGATGAGGAGCCTTCAGGGGATGAGCGGGTCCAGTGATCGCGGTCTAGAAGCTCCACTCCTGGGTTACTAGAAACTCCACTCCTGGGTCATAGGAATGTTGAAGTCCGAATAGCGAATCCAACGCGGATGAATGACGATCCAGGTGATGTTTGCCCACTGCTTGCGCTCGACGCCATCCGGCCAGGTTGCGAAATAGACCTGCTGCAGACGGGCGAGTTCGTCGCCCGTGGGTTCTTCGCCGAGGCCTTCGTACTGCACTGTGCGTTCGTCTCCGCTGCCGGCGGTATTGCCGACGGTGAACGAGACACGCGGGTTTGCGAGGATGTTTCGATATTTGCGAGTGGTCCGGAGTGTGTCGAAGACGATTTCAAAGTGCGGCGTGATTGCGTAGCCGACCAGTGCGCCCTGCGGCTCACCTGAAGTGGAGAGCGTGCCGAGTATGCCGAGCCGCTGGCTGCGAAGGTAGGCGAGCAGCTCGGTTTTCTCCATATTGCGCTCCTGCTTAGACCGTGTTCACAAGTACTGTATCCAGCCAGCAGCCGCGAGGAGCAGCTTTTCTTGACGGAAAAGCTGCGTTGAGTGCGATCTCCGGAGCCAAACCCTCTTGTGAAACGGTCTAGGCGGCCGCGGCCACGATTTTGGCAAAGGATGCGGGATCGAGCGATGCGCCGCCGACGAGGGCTCCGTCGATATCCGGCTGCGCGCAGAGCTGCGCTGCGTTGTCCGGTTTGACAGAGCCGCCGTAGAGGATGCGCATCGCCTCACTGCGCGGCTTGCCGAGCAACTGCGCGAGTTCGTGGCGAATCACGGCGTGCGCTTCGGCTGCAATTTCAGGCGTGGCGGTTTTGCCGGTACCGATGGCCCATACCGGCTCGTAGGCGATGACGACGGGGGCGGCCTGCTCGGCGTTGATGTTCTCGAGTGCGCGGCTGATTTGCCTGCGCAGCACGGATTCGGTCTCACCATTTTCGCGCTGCTCCAGATGCTCGCCGACGCAGACGATGGGAATGAGCTTGTAGCGCAATGCGGTGTGGAGCTTCTTGTTCACCAGCTCATCCGTTTCCCCGAAATACTGCCGCCGCTCCGAGTGGCCGATGAGAATATGCGTTGCGCCGGCCGCGACCAGCATGGGTGCGGAGATCTCGCCGGTGAAGGCGCCCTCGTCGGCGAAGTACATATTCTGCGCGCCTACATAAAGAGCGGAGCCGTTGGCAGCATCGAGGGTGGCGGGAAGATCGATCGCGGCGGGGAAGAGCGCTATTTCGGCATTCGCGGGAAGCGGCGTTTGAAGAAATGTGGAGACGAAGGAGCTGGCCTCGGCAGGGGTTTTGTACATCTTCCAATTTGCAGCGAGCAGGGGAATGCGCATGGTTCCTTTCAGGCGATGCAGCGATGAGGTGAAACAGCGAACGGGCTAGAGCATTTTCCTAATACTGTGAACCGCGGAGTGACACGCGGCGTGGCTTTTCGTTGAGCGGATTTCCATTGCGATGTTCCATTCAGGTCCGAGCGGAGCGGCTTTTCTTAACGGAAAAGCCGCGCCCGCGCCGCTGTTTCAGCATAGATCCACGGAAATCCGCTCCAACGGAAAAGCCACAAGAACTGCTGCTGGTCGGTCTACACCTATAGGAAAAATACTCTAGTCGCGGTGGGAGATTGCTTTGATCTGCGGGATGACTCCGGGCTGCCGTCCGCGCGAAATGGGAACGACCTTGCCGCGGCGCGTGCGGGGCTTCGTTTCCTGCGGTCCCCAATAGTTGGCGATGGAGTAGCTTTGCACATCGGGGAAGGTGCGATCGAGACTGGTACCCAGCCCAATACCGGCGAGCAGGCCGCAGAGGCCGGCGATGATGAGAACAATACCCTGCACGATGCCCGAGCCGAGAGAATGCTGCAGGTGTCCATGCTCAATCCAGCGGAGAAGGTGCTGCTCCGCGGAGATGCTGATGCCGCCACAAACAACAAAGCCGAGGGGCGCCAGCATGAGCCGATAGCGCCACGGATGCAGGGAACGCACAAAGGTTCCGGCAAAGCCCGCGATGATGAATGCGACGACGCCACTGAAAAGGATGGCGGCGTTCAGCAAGAACACTGAAGGCACGGCGAAAATTCCTCATCGGCCCCGGGGGACAAGGACATTAGCAGATTACGGCTTCTTGCGTAATGCATCAACCCCAGGGAGTACTTTACCTTCCAGGAACTCCAGCGATGCGCCTCCCCCTGTGGATATATGGGTAATGCGGTCCGCGACCCCGGCCTGCTTGATGGCCGAGACCGAATCGCCACCCCCCACGATGGAGATCGCGTCCCGATTGGCCGCCACCAGCTCTGCGATGGCGACAGTGCCGTGGGCAAATGCCGGCATTTCAAAGACTCCCATGGGCCCATTCCACACAATTGTGCTGGCTTCAGCGATCTCGCCGGCAAAGAGATCGACGGTCTTTGGCCCGATATCGAGCGCCATCCACTCCGCGGGGAAAGGTTCGTCGCCGTTCACGACCTTCGTCTTTGCATCGGGGGCAAATCGATTTGCCAGAACATGATCGACGGGCAGGTGAAAGCGCACGCCGCGGCTTTTCGCAGCGGCCATTGCCTTCCGCGCAATCTCGAGCTTGTCGGCTTCGACCAGGGACTTGCCGACCTCCATGCCTTGCGCTTTGAGAAAGGTGTAGGCCATGCCGCCGCCGACGAGGATGGCATCGACCTTGGTGAGCAAGTTGTCGATTACTGGAATTTTGTCGGAGACCTTTGCGCCCCCGAGGATCGCGACGAATGGCTTGGCCGGGTTGGTGAGAGCCTTGCCCATGTAGTTCAGCTCTTTCTCCATGAGTAGACCCGCGACCGCATGCTGCACAAAATGCGTGATGCCCTCGGTGGACGCGTGGGCGCGATGCGCGGAGCCAAAGGCATCATTCACGTAAATTTGACAAAGGCCGGCGAGCTTCTTCGCAAACGCGGGATCATTGGCTTCTTCTTCGGCGTAGAAGCGGAGGTTCTCGAGCAGGAGCACCTTGCCGTCCTCGAGTTTATTGGCGAGCTCGCGCGCAAGGTCGCCAACGCAGTCCGGCGCGAAGGCTACATTGACCTGCTCGCCGATAGCGTGGTCGAGCATGACGCGGAGGCGGTCCACGATGGGACGCAAGCTATACTTGGGGTTCGGCTTACCCTTCGGCCGGCCGAGATGCGAGCAGAGAATGGCCTTGCCGCGGTGGCGAAGGACGAGCTCGATGGTCGGCAGGGTCTCGCGGATGCGTGTGTCGTCGAGGATCTCGGTGCCGTCGTCGGAGAGCGGCACGTTGAAGTCGACGCGGATCAGTACATGCTGGTGCTGGAGCTGGTTTGTGCCCTCGGTAAGGCTGCGGATGGATGGAATGTGCATGTAAGGCACCTTAAAGCAAAAGCACAGATAACGTAATGTGGAGAGATCTGCCCGGTGCAGCCGTTGCTTGATAGAACGGCTGCGTTCGGAATGGTGCCTCACCGTACATCGTCTGTGCTTTTGCTCTCGCTTTCTGCGCGATCGAGAACAGCATCGGCCTCAATCTCGATGCGCCATGAGGGGTTGAGGAGTGCAGCGACAACAACCATGGTCGCGGCGGGACGTACATCGCCAAAGAGTTCGCCGTGTACTTTGCCTACCGCCTCCCAATCTTCAGCGTGCGTGAGGTACATGCGGGTGCGAACGACGTCGTGCAGCGCGGCGCCTGCCTGGATGAGTGCCTGTTCAATGATTTTGAAGATTTGACGCGTCTGGTCTTCGACCGAGGACCGGTCAGCGCCTACCGGGCCGGTACCGGAGACATGCACGGCGTTGCCCACGCGAACCGCGCGCGAGAAGCCGATGATGGGCTCGAACGGTGAACTGCCCGAGATGTTTTGTCGTGCCGGCATTTTGTTTGCAGGTACAACCGAAGCGATCCAACGTGAAGGATGCCGCCCAGGTTGCGCGTATGTCTACATTGCATATTGCACTGCATTTGAGGGTAGGGCGCCAGCGGAGTCGAATGGCTGGCGCTTCATCTTGGTGGGCCGATCCGCCGTCTAGAATCCCTTCTTTTCCAGGAAGAGGATCAGGTCGCGAATTCGGTTCGAGTAGCCCCACTCGTTGTCGTACCAGGAGATGACTTTCACCATGTTGCCGATCACCTTGGTGAGCGGCGCGTCGATGATGGAAGAGAGCGGATTGCCCTTGAAGTCGGCGGAGACGAGCTCGTGCTCTTCGACGCCGAGAATGCCTTTCAACGGGCCGGTTGCGTGCTTCTTCAACGCATCATTTACGATCTGGACGCTCACCGGCTTTTCGACGGTGACGGTGAGATCCACGACGGAGACGACCGGCGTGGGTACGCGCAGCGAGAAGCCGTCGAGCTTGCCCTTGAGCTGCGGCAGCACCAGGTGGAGCGCCTTGGCAGCGCCGGTGGAGGTAGGAATGATGGAGAGTGCGGCAGCGCGGCCACGGCGCAGGTCCTTATGCGGGAAGTCGAGTGTGACCTGGTCATTGGTATAGCTGTGGATGGTATTCATCAGCCCGTTGATGATGCCGAATTCTTCATCCAGTACTTTCGCTAGCGGCGCCAGGCAGTTGGTGGTGCAGGATGCATTCGAGATGACGTGGTGCGCCTTGGGATCGTATTTGCTTTCGTTGACGCCGAGGACGACGGTGAGGTCATCGTTGGTGGCCGGAGCCGAGATGATGACCTTCTTCACTGTGCCATGCAGGTGAGCCTTGGCTTTGGTTGCGTCTGTGAAGTGGCCGGTGGATTCGACGACTACCTGTGCTCCGACCGAGGACCAGTCGAGCTTGGCGGGGTCGCGCTCGGCGAAGACCTTGATCTTCTTGCCATCGACGGTGATGTAGTCGTCGCCGGCGGTGATTTCATGAGGCAGGTTGCCGAGAATGGAGTCGTACTTGAGCAGGTGCGCCAGGGTCGCAGGCGAAGTGAGATCGTTGACAGCGACAAATTCGAGTTCAGGATTGCCAAGCGAAGCGCGAAAGACGTTACGGCCGATACGGCCGAAGCCGTTAATGCCTACCTTCACAGCCATCTAAATAAGATCTCCTCAGGAGGGGTCAATGGGAAGTGTCGCGATAGCAGCGCTGCACGTGTCGCCAACACTGCGCGATTTTCACGGTTTCCATTTCGATGCTAGCACCTCAGGTTCGCGCGACCGGCATTGTTGCACACTTATTGCGACACAGCGGTAAACCTGTGTACGATCCACGTAGGCGTCTCCTGATACGCCGACAGACCGATGAGACGACGTTCCAAACGCGCCCCAAACCTCTCTGAGCAAACTGGAAAGATCGGGCAGGAGCTGCCGGTGAATCAACCCGCGCCGCTGCAACCCAACTATGCCAGGGCTGAATATCCGCCTTCCGCCGCGCAGGTGCCGCACGGAAAGACGGCCGACACAAATGCAGAGGCAAGGCCGAAGGAAGTGCCCGTGGTGGGCCGCGATCTCGACCGTGCGTCCCCGGAAAGTGACGCCGCGGCCGACGGCGCTGTTGCGGCGGGCGACGGTAAGTCGCTGCCCGAAGGGAAACTGGTTGTGGAGACGCAGCCGGAGTCGCCTTCTGCGGTGCCGCCCGAGCCGAGCGGCGCACGACCCTCGCGCGGCTTCGTCGTGCTCACGATCGGGCTGCCGGGCTCCGGCAAGACGACGTGGTTCAAGCGTCGCGGTGTGACGCCGCTTTCGAGCGACCTGCTGCGCACGATTCTCTTTGACGACATCACCGAGCAGCGCTACCAGGGGCTGGTCTTTTCCACGTTACGCTCGCTCTTGCGCGCGCGATTGATTGCGAAGATGCCGTGGAACTATGTCGACGCAACGAACCTGTCGCCCCATGAGCGGCGGCAGTGGATCAAAATGGCGAAGAGCTTCGGTTATGAGGTGCAGGCGGTCTTCTTCGATGTGCCCTTCTCGGTCTGCATGGAGCGCAATCGTCAACGCGAGCGGACGGTGAGCGATGAGGCGATGCAGAAGATGGCCGAGCGGCTGCGTCCGCCGAGCTTTAAGGAAGGCTTCTCGAAGATCACCGTCGTGCGCGTGAAGGGCCAGCCGGCACCGACGCCAGAGAGCGCCATGAGCGCACCGGTTCCCCCGGATGCAATGGGCGACGACACGGATGGAGACGACGAGGGCGAAGAGTGATCGTTCGCCGCATGTTTTGATGGAATGAGGCCGGGCGCGTCCCCGGCCTTTCTCTTCTGGCGAGGCAGAGCATGGGCGCGAAGCCGGCGATCGAGTTCCGCAACGTGAGCTACCGGCTGCCGGATGGCCGGGGCCTGCTTGAGAATGTGACGATGGACGTGGCGCCCGGCACCACGGTGGCATTGCTGGGGAAGAGCGGGTCGGGCAAGACGACGCTGCTTCGCGTGGTGAACCGCATGCACAGCATTAGCGGCGGCGATGTGCTGGTGCGGGGACGCTCCATTGCCGAGCAGGACCCGATTGCCCTGCGGCGCTCCATTGGCTACGTGATTCAGGAGACGGGACTCTTCCCCCACTTCACCATCGAACGCAACATCGGACTGGTGCTAGAGATTGAAGGCAGATCGCGCACGGCGATCGCGGAGCGTGCGCGTGCTCTGCTGGAGATGGTGGGGCTTGCTCCGCGGGATTTCGCGCGACGCATGCCACATGAGTTATCGGGCGGACAGCGGCAGCGTGTGGGATTGGCGCGGGCTCTGGCTGCAGGGCAGGATATTTTGCTGATGGACGAGCCCTTCGGGGCGCTCGATCCCCTGACCCGGGCCGAGATGCAGGATGTGTTGCGGCGGCTGTCGATCGAGTCGCAGCAGAGCGGTGCGCGCACCACGGTGCTGCTGGTGACGCACGATCTGGATGAGGCGCTGTACCTGGCCGAACGCGTCGTGCTGGTGGAGGATGGCCGCATCGCGGCGAACCTGCCGGCGGAAGATTTTCTCTCCTCTACGATTCCGGCGGTGCAAGGCTACGTGCGGGCGGTGCATCGCGGCGTGGAGGCGCGCTCGTGATCACCGGCGGCGGCTTTCTGCAACAGCATTGGGATGAGATCACGAGTCTGACGCTCGAGCATCTGTGGCTGACCGGTGCCGCGATGCTGTTTGCTACTGTCATTTCGATTCCGCTGGGCATCCTGTTGGCGCGCAAGCGGGCATGGGCGAAGCCGGTGCTAGGAGTGGTAAACACGCTGCAGACGATTCCGAGCCTGGCGATGTTCGGCTTCCTGCTGCCACTGCCGTTCATTGGTGAGCGCGCGGCGCGGATTGCGATTGTGGCGCTCGTGATGTATGCGCTGCTGCCAATTGTTCGGAACACGTATGCGGGCATCAGCGGTGTGGATGCGACGGTGATGGATGTGGCCGAGGCGGTCGGCATGACAAGCTGGCAGCGACTGCGCAAAGTGGAGCTTCCATTGGCGATGCCGTTCATCCTTGCGGGTCTGCGGACGGCTACCGTCACGTGCGTGGGCATCGCCACCATTGCGGCGGCAGTAGGCGCGGGCGGATTGGGCGAGTTCATCTTTCGCGGCGTGGCGTCGGTGGACAATCGGCTGGTGCTTGCGGGCGCGGTTCCGGCAGCGTTGCTCGCGCTGGCAGCAGACGGCTTGCTGGGATTACTGGAATGGAAGCTGCGCGTGCCAGGCACGGGACGGCCGTGAACCGCAGGCTTGTGCTTGCGGCAATGCTGGCTTGGCTTGTGCCAGGGTTGTTGGGGTGCGCGCCGCCGCGGCCGGACCGTCCGGTGATCGGCGCAAAGAACTTTACCGAGCAGGTGGTGCTGGGCGAGCTGCTGGCGCAGCACATTGAGGCACGGACCGGGCTGAAGGTGGAACGGCGTTTTTATCTTGCCGGCAGCTATATCTGTCAGCAGGCGCTGATCGCGGGGCGCATCGACGGATACGTGGAGTACACGGGCACGGCGCTGACCGCGATCCTGAAGCAGCCAATGGACAAGGACCGGGCGCGCGTCCTGGAAACGGTGCAGCGCTTGTACCGGGAGCGGTATGGAATCGATGTTGGCCCGTCACTCGGCTTCGAGAATACTTTTGCGATGATCGTGCGGGGCGATGAGGCAGCGAGACTGCATGTCGGAACATTGAGTCAGGCCTCGGCTGTTGCGCCCGCGTGGAAGCTTGGGGTGGGGTATGAGTTTGAGGAGCGTCCGGATGGATTGCGCGGTCTGGAGCAGGCATACGGATTGAAGTTCAAGGGACCGCCGCGCACGATGGACCTGGGGCTGCTCTATCGCGCGATTCAGCAGCATCAGGTGGATATCATCGCGGGGAACTCGACCGATGGACCGATTCAGCCGTTGCACCTGACCGTGCTCGCGGACGATCGTCATTATTTTCCGCCATACGATGCTGTGCCGCTCTTCCGCGAGGATGCCTATCGCCGCTGGCCGCAGATGCGCGCGGCGGTGGCTGAGCTCGCAGGGAAGATTGACGCGCAGGAGATGCAGGCGATGAACGAAGCGGTGGACGGAGAGCATAGAGACCCCGCACAAGTGGTGCGTGAGTTCCGCGCGAGGAAGGGATTATGACGGATACTGCGACAAAAACACAGCAACAGCCGGAGCCGTGGTTGCGCGGCACGCTTACGGATGGGCCGGCTGTGATTCGAGCCGTCCTGCATGCGCTGGAACTCGCGCGGGAGGATGCGGAGCGCTGGTGTGGGGATTTGACCGGACTGGATCTGAATATGCGGCCCGCGGGGTTGCCACCAGTCGCGTTTCATCTGCGGCACGTCAGCGGCAGCGTGGATCGTCTGCTGACCTATGCCGAGGGGCGGGAGCTGAGCGAAGAGCAATTAGCGGAGCTGAAGCGGGAAGCAGAGCCAGCGGGTGCGCTGCCTCGCACGCTGCTGCGGGAGTTTCGAGAATCGATGGAGCATGCTGCGGGGCGCATCCGCCGCTTTGCGGGAGCGGACCTGGAGGCGCCGCGGTTTGTTGGCCGCAGACGTCTGCCTACCACATTCGGCGGACTCCTGGTGCACATCGCCGAACACACGCAGCGGCACATTGGGCAGATGGTGACCACTGCGAAGATAGTGAAAGCATCGCGCGAGGCAGCTACTTCGCCTGGGCCTCAGTGAACAGATGTCCCATCTGCGTCTGCTTGGTCTCGAGATAGCGCTCCGCGAGCGGAGATGCCGCGGGCACTTCCGCTGAAATTCGTTCGATCACGCGGACGCCCTGCTCTTCGAGGGCGGCGATCTTCTCGGGGTTATTCGTGATGAGGCGCACCGCGTGGACGCCGAGCAGCTTCAGTGCCTTTGCCGGCACCTCGAAGACACGGCAATCGGCTTTGTAGCCCAGCTCGAGGTTCGCCTGGATCGTGTCGAGACCCTTGTCCTGTAACTCGTAGGCTCGCAGCTTCGCCATCAGCCCGATACCGCGGCCTTCCTGCTGTTCGTAGATCAGGATGCCTGCGCCTTCCTCGACGATGCGCTGCATTGCGAGCTCGAATTGCTGGCGGCAGTCACAGCGAAGCGAGCCAAAGACATCTCCGGTGAGGCACTGCGAATGAATACGGACGACTGGAGGCAACGCATGAATGTCGCCGAGGACGAGGGCGACGCAGCCTTCGACGCGGCGTATGGGCGGCGGATCGCCGGGCCGGCAGGGATCCGGGTCCGAGACGACACCTTCGAAACCATGGACGCGGAATGGTCCCCAGCGGGAGGGGAAATCGGCCTCCGCTATCTTGCTTACGGTGATGGAGGACATGGGTAGATTATAGTCGGGAGGCGATTGCCGGGCCCGCGATCGGGCCATGCGCTTATGTACGACCCAAAGCTGGTCTGGATTTCGTTACTGATCAAGCTGGGCATCGCTGCCGCGGTGTCGAGCGCGCTGGCGCGGTCGCGCGTCTTCAAGCGTCTGTTGTTCGCGGAAGACCGGACGGCCGGCGAGACGATCGGGCTGCTGGCCTGCATCTGCATACCGCTGACGCTGGGTGTGTGGGCGCGCGTGACGGTACCGAATTTTCTCGCAGCGGATAACGCCTTTGAAACGACGATCATTCTGGGCGTGCTGCTGGGGCCCTGGTGGGCTGCCATGGGCGGAGCTTTTCTGGCCATTCCCGCCATGCTGCATGGCGAATTCCTGACCTTGCCATTCCATCTTTGCGTGGCCGGGGTTGCGGGACTTTATGGGCGGCTGGTGGATCCGGAAGATGTGTGGTCGTTCTCACCGTTTATCGACCTGAGCCTCTATCGATGGGTGCGGCGCAACCTGGCGCGGCCACGGCTGGATCGCCAGATTCTGCTGCTGATGCTGATCGTGGTGATGCAGATGGTGCGGATGGAGATCGCTAAACTCTATCCGCATCGTCTTTTTGTGCTGAATACCCATAGCTGGGTGGTGCGGTTGGCGATCTACGCGTGCCCCGCAGTAGTGGTGGGCATTCCGCTGAAGATATGGAACGCGATCCAGATTGAGCAAAAGCTGGAGGAGCAGAAGCGCCTGGTGCTGGAGGCGCGGCTGGATGCGCTGCAGCGACAGATCAATCCGCATTTTTTGTTCAACACGCTGAACTCGATTGGATCGCTGGTGCGGTTCCATCCCGAGCTGGCGCGGGAGATGATTGTGCGGCTCGCGAATATTCTGCGCGCGCTGCTGCGCGACCACGACAGCTTTGTGCCGTTTCGTGACGAGCTTGCCTTTACGGACGATTATCTGGGGATTGAGGTGGTGCGATTTGGGGCAGACAAGCTGCGTGTGGAGCGCGAGATCGAGCCGGAGACGTTGGAGGTGATGGTGCCCAGCATGGTACTGCAGCCGCTGATTGAGAACAGCATCAAGCATGGGCTGGAGCCGCGGCTCGAAGGGGGCACGGTGACGCTGCGCAGCCGGGTGCGCGAGGGCCGGCTAGTGGTGGATGTCGAAGACGATGGCGTGGGAATTATGCCCGCCCGGGCGGCTGCGGTCGGCGCCGTAACGGCGCAGAGCCGTTCCGGCAACGGCATCGGCATGAAGAATGTACGCGAGCGACTCGAAGTGCTTTACGGAGGCGAGGCGCGGTTCGAAGTGGAGAGCCGGCCGGGCCGCGGCACGCGTGTGACGCTCGAGATGCCGATGCTCTCAAATTCCAGTGGAAGCGATCAATTGAATCAATCACTTACCACAACACAATTGCCGTGGTAGCATCGATGGTAGCAAAACCAATAAGGGATGGCTACCACGAACATGGAAAACCCTAGTCAAGATCGAAAGTCTTTGGTTACGCCTTCAGTAACCACGACGGCTACGAAAGCACCGTCCGTCCGGATCAAACGGAAGGTCAAGCTCGACGGGAAGTGGACATTCGCCACCATCGCGAAGCGCGGCGAGCGCGTCCTGTGGGACTACGTTCTCGTGAACGATCAACCTCAGAAGGTCGAGGGCGGATCGTTCTTCCTGGAATGGGTGCGCGACGGTCGCAAAATCCAGAAGAGCCTAAGCTCACTCGATCCTGTCTCCGCGATCGATGCGAAGGCTGCCCAGGAAGCGACGCTCGCGCTCCAGTGCCAAGGCCTGGCGGGTGAGGACGCTGTCATCCCTGCCCTGGGTGGTGAGCGATCGCTGCGCGATACCTTCAAAGCTTTTCTGGAGGAGAAACGTCACACGATCAATCAAAGGTCATTCGACAAATACGAGAGGAATTTAGAGCGGTTCTTCCAAAACACGAGCAAGCGCTATGCCTCCCAGGTCACTCGTGAGGACATCATCAGCCACATCCAGTACTTGCTGGGTGCGTGCGATCTCGATAGCCAGACGGCAAAGTCAGACACGATCGTCGTGCTGACGGCATGCCGATGGGGAGGAGCCCAGATCAAATTGAATCGGCGTGACTGGCCACGGGTTGACGAGAAGGATGTGGAGGTCTACGCCATCGAAGACCTCAAGGATTTCTTCGCGGCCACTACTGAAGACGAGCGCGTGATATTCAAGACGTTCCTGCTCAGCGGATTCCGAGATCAGGAGGTGCAATATCTGACGTGGCCAGATGTGGACCTGCGCAAGGGCACTCTCTCAGTGAAGGGCAAGATCGGTCCTCTCGATGCGAACGGCAAGCCGAAGTGGTCGTTCAAGCCGAAGACGCGCGAGGAGAGGACTGTCCCCATCCCTCAAGAGCTGGTGGAGCTACTGAAGGCGCATCGCGAGAAGCAGGCCAAAGGAACTCTGCTGGTGTTCCCCACGCGGACGAGCACACGTACCGGTGACGAGAAGCCGAACAGGCGCTTCCTCCCTCAGACGAAGCAGATCGCGTTCAGAGCGGGTCTGAACTGTGGACGGTGTTATGGCTGGCTGCGAGGCCCGCGTAAAGGGAAGAAGTACACCAGGAAGAAGGTTCAGTGCTGTGATGGACCGACGTGCTCAGAATGGCGGGTGCATCGCTTCAGAGCTACGTACATAACGGAGCTGCTCCGGTCCGGCGTGGACATTCGTACGGTACAGGCTCTCGCGGGACATAAGTCGCTGGCATCGACCATGAAGTACCTCCGGCCTCTTGAGGACGCCAGGCTCACGGTCCAGATCGAGCGCAGCTCGCTAACCGGCCTGTGACCATTTTGCGATTGTGGTAATGCTCGGCCTCATGTGTATAGTCGGCTTCGGTTCATCTGAGTCGCCTATATGGAGGTGCTAGTTATGAGGCTTTGGGTCGCCCTTTGCATGGTGCTTGCTTCGTTCGTTTTCACCACAAGAGCTTTAGCAGAAGAGACAAAAGTTCTACCGCAAAAGGTTTGCGGACAGGCGGTTGTAGCGCACATCAACGGGGATTCCACGACGTACGAGACCAAAGGCATAACCTATACTTCGCCGCCACAATGGAGTGGAGTCGGTAAGGCATATAGCACTTGGTACAGCTTCATAACTCCACCGGCTCCAGCGGGGTGCAAGACAGTTGATACCGAGATAGAGATGGTTGGAGATCGTAGGTGTGATTGGTTTGAAGGCGCAATGCAAGGACACTGGTGGGCGGAATGCAAAGTAGTGGCAACCAGACCAGACGGAAGTGTCGAGGTCCAGTTTCGGATGCAAGGACACGAGTCTTATGAGAACGGTTTTCACTGGGCACCCAACTCTAATTCCATACTCACTTGGATGAGAGAGCCTTCACGCGGGCAATCTGTTGTAAATGTGAATGTGCTTTATCAAAGCGCGAATCCTGCAAAGTGAGTCTCATAGCTCATTGCGGGATTCGACGAGAGGAATGCACATCACAGGAGATTTTGCTTCAGCACCCTGCTGGCTTTCGCGGCGAGCGGGTCACGCTGCCTGAGCCAGTAACCCAGGCTCGATGGGTTGAATCTCCACTCCCCCATAAATTTGAATCCCGGCAGCTTCTTTGAGACGCACCCACGCCGGACGGTCTCCGGGCTGCTCTTGAACAGGACGGCCACATCCTCCAGGGTGAGAGCTGTCGTGCGGGACTCAATGTCTGAGAGCAAGTCGTACATGCGGGGGAATACCCAAGGCCAGGGCGTCCCCCCAAATACGGGGTCCAAAATTCAAACCCGATTAGGTTCATGGCCGCCGTCGATCATCATCCACCTCGGGGTCGCGAAAGGCCAGAATGAGGGACAATCTTTCAGATAACTCTCGGCGTCGCCGGGGCGAAGGTCGTCTCTGCGGGAATCGTCTTGATATGTGTCACCCTCGCGGAGGGAGTTGAACGAGAGCAATCCCGCATTGCAGAGCATCGTCGATACAAGCTGTGTGTGCCTCTCAGTCGGGAGAAGTCCGAGATCGATCAGAAAACGAGTGAACCAGGGATTGTCTGCCCCGAGCCGGATAACCCGGCGATCCGCCCTATCGTAGTAATGCGGGATACCGGAAACCCTGAAGATTTCACCCCTGGATTGCAGATGCGCCTGAATCGTCTCCCATACCTCGCGATCGATGAGGAAGGGCTGGCCGGTCTTGCTACGTATTGCGTCGAGCTTCAGCCTGACTTCATCATGCGTTGTGGTTGGTCGTTGCTTTCTTTTAGTCATTTCGCCTCGGGCCCGCTGGGCTGCTCCAAACATAAGCGGCCCCACCAATCCACGCTTGGATTCCTCTCAGACTTCCGAGGGATTTCAATTGCACCTTTGGGGTGACATATTGGTTAACGCTCTCCAGGGGTTGCCGATTCATGATTTCAATGTTCAAGAGATTGGCAGTGGCATCGTTGTTGGCGCTTGCAGTAATCATCACGTTCGTCGTGATCAGTTCCAAAAATGCAGCCTCACCACATCAGGTCTCAGCCCCTCCTGAAAATGAACCTTCACCACCTCAGGCCCCAGCCCCTCCGGAGAATAAAGTTGAGCCCCAGCAAACCAAGGTAGAGGTGCCGGTGAATTACACATTGCCCCTCTACACAAAGCAGGCCGCACTCGTCTGTCCCTTGGCCGTTGCTTTTGATAACCGCGAAGGCTACGGATTGCAAGGTGCGGTTGATGCCCATTTGTCGATCTTCGGTCATGACGATGCCGTGGAGAAATCGGGTTGCCAAGAATGGCGTGAGGGCCTGCCGATTTCACTCACTGCTGAAGGGCAAAAACAAGCTGCAGAATCGGACGCCGCAAAGACCTGTGACATGGTTAGCTTCACCAACGGGTACATTTTCTCTTGCGACCTGAGAAATGCGAGCGACGAAGAACGGCTAGAACATGCGGAGCAACAGATTGCACAGGTGATGCAAGACCCATCGAAAGTAAGGCTCCTGGAGTGCATGGGAGTGAATCCATGGAAAGAGAAACCTGCTGGATGGACACCCCCCACCGACCAGGAGTGCGCGGCGCTCAAGGCAAAACTCGGCGCTGCTGCTGATGCAAAAGAAGGGACCGCTGTAGAAGAGGGGACCGCTGCACCTGAAACTCCCTCTGATGAGTTGGCAACGCCGACGACGCCCTCGGCGGATGGACACCACTAGGCGGGCATAGAAATCCCGCCCAGGTGTTCTCGACTAGGGGGAAATACCGGCTCGCATGCACGACCCCGAATATGGATGGCGTTTATTTCGCCAGCTCATCAATAATCCGAGCGAACCGGCGCGGATTCTTCTCACACCGCGCCTTGTGGTGGCGTATCTGGCTCGCGCGGAAAAGATCACCGCAGTGGGGACACTGGTGCCAGACAGCCGGACGGCCTTCGTGCGTCTTGCGCAACGCGCGGAGGGCCTTCGCTGCTGCTGATGCTGCGGGGTCGACCTTGGTCATACCGTCGCCTGCTTCCGCACCATGTAAGCCTCGACCTCATCCGCCTGCCGCAGCCACTTGATGATGCCGCGAACGTGACGCTCTGCGCGCTTCCTGAATGCGCTGTCGATCTTCGTCGCGCCGTAGATGAGCTGTACCGACTTTTGCTTGTGCCAGTTCTCGCTGCCCTTTGTGACCGGCGTGTGGAACTCATCGAACTCGCTCTGGATCGCAGACCTAACCTCGGCGAGGGAAGACCGTGACAGCTTCTCGGTCTTCGCGACGGTGGTGACGGCGGCCTGGAGCGCGTCCAGAACCGGGGCGGTGGTGTTGAACTGCTCGGTGACCTGTTTGATCACCAGATTGACGATGCTGGTGTGCATGCGCTTGGATATCAAGCCTTGCAGCTTTGCATTGTCGCTGAGAGCGGGCAGATACGTCCCGGCCACTGCTGACTTGATCTCCTGACGCTGCGCTGCCGACACATTCCCGATCTTGGCGGCGATCTGCTCGGTCATCGTCTCAACGTTCTTGATCATCGCCTTCTGGGTTTTGCTCATCTCTGAAAGTTCCTTCGCTGCCTTCTTGGTTGCCATCTGGTCTCTCCTCAATTTTTCGTGCTTACATCTATTCAGATGACATTTGTACGTAATAGTTGCGACTCACTTGTGGATATCTTTCCTACGCTGCCCGGCGGACGAACACGCCACCACCGTGACGAGAGACCTCCTGGTACATGAGCACCCAGGACCTGTAGTCGGCTTCGTCCTTAAGCCTTTTGATTTTGCCTGGATGGTCAGCGTGGGTCGGCAGCTCATCCCAGGTCGCGAAGTACCAAACACCGGGGTGGCTCTCCAGCTCGTCCAATAGGTGAGCATGAGCGGTGGGTACGGAACCGAGCTGTGAGCATTCTTCAGGTGTTGCAGGTCGCATGGTGTTGCCTCCTACTAAAAGTGATCTACAGGTGTGGAACTGATTCGGGCAGGTCTCAAGCGGCAGCCATCTCAGCCTCGACCTCGGCGCGCGTGTCCTCTTCGTCTTCTTGAGCGGTTGTGTCTGGGTAAGGCTCGATCTCCGTGACCTTTGCTGACTCTTCGATTCGCGCGAAGAGGGATACCAAAAGTCCCGGTGAGTCAGCTTTTTTAAGGAGGTTTATCCACGACGAGTCGTCTTCGAACGCCCAATAGAGAGTCGCGTATGGGTCTTCAACCTTAATTTTGTGGAGGGGCATGAACTGGGAAGGGTGCCACTGCTTACCTGTGGCCTTATTCGTCAGCATCGCAGCGGCCTCATGTAGAGGCATCGCTATCAGGTAACTGCCGTCCGCCAAAACATCGATCAGCAAACCGTGGGGTTTGAGGAACTCGCGCGCCACGTCGAGATCGAATGACTCCGGAAAAGATTCTCGGCTGTAATAACCCGCGCCTAGCTGCTCCTTTATGGTGTCGATGTCGCGCTCCAGGAACGCCTGCAGCTCCGGATCGATCTGCGCTGGCTCGGTGACCTTCGGCTCCGGGGCGACCAGGTCAAGGCCGCTCATGTCCTCATGGACCACCTCGGAGGGCTCCGGAACAGCTTCGTCGGCTGCCTGCTCCGTGGGCTCCTGAAATTCTTCGCTCCACTGGTCGCCGATGGGAAACACGACGAGGTCGTCCCCGCTCTGATCTTTCGTTGATTTCCTCTCAACCGGCACATAGGTGAATTTTTCCTGTGCGATCAGCGGCCAGTTCATGTACGTCAGCCTTGGCTCGTCATAGCGGTAGTCGATACGGCGAGAGATAAGCTCCAATTTCTTCAGTTTGGCCAGGGAGCGGTGAACAGAGCGACTGCCGAGACCGGTCATCTGCGCGAAATAGTCAATAGACAGCTTCATCACCTGGTTTGGCTGATCCTTCCAGCACCTATCAGCCAGGGCGACCAGTACAAAGCGGTCGGTGCTCGTGAGTCCGTGGCGGCATTGGAGGGCCATGTCGACCCTCTCGCCGTGGAATGGTTTAACCGCTGTCCGTTCATTGTGCTTCGAATTCTTTGGCATTGTGTGTTCCCTCTACCCAGAGGTGCGTATCGAGTTTTTTCTTGTTCACTTTGTTTTTGTGCGGACGAACAGGAACTCGGCCTCGACGCGTGTCTGGACGGACAGGTTGTTCCGGCGGCCAGCTCCATGGACGTTTACCTGCTTCTGGTGATTGCTGGCTCCGGGGAGGTCGGTCAACGGCACATTGAACCAGGTGTCGGGATGGGCAGTCAGGGTCTCGATCAAGGGTGTCCAGTCGTGGGGCTGGCGGGCGGATGTGGGGACGGCGGGCGTGATCTTCATGATGTTCTCCTGTGGCCGCGTTGCGACTCACACCCTGGGTTACGTAGTTCGTTTTTGTCTTAACTGTGTTTTTGTGCGGCGCGGCCAGGGGGACCAGGGGAACGGGCGGGCGGCGGGCGCTGGGACTGTTCAAGGGATGTGCAGACAGGGATGGATGCTTGTCCATCACCACTCCGGGGGTGCTGGGGGCCTTGCCCCCGGCAGGTATGCAGGGCAACTTAATTTGATTCCAATCAAATGTTCAAATCAAACGACCCGACCGTCTACCTTCCTGCCTGCCCTGTCTGCGCAGCAGATAGTTAGACAGTCTGTTAGGGACTCGCTTATGGATTCAATTGAGATTCTCTTACACATCCCTTATGTCTGCCACTGAGTCCATGAATTTCGACTCACAGTCCAAACCATCGACTCAGAGTCGACGAAATGGACTCACAGTCGAGACCATCGACACAGAGTCCATGAATCTCGACAGAGAGTCGAACCTACCGGACGCACTAGTAGAGGACCCATCCAGAGCCCTGCCCAACCTTATATATAGGTGCTGCCCAACATCGGCACGGTCAGAAAATAATCCCTGGAATATTCCAACTACGTCACCCTGACCGGTATCTCTCTCCCAGCCAAATCCCACACTGGAAACCCAGACATGCTCAAACTCAAAATCGTCCGCGCCTCCGAAGCTCCGCCAGCCCTGTACACGCACACAAATCGTAATGATGACTGGGACGCGCTTGCTGAGAAACTTCAAGACATACAAGTGGGGGACTGGATCGAGATACCCCTGGACGCTTTCAAAAACAAGACGACATACCAGAAGCGTACCAATGTCCACAAAGCAATGGCTGCACGCAAGCTGACCGTCATCACCCGTGTCCTTGGTGCAAACCTGTACGTCCGCTGCCGCACTGACAAGGACCCACAGAGAAATCCAAAGAAGAAGTAACGATCGGACTTTCTGACCCTATGTAGAGGAACAAAACGTCATGCTCATCATCATCTTCCTGACCGCTCTCGCCCTTGGATGTATCGCCGCCCGCTGGTACCTGGCCACCGCACGCGCTAAACGTGCTGAAGCCGACGCTGCCTTCTGGGAATCGCAAGCTGAACGCTGGCGGGATGACGCGACCTTATGGCGGGAAGAAGCCCTGTCACAGCTCAGCACTGGCGGGGTGACTGTCATCCGGATCAACGCCCTCGCCGACCGCATGGACAAGGTAGCAACCAAGCTCAACGCTGCGACGCGGGTAGCCAAATGAAGGTCGCCAATATTGAGGAGCGACTCGACCAGACTGAGCACATCAGCCCTGCAGAGCGCGCGATGCTGCGACTCGGCCAAGGCCTGGGATTCCTGACACCGGCACAAGTCGGGGAACGGATCGCTAGCCCCGCATCTGCTTCTTCTCCTTCTCAAACTCGATGAGCTTCTCCAGCAGTTTCTTAATGTCGATGAGATGCCACGCTATAAGGCCATAGCAGAGGGGAACGAGCAGCCACATTGCGGAATTATGATCATGCATGCGCGAGATTGTAACGCAAGCCCCTCACAGGCCGATCGACTTCAGCAGCACGGCGAGCCTACCTAGAGCCAGCAGGACGCGCAATAAAACACCGGCGTAATCGATCCAGGTCTTCTTGCGACGTTTGCCGCCGAAGTCGAAGTTACCGCCGATCCGGAATGTGATGTTGCCCTTCACAAATCGAGGATGGCACAAAGAAGCACCGCCAACTACAACCAACTTTATGACTCGCTAGAGGGATGCGTGCCAAAAAGTGAGTCCACACTGAATTCGACAAACGGACTTCCCACCCCAAGGTAGGAGGCCTCGTCATGGCAAAGGTTCGTCACAACAAAATCATTAAGGCGGGGGATACTGCAATCCTCGTCCTGGGGAAATGGTCGGCAATAATCGACACCGCAGATATCCCTCTCATTCAACAGTTCACGTGGTCAGCCGATCGCATACGCCGCACTGGCAAGCGAGCCGTCAGAACCCAGATCCTGCACCGCGACGGACCCTATGCACTCCGGTTGGGTCGCATGCTCACAGGAGCGGGGTACCACGAGCGCGTCGAGTACCTGGACCGCAACCCCTTCAACAATCGCCGTAGCAATTTAAGGACGGTCCCCCGTGGCTAGACCAACTTACGATCTCAAAGAGGACTGGACAGAAAAGCAACTCAAGCGAGCTGACTCCCCTGCAGCGATAGTGAACAGTCTCCGTCGCGCCGAATCCCTGAGCCCGGATCAGCGCATCATGGACCGCGCCGTCCTCTGCAACGAAGCGAGGGCCCGCGACATCATCGCCGCCTGGGAACCTCGACTCGGTTACAAACACCTGATCGTCACCGTGGAGGCGTCCATAGATGCCTAACCTCATGTTCGACTGCCGCCATCAAGCGCTGCTCTGTCCAGCCTGCGCTGAGGAGTTCGAAGTCCCGACATCCGCCTTCCGCAACCCGGAGCAGATGGTCGTTTTGACAGAGCGAATCACCCGGGCCCATCACTGCCGAAAGCAGAAACAGGCCAGAGCACACAAGCGCCAACAAACCACCCCGGTACCGGTGATCGACAAATGGAAGCAACTGTGGGCAGCATACGAGGCCACCCATGCCTAAGAATGAAGAATGGAAGCAAGACCCAGCCGCTCTTATGGCAGAGGTCAAAGTGCACGTGGGTCGCTTCTGCCGAGACAAGAGGATGGACGCAGACACACGGCAGGACATAGCACAGGACATCACCCTCGCCCTGTGGAAGAGACTGCAGCAGCCCGGCATCAAGAACCTGGACGCGCTCATTCATACGTACACACGCAACCGCCTCCAGGACTGGCGTCGATCCCATGTGCGTCGAGACCTAGATCAGGTGGGTGAAGAGAAAACAGCAGAAGAGTATGAGCCAGAGGTCACCTCCACACAGGACAACATCGGCACACACTACGTTCGCATTCTTGAGGCGGCCAAAGGAGTGCTTACAAAAGAGCAGATCGATCTGATGCTCCAGGGGTATACGGTGGAAGAGATCGCGGAGAAGCAAGGGATCAAAGTATCCACCCTACGCAACAGGATCGCCACACTGAGAAAAAGAAACAAAATGGCAGCCGCCGCATAAAAAAGTTCTCACTTACGCGGTCTTACGTATAGAGAGCAAAAAGCTGATCGCCAGGTCAGCGCGTCTGTCCACAACTGCCCAGCAGAACACTGACACCGACTTAGCTCCTCGCCTGTCCTAGACCGGCGAGTCATTTAAGGTCCTGCGGGCGACCGTCGTCGTAAGTATTCAGAAGCGAGAAAAAGCCCGCATAAATATTGAACTCGGTCGGTCCCGAGCTTGATCGGGCGAGCACGTAGGTTTTTCTCATACGAGATATCGTGCACAGCGCTGGTGGAAGTCCGGCGGATAAAGATTGAGAAAGACCAAGTCACAGGCTTATGACGAGCCTCTCCTCCTTGGTCTCCACCCAGGGGCAGGTCTTACCCAGCCATGCGTTGTACCTGCCCAGGGGTGATTCCATGATCGCGTTCGAAACACTCCTACACTTCCTGCTCACGCTGCTGGCCGTCGCCTGGCTGATGCAACAAGTATTCCTGCTCTCGCTCATAGGACTCCTCACATGTCTAAGATATTCGCTGCCCTCCAAGCTGCCATCCAGGTCCTGAACGGAATTGAAATGCAGGTATGGGCTATTGTCATCCTGGCCATCGGTGCTGGACTCATTGCAATACATCAAGCCGAGCATGGAAGCATGATCGTAGGTGGATCGCTCGCACTCTTGCAGCACAAGCAAACTGATCAGAAATAGACCACTTCACGCAGTAGTAGGTAAGGAGCCGATCCGACGGCGGAAACAAAGGAAGAATCGCCGATGCCAGCAGGAATCAGATCGCACACCCTCACAAAGAAAAAGAGGCAAATATTCCTCGACAGCCTGTCCGAGGGAATGACGGTCACCGCTGCGGCAAAAATGGCGGGGTATCACCGGCGCTACATGTATTCGGTTCGTGATGAGAATCCCGAGTTTGCGATCGAGTGGGATGACGCGGTTCAGCAAGGATTAGACCTGTTAGAGGAAGAAGTCCGGCGTAGAGCGACTGGCTACCAGGAAGATCTCGTATACCAGGGCAAGAAAACAAAAGAGCAAGTTACCCGTCACAGCGACATCCTGCTCATGTTCCTGATGAAGGCCAAGCGGCCCGAGTTCAAGGACAACAATAAGGTTGAGATCCAGGTAGGCGACAAGCTGGGCGAGCTTATGGACGCGATCTCCGGTAAGGCTGAAGAGCCTGCTGAGGTTCCTGTCTCCGAGCCCACAGAAGAGTCTGCAACTTAGTTTTTGTCCCAAGTGTCTAATGTCCAGAAGTAATTACTAATGGACAGAGGACACCGGTCATGGTAAGTGCACGCCAAACGAAGATTTCAGACGTAGATTCTCGACACACTAATGGACACCCACTTCGGGTGGGCATCTACTGCCGCGTCAGCACAACCGACCAGCAGACGCTGCCCATGCAAGAGGCTGCCCTGCGCGAGTATGCCGAGCACCGTGGCTGGGAAGTGGTCAAGGTGGTAGCAGAGAAGCGCTCCGGTGCTAAGACAAGGCCGCAGCGTGAGGCGCTCCTACAGGCCGCCCGTCGCCGCGAGATCGATGTCATCGCCGTGTGGAAGCTGGACCGGTGGGGCAGAAGCCTTGCGGATCTGGTCACGTCTCTCGAAGAGCTGATCGCCCTGGGCATCGTCTTCGTGTCCTACACGGAAGCCATCGACCTCAGCACTCCCTCGGGACGTGCGATGGCCGGAATGCTGTCCGTCTTCTCCACGTTCGAGCGTGACGTAATCCGCGAGCGTGTGCTGGCCGGTCAGGCATATGCGAGGTCGAAGGGTGTGCAGTTCGGACCACCACGGACCTCCTCTCTGCGCACCGACGAAGTTTTAGAGCTACACCAGCAGAACGTTCCGAAGGCTGAGATCGCCCGTCGTCTGGAGATTCCGAGAACGAGCGTGATCCGGATCATCAAGGACGCCGCATAACGCACCACCAAGATTCAACAGCGCCCCAAACGGCATACAATACGGTCGTGAACAACACTCAGTTCATCACGCTGTTAATCGTCATCCTGGGCAGTGTCCTGTTCCAGTTTGCCGGTTTCTTTTTCCTCTTCAATAGCGTGGCACAGGTACGTTCCGAACTTGCCGGTCGTATCGACCGGATCGCTGACGACTTAAAGCGATCGTGAACCACACGAGCAGCGATGCTCGGAATCGTAGGTGCAAGGTAGGAGCGGGGTGGTCATCCTCCTGTGACCCTGCACAAGAGCCCGACCACGATCAGCCCGTTAGTGGCTGCCTAGCGATGCGGTAGAGCTGTTTCAATATGAGGCCCATGTAGATCGCACCTTCGTTCCTGTGCTCTCTGATCTTCTGCTGCAGCCAGATAATCTGGCTCGGATCGATAGCCTTCGCAAGTTGCGCCTCATAGCGGTTGACCTCTTGTTGTTCGACAAAGAGCTTTCTTAGCCAATCTCGAATTGCGTCTTCAATCATCATCGGAAATCCTCCGCTGAGATAGATGTAATTTCCGATGGATTCCTGCAGTTATTTTCAAACACCGAGGTAACCCAAGGCCTGCCCCAACCGGCGGGCTTTCGCATTTCTAGGACGTAAATCCTGCTACTCGCTGTTGGAGGTCCTGT
The DNA here is from genome assembly GCA_036500805.1 of Acidobacteriaceae bacterium. GTDB lineage: Bacteria > Acidobacteriota > Terriglobia > Terriglobales > Acidobacteriaceae > KBS-83. Next base: position 43,138 of record DASYBK010000016.1, on the reverse strand, counting down.
CCTTTTTCATGTCGACCTCGGCCTGTCTGTATCCAGCCATGAAAGCCGGTGACGGCTTCGCATTCGGCTCAAACGGCTCGCCGCCTAAATAGAACGCATAGCCGTTCCGAAATTCAACTTCATCGAGTGCCTGCTGCTCGAACCAATCAGCCTTCTTGACTTCTTTCGGGGTCATTTGCCTCATTATGCATCCCTTCTCCCCTAAGGCCAGAGCGTTCATTAAGCGCAGACCTGAGGACGATCGGACCATCAACATCCTCCAGGGCGCTACCCGTAGCGGCAAAACATTCGCCTGCATACCCAAGATCCTGGCCCTCTGCCGTTACAAGGTAGACGGTCACCGTGTCATCTGCGGCGTCACCAAGCAGACGGTTTACAAGAACTTCCTGGCCCCGCTGTTCGACATCGTCGGCCCGAAGAACTACAGCTACAACAAGAATAGCGGCGAGCTGACCCTATTTGGAGTCAAGTGGCTGGTTGAAGGCGCTGCCGATGAAGGCGCAGTAAAACGGCTTCAGGGACTTACCATCGGCGTATTGGTGATTGATGAGATCGCCAACATACCCAAGGTCGTGTTCGAGATGCTTTACTCTCGAATGTCGCCCAAGGGAGCGCGGCTTTACGCTAGCTGCAATCCGGCGAGCAGTTACCACTGGTTGAAGACGGAATGGCTGGACAATCCTGAGAAGGCTCAGGACATCTGGACCGAAGTCTTCTACATGACGGACAACCTGTCCCTCGATGCAGCGACCAGGGCCCGATACGAGCGCAGCTTCACCGGTGCCTTCAAGCGCCGCATGATCGGCGCTGAGTGGTGCAACGCTGAAGGCGCGATCTACAGCGATGCGTGGTCGGATGCGGTCCTGTTCGACGAGCTGCCGCTGGCACTCCAGAACGACCGGAACCACCTGGCGCGTTACTGCGCTGTGGACGCGGGAACACGAAACCAGACGGTGTTTCTGGACATCATCGACGACGGCACCACGCTCTGGCTCACCCGTGAGTACGTCTGGGACAGCGCCAAAGAGAAGCGCCAGAAGACCAACGGCCAGTACGCCGATGACCTGCAGACGTTCCTGAAGCTATCGCCGACGGCACTGGTCATCATCGATCCATCCGCTGCGAGTCTCAAAACAGATCTGGTACAGCGCGGCATCTGGCACGGCGATGCCGACAACGACGTTCTGCCCGGCATTCAAGCCGTCGCCACGATGTTGGCCACCGGCAGGCTGAAGGTACACCGGTCCTGCACAAATTTGATCGGCCAGATGGTCGATTACGCGTGGGACGAGGATGCCTGCAAGCGCGGCGATGAAAAGCCGCTCAAGGTCGCCGATCACGGTCCTGACGCGCTTCGCTATTGCGTTTACACGCAGATCCCGGCTTACCGGCTGGCTATGGCCATGGCCGCATAACTTAGGGCACCACGCCCTGCATAAGGGCACCAATGCCGAAGAAATCTACGACAGCACAGGCCCGGGACTCTAGTGGCCGGTTTGTCAGCAAGACCGTGGCGCAGGCCGAGGACGCTTACAGCAATGTGCCTGCCCGTATGGGCTACGGAACGCCGAATCTGGTCGACGGCTCCGAGTGGATCAACACCCGGTTCAGCAACGACTATCAGACGCTGCTCGCCCTGTATCGGTCGAACTGGATCGCACGCAGGATTTGTGACGCACAGCCTCAGTATGCGTTGAAGGCTTGGCCGACGATCACCAGCGACATTCCCCAGGACGACCGAAAGAAGTTAGATCGGACGCTTGCACGCACCAAGACGAAGGACCAGCTCCTGACCACAATTCAGTGGGCTAGATTATTTGGCGGCGCTGGTGCCCTGCTCTGTATAGCTGGCCAGGAAGATATGCTCGACCAGCCGCTTGACCTCGACTCGATCGAGATCGGCAGCTTCAAAGGCATCATTCCGTTTGACCGCTGGAGTGGCATCACGAACAGCACGAAGATCTGTTCGGATATCTCGAAGCCTTTGCAGTTCGGCAAGCCCGAGAGTTATCAGGTTCATCCGCCAACCGGGGGCGCTTACTTCGAAGTTCATGCCAGCCGGATTCTCCGTTTCACCGGGCCGATGGTTCCGTCTCCTGAGTACCAGGCGCAAAGCTACTGGGGCATTTCGGTCCTGGAGTTGGCGCACGAAACGCTGAAGATGGTTGATTCGGCCCTGTGGTCCATTATCAACCTGCTTTTCCGTGCCCAGATCCTGTCCGAGAAGAATCCGGAACTAGCCCAGATGCTCGCTGGTGCTGGTTTGAATCAGCAGTCACTGCAAATGTTCCAGAAACGGATGCAGGAGAAGAATCACCTGATCTCGAATCAGGGACTGAACATCATCGGCAAAGATGGTGAGTTCTTCAGTTCGCAGTACAGCTTTGGTGGTGTAGCAGACGTTCTGCAGCAGATCCAGCTCTTCGCAGCCGGAGCCGCTGAGACGCCCGTATCAATCCTGTTCGGTCGTACGCTCTCCGGCCTCGGCCAGAGCAACGATGCCGACCTTCAGATCTTCGAAGACCGCATCGCGCAATGGCAGAACTCTGACCTCCGCCCGGTGCTTGAGCAGCAGCTTTACCCCGTTGTCTGCATGTCGGAGTGGGGAGAAGTCCCTGACGATCTCGACCTCGACTTCCCGTCTATCCGAACGCTGACCGATAAGGACAAGCGCGACCTCGAAAAGGCCGCGAGTGAATCCATCTTTGGCCAGTTCGATCGCAGCCTGTACGGAAAGAAGTCGGCCTTGACCGCGTTTAAGCAGCTTGCCGATGCGCTCGGCCTCAGCACGCCGATCACGCAGGACATGATCGACGCCGCCACCGATGACGCTCCTGAGCAGGGTGATGTGCCGCTGGAAGGCCTGAATGAAGAGGACGAGCCAGTGGAAGCAGCCGAGAAGAATTGAATCGGCGTATCAGCAAGCTCTGTTCGAGTTCCTGAAGTCGCCAACCGATGAGGCCGCCAACAGGATTGCCTCATCGATGGTGACCGCTGTCCGGGTGCGGAATGCACAAGGCTGGCGGGCAGCAGCGAACGAATCGACGAAGTCCCGCCTGATCCACCGGCTCCTGATGCAGGAACTGAATGGCCCGGTCGGGTATGAAGTTACTCGGCTGGTACGCGAGAACGCATCGCGGATTCGCACCTTGCCACTGGACATCGCGGAGAAGACGAACGCCTTCATCGCATCGCAACAGCGGCGCGGTATGCGCTCCGAAACGATTACGAAAGAGTTACAGGAACGGCTCCCAGAGATGCAGGCCGCTTCGGTGCGCCTTCTAGCACGAACTGAGACGGCGAAGTCCGAGACCGCAGTTACGCAGGCACGAGCCCAGAGCATCGGCGTGCATTGGTACCAGTGGGCCACAAGTGAAGACGGCAGAGTCCGGCTTTCGCACCGGAAGATGGACGGCGTCATCTGCCGCTTCGGCGACGATCCGAACCCTGAAGCGCTCGCTGGTGAGAAGTCAACGCTGGGCCATTACGCGCCTGGTGGTTGCCCAAATTGCAGGTGCCTGGCATTGCCGCTGGTGAGCCTCGATGAGGTGAGCTGGCCTGCCCGCGTGTACCACAACGGCTCCATCACGCGCATGACGCGTAAGCAATTCGAGCGAATAGCTGCATAAGGACCACCATGGATTATTTCGGCGTATCGCTTTCAGAAAATATTGCGAAAACGCCTGAGGGCTACGTCATCTGCAAAGACGTAGTTATCGGTCGCACCGGATACCAGGACTATCGCGTCAGCCAGCTTTCGAAGGCGCAGCTACGTGACCTCGGACTGCTGGAGCGCTTCTCCGATCCGGACGAAGTCGTACAGGTGTACCGCTCTGCGGAGCAAGTATTCGCACCGGCCACCATCGCCTCTTTCGAGGGGAAGCCGGTCACGGACCTGCACCCGAAGAAGTTTGTCGATGCGGAGAACCACGCTGACCTGCAGCGCGGCCACATCCAGAACATTCGCCGTGGAGACCAGCCACTGAGCAACGGGGACATTCCCATGCTCGCGGACATGATCATAACGGACCCCGATCTAGGGGACGACGTTTTGCAGCGCCGCAAGAGAGAACTCTCCTGCGGGTACGACTACAAGCTCTCTTGGGACGGCACAAAGCTTTCTCAGGAAGACATTTATGGCAACCACACGGCAGTCGTCCCCAAAGGGCGTGCTGGCGCGGAGGCACGTATCAACGATGCTGCCGATATCCCAACACCCATAAGGAAACAAAACATGAACATCAAAGAATGGTTCTTCGGTCCCGGCATCACCGCGATGGCCAAGGACAGCGTAGACCCGAAGCAGATCGCTGCTGCGGCCCGTGCCTTTGCCAATGACGAAGAGGTTGAAGAGAAGCCTGAGCCCAAGAAGGAAGAGCCGAAGGCAGAAGACGCCGATCCTCTTGCCGAAATCCGGGACTCGCTAAAGAGCCTGTGCGACCGCATGGATGCGTACGACAAGGCCAACGAAGCCAAGGACGAGGAAAAGCCCGAAGAGGCCAAGGACGAAGAGTCCGAGGAGCAGGAAGCCGAGTCCGAAGACGCCGATGAGGACGAAGAGGAAGAGGGCAAGGGTGAGGATGCATTTATCGAGCCTGCCGTCTCCGAGTCTGATCTGATCAAGTCCCTCCGTCCGCACATCGCTCGCTCGAAGGATGCCGCTCTCAAGGCGGAGTTCAACAAGCTGATCGCGCAGGCGAATGACTCCCAGCGCGGAGGCTCGCCTAAGGGCGCTTACGGCAAGGTTCAGGCCGCAGCCGGTAAGAAGTCGGCAGCCGCTCTGGATGCAGCAGACGCTCGCGAAGCAAATATCGCACGGCTCAATGAGCGTGCACAGGCTGCATTCAGCGGCCAGAAGGCAGGTAAGTAATGTCGTTCGGAAAAGTAGTTCCCGTAAAGGGCCTGGTAGGTAGTTTCCCCGGCCACGTCTCCCGCCTCGGCCCGCTGAACATCACGGCGCGTCAGGTTCTGCCCACCACCCCCAACCCGATTCAGTTCGGTCAGGCAGTGGTCATCAACCCTGCGACCAACACGTATCAGTCGGTAGCGGACTTCATCAATGGCGGGGGGACGATGACCTCGGCCCTGTTCGCGGGCATTGCCGTCGAAGAAGTGAAGACGACCGGATCTTACCCGTACTCGGCCAATGGAACCACCGGCGCGTACCTGCCTGGCGACCAGGCTGAGGTCCTGAACTTCGGCACCATCAGCGTGGCGGTCAACGTGGGCACTCCCCAGTCCCAGGGCGCGGTCTACGTCCGCACCTCGGCGAACGGCGCGAACACCATCATCGGCGGCATTGAAGCCACGGCGGACGCGGGTCACCAGGTGACTCTCACCGGCGTTGTGTTCAGCTCCGGCGTTCTCGACTCCAACAATGGTGCCGAGATCACTTTGCTCAACCGCGTCGCGGCCTAAGCACCAAAGAAACCATGGCGGCCTAATCCCACTGGCCGCCTAAGACCCACCCAGAAAAAGGACATCACAATGATCAAGCGCACATCACGCTCGCAGGCGCAGGCCTTCGACGCCGCCGGTCCTTCCGGCAAAGTATTCCTGTCGAGCGCGTTGACGCTCATCGACCCCATCGTAACCCTGCCCCTGATGGCGCAGACCGCCGAACGCGACATCTTCATTCGCTACGGCGGCGGTTACAGCGACAGCATACAGGCCTGGAACGTCAATTATGGCGATCCGACTGCCGGTGATGCCGCGCTCCAGGGCACCAACAACACCTCCGCAGGCGTGGTCGACGTTGACCTGCAGGCAGAAACCTGGGACGCGAAGCTCTGGACGAAGTCTTTCTTCATTTCGAAGATGGACCTTGGCCGCATGCAGCAGGCGAGCACCGATGGCCGTCAGCCCCCGGTTGCCCTCCAGCAAATTTACAACGACGTGATCGATGCCACCTGGCGCAAGTACCGCGACCAGATCGTGTACATCGGTCGCCAGAACACCCCGGGCCTCGTGAACAACCCCAACGTCGCTGCCACCACGGTCAGCGCTGCGTGGTCTGCGGACGGCACCACTCCGCTCGAAATGCTCACCGATCTGAACTCGTTTCAGAATCAGGCGCTCGCTGCGTCCGGTTATGACGCGGCACAGGGCATGCCCAACCGCATGCTGATCCCGTACAGTGTCTTCGGTGTTCTGTCGCAGCCGATGAACTCCGCAGCTTCGATCTCCACGATCGACTACCTGGAGAAGTACTGCATCGCGACCAAGGCGGGCGCTGATTTCAAGATCATGCCGCTGCCTGATCCGTGGCTGGCTGGCCAGGGTGTCGGTTCGACTCTTCGTTCGGTGATTTACCGCAACGAGCAGGCCGCGCTCGATGTCTGGATTCCCATGCCACCGCAGGTGTCCGGTGTGTACCCGTCCGAGCGCAACGGCGGCGGATACACCACCATATTCCACGGCAACGTGGGTCCCGTTCGGTGGAAGCGCGAAACCACAGCCCTCTACGCGGACGGTATCTAATGCAGATCACGTCCACGCGCACGCTCCTGTTCAAGGTGAAGGGTCAGCCGGATTTCGTCCTGCGGCCCTCACCTCGCCCCGTCTTTGCCCCCGACTACATCCGTGGTTCGAAGCTGTTCCAGATGGCCGTGTACGACAAGACCATCGAGCAGTTCATGCCTGCTGTTCCGGTAGTCGATGTGGCCGCTGTTGCTGCTAAGGCTGCTGCTGATGCCGCCGCGAAGTTGGCTGCCGACAAGGCCGCTGCCGATGCAAAAGCTGAAGCAGACGCCAATGAGAAAGCCGAAGCGGACGCAAAAGCTGCTGCCGAGAAGGCCGCTGCGGATGCGAAAGCTGCCGCTGAAGCAGAAAAGCCAGAAGCAAAGCCAGCCAAGGGTAAGTAATGCCGATTTCCGACTACAATTCGCTGCTCGCGTCCATCAACGGGGCAGCGAATGTAGCTTACGGCTCCAACCCGCCATATGGTGCGGCTGACTTTGCAGCGCTGTATCCGAAGTTCACCGGCGCACCGGCTCCAATCTCACTCACGACCACGGTCGGTGAAACGGACTGCACCCTGGCGGCTGAGAACTCATCTCTCGTGGCCGGTCTGCTCATCGCGGGCCTGGGCATTGCGCCTGGAACCACGATCGCGAGTGTTGACGGCACAGACCTTGAGCTATCGCTCCCTGCGACGGCATCAGGCTCGATCTCGGCGAACGTCTACCTGACTCCGCTGGTACCTGTGCCTGTGGTCAACGCTTTTGTCGCGCTCGCATCAGCGTGTCTGGTGCAGGCTCGTTATCAGGAGCTGTGGCCTGTGGCAATGGGCTGGTTCATCGCTCACTTCCTCACTCTCTATCTCGATACCGATGGCAACCCCGCTGCAACGGCGGCGACTGCAGCAGCGCAGGGTGCGGCCAAGGGCATCATGACCGCGAACTCCGCTGGTGATGTGAGCGTGAGCTACCAGGCGCTTGAAGGTCTGGATGGCTGGGCTGCCTGGACTCTGACGAAGTATGGTCAGCAGTTCGCCACAGTCGCAAAGATGATCGGCTCGGGAAGCATGTACATCTGGTGAAAGCCTCAGTCACAGTCACGCGCACGAGTGGACAGCAGCAGTTTGCCGCGCGTCTCGAAAAGCTCAAGAAGGCGGAAGTCCTCGTCGGCATTCCACAAGACAAGAGTCTGCGGACGACGGGCGAAGTCACCAACGCACAGCTACTTTTTATCCACACCAACGGCTCACCGCTACGCAACATCACTGCTCGTCCAGTCATCCAGCCCGCGATCAAAGCACCCGACAATGCAAAGCGGATCTCCGCCGAGCTGAAGCAGGCGGCGCAGTCGATCCTCGAAGGTGATCCGGATGCGGCACATCAGCACCTGGAAAAAGCGGGCACGCTCGGCGCGAATGCCTCCAAGCGGTGGTTCACCGATCCCCGGAACGGCTGGCGCGGCAATGCGGAGAGCACCATCGAGGCCAAGGGCAGCGATAAACCACTGATTGACACCGGCGAATTACGCCGCGACCTGACCTACGTGGTGAAGGACTAAGAATGAAGAAGATCATCAACATCGCGGTCCTAGTCCTCGTCTGCTTCGCGCTTACCGCGTGGGGTCTGACCACTGTGACTGGTCAGCACATAATCAATTCCGTCATCGATTCGACCACGATTGGTGCAACGATCCCGGCAACGGTGCGCGCAACCACCTTGGCGGCCACGGCGCAGCCGTTGAGCACAATCCCCGGCAATAGCACCTACCTGTCGTGGAACGGCACCAATGGTGCTGGCGAGTCAGACTTCTTCGACAATTACGGTGCGTCAACCGGCGGGTTCTACTGGTTTGCTACAGGCAATGATCGTAGTGGTGGATGGTCCTCATCGGCTCCGCAAATGACTCTGAATAAGAGTGGGCTGCTCTTCAGCGCTGGCGGATATACGACACCGAGTTCTGTTACCGCAGGCAGCGGCTTCTTTGGAAACCTAAATGGCAACGCCAGCACGGCCACCGCAGCCAACACCGCGAGCGCATTCGACCACACACCTGCAGGCTGCACAGGGATCAATACATTCGCCAGCAGCATCGACAATGCTGGCGACCTTGGCTGCGGACATACCGCTGTGGTGCGCAGTCTGGTCACCGCAGCTTGCACGACCGGCTCTGCATCTTATTCGACCTGCAATACCCCAGCGACCGACTGGTCATCGCCCTTCCCGGCTGGTGCGACAGTGCATGCGACGTGTTCGCTCGCTACCGCGAGTGATCCACGCGCTTCTGTTGGAGTCCTGTCAGTTGTGAACGGTACGGGCATCATCGGGACCATCGTCACCGAGGGAAGCGTATCGGTTACAGCTTCTCTGGAGTGCATCGGCGTTGAGGACTAAATCATGATCGATGTTTCCATGGTCCTTCTGAATCCCGATATCTGCGAGTCGTTCACCGCGCAGCGGTCATCTGGCCAGTTCGGTGATGATGGCCGATTCGCAAGTCAGACCACGGATATCCCTCTCTACGGATCAGTGCAGAAGCCCGACGCGAATACGCTGCAACAAGTTGATGAAGGCGATCGCGTCACGGGAGCCCGCGCGTTTTATTCGATTTCGCCGATGTATGAGACGCGAGCGGGTGATAACGCCGGACTCAGCGACCTTCTTGTGCACCGTGGGCAGAAGTACCGCGTCGCCAAGGTATGGGACTGGTCAAATTTTGGCTATTGGCACGCATACGCGGTTCGCCTCTCGGGTGCGTAAAACATGAGCACGACAACGACGTTCAGCTCCGGGCAAACACTCACGTCGTCGGCCCTGACCCAAACGGAGGCTGAGAATGCGATCCAGTCACTGTTGGTTCAGGTGCTCGATGTTCCCGGATCAACCGTCCGCCCCTCGTGGCCTACGGCTGGCGCTCCTGCGTTTGATATCACGGATGATGTTTGCTTCTTAAAAGCAACGCTCTCAAATGACCGAGTCAATCGATCCAGAGACACAGCCCATACGGGAAGTGGAGAAACGCTCACCGTCACGGTGACTTACCTCCGCGTCTGGGACATTGGATTGGCCCTATACGGACCCAACAGCTTTGATCGTGCTCGCCTGATCAAGTCCGCATTACTCATGGGTTGGACGCAGCGGTCACTAGCCACCAACAATCTGGCACTCGTGCTCGACATGGATGACCCACGCCGCCTGCCAGAATTATTCGCGTCACAGTGGTGGGAACGATCCGACTTCTCATTCCGGCTCAATGAGCTTGTCACTGAGACCACGACGGTTCCATCGATCGCTTCTGTCGAAATCGACCTCTTCACGCAGGACACATCCGTGTCTCAGCCGGTGGCCGTAATCACGCCTCAGTAAGTCTCCCCACCTTTTAACCATAAACGGCTCCCTCTCCGGGGGCCGTTCGCATTTTCGCGAGGTATCATGTCCGCTTTCCCTCTCAGTTTGAACCCGGTCGTAGATGTCACCACCACCGTCGAAGCCGGAGCCATCACCGGCCCTTCTTTCCAAGCAGGCCTGATCGTCGGCAACAGCGGCGTGATCCCCGCGTCGGGCGCGAACTCTCGAATTCGCCAGTACGGATCTACCACTGCGATGCTCAGCGACGGGTACACATCTATCGATCCTGAGTTCATGGCAGCGCAGTTGTACTTCAGCCCGACGCCTACTCCTCCGGCGCTGTTCGTCGGTGCGCAGGACCCGACCGCTGCGAAGACCATCACTGTCGGTGCCACCGCTGGCACCGGGTATGTGGTGGGAGATGTGCTCTCGATCATGCAGGGCTCAGCCTCAGGCGCAACCTTAAAGGTCACTGAGATCGGCGCTGAAGGTGCGGTCACGACTGGCACTCTGCTCACGCAAGGCACTGGGTATTCCGTCGCAAATGGTCTCGCGACGACTGGCGGCACTGGCACCGGCGCGGAGATCAACATTACCGCGATAGGCGAGACACCTCTCCAGGCCGTGACGGCATGTCGTCTCGCTAGCGCCAACTGGTACGGAGTCATGGTCTGCGGATCGAGTGACGCGGACAACGAGGCCATCGCAGCCTACGTGCAGTCGGCATCACCACAGTCGCTCCACTTCTATGGCAGCCAGGACACCTCGGCAGCTACGGATAGCATCTTTGCTCAGCTTCAAACACAGAAGATCGGTCGGTCATTCGGTCACGCGGCCACCACGCAAGGCGGGGGATACCCGAGCAATGTGTACGTCGCAGCCGCTGACATGGGCCGCGCCCTGGGTCTGAACACTGGTCTGCCCAGCTCCAACTTCGTGATGAAGTTCAAGAGCCTGCCAGGCATCGCAGCCGAGCCTTTATCGGAGACGCAGGTTGATGCGCTTGAGGCGCAGAGCGCAAACGTGTATGTAACGCGTGGAAATGCGTTCACTTGGCTCGAACAAGGCACAGTCGCGTCGGGGCAATTCCTCGATACCGTCATGGGCATCGACCGCCTTATTTCGAAGATTCAGCTTGGGGTAACGAACCTTTTCGTAAGTCAGAACGCGGTTCCTCAGACCGATCCAGGCGAGGCTCTGATCATGAACGTCGTGAGCCAGGCCTGCGCCTCTGAAGTGACAACCGGCTTCCTCGCGCCCGGAGTATGGACCGGCACGACCGTCGGCACCCTCACCGCAGGAACTGCCGTGCCGAAGGGCTACCTCGTTCAGGCGCTGTCTTTTGCGACGCAGTCATCGGGCGATCAGCAGGCACGCAAGGGCATGCCGATCACTGTGTGTGTCATCACTGCAAACGGCATCCAGTCAATCGCAATCGGCGTAACAGTTCAGGTTTAAGGGGTAATTCATGTTCCAGTACAGTTTCGCTTCAATCCAGCTCTCCTTCACCCACGCGCTCGCCGGTAACTTTCTGTGGAACGGTGAACAGGCGAACGGCGGCGTCACCATTGCCCCGCTCACTGATCACACCGATCAGGAAACTACTCCCGATGGCGCGGTGATCACCAATTTCATTCCTGGGGATAGTGCGGCGTTCACGGTCACGACCCAGCAGATATCCGCTCTGCATGCCTTCCTTATCGGCTGGCACAATGCCTGCGTCACGGCTGCGAAGTTGGGCGACCTGTCCGACTACAACACCGCTGCAGCCATCGTGCGCGATCCCATCAGTGGCCGCACGCACACGATGCAGGGGATTGCTCCGAGCAAGATCCCCGATACGCCATACAACCCTAAGGCGCAGATGCTGTCCTGGGTGCTCAAGGTTTCCAACCTGGTGACGGAGTAATTAAATGGAAATGCATAAGGACGTTCCCATCGGTGAGCACAAATACCGGATCGGCAGGCTTCCCGCCCGCACCGGTGCGTGGATTCTGCAACTGATCCTGAAGCAGATGCAGGGCTCGCTCACCGAAGCTGACCACGCGAACATTCAGAGTCATCTTCTCTCCGTATGCTCGCGCCTGAAGAACGGCGTCCCTCTGCCAGTATTGCAGGCTGACGGCACGTTTGCGGAGAAGGACCTAGAGTTCGACCTGAACACGGTAGTTAAGCTCCAAGGAGCCGCGAGGGATTTCAACTTCGATGATTTTTTCGCGGAACGGGCTCGCGAGATAAAAGAAGCGAAGGCCCGGGCCCTGAGTTCCGACAGTTCGAGCGAATAGACGCCTTCCTGTTCCGTCCAGTCGTTGCGGGCCTTTGGACGCATAAGGACATCGTCACTGATGTCTTTACGTTTCAGGACCTCCTGGACGCACACGAATATCTCGATGTGCGCGAAGAGAACGCTGAGATACAGAAGGCGTGGCAGGACAGCCTGACGCAAAAGTAGGATCAAATGGAAGAATCCGGAATTTTTGACGAGTACCTTGTAAAGCTCGGCTTTGACTCCGATCCAGCAGGCTATGCCAAGTTCGCATCGACGCTGACCGACGCCGCAGGTATCGCTGCCAGCCGGACCAAGTCAATCGTTGAATCTCTCGGCAAGTGGCAGGGTGCCATTGTCGGCGGATTCGCGGCCATCGGTACTGCTGCTCTCGTCACGATGGACAAGGTGGCTGATGCGGACCTGGGCTACCAGCTCCTCGCCACGAAAATGTTCATCGGCGTGGATGCTGCCAAGCAGCTCTCCATCGCCACGGACGTTCTGGGCCACAGCCTGGACGAGATCGCGTGGAATCCGGAGCTACATCGCCGCTTTGACATCCTTTTGGATGACCAGAAGCGCATGGCCGAGGTCATGGGCCATGGCTACGAGCCAGCACTCCTCAACATCCGCGAGATCCGCTTCCAGTTTTCCAGGCTTCAGGATGAACTCCAGTTCGGCCTCCTGCCGACCCTGGTCTCCGATGTATTCGACGACCTTGGCGGTGGAAACGCTCTCCAGAAGCTGGAGAATCTGAACGATTGGGTCATCGATCATCTCCCAGAGATCGCCTCGACCTTCAGCAAGTACCTTGTTCCGGTCCTGAAGGATGCGAAGGATGTCGGCAGTGATGTCGTCGGCATGCTTGAAGATGCGGGCGTGGCCTTCACGAACTTGGTCGGCCTGATCTCTGGCGATCATTCGATCGAAGGTACGACATTAAATTTTGATCACCTGCTGACCGCTGTAGATCACGTCTCTCACGGTTTCGCGAAGTTTGTGAACACGATTACCGATGCGGAGCGTATTCTCGCTCATCTCGCAAGCGGTACAGCTCTCTTCTTCTCCGGACATTACGAAGAGGCGGCTGCTGAATATAAGAAGGCAATGCAGGACTTCACTGCTGGCAGCGGCGCTGTCCTGGGTGGAGTCGTCGGCACTGGCGCTGGAGCATTTGGCGGATCAGTTGCCGGTGGAGCGATTGGCACGACGATCGGAGCTACGCTCGGCTCCGTGGTTCCCGTATTCGGCACGGCTGCTGGCGGAGCAATAGGTGGAGCACTAGGTACGGCGTTCGGCGGCACGGTAGGTGCGGTCGGCGGTGGCATCACCGGTGCTGGCGGAGGTGCCCTGGAAGGCTGGTGGAAACAGAAGGTTGATCCATCCACCCCGGAGCACGGCTTCTACGTTCCCGACAGTGGAATTAAGAGCACTTCGTCAGGAAGCATCCACGACCTGATCGATTCGCTCGCCTCGAAATACAGCATCGATCCCTCTTTTGCTCATGCCGTAGCTGGCGCTGAGTCCGAAGAGCAGCAGGTCGCAAATGGACATCTGATCACCAGTAACAAGGGTGCGCAGGGCATCTTCCAGCTCGAACCGGGCACGGCTGCTCAGTACGGCGTCGACCCCAGTGATCCCGCTGGAAACATCAAAGGTGGCCTGCAGCTCCTCGCCGATCTCGGCAAGAAGTACAACGGCAACGTTGAAGAGGTCCTGGCGGCCTACAACTGGGGTCAAGGTCACCTCGACAAGGCGATCGCGCGTCATGGTGGATTCGACACGTCCTATCTACCTCGTGAGACCCGGGACTACATCGCCCGGATCGAGTCGCGGATGGGTGGCGACATTCACGTCAGCACCTACGTCTACGCGTCGCCCAATCAGAACGCGCAAGAGGTCGGTAAACAGGCGTCTGACCAGACGATCGCTCAACTCCGTGCTCGTCGGCAGACTACTTCAAACATAGCGATGCTCGGGAGCGCCTTTCAATGACATACCGTCCTCCCGAGTGGTCACAGCCAGCACTGACGGTCATCACCCTGACCTCGGCACCGACCGCCGCGTCATCGTCAACGGATGACCTGAGCAGCGGAGCCTCCGCGAACACATCGGGCGCAAGTGTTCAGCTTGATGACGGGACCATCGCCACACCACAGTTTGTTGATAACGCAACCTTGGGCGGCAGCGCATCCGGTGGATCATCGGGCTCGCTCACATATGTGTACGTATTCGACGCGATCTACCGTGTGCAGCATTCCCGTCGCCTCCGGATGACCGAGCACCCGGTGCAGAGTGGCGCAAGCATCAGCGATCACGCATTTATCCTGCCTGCGAAGGTCTCGCTTGAGATCGGCATGAGCGATGCTATGGACGCATTTACTCCGGGCGTCTTCACTTCGAATGCCAGCAAGAGCGTGTCTGCATACGAGACTTTGGTCTCGCTCCAGACGGGTCGGCAGCCGCTGACTCTCACCACGCGCCTGGACACATACACGAACATGCTGATCGAGAGCATAGACGCTCCCGATACGAAAGAAACGCGGTACGGACTCAAGGCTACCGTCGTCCTCAACCAAATCTTCACCGGCACGGTGACCTCCCAGGGCGTGAGCGCCAGGCCGCAAACAACGGATGCAACGAGCATCGGAGCAAAGCAGCCGGTGCCGGTATCCAGTAACGCTTCGCAGCCGTTCACGAGGACCGATACAACCAACGTCTTCGGCGCGGGCAATGTGAGCAGCGTAGGTAGCGCGGGTGGTTCCTGATGTCTCTTCAACAGATTCCGCTGGATAACTCGCCGCACCAGACCTTCACCGTCTCGCTGAACGTGGACGGAAACAATCTCACTCTCCAGCTCGCCATCAACTTCAACGTTATGTCGGGCTACTGGGTTCTGGGAATTTCTGATGCCCAAGGGAATCTCCTGCTGTCCTCGATCCCACTCCTCTGCGGTGTGTGGCCAGCGGCGAACCTGCTCGCACAGTACAGGTACCTGAAAATCGGCAGCGCATACGTTATCAACCAGGGCTCGACTCTCGACTCACCCGACTCAACCACGCTCGGCAGTCAATTCGAGCTGTGGTGGGGCGACACCGCTGCATAAGGATTCGAAATGAGCACAGCATCCATGCTTCCGTTATTTGGTCGCGTGTGGAGTCTCCAGGTGCTGACCGCTCCCGTTCAGGGACAGGATCAGCGGACCCTGCTCAATGTCTCGACTAGTACAGGATCAGATGACGATAAGGCACTACGCATCGTCTTTGACGTCCACATGACGGCGGGGCACGGCTATCTGTGGGAAGCGAACATAGAAATCTACAACCTGGACCCGTCAACGATGGGCCTGATCACCCAGGGCGCTCAAGTATCGCTCGCCATCGGATACGAGGCGAACGGGGAACCCTCCGAGATCTTCAACGGCTTCGTCTTTCAGCCAACGTTTGAGCGCCGGGATGTAACAGACTTTGTTTTGACGCTACACTGCTTCCTCGGCCTGCTCGACATCGTGAACAACGCCATGAGCGTTACCACAGGGCCTGTTTCGAACCAGTGGGACATTGTTCAAAAAATGGTCCAATCCGCTGGGATCAAGATTGCTCACATTGACCCAGCTTCGTCCTTCAGCCAGCAGAAGCTGCCGCGCGGTAAGACGATATTCGGATCACCGAACAAGCTTCTCGCGCAGATCGCCAGCCAGAATAACCTGCTGAGCTTCTACACTCCCAGCGGCCTGATGATCGGGAAGCCGGGATCATCCTCATCTACTCCCGACCTGACGTTCGCTCCACCTCTCGGGCCCGGGCAGCAGCCATCCAGCGACGAAGCGAGCATCACTCGCTCACTGATCGGCAGTCCGCAACAGACTCAAGACGGAATCGTCTTCCGCGTTCTCGGTGATCCACGCATCCAGATCAGGCTGCCTTTGATGCAGGTCAAGATCGACCAAGCTGTCATTCGGCAGCAGACTTTCACTGTGGGTTCGTTCCCTAAGCTGTCCTCGATCCTGAACCAGGACGGCGTGTATTACATCGCTGGCGTTAATCACCTCGGCGATAGCCGAGGAAACACCTGGGTCACCGAATGCATTGGCATTACGTCAGTGACTAGCCTGTTCCCTCTACTTGGAAATTGAATGTCAATAACGTTACAAGAACGGCTGGCGAATCCAACCACCCCGTGGATGCTGGCGCAGAAGCTCCTGAGCCATGAGCTGCGCGTCGCTATGCCCGCGACCGTGCAGTCCTTCGACGCGGAGACACAGACGGTTGTGGTCCAGCCAGCGATCCGCGAGCAGATGCGGAATAAACAACAAGTGGTGGTGCCGACAACTCTCCCGCTGATTTCGTACGTGCCGATCGTCATCCCGACCGCTGGTGGGTACGCGTTAACGCTGCCGATCCAGGCTGGTGACGAAGGCCTGCTGGTCGTTGCGGATAACTGCATCGATGCCTGGTGGCAGAGCGGCGGCGTACAGAACCAGATCGATCTGCGGCGGCATGATCTCAGCGACGCGTTTTTCATCGTGGGCTGCTATAACCAGACGCGAAAGATCAGCAGCTACTCGACATCAACCGTCCAGATACGCACTGACGTTGGCGATACCGTGGTCGAAGTCGGCAACGGAGAGATCACGATCAAGGCAGCCACTGTCACAGTCCAGGCTGAGCAGGTGAACGTGACCGGCAGCGAGAAGGTCACCATCTCCGGCAACAATCAGACCGTGATCGATGACGTGACTTTTTTACAGCACACACACAGTGGCGTGACTGCCGGTGGTGGTGTAACTGGCCCCGTCGTCCCTTAAACAAGATGGCGGCTTAGGCCGTCGGGCGGTCTTCCGCCATTCGGATGCGCCGATAAACGCTCAAGTGGGGTGCGAAGCCCTGCTCCAATTTATGCCGACCATTACAGTCAGAAAACTCGACAGAAACTGGGACCCAGTATGGGGAAACGGTCAGGATGACTATATCTCCGACGCTGATGCCGTCACCCAGATTATTAAACAGAAGCTCCTATTCTTTCTCGGTGAGTGGTGGGAGGACAGAAGTGCGGGTACTCCGATGTTTCAATCCATCCTCGGAGCGAGCCGCAGCATTGACGCCGTCGCCGCCATAATCAAAAACGTGATCCTGAGCGCTCCTTACGTGACTGGCGTCAGCAACCTCGCGGTGACTTACGTCTCGTCCACCCGCAGCTACACCTACTCCAGTCAGGCACAGACGCAGTTCGGCACGATCACCATCAGCGGAACGTCCGCCTAACTAACCCAAGCTTCATTTCTTTCCGGCTCCCTCTCTGGGGGCCGTTTGCATTTGCGGATAAAAAATGGCATACGCTCCTCCGACAATCACGGCAGCCGGTCTGCAGATCCCTGCCTACGCGGACATCATCGCTTATTACGTCGCCGCCAAGCAATCGATCTACGGCAGCACGATCTATCTGGGCGAGGACAGCCCCGACTATCAGGAGATATCGGCCTTTGCCGCGAAGGTGAACGATGTAATGCAGGCGGTTCAGCTTGTATACAACGCTCGCTCTCCGATCACCGCTGTCGGCTCCGATCTCGATTCGGTAGTCAAGCTTAACGGGCTGGTGCGCGGCGGCGCAACGCAATCCACCTGTCCAGTCACGTTGTCGGGCACCGCAGGTTCCACGATCACCAACGGTGTCTGCACGGATCAGGCGGGAAACTCCTGGGCCCTTCCGGCCTCCATCACGATTGGATCAGGTGGTACTGCCAACGCTACGGCGACGTGCGCCACTCCAGGACCGATATCCGCATCCGTGAACACGATCACATCGATCGCGACGCCGACGGCGGGATGGACATCAGTCACGAACAATGCGGCTGCCACTTTAGGCCAGCTCGTCGAGGCAGACTCCGCGCTGCGTGCGCGGCAGGCGATCTCGGTTGCTCTACCCGGCCTGACCATGCTGCAGAGCACGATAGCTGCTATCGCTGCGACAACGGGCGTCACTCGCTACTTGGCCTTGGAAAACCCAAGTGGAGCCGTAGACAGCTACGGAAACCCAGCACACTCGATCACGGCAGTCGTCGAAGGCGGTACGGATGCTGATGTCGCCCAGGCGATTTATTCGAAGCGTGGTATCGGCTGCTTCACCAACGGCACGACCACGATCAGCGTCAGCGATCCGGTCAATGGTACCGCGATACCTATCAGTTTCGATCGGCCCACATACGTTCCGATCTTCGTGACGATGACCGTGCATGGTCAGAGCGGCTTCTCTAGCTCGACGTTAACGGCGATCCAGACCGCCATCGTGAACTATCTGAACTCGCTCCAGATAGGCGAGTCGCTCAACTACTCCGCTATTTATTTCGCGGCTCAGTCTGTCATGCCGAATCCCTCCCTGCCGCAGTTCTCGGTTAGGTCGGTGGCGATCGGCACGGCTGCTAGTCCGACTGGCATGAGCGATATCTCGATCAACTTCAATGAGGTCGCGCAAGGCGTGATCGCCAACGTAAGCGTTTCAACGGTGTAACTCAATGGCTGAGACAAATGAAGGTTTCGGCCTCGGTGGATTCGGGCAGGGGCCATTCGGCGGAGAGCCCGTCGAGAACCTCCCGATACCGTATTACACCGGGCTCATCACCAGCGAATATCAGGGCTCGACGAAGTTCCAGCAATGGATGAAAGCTCTGCTGCAGCCCCTCGATGATGCGAGTCAGTGTTTAGCGTCTGTGACGCTGGCATTCGATCTCGACCAGGCAGTCGGCGTGCAGCTCGACGTGCTCGGTCAAATCGTCGGCCAGGGAAGAGCGATGACGTTCCAGCCTTCGAGTGGAGCGTCTCCCATCCTCGATGACACGACGTACCGGCTGCTGCTCAAGGCGCGTGTCGCCTGGAACCAGTGGGACGGCACGATCGATGGTCTTCAGACGGTCTGGAAGAACCTCTTTCCCAATGGATCGATATCGATCGAGGACGGCCAGAACATGTCCGCCACGGTCATCCTTACCGGTGCCTTTACTTCCCTGGAACAGGATCTAGTCAACAACGGCCTGATCGTCCCTCGGCCTGAGGGCGTGCTCTACAACATAACGTTCTCTTCGCTTCCAATCCTCGGCTTCGGCCCGACGACCGCAGTCATTGCAGGATTTGGCGTTGGAAAGTTCGCGTAACTAAGGACCACAAATGTCAGCAACCACAAATTTTCAGGTCTGGAATCCCAACCAGGTCAACCAGGATTCGGACTCGGCATATACGTCGGATTCTCTTCGCACTGGCGGAGCCGTGGACGGCGATGTCTTCGAGGCAGTCCTTGCGAACAAGCTGTTCTATCAGGTTTCCACGATGGTCGCGGCTCTGGGCACCATGCTCGCTGATAAGGGATTCACGAACAGTGATTCAAATTTCAATCAGCTAGTCTCTGTGCTCTCGAACATCGTCACGACTGCCGATCAGAAGCAACCTCTGCTGGTCGTATCACCCGGGGCATCGCTCACGTTTGATTGCTCGAAAGCGGACGGCTTTCAAGTCACGCTCAACGCAAGTGTGACCAGCTCGACTGTTGAGAACGCCTCACCGGGGCAGATTGTGACCTTTGTCTTGATCCAAGATGGCACGGGCGGTCATACATTCGCGTGGCCCGCCTCGATCACAGGAACAACTGCGATTGATGCTACAGCGAACATCACAAACGTGCAGAGCTTCATCGCTCGCGCCGACGGAACACTCCGTCCGCTGACCCCGCTGCTCAATAACTAAGTTCCCTCGCCCATTTCGGGTCTCTCCTCAGGAAAAAAAATCATGAAGAAATTCTGTGCCCTCGTGGCGCTCGCGATCTCGTGCGCTCTGCTGTCGATCTCTGCATCTGCCCAAACTGTCACGCCTAATGCTGGACTGCAGGTTCCGGCATACGCAAGCCTGAATTGGCAGGTTCCGGTGATCTTTGACCTGACCCGAATCGACAACATCTTCGGCGGCACGGTATCGGTCCCCTCGATCACGCTCTCTGGATCGATCACGAATGCGAATCAGGCGGCGACGAAGGCATATGTCGATTCGGTAGCCCAGGGAT
The DNA here is from genome assembly GCA_036500805.1 of Acidobacteriaceae bacterium. GTDB lineage: Bacteria > Acidobacteriota > Terriglobia > Terriglobales > Acidobacteriaceae > KBS-83. Next base: position 23,023 of record DASYBK010000016.1, on the reverse strand, counting down.
TCCTGCAGGCAAGCGGCGCGACCATGACTGGGCCACTTGTATTGTCGGGAAATCCGACGGCTCCGCTCCAGGCTGCCGATAAGTCGTATGTCGATGCTGCGGTTGCTGCGGGTGGAGGCACAGGCTCTCTCACTGCATCCGCGATCTACACCGCTCTTGGCTACACCCCGCTATCCTCGACTACCGTCCCTGTTCCCGTATATGACTGGACCCACACGGCGGTCCTGAACTACCTGAATGGCGTCTTCTCGGTCGACGGTAACTCGCAATCGAGCTGCACCGTAAGCGGCACAAGTTATACGACAGCTTTTGACTGCGGCCTCGCGAATGCGCGCAACTACGCATCGAACACCACTCTCGACCCGAATCAGACAGACGCGACTCTGCTGGTGGGCAGTAACGGCGTTCTGGCGACAAATCTCGGGGCGCAACTACCCACCTCGACGAGCACTCACGCCACTGTGAACATCGTCGGCAGCGGCATCAACAGCTCCTACCTGCAACTGAGCAGCTCGCTGCCTTCCGGCACTTGCATGATCACCCAGCCCGATGAAGCGACGGCGGGTAACTCTGCATATTTGCACATAGAAGGTCTCACGCTCGACCTGAACGGCAATGCAGACTGTGCGATGTCTATCGATGGCGTGAAGTCGAGCATCTTCCGGAATATCAAGGCGATCAACACGCGCACCACAGCAGCGGGCTCCGGTGGGTTCGTGTTTAAGTTTGGTGGGACCACGGCAAGCGGGGCGGTCTACGAAGCATTCCTCGAAAACATCATCACGGATGGCACCGCTGGTGGTTACACACCCGCCGCGATCTCCTGCGCCACCCTCACGACCGCTGGCAATCCTGTGTGTACGGTGAGCAACGGTGGCAGCTATCCGAACGGCGTCGGTCAAGTACAGACCTGGGGCGTTGGAAATGGATCGGGTGCGTGCTCGACTTATCCAACATGGTCGCTCACGTTTAACGGCACTACGCTCACCGCCGTCACCGCATCGGGCGGCGTCTGCATCGGCCAGGTCTATCCAGTAGTTACTCCCCCGGCAGTCGCTGACAATGCCTTTCTCTTCAATAGTGGTTTCACTGATAGCACGGTAAAAGACGTGCGGGCGGTAGTTTCCACGAATTTCGCCGCAGTGAAAGTACTCGGGCATCCGAATACTTTCATCCACTATCACGCTTATGCCGGTCAGCCCGTGGGTTTCGAAGATCACGGCAACGATGTCTGGCAGGACACTGAATGCGACACATTGGGCGGATTCTGCGGAGCGATCGAAGGTCCCGAGACGCTGGTATATGGCACTCAGGAGATCTTCAACAACTTCACCGCGACTCAGGGAAGCTCCCTGTTCTACGTCGACCAGAGTGTCACCGCTCCGACCTTCTACGCGAACGGTGTCACCTGCAACGGCAATAGACAGACAGTCGGTGGATATCACTCGCTCGTGATCGGCACAGGACTTCCGTACAGCAATACATCGGCTACGGGCGGCGCTGTCGACACTGGGTACTCGATTCCCAGCGGCGTGCAGATGGAGAATGTCTACGACTGCTCGTCGCAGCCGACCGTCAACGCCTTCATCTCGCATATCGGCTCGACTCAGTTGGAAGGTCCTGTCCACTTGACTCCGCAAAATGTGTCTTCGGCCACAATCACCGGAGTTAACTCTCCTGTTCTCTATCAAGATGGGTATAGCTTCAATAGTGGCGCGAACACTCTCGTAAGCTGGGCTTCGGGCCATGCTGATGGCCCCGGATACAGCAACTTCTATATCCAGCCGCCTGACAACATCGGGAGCACGCAGTACGAGCTGAAGCCTCCGAGCAACGCCAGCTCGACGACGAACTACAACTCTGTTCCCTGGCTGCTAGATGCGAGCGTGTGGCATGCGGGTGCGGCCCTTTCCTCAAGCCTCAAGTGCCAGATTGTGGCAGGAACAGGCACCGATCCGACGGTCGAGGCTCGCTGCAGTCATGGAGGCGCTGATACTGGCGCATTCTTCGTGTCGTTTCCGCATATAGGTGGCCCGAGTTATTACGCCGCTCCGTCGGCTGCTGCTGGCGCTGCTCTAGGTGGTTCCACAATCAGCACGAGCGGCAATGACACGGACTTCACGGTCAGCTTCACGACGGGCGCTACGCCTGCAACAGGGGCGCTGGCCACGATGACCTTCGCGAAGCCATGGAGCACTGCTCCTCGGTGTACCACGCCGACGGCTAAGAACGCGGCGTCTGCAGCAGTGGTGCCTTATCTGTATCTGACCGAGACGACAACAACGATCTCGATCTCGACGACGACAGCGCTCGCGGCCTCGACGGCTTATCAGTTCGATCTGTTCTGCGCTCAGTAATTCGGAGAAATATGAACAAGCTACTTTCCATCCTTGCGGTGTTGGGCCTCGCTGTGCCTGCTCTCGGTCAGACGACCAATGTGGTCGCGACTAACCTGCAGATCTTCAATACGCGAGGCGGCAAGCTGACGGGCTCTGTGTGCATGCAGCCTGTATATAAGAATGCTGCGTCTGCGTTCTCCGCCGATGGCACAGCTCAGGTGCTACCTGCTGTGGCGTGTTTTCCGGTCTCGAACGGAAGCCTGAATTTCTCGGTGCCCAGCACTGATTCCGCGAACCCACAGGTTTGTTACAAGACCTACCTGCAAAGCTCGAACGGGACTCAGATCTACCAGTGGCAGCAGCCGCTGTGCATATCCGGGACCACCTTCAATCTCGATCAGTACGCGCCCACCCAGGTCGTGACTGTCACTACGCCTTCGCTGCAGTACACCCCTAATGCTCCGTCGGGGGACTGCGGCTCTGCTATCGCCCTCGACGTTTCTGGTGTTGTTCCTACTCTGTCCCTGTACGCGTGTTTAGGTCACTCTTGGGCCCTCATGCCTCAGGGCGGTGGTGGAAGCTCAGTGATCCTGCAGACGGCTGGCACAAACAACACGCTCCAGACACTGCTGAACTTCGTCGCTTCGACCGCGAATGTCTCCGGCCTTACGATCACGCCTTCCAACCCGAGCGGCGGCGTCGAGAGGTTTGAAATCACCGGCAGCCCGACCACACTGAACGGTGTGACGCCGGGCAATATCATCAGCCACAACGCCTCGGACTTTGATGCCAGTGGCGCTGCGGCGAATGCGGAGGCTGCCGCTGTTGCGTCCAGCTTGCAGCTCGCAGGCGGGACCATGACTGGTGCTCTAACCTTGGCGGCTGATCCCACGACGAACCTTGGAGCAGCAACCAAGCAGTATGTCGATGCTCACAGCACGCAAGCCGTCGAATCAGACACGGTAATCCTAGCTGCAAGCAACTCCCCGCAAAAGGCGCAGGCGAATGTAGTTTGCTCGGGCACGGCGGATCAGACTTGCATCAACAATGCGATCGCCACGTATTGTCCTAACGCCTCTGCTGGCGTGACTGGATGCAAGATCACTCTGCTCGATGGCGTGTACAACATCTCCGCTCCCATCGTGATCGATTCCGATGATGTGACCCTGACAGGCACGCATCACTGTATGTGGGGTGGCTGGAACCACAGCTGGGTTAGCACGAGCAGTCCGGCAGGTGCGATAGGCACTGGCTGCGCTCAGATCAGAGCCTCGGCCACCGGCTACGACATCATCGACCTCGCGAATACCACCCCTGCAGGAACGGGTTCAGACACGTATCGGCATCGTGGCATCCACATCCATTGGCTATATCTCGTGGGCGACGGCTACACGGGATACGGCATAAACCTGGGTGGCATGGCTGACTTTTGCTCGATCACGGACAACGTGATTCAGCGAGTCGCGACCGGTATCGGCGTCACCTTGGATTCTCCGACGATTGCAGATAACTCGCTGCAAGACATCAGCGGCGACGCGCTCGATATAGGCCAAAACACCGTCCTTGCGCGGGCCTCCGGAAACCTGATCTTTGACATCGGGCGCTACGGCATAGCGAATGAGGGATATAGCACCGTCATCGAAGGCAACCGCATTGGAGATACTGCGAACACAGGAGTATTCAACTCGGGTCGCTCAGCTACGATCACCGCGAATGTGTTCGGTCCGATCGTAGGCAGCGCGATCTATCTGCAGTACTCGTCTAACTCCGTCGTGTCAGCGAATACGATCGATTATTGCGACATAAACATGGGCTTCTACACAAAGCTGCCAGACACGAGTGATGCAATTGCGGCGGATTCGAACACGTCAGGTCTGGCGGTCACCGGAAACACTCTCTGCACCTTACCAGTCGAGGGTGGTTATGCCATCAACGTGGCGGCAGCGTCCAACGCGGCGGTGAGCGGCAATTCGATCACTGGGTTCTGGAATGGGGGAGCTGGCTCTATATCGCTAGGCACTGCCGCGAACGCGGGGAATGCAGCTCAAACCCCTGCTCTTAACCCCATCGTCGCTGCGTCATCCGTCGCGCTATCAGGTCGGTATGTAGCCTCGTCGATCACCGGTGTGGCGTCTGGCTCCGCGATCACATCCTGGCCAGACAGCTCTGGCCTGGGAAGAAACCTGAGCATTCTCAGCGGCAGTGGTCCAAAATATGAAGCCACGTCGCTCGTCCATAGCGGTCCTGCTGTACGGTTCAACGGGACGAACGACGCACTGGGCAATCTCACGTTCATGACGGCTGCTGGGACATCAGCCAAGACAGCATTCGCTGTTTTCAGCCTGTCGACAACGGCAGCAGCGCGTGGCCAAAACGTTTCTGTATTCAACGGTTACAGCAGCTTCAATGCTGGGTTCATCAACGCAGGTGGAAACACTGTCTGCATGTTCACCAGCGGGGTGGGATGCGCGACGCAAACGGCTGGCGCGACCTCCACCACTTACGTGGTGGAGTGGGTTTGGAACGGCACCAGCTCTCGTATCGCGGTGAATGGAGCGAGCACGAGCTTCAGCGAGGGCGCATCCGGCTGGCTGAGTGGCCTGGTAATCGGCGCGAACGCCTCCTACACCAGCGAATTCTTCCCTGGCGATATCGCAGAAATCGATGGGTACACAGGTGCTGCCTCCACTACGGATGCGGCTGCGATCGGCGCTGCACTTTGCAGCGCGTATGGCGTCACCTGCAGCACAACCTGGTAACTAAACAACCTGGCCGCCCTCGGGTGGCCTTCACTTTTGAAATTCAACAAAGGGCCTAACACAGAAAAATGAACATGACCGCCATCATCTCTCTCCTCGCTCTCATCGCTTCCTACATCGGCTGGCAATGGCGGACGCACGAGCGCACAACAACACTCGGGCTCCAGATCCGCACATGCGAAAACAAAGACGAGCAGCATGACGAGCGGCTGAGCAAGATCGAGACTGAGCAGCGGGAGCTTCGCGATGCCCACATCCGCCAGGACGCGACGATGGCTGGAGTGCTGGCGGATGTGGCAAAGATGGATGGTAAGCTCGATCGCCTGATCGAGTCGCGCAGCTAAGGAAAGTCATGAATACCCCTACTTGCTTCCTAGCAGCAATCCAACGTTCGATTGGATAAAAATCACCAGGAAGATGAAGGTGATAAGCAGGCTGAGCTGCGCCACTGAGCTAAAGATGCGGGCCAGTGTATCCGACCGTTTATGAAGCTCAGAGACGTTCGTCGCTTTAACAAGAGATATTTGATTTAGCTGCTCGGTGGTGGGCATCACATTCGGAATTTCGAGAAGTCGCAGCTTCAATTGTGTTTCTGCTATCAGTAAGGCTGAGGTGGACTCAGCGTGCTGGCGCGCCAGCATAATATGTGGCGTGCTCAACAGCCCTGTGGTTATCGTCACGACTAGCAGCCAGCACGCTGCGATAAGCACATGAACGTGTTGCGCCGGATGACCTGTGCTCAACCGGCTTCCGATCGCGGCAACTACTGTAAAGGTGAGGGTAAGGGTGCCTCCTGCCAGCAGGATGATTCTGTCCATGTATGCGAGTTGCGACGCGTAACGCTTGTCACTGCCAGAATGCAATGTCGACAGGTGTGTGATCATGTCGCGGAATATTGCTGCGACTCTCTCGGCTTGACCCGTAGTAGGTTCCGGAGGTGCTGTTGGTTCCTGAGGCGTCGTGGTTGCTTCTGGCGTCATCCCACTCATTGGTTGGAAACCTTCCTCTGTCGCAGGGTAGGCTGGTTAGGCACGTCTTCAATCAGATTCATTGATTACAAGCGAGACCAGGACACCAGGCACGTCGTGGTGGTTACTCACTTCATCATCAGGCATAGCCTCTTGTCTCCGTGCTTCGAATAAGCCCTCGACTATCATTGTCAAGGCTTGGTATCGCGCATCGTTTTGATGTGTTATCCACATACTTCCGCAGGCTGCGCACGTCCGCCGTCCAAACATGGCGGCCTTGATTTCGCTTTCAGCCCTTTCGCGTGACATCGGAAAGCTCATCTTCGAGCCGCAGTCTCGGCAGGCGAATTCAAGGGCAGTGAAATCGGAAATGCGATACGACTTGGTCTTTTCCATATAAATGTGATGGTCCATTCTCCTCCGACTTGAAAGCGTAGCAGAGTCTCCTTTCTTCCGCCTGCTCAAGATCGACTGGTCGAGGCTGAGGTTGAACTTCATTCGACGGCTCAGAAGTCGAAGCTTCGGTTCTCCGGTTTAGGTGATCGTTTCTTTCTAGGCGGCGGCGGATCGAACTCTCCGTCCATATCCATGCCTTCCAGTTCCCACAGCTCTTCATCGGTGAGCTGTCGCCCCATCTCGACGACGTTATCCGGCATCAGTAAATCTGGACTGTCGTTCTTCACATTCCCCACGTCCTTGCTCACCCTCCATGCGGTCATCTTCTCAGCGTCAAACGGGCGAAGTAGATCGAGCGGCGGACGGTCAGGATCTCCGCGAAGCCAGCGATCGTAATCCTTCTGCGGAATGATCACCGGCATCCTGTCGTGCAGCGGTTGAACTACTTCGTTCGGATCGGTGGTAATCACCGTGAACGTCAGTAGTTCCGTCGCTGTTTTTCGATCTGTCCACTTCTCCCATAGGCCAGCCAGCGCATACGGATGGCCGTCTTTCATCGCGATCGCGAAGGGCTGCTTGTTCTTCGCGTCGATCTTCACCCACTCATAAAAAGCATCCGCAGGCACAAGGCAGCGGCGGTACTTGATGGCTTCTCTGAACGCTGGCGCGGTGGTGATCGTCTCCGCCTTGGCATTGATCGTGCGTAGGCCGATCTTCTCGTCTCTACTCCAGTAAGGAATCAGTCCCCACCGCATGAGCACTAGTTCGCGCTCACGGGTGTCTCGATTCAATCTGACGACTGGCTGAACGGTCCGTGGCGCGACGTTCCACGACGGCCCGAAATCGGGCAGGGAAGGACCGTGAACAGCGAAGTGCTCTGCAATGCGTTGTTTGTCAGAACGGCGTGCGTAGCGACCGCAAATGATGCCACCTCCGACTCATAACTCGCCGCTGTAAGTAGCCTCTATGATGCGTCGCGCCAGACTCACTGAGTGGCTAATGATGCTCCGCGCCATAGGACTGTTCATGAGCCTTTGGTCAGAAAAATCAAGGCGTGCGAATTTCACGGCGGCGATCATGCCAGCGACCACTGCCACAGTCGAGGGGCGAATCGATTCCTTTGTCTGCGTCATTGTCGACTCTGTAGAGATCTCGTCACGTCCCAGGACGGTTGGCCGAGGAATACTTCAGTCGAGGCGATGTAGGAGCGGCGCTCCAGGCACACGGGGCAGCGGACCGTGACGGAGCCGACGGGAGCGTCAACAGCAATAGGGATGCACCGCTTGCACCCCTTGCATCGGACGACTTGAACTCGATTGCGCTCAGGAGCTGGCATACCCACAGGGTAGCGCTGAGGGCTGTGAAAAGGCAAACAAAAGGCGAAAACGGTTGGCGCTTGTAAATCAGCGGGGTCCTCCATCGCGTCCTTGAAGTGGCTGGGTTGTACGAATCGTTTAGGCGAAGTGCTAAGTTAACTCGACTTGAAATCTAGTAAGACCGGCTTCCGAGTCGGCGCAAAATCTTCGTCCACGATTGCCGCGTTCACAAAGAGCGTGGTTTTGGTCGACAGCGTGCCGTACGCGCTGTGCACGTGCCCAAAGCAATGCAGGCGAGGCTTGATGCGGAGCACAGTACGTCGGAGAGCGGCACATCCCTGGTCCGCATCCAGCACACCCTGCGGCGCTCCGTGGGTCATCAGGATGTCGGTATCGGCGGGGATGGTGCTGTACAGCTTCTCGCGATCAGCCTCGTTGCTCATACCGAACGCTCCGCCGTAGAGCGGGGTGATTGGGCTACCAAAGATCTTGATACCCTCGATCGTGACCGACTCATTGAGCAGCAGTGTTGCGTTGCTCAGACGTCGCCGCCATCCCTCCGGATCTGCCTGCACCGGATACTCGTGATTCCCACAAGTTACGACCTTGAATCGGGCAGGCTGCTCGCCGATCCAGTCGTTGAACGCGTCCATCGCCGCGACACTTTTTCCGAAAAAGGACCAGTCCCCACAGTGGAGCAACATTTCGCACGGAGGGATCGTCAGCTCATTTTCGAGCTGGTGCGTGTCTGAGACTATGCAGATGCGCATTCGGAGGGGAAGATCGGTGGCCAGCAGGTCGCGTCAACAGCCTGCTGGCCTTCGCTCGGGTGCTACTAAATCGGTAGAGCCCACTGCACCGGGAGGGACGCAACCCTTCCCGGTCCAGAGTATAGCCAGCGATCTGAAATCACGCAAATACGCACAGTTTGAAAAGACGAAGCCCGCCCCTGATCGTTCGCAGCCGATCAGGGGCGGGCTTTTTGTGCGTGCACGCATAAGACTAGACCTGCGAGAAGTGTGTCAGTAAGTTGGTCCGTCATGCATCATCTGCTGTGCATCGTCCATGTCCCACTGAAGGTCCTGTAAAGCCCAGTTCAAGTTATTTATCTGCGTTTGGCGTACCGTCCTACGCATTTCTGCCGCAGAAACTGGTCTTCTATAGGCCTTCTTGGTTGCATCATCTAACATTTCAAATTCCTCGGCATCGTTGTACGCGACTCCGGGGAGGGTGCAGTCAGTCGTCAGGTCGTCTGATTCTTCGTTGCACCCTGGCGAATCCTTCCTCCATCGATAAAGTGAATCTCTGTAGAAGTCTGCGCCGTTCCAAAGGAATTCCGTGTCTTGTCTCCGCGCTCTTGCGGGAGTCACCGTAGCCCTACGCTTTGGAAGAACGTGAGATGCCACTAGCTGTTTTGGCTCACCCGCATCCTCCCACCTATCAGCGGCGGTCGCGTCGTCAGCAGTGAGCTTACAGACCTCGGGGTACTCGTTCGGGCCAATAGTGTCTTGCCCGGGTACACATCTTTGAGGGCCACTATCCCTGACCCACTGTCTCTCCCTTTGGGCGTCCTGCGTGTATTCCAGGCGGTACCGAACCCCGCCAACCCAATAGATGTGGTGGTTCTTCCGCTGCACTGGCTGTTCTGAGGTTGAGCTGGCCGCCTGCGGAGCGTCAGGGGATACGCTCCGATGTGCGATGACAGCGAAGACGATGAAAATGACAAGGCCCACCAGAAGCAGGGTCTTCGCCGGGCGCTGCGGGTCACGGGTGGGTGGTGGTGAGTCGAGCAAGCTATTCATGGTTTTCTCCTATACACAAGCTCGAACCGAGATCTTGTGGGCCTACAGAGGAGAAATACTGGTCTCGTTTGAGTTTTGGCAGGTTTGGACATAGATCGCCTCGAATCCTTGGTATCCGTGGTATCCGTTTACCTCGGATTTCCTGTGGATTCTGTTGATTCCTGTGGAAGTAGTAGGCAGATGAGAGCGGAGCTATGTGATTGAGTGCGCGAATGTTATAGGCTAAATTGGTGATTCTGCAAAATATACCTAATCCGTGCACACTAAATGCCGATGATGTACTACGCCACGGACCCTGTCAGCTCCTTGCCGGTAACGGATCAGCGCGGATCGCCTGCGAGCACCCGCTCGTAGTAGCTCTCATAGAGCGGAATGATGCGTGACGCGCAGAAGTGATCCTGTGCCGTCTGGCGGGCAGCGGCGCCCATTGCGTCCAGTTGCTGCGGATCTTGCAGCAGGCGAATCGCGCATTGGGCCATGTTCTCGACATCGCCGACAGGGAACAGAAAACCGTTGACCCTATCCTCGATGAGCTCAGGGACACCGCCTACGGAAGTGGCAATGGCGGGCACGCGGCATGCCATCGCCTCCAGCGCTGCGAGGCCAAACGACTCGAGCTCACTCGGCATCAGCATCAGGTCAGCGAGAGGAAGCAGTTGCGTGACGTTGTCCTGCTTACCGAGGAAGTGCACGCGCTCGCGAATGCCGAGACTAAAGGCGAGCATTTCCGCCTGGGAGCGGTCGGGTCCGTCGCCCACCAGCATTAAGTGCGCAGGGACTTCCTTCGCCACGCGCGCAAAGACCTGTACGCAATCTGTGACGCGCTTAACCGGCCGGAAGTTGGAAAGGTGGATCAGGAGTTTTTCGCCAGCAGGCGTCCACGCGCTGCGTGCCGCCGCTCGCTTGTCCGGTTCCATCGGAATGTAGACATCGCAGTTTACGAAGTTGGGAATGGCTTCGATCGGCCGTGTGATGGAGAAATCCGCAAGCGTTTTGTCGCGCAGATATTGCGAGATGGCGGTGACGCCATCGCTCTGGTCGATTCCGAAACGGGTGATGGGCAGATAGGAACGGTCCATGCCGACCAGGGTGACATCCGTTCCGTGCAGCGTCGTGATGAAGGGGAGGCGCCGTCCCTGCGTGGCGCACATCTGGCGGGCCAGCAGCGCGCTGATGGCGTGCGGGATGGCGTAATGCACATGCAGCAGATCGAGATCATAGTAGGCTGCCACCTCGGCCATGCGGGTCGAGAGCGCAAGCGAGTAAGGCGCGAACTCGAAGAGCGGATAGTTCGAGACCGGCACCTCGTGATAGAGGATGTCGCGCTCACGGCCGCCCAGGCGAAAAGGCTGAGAGTAGGTGATGAAGTGCACCTGGTGGCCGCGCGCGGCTAATTCAATGCCAAGCTCAGTGGCGACGACGCCGCTGCCGCCGTAGGTGGGATAGCAGGTGATGCCGACCTTCATGGGCGTTTCCCTGTCTTTGGATTCTTGAAGCTGACCGCTGATTGGACGCGGCGGAGTGCGGCTGCGATTCAACCGGTGAACTCACCGTAATGCATAAGGTCGATGCGGGGCAGGTCAACGGTCGGATTCTCCAATGCGCTGAGCAAGGCCAAGCGTTCCGTATCGCGAGTCGCTACCAATCGCGTGCCGGCGCGCCGCAAGGCAGTGTCGACATATCCGGGATGGCAGACCAGCTCCCAGGTGCCAGGGGGCATATTGCGCAACAAGCGCAACACATATTCGGTATCGAATGTGCCGGTGGCGAGTACTCCCAGGGCGCCATCGGTGGTTCGCAGCCGGGCAGCGCGGACGGCCCGCAGGAACTGTTCGCGAAAGAGCCGCAGAGTGCGGACCTGCAGGCGGCGTGTTGGCGGCGCCTTGGCCGTCAATCGAAGGGACCAGTCCGGCTCGAAGGGATTGCGGATGGCGGGCACATGACATTCGCGCGCCGCACGAATGAGTGGGCCCAGCACTCGCGGAAACATGTGCGTGTGCTTGTGTGTGTCGATGTGGGTGACGGTGATGCCGACGGATTGGATTTGCCGGATTTGGGCAATGGCTTCGCGCTCGATCTCACGCGAGGCGATGCGGCCCCCGAAGAGATCCACCATGAATGTGGTGAGGCTGGAGCGCAGCCGTCCATCGGGCGCAAGGGTGGGAAGCTCTGCTGGATGCAACTCTGACCGGCCATCCACGAGCACAATGTGGCAGCCGACTCCAAGTGATGTTTGCGTAAAGGCGGAGTGCACCGCATCGCGAAAGGCGCGGCCGGTCGCCATGAGGGTTGCCGACGGCAGCACCTCGGCGGCGTTCAGCTCGAGGACGGCGCGGTTCACGCCTTCTGTCAGACCGAAATCATCGGCATTGATGATGAGGCGGCGCTCCGCCGGCTGCGGGGTATCCACGCCACGAGTCTAGCAAGGCTTGGAGTTTATGCGACGCGCGGCATTGACCCGGTCGCAGCCATTTCCATAGACTCGAATGAGCCTTCACACAGCAAGAGCGTCGATGGGCGGATAGCTCAGTTGGTTAGAGCGCCTGCCTTACAAGCAGGATGTCGGGGGTTCGAGTCCCTCTCTGCCCACCACTCCCTTTTGCGGATAAGTCCACATTCGTCCGCGAAGCGACTGCACGCGAACATCCTTTTCGGTTTCTTGGCACTCGGCCGATCTCAGAGATCGAAGCGCAAGAGATCAAAAGGATGGCCCAGGGAGTGGAGAAGCGCGGCGTAAGCGATCTCGCGAAGCGCGCGCTGGAGACCACTGCCGTTCTCGCTCCGGTGGTCGCAGTGATCGAACACAACTACGAGCCTTGCCCCCATGCTATTGGCTTAAATCGCAGCCGAGTGAGAATCGCAGTGCGGCACAAATCTCGTTCATTCGCAGGGAACTTAACTGGGCGACTCGCTTGCCCAAGCGATCCTGGGAAACCGTGACCGCGTTATGAAGGTTTACCGCGCAGGATGCCTTCATGCCATCATCTTCATTCAGGACGACCTCAGATGGCACCCCGCGGATTGCAGACGTGACAGGTGCGACCGTGACCGTAGCCAGATAAGCAATGGCGCTATCACGAGTGAGCACGACTACGGGTCGTTTCTTGTCAGGCGGAGCAAAGTTGTAAAGGCGGACATCGCCGCGCGCTATTCTGCCGGCCACGATGCCTCCGCTTCCCAAAGATGCGACTCTAGGCGCGTTTGCGGCTGACGCGAATAACCCTCGCGGTCCCGCTCTTCTTTGGTCCGCACTTCTAGCCTCTGCAAATGTTCCCGCAGCGCCTCGCGTACCAATGCGGAACGATTTCGCTTCAGCCGACGCGCGGCTCGATCGGTAGCCTGGAGAAGTCGTTTGTCGAGAACGATCTGAACTGTTTCCATATGTCGAGTATGCTCCACAGTATACTCCACATACCAGTTACCGCACTGAGACGCGCAGCCGCGCAGATCAGAGTGGATTTCGCGAATCCGCGCGCGGACAACACGTCTGCAGCTGCTTCTCCTCAAAGCACTTATTTCTGACTATCCCCGTAGCGACGACGTTTTTGTTATGAAAAGGACCAGCGTTTTTGTAGGGAGTTTCGGCTTAAGGATCGTGAGAGCGAAAACGGGCTGAGCGAAGAGACACAATGGAGTGTCGCGTCAGTCGACACGAAATGTACCTCATGATCTCTCACGAGTCCCGGTCCCGGTATTTGTCCAACAGCCTGTTGCAGGTTTTTGCTTCGCTGGTCCGACCAGTTCCAGTAGAGGCGGTGGGCAGAGACGCGACCGGCGTGTTTCACGGCGCAAGGGGATGGATAGCGATGGGTGTGGAGGTACAACATCGTTAGGCGAGATCATTCTCTCGCCGATGATTCAAGGTGGAATAAAGTCCTCGACACGGTGTTGTATCCAAAGAGCCGGACCAGGTAGTGCGGGGAACCGTGGCGGCGGCCTCACGTGGAACGAAACAAATATGAGGGAACGAGCGGGAGATGAGTAGCGATCCAAAGTCTCCGACGTTGAGCCGCATCGGCCGGTATGACGTGATTTGCGAGCTTGGCCGGGGCGGCATGGGCATCGTGTATCGGGGTGAGGACAAGCTCATTGGCCGAGACGTGGCGATCAAGACTCTGACCGAGGTCACCCCGGAGCTGCGGGAGCGTTTCTACGTCGAGGCTAGGTCGGGGATCCTGAGCCACCCTAACATCGTGACTGTCTATGAACTGGGCGAACACGAGGGGAGCCCGTTTATTGCGATGGAGTTTCTCGCCGGGGAATCGCTGGACAAGATTCTTCGGCAGCGGGGACGGCTCCCGGTACTGGAGACGCTTTCGATTGTGGAGCAGCTTTGCGCAGGATTGGGGTATGCGCATCAGCATGGCCTGGTGCATCGCGATGTGAAGCCGGCCAATGTGATTGTGCTGCCCGATGGCCGGTCAAAGATCGTCGATTTCGGCATCGCCCGACTGGCTGACCAGGATACGCGACTGACCAAGACTGACGCGCTGGTCGGGACCTTTCATTACATCGCCCCCGAGCGACTGAAGGGTGAAGCGAGCGACGGCCGCGCCGATATATGGTCGGCGGGCGTAATGCTCTACGAGATGGTGACCGGAGAACTACCGTTCAAAGGGAAGGACGTCTCCGCCTTGTACCGCGTGATCCATGAATCGTATGTGCCACTGGCCGAGATTGTTCAGGATGTGCCGGAGGCGTTGAGCGCGGTGCTCGATAAGGCGCTTGCGAAGGACGTACACAAGCGTTATGCGACTACGGAAGAGATGGCATTCGAGCTCCAGCCAATCAGAGAGGGACTGAAGCGGGAACGCGTTCAGGCACTGCTGGAGACGGCGCGGAGGCTTTCGGACGAGCGTCAGTTTGCTGGCGCCCGAACCGTGCTGCTGCAGGCGCAGCGGATCGATCCAGCCAATCCGGGTGCCAAGGCGCTTTTGCAAGAGGTGCAGTACCAGCTCACTCAGTTGCAGCGAGAAGAACAGCTACGGCAAATTCTGGAGCAAGCAGAAGATGCAGTCGCCTCGCAGCAATTCGACGATGCGATCACCTACTACACACAGGCCAAGAAGCTGGACGAGGGTTCATCTGCTCTGACCGAGCGGATGGAGCAAGTGCAGGCGCTAAAGGAGCGGTTTCACCGGGTGCGGTCGCTTTCCGAGCAGGCGAGCGAGGCACGCAGGCGCGGGGACCTGACGGTGGCACAGGACCTGCTCGAACAGGCGTTACAACTGGATGAGAAGAATTCGAATCTGCGCAACGCGCACTCGATTATCTTGCGCGAGATCAGGCGCCAGCAGGAGGGCATCAAGATTGAAGACCTCTTGAAAAGTGCGAAAGAGGAGTACAGCACGCGGAAGTACACGGAGGCGATTGCGCGGCTGCGCGAAGCAGCGGAGATTGACCCGACACATAGCGAGGTGCAGCAGCTGTTGATTACGGCGACGGCGAGGCAGAAGGAAGAACGCAGACGGGTGCTGCTGGATCAGGTTGTCGCCGAAATTCATGACTGCCTCGAAGGGGAAGATTTTGATCGCGCCCACGACCGCGTCAGCAGGGCCCTTGAGACATTGCCGACCGAAACATTGCTGCTGAGCCTAAAGGTGGAGATCGAGCGGAAGAAGCAAGAGTTTGAATCGCAACAGATTGTTCGCTCGGCGCTTCTTCGCGCGCAGGATCTGTTGTATGAGCAGCCTCTGAGTTCCCTAGCCATGATCGATACGGCATTGAAGCAGGTTCCACGAGATGAGAGCCTGCTCCAGTTTCGGTCACGGTTGGAAGAGCACCTCGGGAATCTGCTGAAGGAGGAGCGGCGTGCTCAGCGACTGAAAATAGCTCACGAGGCGATTGAAGCGAGACGATTTGAGGTGGCGATCCGCGAACTTGAGTCGGGGCTGGCTGAGGGCGAGGGATCCGAACAGATGGAGTCTCTGCTCGCCCGGGCGCGGACTAAGCAACGTCAGGCGGTGGAGCGCGAGAAGAAAGAGATTCTCTGGCGGGAGGTCCAGGAACTGCAGCGGAAATCTGAGTGGACAGAGATTGTGACCCGCCTGGAAGCTGTGAATCCTGGCAGCGAGGATGCTCCACTTGCTGCGGCGCTCGAAGACGCGAGGCGGCATCTACGCGAGGCCGCGGAGCGAACGGCGACGTTGTTGCGCCGCGCCCGGACATTGGCGGAGACAGATATTGCCGCTGCGCTCGAGCTCGTTTCTTCTCAGCCACAGGAGGTGCTCGCCAACAAAGATGTCCTGGCGCTGCATAAGGAGCTTACGCAAAAGGCAGAGGTAGCACGCGCGATCGATGCGGCTGTAACTCTTTGCAAGGAGCTGTTGGCAGCCGGCGATCTGAGCAGCAGTATGAAAGAGTTCCCGCGCGTTGCAAAGACCCATGGGGAGTCGGCTGTGCTGGCGCAAGCGCGGGAGGGTTGTGAGCAAGAGCGGCGATCAGTGGCAGATGCGAAGCTACAAAACTCGATGTCGAGAGCCCGTGATGCGTTGCAGGGCGGCAGCGAGAAGAGTGCTGTGGATGAGTTGCAGCGGCCGCGCCAGATTGCCAAGTTTGCAAGTGAAGCAGTGAGAGCGGAATGGGAGGCTTTACGGGAAGAGGCAAAGGGCACCCCTACCCGAAGGGCCGCCTCCGGCCCGGTGACTGTGACGAAGAAGGGATCCCGGGTGGCGGCAGCAGCAGTTTTTGGTGTGATGGCGTTGGGTGCTGGATTGAGCGCGAGCGTAGCTGTCTGGCGACATCGTCACAGCTCCATTCCAAACACACCATCAGCCGCAGCTCAGCCACAACAGGCCAGGGTGGCTGACACATATCTGGAAGTGAATGCTTCGCCTTGGGCGACAGTGCTGAAAATTCAGAACGGCGCCGGAAAGAGTATTGACTTGCGTAGCTCCGATCACGTGACGCCCTTTCGGCTCGACGGAGTGCCTCCCGCGTCGTATGAAGTGACACTGAAAGGACCGGGCAATGGTCAGGAACAGGTGATCCGTTGCGAGATCAACGCACAACAGCATTTATGCACGGCTGACCTGGGCACACCGGATACTCAGCAAATATTGACCGGAGAGCGGCCATGAGGACGAGAAAGCAGTGGTGTTTGGTAACACTGGCCTGCCTCGCATTGGTGCGGCCGGCGGCTCGCGCGGACCAACAGAGAGATCACTTGAAGGATATCGAGAAGCAGGCAAAGGAAGCGAGGACAAAGGGCGATCTGGAACAAGTGGCGAATTACTTGTGCCAAGCCGCGAGCCTAGACGCGTCTCATTACGACAACAAGTGCAAACGGGCGCGAGCCGATGCAGAGAAAAAGAAATTGGAATTTGCAGGGGTCTTACAGACGGCGAAATTTGAGTTGCAGCACAAAGACTATGCGGGTGCCGTTCGCGATCTGGGCAAGATCACCTTCGGTCCGAATCGCGACGAGGCACAACGTCTGATCCAGCTGGCGAATGCTTCATTGCCGGGACCGGATTTTGAAGCCGCGAATCAGGAGCTGTTACGAGAAGCATGGGGAGCCTACAAGCGCGGAGACTTCGAAGAAGCCGCAACCCAGGCGAACGAGGTACACTCATCGGCCGCAAAGCCGGAGGCGACGCAGTTGCTGATGAATATAAAAACCTATCAGAACACGATGGCGTGGGCTGACCACCTGGCGCAGAACGCCGACTACAAGGGAGCTCAGGAGGCGTATGCTTTCGCGGCCAAGATCAACGCCAATGGACCAGGAGCACCGGCACAGAAACAGAACGATATGGAGGCGAAACTGGCAGCAGAGATAGCCGCTAAATCTCAGGCGGCAGCGGAAGCCGCGAAGCTGGCGCCGAAAGTCGATTATGCGGCCGAGGTCAAAAAAGGCTTGGCCGAGGCACGGCGCGACGAGGCGAAGGGCGATCTCAAGGCTGCGCTGCAGGCCTTTAATGGCGTGCTGATGCTGGACGGCCGGCAAGCAGAAGCGCTGACGGGCAAACAGCGGATCATGACTAAACTCCGAAGCGATCCGAAGGTCCTGGTTGAGAGCTTGGAAGACGGCATCCGCAGCTACTACTCCTCGCATTTTGAGCAGGCGGCTGAGTCGATCTCGCGCTATTTGGACAATCAGCAGCTGCATAACAAGGGCGCAGCGCACTTTTACCTCGCGGCTTCGCTTTTGTCAGAAGCTGTTCTTGCCGATCCGCACGACGAGGCACACAAGAGCAGTCTGCAGCAGAGCGCCGACGAGCAGTTTGCGCTAGCGCGACAGGAAAACTACAAGCCTGTGGAGAGTTTGGTGTCCCCGCGAATTCTGGAGGAATGGACAAAGACGGGAGCCAGCCGATGACGCTTGGGTGTGCCGTGACTTCAGAGCGTGAGGAGGGTCGACCGTTCCTGGATGGGCCGAAGGCAGCGGAGACGCACAAAGAGATGGTTATAGAAGTGGCGGCGATGTCGGATGTAGGCTGCAAGCGGCCGAACAATGAGGATAGTTTCGGTTATGATCTGCAGTCGCGAATTTTTGTGGTTTGCGACGGCATGGGAGGCATGGCGGCCGGAGAGGTTGCCAGCGCGACTGCTGTGGAACAGCTGTTGCGATTCTATGAAGGTCTTCGCTCGACGCCTATGGAGATTGAACACCGGCTGAACCAGGCGATTGCGGGCGTGAACTTAGCTGTGTGGACTGCGGGGCAGGAGAATGAAGAGCTGCACAGGATGGGAACTACGCTGGTAACTGCTTGCGTCGATGGAGACCGGGTCGTGATTGGCAATGTCGGTGACAGTCGCGCTTACTTTCTGCGCGATGGAGTTTGCGTACAGATCACTGAGGACCACTCCTGCGCAGCCGAGCGGGTACCGCCTGAGCTTAGGCCAGACACGGACGGTGGTCTCGGCTTCTTGGGGCAGTTCGTTACCCGTGCAGTTGGCGTGGAAGCAATCGTGAAACCCGATTTTTTTACTGGCCAGGTCAGGCCGGGAGACATGGTACTGCTAGCAACAGATGGATTAACCCGCTATGCGGAGTCAGAAGCGATCGCGCAGCAAGTCGATGTTGGGCAGGACCTCGCCGAATCGTGCCGGATACTGGTAGAAACCGCCAAGGCGCAGGGTGGAGTAGACAATATCACTTGTCTGCTGCTGCGTTTTCAGTAGAGACGCTGCCATTCTATTTTGTTCTCAGAAGTGTGCCGGGTTTATTTTCGATGCCTCGAAGAGGCAAAATTCCCCCCTTTCTGCTGCGGCCGAATCACAAATTTGCTGATTGAAGTGAACAAACAAAGAGCCTGATTCCTGGATACTGCCTCGAGAAGGCTCTTTCGGCGAGAGAGGCTGTCTCAATGCGCGATCTGTGGTACGCAATGAAGATTGTTGAGTGAGCTGGGTAACAAAATGCTGGCGCCAGGTCCAGATATCTCCATGCGCTCGGTGAGCGGAGTACCGTTGACTACGACGGGCGTGTTCGCTACTTCGAGGGGGTAGTCGAGTCGGTCTGCGTTGCCAAGCGCTTCCAGCTTGCCGCGGTCAACGAGGTGGAAGAGCGCCCATCTCCCGTTGAACTGCAGCGGAAGGCTGCCGCTACCGTAGTTGGCCAGTAACCCAGCCGACCCGGCAGTATCAAGCGACCAACTGAAGTCCTTAGAGACATCGGCCCCGGTGAGGCTTTGCGTATCGATGGCGAGAGTTACGCTCTGGATCTCTTTGGAACGAAGGATGTGGACATTGAAGGTGAGCGAGCCTGATGCAGCACCTGCTGGAAAGAACGCCTTGGAAAGAGCTGCCGCCCGGTTGAAGAACTGGAGAAACGCGGCAGTAGGCTTGACAGGCGCATTGGGCGCCGCGACCCAAGTATCGCCCTGTTGCGCGATGTATGGCTTCAAGTCGGAGTCGTAGAACTGCCAGAGCGTTCCAGAGGCTGGCTTGAGCATAGAGGAGACTTCAGCAGGAGTTGCCTCGACCGTTGCGTTGCGGGAGAACGGATACTTAGTCGCAAGTGACGAGAAGCTGCTGCAGAAGCCGCGTCCAGCAACATTGAGCTGTTCCGGACGCTGCCCGCGAACAGCTTCTTCAACCGATGTGATGGGCGCTTGCAGCAGGCTGATGACGGTGCGCTCGATGTGGACCTGCGAATCGATGTTGAAGGATTGCGCGGTCTGGTCGACCGAACCGTGGGCATTGACGGCCGCGCTGATGACGGGCTGTGTCGCAGCGGGGTTGTTGGCCGCCGCAGGATCCTGCGTGAACTGAGACAGCGCGCCTTCGAGTCCGATGAGCCCATTGATGTAGTTGGTGTTGCCGGGAGCGATCAGCCGGTTCGTACTGTCTGACGGAACCAGCGCCTGGGTCGGCTGAAACTCATGAGCGATCGGCGGACTTGCCACAGCGGTATTCCGCGAGGCGGTAAACATGAGCGCCAGGAGCGCCGAATTGGGCGACGAGAGGCTTTGCAGTTTCTCCTTCGCGTCCTGCAGGCTGCGATAGCGGACGACAGCGGCAGAGCGGAGAAAGGTCTGCCACTGAGTGGAGAAATCGGCGGCATAGCGCTCCGCGAGCTTCTGCGAGAGCGAGCCAGCCTGAAGAGACGGAGTTGCCTGTGCGCCGAGGACCCAATCTTCTCCTGTGAAATAGTGGTCGGGATGCTGGGTGGCGTTTTGCATGTAGACGAAACCATTCCGAGTAAAGGCTCCAGGAACAATGTGCGAGTCGACAACGGTCGCAGCCGAACCGGGGAACAAGCGATTGAATTCGATTGAAGGCGCGACGCGGTTGGCGGCCGCGAGCATGTTCTGGTAGATGCGGTCGAAGTCGCCAAAGCCGTTGAGATAGGCGCGAGCATGGATCACCGCAGGCATCGCCGGAGAGATGTGGTACGGATTGGCACGCACGAGCTCAGCAGCGTAAAAACTAAATTGTTGCTCCGCCAGCTGACTTTGCTGGCCAGATTCAGGCTGCTCTCCGTTGAGCCAGAAGCGGACAAGGATGGGAGCAAGAAAACCTTCTGTGCTTTTGTCCGGATAGGACGTGGTGATGAGATACGCGCGTAATGGATTGTAGGCCGCGTAGTAGTCGGCATCAGCAGGTACAGTAGCTGGAAGGGCGCGGAGCGTGGTGACGAGGTTGCGCTGGGTGCGAGCGAGAAGCACGCGTTGGAAACGGTCGAAGTAAATGAGACGCGCTGGCTTGATGAGTGAATCGCCGCGGTAAAGTCCCCAGCGGAACATGAGCGGTGCTCCGTTCTGTTCATAATCTTCAAGCTGTAGCAACGTGACGCGCAGATGGTCGAGGCTGGCCAGGTCGGAGCTAGACGCAAGAGTGAAGCGCGGCGGTCCCGAGGGTAGAGCCGATGAGTTCTCGCGGATTGTCCGCTCCAATCGCGAGTTGTTGCGGTAGGAGACAGTGAGGCAGGTGAGCCAAAACAAAAGCATGGCTGAAAGAGTGGCGAAGCCGATGCGGCGCAGCAGATGTACGCGTTCGCTGCTGCGTGTCCCGGAGAGAGCATCCCGGTCAGCAAAGATGGCTTCGCTAAAGAGCCGTGGGAGGAAGCACCATTGCGCGACCTTCTGGCTCACGAGCTGGGGACTGGACTGCTGGCTCTCGCCCTGCATGTTACGCAGGGAGAGAATGCGGGTGGCATCGGCCTCGGCCTGCGTGTGCCTGTGGACCGCCGCCGGCGTGCTGACGGCCTGTTCGGAGATGTGGGCACGCACTCCGGTGAAGTAGAAGCCGCGCAGGTAGGGGTTGGCGCTGAGTTGGCTGGGCCGTGTAAGCTCGACGAGGTATGAGGCGAGATTGTTGCGCAGTTTCTGCATCTCGCGGGGAAATTCGTAGATGGGCGCGGTGGCCGGCTGGTCGGATTCCCGGGTAAGCACCTCGAGACGGAACTCACCGATTGAAAAGAAGAGCCGGTCGAGGGAGGAAGTAACGCTAGCGGTTGCGTGCTCAGCGTAGAGGCCGCCGGGGACGCTGTTGCGCGGAAGGGCAATACCCAGGGGGGCGGAGACTTCTTCTGTTGAGAGATGGCGGACGAACTCCGAGAACCCAGGAACGCGGTCGAGCTTAGTGAAGACAACGTAGACGGGGAGATCCGTACCGAGCTGCCGCGATATGGTGCGCAGCATCTGGTTCGTGCTGCGAGCCAGCGCTGCAAGGGATTCCGCAGCGCCCGATCCGAAGCAGGACTCGATGCTGGTGCAGACAACTGCGGCACGGGCAGGCGGTGTGGCTCCCAGAGCAGATTGATAAATCTTAGGACGCGTTTTGCGTACAAGAGACTCCCAGAGCTGGTAGCTATCGCGCAGCGATTCGCCAGACTCGACGAGAACACCCTGCTGCGTGTACCAGAAGTTTGAGAGATCTGTGGGGACAACGCTCTGATCGCGATAGATCTGCCCAGCAAGAAGCTCAGGATCAAGACCGGCGCGGAGCACGGTGGTAGTTTTGGCGGAATTTGGAGCGCCAAGGATGTAGAACAGTGGGGCGGCATCGAAGGTCTTTGCGCTAGCTCGTTGTGAAGAGGCGAGCCGATGCTGAGCGTCGCGGATGAGATCGCCGAGTTCCGATGTGTTGCGCTGGTCGTTCCCGGACTGGGGTGAGCTTTTTCTACGCCGGGTGACGGCGACGACTGCAGATGCTGCTGCGACGCCCACCATCAGGATGAGACTACGCATGACAATGAGAGTGCTTCCATGAAGATGGAAGACAGGGCCAATCAGCCAGCAGAGAATGAGCGAAACCACAAGGAAAGGAATTGAAAACAGGTACAGTGTCACGCAAGATCCTAACGAAGGTTGAGGCTGCTGCTTTGCAGGAAAGACGCGCCCGAGGCAAGCTCAATGCTGTAATCACTGAAAGCGACGACGGCAAGGCCGGCAAGAATGCAGGCGGCCCACATGAACCGGCGGCTCCATCGATCTTGGCCGGTGCTCCTTACCATTGCGGCAGCGTGAGCCGAGCGCGGCGTGAGGTGTGTTTCGCCGTGGATGCGAGTGATCCGCTCGCGGGCCTGGCGCAACATCGCGTAAAGCTCGCCGCTGTCGCCTAGCGCATAGCGGCCGCGATAGCCCATCAGAAGACATATACAGTGGAGTTCCAATACATCGGCTACTTCGACAGAATCCTCTCGTGCGAGATAGGTACGCAGGTTGAGGAAGAAGTTTTCGCCGGCGAGGTGGCCGCCGAAGAGTTCCTCCTGGAGTGGCCGCCTTGACCAGTCGGCGAAGACGGGATCTTGGAGATTGAGGACGCTCTCGTCGAGGAAGGCTACGGCAGCGAAAACCGCCGTCTGAACGTTTTCGTCGGAGTAGCCCAGACCGCGGGCCTGCTGCATGGTGCTCTGTAGGGATTGACGAATCTGGGCGCGGAAGTGCTGCGCCTCCTGCACATGATGGAGGCGGAAGCGAACCCGCACAATGGCGGTCAACACCTCTTGAAACGTGGAGGCCAAACTGGCTACACGCACGTCGCTCATAAAGC
>DASYBK010000015.1:0-2476 GCA_036500805.1 Acidobacteriaceae bacterium | reverse complement strand
CGCAGCAAAAGGACTGCGGCAATCGTCAGCACCAGCGACAAAGCAAACTCCGTGACGACGAAGATACGCCGGGCCCTCGACTTCTCCGCCGAGCCTAGCAAGCCACGCCCCTCCCGTCTGAGCACATGAACCATATTTACCTGCCTCGCCTGCCACGCAGGTGCCAGGCCAAAGATGATGCCGGAGGCAGCGCTGATCGCGAGGGCAAAGAGCAACACGCTCCAGCTCATCGAGATGTCGTTCAGTCGCGGCAGACTCTCCGGGATCATGCGCAAAATCAGCCGGCGCGTCCCGAACAGAATCGCAAGTCCCGCCGCCGCGCCGAGAAACGAGAGAATCATGCTCTCGCTCAACAACTGGCGTATGAGGCGTGCTCGTGCAGCACCCATTGCCTGGCGAATCGCAATCTCGCGGGCCCTGGCGCCGGCGCGAGCCAACAGAAGATTGGCCACGTTCGCACACGCAATCAGAAGGACCAATCCCACCGCGGCCAGCAGCAGCGTTAGGGGCTCACGAACGTTGCCCACCACGCTCTCCTTCAGCGGCACAAGGCGCATCGTCCACCGGGCCTTTGCCGGGTAATCGCCCGGGTATTGCTTCTGTAGTGATGACACCAGCGCATCTAACCGACTTTGCGCCGCAGCAATCGACAGCCCCGGCTGCAACCGGGCGATAGCTTCCAGCGACAGCCGTGGACTTCGCACTGGAGGCGGCGCGGGCGGCCCAGCAAAACCGCTGGCCAGCCAGATCTCGGTATTTCTTTGGGCGGTGGTCCATCCCGGATCGTGGAATCCCGCCGGCATAACGCCGATCACGTGATACAGGTCGTTGTCGAGGCGCAGATTCTTGCCCAGAACGTGGGGATCGGCTCCAAAGGCTCGCTTCCAGAGTCCGTCGCTGATCAGCGCCTCGAGTGTGAACCCGGGGGTCTGATCTTGCGGATTGAATCCGTGCCCCAGCTCCGGCTTGACCCCGATCAGCGCGAAGTAATTCGGCGTGACATTCAGGAACTGGATGCGCTCCGGCTGAGAAGAACCAGTAAGGTTTACCGAACCGCCGCCGATCAACGAAACGTACTGGAAGACGCCCGATCCCTGGAGATCGCGCCACTCCGGTACAGACAGCCCCACATCGAGTGCGCCAATGCCTGGCAGATCGTCCACCAGCTTTACGAGCTCCCGCGGCTGAGGATACGGCAGCGGATGCAGAAGCGTAGCGTTGACCACGCTGAAGATGGCTGTGGTTGCGCCGATGCCGAGAGCTATGGTGAGAATGGCGATCGCTGCAAATCCCGGCGACTTGCGCAGCATGCGCAGGGCAAAGCGCGAGTCCCCAAGGAGTTCCTCGAGCAGTGGCAGGCCTTGCTCAGCCTGGTAGTCTTCGCTCACGGCTCCGCCCGCGCCGAATTTGAGCACCGCCTGCCGCCGCGCCTCGACCGGCGTCATTCCGGCACGCAGGTTTTCCTCCGTCAACATCGCAAGGTGCGCTTCCATCTCTTCGCGGAGCCGTTCGTCATTTCGCCGCCGCGCCCCAAAGTTCGCCGCCCGCGCCAAAAATCGCTTCAGTGCTCTCATATCAGGTCTTCCGCTTTCACATCGAAGAACCGGCCCATGATTGCCGCCGTCTGGTCCCACTCGCGCCGCTCGGCCAGCAGCACTTTGCGCCCCTCACGCGTGAGCTGGTAAAAACGCGCTCGGCGATTGTTCTCTGAGGTGCCCCACTCCGAAGCGATCGCACCCTCGTGCTCCAGCTTCAGCAGGACCGGATACAGAGTTCCCTGATTCAGCGTGAGCATATCGCCGCTGATCTGCTCGATGCGGCGCGCAATGCCGTAGCCGTGCAACGGCCCAAGCACGTCGAGGGTCCTGAGCACCATCAGCGCCAGCGTGCCCTGCTTCACATCCGTCTTCTGTTCACTTTTGATGCCCTTTGGGTTTCCAACAGGAATATTGACATGTCTCCTTTGGGAAAGCAACAGGAAAATTGAGGCTTCATGAAGACCCGCATTAGAAATACCCCTTAGGGGTGCGGATTCCCGGACGAGCTAAACCTTTTGCTTCTTCCGATCGGCCAGGCGGAGGTGCTGCCTCACCAGAGTGAAGACGGCATCCTGCTGCATGCCAGGCCGGAGCTTCAGCTTACTGACTGTCTTGTCCGAGAGGCCCATCGCGATGTCGTCGAGCGTGACAAAGGCCGTTGACCCCATGAGGAACTTGCCGAAGATCAACGGGGAGGCGCCCGGTTTGCGTACCAGCCGGACATCGCTCTTCGCGGCCCTCGTGCAGGCGTTATCGGCTTCGGGAATCTTCTCGATGGATTCCATGACACCGTAGCGGGTAGCGAAATCCCGTCTGCCCGTGGTTCCGGCAGCAAAGCCATCGGCTACCAGCTGCCGCGGCTCCATGCGGTAGAACAGATTGAACAGGTCGTCGGCATATCCACCCATCAGCGTGCCGGTCAGTCCAATGAGCTTGTG
>DASYBK010000014.1:0-49679 GCA_036500805.1 Acidobacteriaceae bacterium | reverse complement strand
CGGGCTACGGGGTCAATCCTCAAATTCGACGGATATCAGAGGCTCTATCTCGAAGATCAATACGGGAAGGACGAGGAAGACGAGGATGCCAAGCTGCCGGATCTGAACGCCGGACAGGCGCTGGTGCTTCAGGAGCTGAAGCACGAGCAGAAGTTCACCGAACCGCCGCCGCGATACAACGAGGCGTCCCTGGTGAAAACGCTCGAGGAGCGCGGCATCGGACGGCCGTCTACCTACGCGACCATCCTGTCGACGATCCAGGAGCGCGAGTATGTGCAGAAGGTGGGCCAGGGACGTTCGGGCAAGTTCATCCCGACGGAGATCGGCCTGGTAGTGACCGATCTGCTGGTGGCGAATTTTCCTTACATCTTCGATCCGGAGTACACCGCCAAGCTTGAAGGCGAGCTGGACGATATCGAAGACGGCAAGGAGCGCTGGACGGATCTGCTGACGGCTTTCTACGACCACTTCAAGGGAGAGCTGAAGCACGCCGAGAAGCACATGGAGAACGTCAAGCGGATGGAGAAGCCCACCGACGAGAAGTGCGAGCGGTGCGGTGCGCCGCTGGTGCTGAAGTGGGGTAAGTTCGGCTCGTTCTACGCGTGCAGCACGTACGACAAGAAAGATAAGGAAAGCTGCACCTTCACCAAGGAGAACTTCGCGGCCAAGCCGCAGCTGGAGAATCCGGACGAGAAGGAAGATGAGTATTGCGAGGCCTGCGGGCGCGTGATGGTGCTGCGCAACGGGCCGTTCGGGCCGTTCATGGCGTGTCCGGGCTACAACGAAGATCCGCCCTGTAAGACGGTCCGCCGGCTGACCAGCCGGGAGCAGCAGAAGCCTCCGGTGCCGATTGGCGAGCCCTGCCCGGTGTGCGGTAAGGACCTGGTGCGGCGCACCGGCCGATTCGGCGAATTCGTCTCCTGCTCCGGCTACCCGGAGTGCAAGTACATCAAGCAGAACCTGGTCGAAGGCATGAAGTGCCCGAAGTGCGGCGAGGGCGATATCGCGGAACGCAAGACGCGCTTCGGGACGACGTTCTACGGCTGCACGCGCTACCCGAAGTGCGACTTCACGGCGAATGGCAAACCGGTGCCGAAGAAGTGCCCGGAGTGCGGCTCGAGCTACCTGATCGAGAAGACGCTGAAGTCGGGCGTCTACCTGACCTGCCCCAACAACAAGAAGCCTGCGGCGGCTGACGAGAAGGCGAGCAAGCGCAAGAAGAAGGGCGAGGAGGAAGAGACGGGCGTGACCTGTCACTACTCGAAGCGCCTGCGCGATGCTCCCGCGGCCGAGGCGCCCCCAGCCGCGACATCATCCAAGAGAGCAAGGGAAGTCGCCCAGCCTGTCGCATAACGCACGACCGAAGGAGCATCGATGGAGACCACATTGGCGGCCCGCGAGGACGCGGCCACGATACTGAAGCTGTACGAGTTGCGTCAGGAGCCGGTGCTGCGCAGGGCGCGCACCTGGATGGGAGACGAGTTCTGGCCCACCTCGGCGGAGGAGATCCGGGTGGTGATCAACGATTTCGGCTCCGAGACGAACTGCTGGTTCCGCCAGGTGACAGGCTACTGGGAGATGGCGGCTGCGCTGGTGAACCATGGCATCCTGGCGCAGGAGTTGTTCGTTGACGCTAACTCGGAGCCGTTCTTTCTGGCGGCAAAGTTCTGGCCGTACCTGCAGGAGATTCGCACGCAATCGCCGACGTTCCTGATGCAGTTGGAAAAGCTGATGGAGCGGAGTGCGAGTGGGCGGCAGAAGTTCGAATATATGCAGGCGTCGACGAAACGGCGGATGGCGGCGCGCCGGGCTGCGCCCATGCCTGAGGTCCAGCGGCCGGATTGATCGCGACTCGACTGGGTGAGCAGGTCTCTCCACTGCGCCGGTTTCGCTGGCGCGGTTTTGGTCGAGATGACGAAGGTGCGGGAGGTGGTCGTCGGCGGACGGCGGCTTCGGTTCGAGAAGCTGATGCCCCGGGGAAACGCTCAGGCCGATACCGGAAGGCCACTGCCGGAAGCCCGCTCGAGCACTCTCTTCTGCTTTTTTTACGCGCGATGCGCGCGCCGGTCCGATGAAGAATCTGTTACTGTACTGCGTGACCTTGGCGACGATGCCGGGGCGCGACTCCTGAGAAGGCGACCAACAAACGATGGCGAAGGCGACCTGGAACGGCAAAGTAATCGCGGAGAGTGA
This sequence comes from Acidobacteriaceae bacterium, assembly GCA_036500805.1. Lineage (GTDB taxonomy): Bacteria > Acidobacteriota > Terriglobia > Terriglobales > Acidobacteriaceae > KBS-83. The sequence goes on along the minus strand of DASYBK010000014.1, from coordinate 47,486 downwards.
CCAAGTAGAAACGGTGGAGGGCAATCTGTACTTTCCCGACGCCTCGGTGAACCGCGAGTACCTTCGCCCCAGCACCACTACGTCCACCTGTCCCTGGAAGGGCCAGGCGCGTTACTACACGCTGATCGTGGACGGGCAGGAGAATCAGGATGCCGCCTGGTATTACCCCGATCCGAAGCCTGCGGCGAAGCATGTGAAGAACCATATTGCGTTCTGGCGTGGCGTGGAGATCGAGAAGTAGGCCAGCCAGCGAGTCAGCCAAGACGGCCGACCCGGTATCTGACGGTGCGGGAAGAAGAACAGCAGATCTCTCCACTGCGCGCCGCCGGCGCTCCGGTCGAGATGACAATTCTGTTGTTTTGTAATGGATTGGTGGAGCTAGTCGGGATCGAACCGACGACCTCGTCGTTGCGAACGACGCGCTCTCCCAGCTGAGCTATAGCCCCACGGCGAAATGGCGGGAGATGCCTTCCAAACTATAGCAGCATGAGCGCCGCGGCGCGAAGTGCAGCCGGGCCGCGGCAACGGCTCAGGGGCGCAGCTTTGCTTCCATCGCATCCAGGGCGGCGTTGAGCTCGCCGAGGGGGACCAGGCCCTGCGCCAGTGTGGGGGAGCCGCCGCCGCGGCCGCCCGAGGCTGCGAGCGCGATGTGAAGCAGACTGGTCGCATCCTGGCCGAGATTCTTGCTGCTGGCGACGACCAGCGTTGCCGGATTGTGCTGCGTGGAGGCGAGCAGGGCGACGGTGTGCGGCGCGGCGCTGGCGACGCGGCTGGCCAGGAGCTTGACGTAGTCCGCGTCACGATCGGGGAAGATGCGGCGGACGATGCGCAGATCGTTGTGCGGCGGGTCTTCGACGATCAGGCGGGCGGCATGGTAGTTGGCGAGATCCTCGCGCAGCGCCTGGCGCTCCTTGACGTTGGCCTTAGCCTCGGCTTTCACGCGGGAGAGCGCGGCAGGCAGGTCGGCGCGGCCCACGGAGAGCTCGCGGCCCAATTGGGTAAGCAGGGCATCGTCCGCGCGCGCGGCGGCAAGGGCGCGGTTGCCGCAGAGAAAGCTGACCCGGATCGACTGACGGATGCGCTCGGTATCGCGGAGGAGCACGGCGCCGATCTGGCTGGTGGAGCTGACGTGCGTTCCGCCGCAGGCATTGACGTCGAGGTCGGCGGCAGCTGAGCCATTTTGCGATCCAGCGATGACTATCAGCCGGATATCACCCTCGCGTGGCGGCAGCTTGCGGAGCTTGCCCTCTGCCAGGAGGCGTGCGGCTTCCTCGGCGGCGATGGTGCGGTGTTCCACTGGCCGCGCTTCCGCGATGATCGCGTTCGCGAGCCGCTCGATGCGGGCGAGCTGCGCCGGCTCGAGCACGTCGATCTGGAGGTCGATGGTGGAAACCGTGTCGCCGAGATGGAAGGAGACGGTGGGAGCGTTCAGCTCCTGGTAGAAGAGCGCCGAGAGCAGGTGCTGGCCGGAGTGCTGCTGGATGTGATCGAGGCGGCGCTTCTGATCGACGATGCCTTCGATCTGCGTGCCGGCGAGCAGGGGCTTCGGAGTGAGGTGCCAGATCTCGCCGTGCTCGTCTTCCTCCACGTCGACGACGGGAGCTTCGAGACGCGCGCCGCTGGGAGCGGTAGCGCTGAGCGAACCGGTGTCATGCGGCTGGCCGCCGCTGGTCGGGTAGAAGGCGCTGCGGTCGAGCGCGATCTGCCAGAGCGACGCACTGCCATTGCGGGAGCGCTCGCGGATGTCGGTCACCGTGGCGGTAAAGCTGGTGAGGGCTGAGTCGGCATAGTAGAGGCGCTCGGCTGGCATATGGCAATTTTAGCGGGGGCAGAGTGTCAGTTGGCCACACGCCAGGGGCTGGTGCTGTTCCAGGAGCGCAATTGGCTGGAGGCCCAGGCATTTGTCTTGTCCTTGTGGCAGCCGATGCAGGGATTGGGGATGCCCGAGGTTTCCGTCAGGGTAGGCGAGAGGAAGCGGAAGGTATGGCTGGCCACGAAAATGTCGCCGTCGTGCTTGTTGCCGAGTGTCTGGGCGATATTGGGCATGTGGCAGGCGATGCACTGGCTGCCTGGGCTGGCTTCCGGATGGTGAGTGTGCTCGGAGACGGTCCCTTTCAGGCCGGCGGGGTTGTCTTTGGTGTGGCAGTTGAGGCAGAGCTGATTGCCCGTAGTGATCAGGTTCGATGGATTGCGATTGCTGTGCACCTGGTGGCAGTCAAAGCAGCGCAGTCCGCGGTGATACATGTTGCTCTGGACGAAGTCGTTGCCCTGCATGCGGTTCTTGTGCGCGCTGGCGTCGGGGAAAAAGTAGAAGTCCTGGGTACCGAGCTTTGCCTCTTCCAGATGCCAGACATCGGCAAGCCGATCGCCGGGCAAGTAGCCGACGGGCCAGTCTGGATATTCTCCATGGATGGGTAGTGTGGTGGGTCGCCCCTGGGTGTGGCACTGCATGCAGACGTCATTGCCGCGCACGGAATCGAGACGCTCGGGGTTCACGATGTTCTGCGTGGTGGGGTGAGCCACGTGCTCGCTACCGGGACCGTGGCACTTTTCGCAGCCCACGTTCCATTCCGTCACCTGCCGCGTGGCGAGGTTGTAGTTCACAGAGTGGCATCCGTCGCAGGTGGGGCCGGTGGGTCGATCCGTGTTGGCTTTGCCGTAGTAGGGCGTCCACCAGTCGGCGCCATCCGGGACGTGATAGGGCAGCCACCTCCGATGCTCAATGTCCCATTGCGCCGGTAGCGGGTAATAGTCGCGGCCGCGCTTCTCGAAGTAACGCTGCTTCCAGCGACTCCCGTAGACAAAGGCGACCTGGTCGAGAGTGAAGGTGCGGATCGGGTCATCGTGTTCAAAGTCACCCAGGACTGCATCAGGGTGGGCCTTCGGATCGCGAATGACGTTAGCCATGCGCGTTTGCCGCCAGCCGTTGTAGGCAGCTTGATGGCAGGATTTGCAGGCAGCCGAGCCGACGAACTGTCTGGTTTGTTGCGAGGCCTGCTGTTCTGCCTGCAAGCTGCATGCGACCACGATCGCGGCGATGGTCAGGAGGAGTGTGCGCACATGCTGGGCCGATCTGCCAGAGCATAACGCAATCCTTTGATGGCGGTTGTCACCAGAATTTCACCAGCTCGGGATGGCATGATGAGGTTTGCGAGGGGCGATGACGGAAGAGCGGAATCCGAAGGAAACCGGCATGCGCGACGTGCCGAAGAACCTGAAGCCATATTTTCTTGGTCTGCTGCGGCGCGGTCCGCGCTGGAATGAGACAGAAGGCGCGGAGGCGGCGGAACTGTTGCCGCGGCATCTGGCGTATTTACGGGAACAATCGGACGCGGGGCGCTACGTGGCGGCGGGTCCGGTGCTGCCTGCGGGCGGAGATCATCCCGACGAGAGCGACTACGCCGGTGTGCTGCTGATTTCGGCGGAGACGCTGGAGGCCGCGCTGGCGCTCGCGCAGAACGATCCGGGCGTGCGGGCCGGACGGCTGCGGGTGGAGGTGCATCCGGTGCTGCTGCCCGCTCTGGACGCGGTGCGGGCGGTGTATGGGTGAGTGAAACCGCTGACGGCTATTGGACGCGGGAGCCCTGATGCTCTCGCGCCCAGAGCAAAGATGGTGAGCAGTCAGGCGAAAGAATCTTCCGCCTACAGCAGCTCCGTTTCCAATCCGAAAGACCTTTTCAGTTGTAACTGCAGATGGTGCGCCGCAGGAGGAAAGTATCGCGTGGCTGCGTCCGCCTGAATGTAAAAGGCCAGGCCGGCACGATTATCCACTACCGGAGGATTGGTGAGGAGGTCCGAAGTGACGGCTAATTCATGAAATATCGGTCCGACATACCTCCCCGCGAGATCGCCTGCAGTTACCTTCAGCTTCAGCAGCTCTGGCATGCCAATTTCTCCATTTTGACGTGAGGTTAATCTCGCTGGGCAAAGGACTCAATGCCACCTCCGTAGCAGGCGCCGGCACTCGAAAATAACCGTCTAAGATTTTCATTAAGTCATTCATTTTCATTGGTATGCACAATGATGAATGCGAGTATCCCGGCAAGTCGAATCATGGTTCGTGTGCTGATGGGACTCAGGCTTTCTCGGGCGTTGTGGATTTCCGAAACGGTTCCGTTACTGCCAGTTACAGGACTGCCAGCTACAGGACTCCCAATTACAGAACTCCCAGTTTTGCGAGGCGGCGTTCGAGGCTGAGGGCGTCGGCGGGCGCGCGTACTTTCGCGTCGTTGTCGAAGTAGACGTAGACGTCGTGCGGACGCGCTTCCCGATCGCTGAACTCAGAGATGCGCTGGCCTGCGGGTGGATTACCGGTGGCCCAGGCGGCGATGCGGTCGGCCCAGGTGGCGATGGCCTGGCGTCCATAGCCGCTGGCGTAGAGTTCGCGCGAGCCGTGAAGGCGGCAGTAGACAAAATCCGTGGTTGCATCGACGAGCCGCGGCCAGCTCACCGTATCGGCGCAGACCAGCGCGATGCCGTAGCGGCGGAGGAGCCGGATGAAGTCACGCGAGAGAAAGCTATCGTGACGAATTTCGACGGCGTAACGCAGCGGGCGGTCTTCGTCCGTCTCGGTGTGGGCGCGGCCTTCGACGCGGTGATCGTGGCTGCGACCGAGCTGTGCAGCCTCCATCGTGGTTCGCGGCAAGAGCTGGAAGAAATCTTCGAGCCGGGCGGCGTCGAAGGCGAACGCCGGCGAGAACTGCCACAGGATGGGGCCGAGCTTGGGTCCGAGGACGAGCAGGCCCGAGGCAAAGAAGTTGGCGAGCGCCTGCTCCACATTGCGCAGGCGCAGCATGTGGGTGATGAAGCGCGACCCTTTCACACTGAAGACGAAGTCGTCCGGCGTGGCGGCGGCCCAGGAGGCGAAGCTCGAAGGCCGCTGCAGGCAGTAGAAGCTGCCGTTGATCTCGATGGTGGAGAAGCGCTCGGCGGCATAAGCAAGCTCGCGCGCGTGCGGCAGGCGCTCGGGATAGAAGACGCCGCGCCACGGCGGGTAGGTCCAGCCGGAGATGCCGACGCGGACGCGACCGTGGCTGTGCTTCTCGGCTGCCATGGTGGTTGAGATTGCGAATGTCGCACGGCGGTGGACCTGCGAAGAAGAAATGGTGCGATGCTGCATCCTAAGGGGATGCACAGGTTTCGGGTGTGGGGGCCGCGGGCGAAGCGTGTCTCGGTGGTGGTGGATGGCAAACGCTATGCGATGGAGAGCGAGCCGCGCGATTGGTGGGTGGCGACGGTGGAAGCGGCGCATGCCGGGTCGCGCTATGGATTTCTGCTGGACGACGATGAAAGCCCCGTGCCCGATCCGCGGTCGCCGCGGCAGCCGGATGGCGTACATCGACTCTCCGAGCTGATAGATCATGATGCCTTCGCGTGGAGCGATGAGAGCTGGCGGGCTCCGACGCTCGGGAGCGGCGTGGTCTATGAGCTGCACGTTGGCACATTCACTCCAGAGGGAACGCTCGACGCGGCGATCGGGCGCCTCGATGCGCTGCGCGAGCTGGGCATCACGCATGTAAGCCTGATGCCGCTGGCTTCGGCCGAGGGCGCGCGCGGATGGGGCTACGACGGCGTCGCGCTGTATGCGCCGCTTGAGGCGTATGGCGGCCCGGATGCGGTGAAGCGCTTTATCGATGCGGCGCATGGATGCGGCCTCGCGGTGCTGATCGATGTGGTTTACAACCACTTCGGGCCGAGCGGAAATTATTCCGGAAAATTTGGGCCCTACATTACAGACCACCACAAGACGCCGTGGGGCGGCGCGGTGAACTTTGAAGATGCAGGCTCGGCCGAGGTGCGCGAGTTCTTCATCCAGAACGCGCTGATGTGGCTCGGCGATTATCACTTCGACGGACTGCGCATCGATGCAGTCCATGCATTCATCGATCGCTCGGCTACCCATTTTCTATGGCAGTTGGAAGAAGAGGTGCGTACGCTCTCCAATCACACGGGCCGGGATTACGCGGTGATTGCAGAGAGCGATCTGAACGATCCGCGGCTGGTAACCGCGCCTGAGGCCGGCGGCTACGGGCTGGATGCGCAGTGGAGCGACGATTTCCATCACGCGCTGTGGACGGTGTTGACCGGCGAGAGCGCGGGCTACTACCGGGACTTCGGCAGGATGGCCGATCTGGCGAAGGCGATCCAAGAGGCCTTCGTCTATTCGGGCCAGTATTCGCTTTACCGCAAGCGCAATCATGGCCGTCCGGTGGGTTTGCTGCCGAGGGACCGGTTTCTGGGCTATATCCAGAATCACGACCAGGTGGGGAACCGCGCGCTGGGCGAGCGGCTAAGCCAGGTGGTGGACCTTGGCCGCGCGAAGATCGGAGCGGCGATGGTGCTGCTCGGCCCGTTTGTGCCCATGCTGTTTGCCGGGGAGGAGTTTGCGGCATCCACGCCATTCCAGTACTTCACGGACTTTCAGGACAAGGAGCTGGGGCGGCTGGTATCGGAGGGACGGCGCAGGGAGTTTGTGGCCTTCGGGTGGCCGCCGGAGGAGGTGCCCGATCCCCAGGCGGAGGAAACCTTCCTACGATCGAAGCTGCGATGGGAGGAGCGGGATGAGGGCGCGCATGCCGAGACGCTGGAGTGGTATCGCCGGCTGATTGCGATGCGGCGCGAGGAGATTGCTTTGACCTGCGCAGCGTTATCGGACGTGCAGGTGAGCTTCGATGAGAAGCAGAAGTGGCTCCGGATGAGGCGCGGCCCGATTGAAGTGGCCTTCAATGTTGGCCCCCACGAGGTAATTCTCCCACTTATACATAGTCATGAGATGTTATTGGCCTCGGCGCCAGAGATTGCGCGCCGGGGAGGCGAATTGCGCCTGCCTGCGGGCAGCGTGGCGGTATTGCGGTACGTCGATGCGGGTGTGGCACTTAAGGCAAAAACACAGAGAGGATGATGAGGTGGAGAAAGCTTCCGTCCGTGCAGCCGTTTCTCGAAAAACGGTCCATGTTTGAATTTTGTTCCACCGTGGCCGATGGCAGGAACCTGGGCGATCTACCCTGCACGGGCCATCTCGCCTTGCCTTTTGTGCATTCCTAACAATGTCCCCCGGGCTTAACCCGTCGGGGCTGGACTAAGGGGGGTACCTTGTTTGCGAAAACTGCCGCCAATTCTGGCTGAGATCGTTGCTGAGAGTGCATCTCGAGCCGCCCTCTTTCATGAAGCCATCGAGACGGTGACGGTTGGCATTGTCATGCTCGACCTCGAGGGCAAGATCCGGTATGCGAACAGCGCGTACTGCGAGATGTCCGGCTACCCGGCTTCGAAACTGCTCAATCGGAGTTTCCTGTCACTCGAAGAACTCGGCGACGAGGCGGACGCGCGCATGCGGCTCTTGACGCTGCTGGGCGGCGCGCAGGAACACCTGCGCCTCAAAAGCCGTCATCTGCGCAAAGGCGGTTCGTGGTTGTGGGTACATATCAACGCCTCGCTGCTGCGGGATGGGAAGGGCAATCCGCATGCGGTGATCGCGGTGGTCGAAGACATGACGCCGCAGCATGTGAGCGAAGACGCTCTCCACGACGTGCTGACCGAGCAGCAGCAGGTGATGGAGGCCATCCCGCAGATGGTATGGGTGACCGGTCCCGCGGGGGAGCCAGAATTTGTGAACGAGCGCTGGCGCGCCTTCACCAACACTGAGCAGAGCAGCGAGCCGTTTGGCGGGCTGGAACTGATTCATGCCGAGGATCGTGAGCGAACAGCAGAGGCGTATGTCAACGCGCTGCGAACGAAGAGTCCGTACGAGATAGAGCATCGCATGCGGCATGCCAATGGCAGCTATCGCTGGGTGCTGGCGCGCGCGCAGCCGCTGATCGACGCCACGGGCCGGGTTGCGCATTGGTTCGGCACGTCTACGGATATCCACGAGCGCAAGGGGACGGAGAACCTGTTGCGCCGGACGGAGAAGCTGGCCGCAGCGGGACGGCTGGCCGCGACGGTTGCGCACGAGATCAATAATCCGCTGGAGGCCGTCAGCAATCTTATTTACCTGGCCCTGCATGAGGATGGATTGCCGGTCGTTTCCAGGCACTATCTTCGGATGGCGAACGAAGAGCTGCGGCGGGTCAGCCATATAGTAAGCCAGACGCTGGGCTTCTATCGCGAGTCCAGCGCGCCACAGGCGGTCGACCTGAGCGTTTTGGTGAACGATGTGCTGTCGCTCTATGAACGCAAGCTGGACGCGCGGCAAATCCGGGTGACGCGCAATATGGAAAGCGTGATGGTGGAGGGAGTTGCCGGTGAGCTCCGGCAGGTAGTGGCGAACCTGCTGTCGAATGCGCTGGATGCGATGGAGCCTTATGGTGTTCTCGCCATGGAGCTGCGGTCGCAGAGCGATGAGGTACGGCTCTCTATCTCCGATACCGGGCACGGCATAGCGGCGCCTCTACTGGAGCATATCTTCGAGCCGTTCTTTACCACGAAGAAGGATGTTGGGACGGGGCTGGGGCTTTGGGTATCGAAGGGAATCGTCGAGAAGCACCAGGGCCGGCTCGAGGTGGCGAGCAGCCAGAAGGATGAAGACCACGGGACCGCCTTTGTGATGACGCTGCCGCGGCGCGGGGAGATGCTCCGGTCTGCCTAAGGTACTTGCAAAGGAATAGCAGAGCTCTCCACGTCGCTTCACAAAAAGCAGATTTGTCAAAATGTCAGCCCGGAGTGGCCGCCGTGTGCCCATCGAGCGCGGCGAAGAAGCTGTCGCGCCAGTGAAGGACGTCGTGGCGACGAATCCAGGCGCGCATGCGCATCATGCGGCGGCGCTGTTCCGTGGCTTCCATGGCCAGGGCGCGGTTGATCGCCTCGGCGATGCCGAGCTCGTCATAGGGATTCACCAGCAATGCGCCGCGCTGCAGCTCCGGAGCGGCGCCGGCAAACTCGCTCAGGATGAGCACGCCATCGTTCTCGGTGCGCGCGGCGCAGTATTCCTTCGAGACCAGGTTCATGCCGTCCTTCAGCGGCGTGATGAGGGCGAGGCTCGCGGCGCGATAAAGAGCGAGGAGCTCCTTGCGTGGCAGGGAGCGGTGGACGTAGTGAATGGGGACCCAGCCGGGCTGGCTGTGATCGCCATTGATGTGCGCCACGAGCTGCTCGATCTCGTGCATGAGCCTGCGATAGCCGACGATGTTCTCGCGGCTGGGCACGACGACCTGATAGAGCGAGATGCGGCCCCGGGTGGCGGGATAGTCGCGGAGCAGGCGGGCAAAGGCGCGCAGGCGCTCGGGGATTCCCTTGGTGTAGTCCAGCCGGTCAATGCCGATCGCGATGCGAACGCCGTTGAGCTGGCTGCGTATCTCGAAGGCGCGCCGGCCGACCTCGGGGCTTGCGGCTCCGCTGGCGAACTGCTGGAAGTCGATGCTGATGGGAAAGGCCTGAATGCGGGTCTGACGCGAGCGATAGAGGACACGGCGATAGTCGTGCTCGCGCTCGACATCCACGCCGGGGAGAAAGGTACGGATACAGGCGACCAGATTGCGCTCATCGCGCGGTGTCTGCATGCCGAGCAGATCGTGCTCCAGCAGGCTTTCCAGGATGGAGCGGCGCCAGGGCAGTTTTTCAAAGATGTCCGGCGCAGGGAACGGGATGTGCATGAAGAAGGCGAGTATGCCTTCCGGCCGTTTCTGGCGAATCTGCCGGGCTACGTCCATGAGCTGGTAGTCCTGAATCCAGATCACATCGTTGGGATGCGAGGCCTTGAGCGAAGCGGCAGCGAAGCGCTGGTTGACGCGCAGATAAAACTCCCAGTAGCGAGGCGCAAAATTGCAGCGCGACTGAAGATCGTGAAAGAGCGGCCACAGGATCTCGTTGGAGAAGCCCTCATAGAAGTTGGTCTGCTCCTCGGCGGACAGGAAGACGGGAAGATAACGGAGCGAGGCACCGCGCGTTGCGTCGGAAAGCACTTTGCGCACCTCCGCATCGTGGGCTTCGCCGCTGCTGGGGAAACCGGTGCTGCCGACCCAAGTGCCGCCATATTCCGAAAGGATGGGGGTGAGGGCGCTGACCAAGCCTCCGCTCGAAGGCACAGCCGTCAGATGGCCGTCTTCGTCCTTCTTGACCGACAGGGGCAGCCGATTGGAGATCACAAGGAGCCGATGTTGCCGCGCGGCAGCCGATGTGTGCCTGCTCGGTACCATTATCCGACTGCCCTTTCCGCCGCGCGAATCCAGGCATCCAGGAAGGCGAGCAGATCCTGCGGTGGCTGGAGCCAGTATGTGGCCTGGCTGGGACGCGGCTCTGCGCGGACGAGCAGAGTCAGTCCGCGGCCGCGGAGGACGGCGAAGGCATCCTCGTCGGTCGTGTCGTCGCCGAGGTAGGCAGCCGTCGCGGTAGGGAAGCGGGTGAGCATGTGCAGGGCAGCATGACCTTTATTGATGGAATCCGAGCGCACCTCTACGCCTCCGTCAAAGACCAGCAATTGCAACCCGGCACGCTCGCCGGTTGCGCGATACGCGTCACGGACGACCTGCTCGACTCGCCTGGCGGCAGTGGAGTCCAGGCCGCGCCAATGTGCGGCGAGGCTGGCGGGTTTTCGCTCCACCTGTGCGCCGAGCCCGGCTTCATGCAGCGCCTTCTGCAGTTGATCGAGCGCAGCCTGCTGCGCCGGCGCGAGATTGGCGGAGGTGTAGACCCCCTCCGCAGTGAGATGCTCGCGCCCATGCGAGCCCCATATCTCAACCGAGTGGTGCATGGGGAGAAGCGACGCAAGCTCGCGGGCAGAGCGGCCGGTAACCAGGGCGAGGTGGACCGAGGGCATAGTGCTGAGGCGGTCCAGGCGCTCGGCGATGCCCGGCCATGGCCGCGCCTCCAGGCGATTCTCCTGAAACGGAGCGAGGGTGCCATCGTAGTCCAGCATCAGCAGCGATGGCCCCCTGCCCACCTGACCCAACGGCTCCGAAGCAGAGTTCCAATGAGGAGGAGCAACGAGCATGACGTTCACCTGCATTCAAGCAAAGCACAGATACTGTGATGGAGAGGTATCTGTTCCGTCCAGCCGTTCTTGAAAAAGAGCGCCTGGTTTGCAGTTGCGTCTTACCTTACACCGTCTGTGCTTTTTTGCATTGGATGCGTGTGTTTGCACATTCACAGCGATCTCGAGATCGAAAGAACGTAGCCTTCCCTCGAACATAAGAGAGAAGGCTGTTGCTAAGATACTTCTGGGGAGATTCTGCTCCACTCTCTCCGCAGTTACAAATACGGATGCCTGAGGCCCCCAAAATGACACGACACGAGATCCTTGTCGCGCTGGACCAGGAGATTCAGCGACTGGAAACAGCTCGCACATTGATACGCAACTCACGCGATCTGGCTGCCGGAATTACAGCGAGAGTCGGCCAAGTAAAACCTGCAGTCAGGCGTCAGATCAGCCCGGAAGGCCGCAGGCGCATTATCGAGGCACAGCGCCGGCGCTGGGCCAAGCAGAAGAAAGAGGATGGCGCGAAGGGCAACTAGGCCCCGGCCTAGGGTGCGTTTGAGTCAGTGGAACAATCGATGACAGACGCCGTGCTGCGCGTCAAGCTGCTGGACCCTGAAGCGAAAGCACCTACCGTTGCCCATCCGGGCAGCGACCTGGGCTTCGACCTGTACGCGCTGGAAGACGTGGTGCTGGAGCCGGGCGTAATGGTGCGGGTGCGTACCGGCGTCGCGGTGGAAGGGCCGGAGGGCTACGGATTCGTGCTGGGCGACCGCTCGTCGATGGCCGCCCGAGGTGTCACCTACGCGGGCGGCCGCATTGATGCCGGCTATCGCGGCGAAATCCTGGTGTGCCTGGTGAATGTAAACCAGCCAAGCTATACGCTCGTGGAAGACCGCGATGCCGCAGGTGCGCTGCGCGGTGTGAGTCTGGTGAAGAGCGATGTGGCTGTGCATGTGCGTAAGGGGGACAAGATCGTGCAGATGACGCCGCTGCGCGCCTGCACGCAATGGCCGATCATGGTGGTCGAGAATCTGGCAGAGAGCCGGCGCGGTGAGCGCGGCTTTGGATCGAGCGGCCGCTGAATTCTCATATTCCTTTTTGAGGTAGAGCAAGATGGCGGCAGGAAGTCAGGAGCCGGACCTAAAGCAGCGCATCGAGAACCGCACCGCGCGGGTGGGAATCATCGGGCTGGGATATGTGGGGCTGCCGCTGGCGCTGCTCTTCAGCGAGGAGCGCTTCCGCGTGACCGGCTTTGATATCGACGAAGCGAAGGTGAAGACGCTGAACGGCGGCGGCTCGTACATTGTGCGCATTCCGCCGGCGGAGATTGCCCGCGCGCAGAAAACTGGTTTTGAAGCGACCAGCGATTACGACCGGCTGCGCGAGATGGACGTAGTGCTGATCTGCGTGCCCACTCCGCTGAACGAATACCATGAGCCGGACCTGAGCTTTATTACCGACACGGTCAAGGCGCTGGCACCGCGCCTGCGCGCTGGGCAGTTGATCGTGCTCGAGAGCACGACCTATCCGGGGACGACCGAAGAGGTGGTAGTGCCGCTGCTCGAGCAGGGAAACGGCGCAGGGCTGTGCGTTGTACGCGGCGATGATGGCAAAGGCGATGTCCACGTGGCCTTTTCGCCCGAGCGTGAAGACCCGGGAAACGACACGGTTGCGCGGCGGGATATCCCCAAGGTCGTGGGCGGCGTGGATCCAATGGCGACCGAGCTTGGCGCCGCGCTCTATGGCAGCATCTTTAACCGCACTGTGCCGGTAAGCAAGCCCGCGGTCGCGGAGATGACCAAGCTGCTGGAAAACATCTACCGCTCGGTGAATATCGCGCTGGTCAATGAGCTGAAGCAGCTTTGCGCGCGCATGGGCATCGATATTTTCGAGGTAATTGACGCGGCGAAGACCAAGCCGTTCGGGTTCCAGCCGTTTTATCCTGGGCCGGGTCTGGGCGGCCACTGCATTCCCATCGATCCGTTTTATCTCTCATGGAAGGCAAAGCAGTTCGACTTTCACACGCGCTTCATCGAGCTGGCGGGCGAGATCAATGGCCAGATGCCGTATTACGTGGTGGATGCAACGGCTGCCGCGTTGAACGAGCAGCGCAAGCCGTTGAAGGGCTCGCGCGTGCTGGTGCTGGGCATGGCGTACAAGCGCGACATCGACGACCTGCGCGAGTCGCCTTCGCTCACCATCATCGAGCTGCTGCAACGGCGCGGCGCGCTGGTGGACTACAACGACCCTTTCTTTCCGACTGTGGGACGAGGCCGGCATTACGATCTGCACATGCGCAGCACGCCGCTGGACACGATTGCGGAGTACGATTGCGTGCTGATTGTGACCGATCACTCCAGCTATGACTATCGGGCGATCGTGCGTGACGCGCAACTGGTGGTCGATACGCGCAACGCGACGCGGGGGATGGATTCGCCGAAGATCGTGCGCTGCTGACCAAGCGTGATCGGACTTTATTTCTTTTTATGTAACTGCGGAGATTGCTTTCTGGGTGAGCCGTTGCTTGGTCTTCGGCAGCTCTGCCCAGGGATCGTGCGCCAGGCGCTTGCGCCACTCGTCGAATTCCGCGACCAGGCAGCGGGGAGGCGCGTCCGCCTTGAGCTCGCTCCAGGCCATCGGCACGGAAACCGGAACGCCGCTTCGGCTGCGTGGTGAATAAGGCGCGACGGCGGTAGCGCCGCGCTCGTTGCGGAGATAGTCGAGATAGATGCGGCCGGTGCGGGCGGCCTTAGTCATCTTCGTGATGTAGAGCGAGGGATCTTCCGCTTCCATCGTGAGTACGAACCGGTGCGCGAATTCCTTGACGGTAGGCCAATCGTGTTGGCACTGAATAGGCGCGACGATGTGCAGGCCCTTGCCGCCGGTGCTCTTCAGGAAGGATTCGAGGCCGAGCTTCTGGAGCCGTGCGCGGACTTCTGTTGCTGTCGCTGCGAGCGTCTTCCAGTCGATGCTCGGGTCGGGGTCGAGATCGAAGATGATGCGATCGGGATGCTCGAAGTCACTGGCCGGCGCGCCCCAGGGGTGGAGCTCGAAGACATTGAGCTGGCCCAGCTCCGCAATGACTGACGCATCGGAGAGCGTGATGTATGGCTCCGGCTTGCCGCTTTTGCGATCGACAATCTCGACCGAGCCGATTCCCTTGGGCAAGCCGGGCTTAACGTGCTTCTGAAAAAAGCATTTCGCCGCTGTACCCGATGGACAGCGCACAATGCTAAGCGGACGATCCACGATATAGGGCAGGATATGGGGAGCGGCTTCTGCATAGTAGGTGACGAGCTGCTGCTTGGTGAGCCCGCTTTCCCGGTCGACCACTTTATCCGGATGGGTGACGCGCGGCAACGGTGGCGAGGTATGCGCTTTGGCCGCGGCGGCGTGATCATGGCGGCTTCGGCTTGTGGTGCGGGCATTCGGTATGCCAGCCGACGCATTTTCGCGAACCACTTCGTTTGCCGGCTTGTCGTCGCGCAGTCCTTTGAAGGAGGCTTGCCGCACCATGTTGTCGGCAGTCCAGGTGCTGAAGGCGACCTCTGCAACAAGCTGCGGCTTTACCCAGTGAGCGCCGCGGCGCTCGGCCGTATTGATCGATAGAAACGGATTCTTGTCTGAGCGAATCGATTCCAACCGTTCACGTATCTGCTTCTGCGACGTTTGTGTGAAGCCAGTGCCAGTGCGGCCTGCGTAGATGAGCTTGCCATCCTGATAGTAGCCGAGCAGGAGGGCGCCGATTCCGTTGCCCCCTTTTGAAGGTAAGGTGAAGCCGCCGATGACGAACTCCTGCCGCAGGCCGCATTTCACCTTCACCCAGCTTGCGCTGCGGCCGGAGATGTACGCGCCATCGGCGCGCTTGGAGACGACACCCTCGGCGCCATGGCGGCAGGCTTCATCGAAGATGCTGGCCTTCTCATCGCGGACGTGCTCACTGAGGCGGATCGTGTCGTCGTCCAGTCCTTGGATGAGATCGGCGAGCAGGGCCTTGCGCTCGAGCAGCGGCAGGGGACGCAGGTTGTGGCCATCGAGATGCAACAGATCGAAGATGTAGTAGTGCAGCGCGTGTTTTGCGCCCTCCTGGAACGCGGCTTGCAGGGCGGCGAAGCTGCTGATCCCGCGCTCGTCGAGCACGATGACTTCGCCATCCAGAATCGCTGCCTTTACCGACAGCGGCTGCAAGGCGTCGGCAACCGGGCGCATGCGGCGAGTCCAATCTAGACCGCTGCGGGTCAGCAACTGGATGGTGCCGTCTTCGATGCGCGCCTGCATCCGATAGCCGTCGAGCTTGAGCTCGTGCAGCCAGTCTTTCCCGGTGGGTGGACGCTCCGCTGCGGAGGCGAGCTGCGGCGCGATGAATTTCGGCAGAGCCTCCGCCTTTGCGCTTTTCGGGATAGATACGCTGGTGCGCTTCTTTGCAGGTTTCTTTTGCGATCCGGCTGCCTTTGCTCTTTCGTCGGCGGCGAGACCGGTGCGCGAGTCCCAGACGTGGTCGGAGGCGCTGGCGATGGCGTCGAGGTCACGGTGGGTGATGACACTGTTGGGCGCTTCATCGACAATCGGCGGGTCGTCGGCGGTGCGCTCGTATTCATCGTGCTCCTTGATGAGCAGCCAGTTCGGTTTGGATTCCTGCGCGGCTTTGCCGCCCATGCGGATCAGCGTCCAATGGCCTTTGAGCTTGTGGCCGTGGAGGATGAATTTGAGGCGACCGGTGCGGAAGCCTTCGTTTGCGTCGCCCACCGGCTCCCATGTCCCGGTGTCCCACAGCATGACGGTGCCGCCGCCATACTGGCCCTTGGGGATGGTGCCTTCGAAGCCGCCGTACTCCATGGGGTGGTCTTCCACCTGGACGGCGAGGCGCTTATCCGCGACCACATAACTCGGTCCCTTGGCGACGGCCCAGCTTTTGAGAACCCCGTTCCAGCCGAGGCGGAAGTCGTAATGGAGGCGTGTTGCTGCGTGTTTCTGGATGACGAAGGGAAGGCCGTCGGAGGGCGCCGGTGTCTTTGCGGCTCCGCGCGTGCCTGAACCACGCGGTTCGGCGGTCGTAGAAAAATCGCGCATCTCGCGGTAGCGTTCGAGCTGCGCGTCCACTGCGGCGGCAGGACTCTTTGTCTTTTTCGTGCGTGTGGGCATCAGGCGGCCTTGCGGCGGCGGGCGCTGGCTCTCGCATGGCCGCTTGCGGCGTGCTCCGATTTTCGCTCTGCCAGGCTGCGCTTGAGCGCATCCATCAGGTCGATCACCTTGCCCGGCTTCGCCTCGGGATGACGCTTGGGCAAAGGCTTGTTCTCGAGTTTGGCCTCGACGAATTCCCGCAGCGCTGCTTCGAAATCGTCCTTGAAGGCGGCAGGCTCGAAGGGCTCGCTGTAGGACTTGATCAACTCCTGCGCCATGGCGAGCTGCTTCTTGTCGATGGAAGGTTTCTTGAAGTCCTTGTAATAGGCGGCGGCATCGCGCAGCTCTTCTTCATAGCGAAGCAGATACATGTTGAGCCAGGGGGAATCTTCGTCGGTAGGCGGCGCGATGGCGACGAAATGCTCGCGTCCGCTGAAGGTGATCTCGGCGAGGCCGACGCGCTCGCTCTCCCGCAGTGCCCGGCTCATGGTTGCCATGGTGCGCGCCTGCGTTTCGTCTTTGGGAATGAGGAAATAAGGCCGTTCGAAGAAGGCTGGATCGATGTCGTTGCGCGGAACGAAGTGCTCGAGGGTCACGGTCTTCTGTCCGGGCAGGCGCAGGCGTTTGAGGTCTTCCGGCTCGATGACGAGATATCTGCCCTTCTCATATTCGTATCCCTTAGCAACGTCTTCCGCTTCGACGTCTTTGTCGTCCGCAGTCTTGCGGTGGTGAATCCGCTCACCGGTCTTGCGATCGACCTCGTGAAAGGCTACCTGCCGCGCCGAGGTGCTTGCCGGCACAATGCTAACTCCAAAAGAGACGAGTGAGATCTGAATCTGCCCTTGCCATGTAGGTCGCGCCATGGACGCTGTGATTCATGGCAGGATAGATTGGCTGCCCTCCGCAAAGTTTTTGGCTGAGCGGCGCTTTGCGCCGATACTGTTTTGAATAGATACAGCAGATCCCTCCACTACGCTTCGCTCCGGTCGGGATGACAATTCTGGTTTGCTTCGCTTTGGTCCGGATGACAATTCTGGTTTGCTTCGCTTTGGTCCGGACGACAAATTTGAGGGTGCGCGCCCGCGACGCTGGGCGACATATGGCCGAGTGGAGTGAACCAACTGCATGCTATTCGGCTTTGTCGACGGCGAGATTGTCGAATGCGGTGTGGTCCCAGCCGGAGCCGATGCCGATCATGCCGTGGGTGTGGCTCTGGTCCTGGAGGTCGGCGATGCTCTTGCCATCGAGCGCGGCATGGATGGTGCTGCCGCGGAAGCTTAGCTCCATGGTGTGCCAGCGGGTTAGGTCGAGTGGAACGTTGCCGGCGGCGAGCTGCTTCTCGTCCTTCTTGTAGGCGGTGGCGAGCAGCGTCCAATGGCCGTCCGCCTGGATGCGCAGGACATAGCCGCTGGGATAGCGGGCTTTCTGGTCTTTGAAGACGTCAGCGGAGTCGATGCGGCCGATGAGGGTCGCGATACCGTTGGCCGGCAGGCGGAAGTCCACGTGCTCGCGGTAGTCGGTCCAATGGATGTCGCCGGCGAGGGTCCATGGATCGGGGAGCGGACCCCAGGGAATCGGCTTCTGGGTGATGACCTGCTCCAGACATTTGCCGGAGCGGCCGGTGCAGGGATGAACCTCATAGGCACCGTCCTGGTCGGAGAGATAGGCGGGGGCGCGCAGCAGCGGGGTTTTCTCAAACGACTCGTGATAGGGGAAGGGGAAAGGCTTGTCGGGCGGCGGCACGGCGGTGCCCTTGTGCTGGCCGGTGGTGGTGGTGATGGTGTGGAGCGAGTCAGGATCAAAGGTGTAGGTGAAGCTGCCGTTGTGCGGCGTGAGATCGCCGACGTGCTCGAAGGTGCGCTGCTGGTTGGTCTCCCAGACGTGGAGGGTGCCGTGGCCGAGCGAGCCTTTTATGGCGATGGTCATCCGGGTGGGCTGCTTGCTGTTGATGGTTTCGACCACCATGCTCCAGTCGTGCCCATTGGGCGCCGCGAGCGTGACATAGCTGCCGGATGCGAGCTGACCGGAGGCGGTGCGCAGGTAGCGCCAGCCGGGCTCAGCGAACTGCGTGGTATGCGCGGTGGCCCAGATCGCTCCCTGCACGTCGTAGTGGCCGGACCATGGTGTGTTGGCGTACATGAGGCCGGAGTTCGGAGCGGCGAGGATGTCGTAGTAGGAGGTGACTGGGCTCCATATCTCGGTCTTGGTGAAGTGCCCTTCGAGATAGTTCTCGTTGTAGAGGTGCGCCAGGCTGCGGCCGCCGATGGCCCAGTCGCGGGAGAGGATGGTGGAGGCGCTCGATTCGGGCTGATCTTCGCTGGACCAGAGCGGCTTGCCTAGATCGACGGCATCGGGGGGCGTGGTGAGCTTGCCTTTCTCGCGCGGGTAATGGACGCTCACGACGTCGACAGCGTTGGCGAGCGCAGGGTCCTTGCGCATGGCATCGAGGATGCTCCACTGACCGCCGCCTTCGTGGGGATACTCGTCGCAGCAGACGGTCTTTGTCCCGGGCCGCTCCTTGTCCAGCACGCCACGGAGTGTCTTGACGTACTGCGCATCGAACGGCGTTTCATTCCAATCGCCGGTATAGGGGATGTTGAGGTTGTATTGGGATTGGCCGCCGTTGAGGAAGACGGCGACGTAATGAGCCATCGCGGGCGTGTAGAGCAAGCGTTTCCCGGTTCCATCAGGGTTGATCCAGCTTGGTGCGCCCCAGGCAAGCGTATCGAGGAGAATCTTCGGGTTGCGGCGATGGGCTTCCTGCATCAGCCACCATTCGTAACCGCGAGTGAAGTTTTTATCCTGCGGCGTGCGCATGTGGCTGGGCTCGGAGCCGTCGGTGGAGTTGACGTCGCTGCCGATCTCGACTTTGAGGTGCTGGAGCGATGCCCCGTAGTGGGGGAGGAAGAGATAGTCGAGCACCTGGGAGCGGTAGGGCTCGGGATAGTCGTAGAGCAGGCGCGAGGATGCGCCGGCGCTGACCGCGCCCAAGCCATCGAAGGTGCGGCCGGGACTGGCGGGGTCGATGGTGATGGAGACAGACTGCGCTATAGCGGCAGTTGCAGTGGCCAACGTGCAGAGAAGAAGTGCGAGAGAGACGCGCGCGTGCATTGCTTAGAACGGGTCCTTTTGTAGCAGGCTCGAGGCCCTGCCTATCTGCAGCTGGCGGGGCACGTATCCTGCTTCGAACTTTGTAACATTGAAGGTTTCATCGAGTGGCGTAGATCATGGAGACAGCAGATCTCTCCACTTCGCTTCGCTCCGGTCGAGATGACAAGAGGCTTTGTAGCTCGGGTCGAGATGACGAGGATTTGGCTCCGGTCGAGATGACGATTTATTTAACTCATTTTTTCAAACACCACATTAGAAGTAATACTTCGCTGCGAGTTGGAAGAAGCGCGGGTTAGGCGTGAACTGGCCGAGCGAGCGCGTATTGTTGATCTCGCCGCCAGTGGAGTTGTCGTTGGCATAGTTGTTTGGATTGCCGTTACCCGGCTGGCCAAAGGCCGCGGTGTTGAACAGGTTGAAGATGTCCGCGCGCACCTGCAAGTACTGGCTCTCGAAGGTGGTGAAGTTCTTGAAGACGCTCATGTTGATGCGCTCGTAGCCGGGACCAAAGAGCTGGTTGCGCGCTGTGCCCAGATAGGGGAGCACCGCGCTCAGTGTGTCGAGCGGCTGCCCGACGGGATTGGTGGCGGTCTGGGTGTTGGGAATGTCGCTGGCGGGCAGCGGATTGCCAAACGCGCATGGGTTGAACCAGTTGGTGATATTCCGGGTCTTGGCCGCGCACTGTGTTCCCGCATTCGATGGGTCCGGTGAGCCGCCGCTGGCGTACGGATCGCGCAGCCGCACAGCCCGCGCCACATTGGCTCCGTTCGCTCTGGTGTTGTTCGGGACTACCGTGAATGGGTTGCCGGTCTGCGCGACGAACACGAGATCTGCCGCCCAGCCGCCCGCCAATTCGTTCACCAGGCCGCCCCGGTTCAGGAACTCGCGTCCCTTGCCGAAGGGGAGTTGATAGCTGGCGTTCAGAGTTGCGCGGTGGCGAACATCCCAGTCGGAGTTGGTGTATTCATAGCCGACGGGCACCACCAGCGCGCTGCGGTAGATGTTTGCGCCTCCATCGAGCGGGGTGGCTGTGTCATCCAGCGCGTGACCATAGGTATACGTAGCGAGGAAGTACAGCCCCTTCGCATTCCGCTTTTCGAGCGTCACCTGGGCGGAGTTGTAGCTGGCGACGCCTTCGTAGGCGTCGAATTGTGAACCGCCGAATCCCGGGAAGGGCCGGATATTCTGCGAATTGTCCTGCGGACCTACCAGTCCGTATGGCGCATTCTGATCCGGGAAAGCGGTCAGGCGGCGGGAGACATTGCCCACATATCCCGTAGTGAGGCTGAGGGTGGACGAAAAGGCGTACTGCGTCGAAAGGTTGTACTGCTCACTGTAGGAGCTGCGGAACTGCGGCTGGCCGCCGACCAGACTAGGCGTACTGAGGAAGTTTTGCAGGCCCTGATTGATCGCATTCTGGAAGCCTGTCGCCAGGGTCAGGCCATCGGTGGGACATACATTCGCCGTGGTGCTGCAGCCCGGCGCGGTGAAGCTGGAGGAGAAGGAGAAGGGATAGTTGAAGCCCGGATTGGGCGCGCCGCCAATGCTCTCCAGGCCGCCGTAGAAGAGGCCGAAGCCGCCACGCACTACGAAGCGATCGGTGGGGCTGTAGGCGAACCCCACGCGAGGGCTGACGTTGGTATATTGCGGGTCCATCAGGGAGCGATTGCCGCTGTACACCAGGTTGATATTGTTGGTGGCGATCAGGTTCAGGAAGGTGGGCGCGAGCGCGACGTTGCGCTTGCTGTTGACCAGCACGTAGTTCGCCGTGCCCGAACCCGGTCCGTTGATGGCCGTCGGATACCAGAGCGCCTGGTTGTCATGACGCTCCTGCGTCGGCTGGTAGTAGTCGTAGCGGATGCCCAGATTCAGGGTCAGCCGCGGCATGATTCTCCAGTCGTCCTGAAAATAACCGGAGTTGTACCAGCGCACGTTGTCGATGTTGAAGTAGTTGGACAGCCCGGCGTTCCTCTGTTGATCGGCGAGGAAGTCGGCTACGCCCGAACCGGTGAAACTCTGCCCAGGGATCGAGGTGTAGAAGCCGTTGTAGGTGTAGGCGCCATGCGGATTGGTGGGCGCGGTGGTAGAGAAGCGCACATGCTGGAAGGCGACGCCAGCCTTCAGCGTGTGGTTGCCGGCGACCTTGGTGACGTTGTCGAGGATCTGAAAGACGTTCTCGTATTCGATGGCGGGATAGAAGCCCGGCGAGCCGAAGCTGCTGATGCCGGTAATGGTGGTGCTGGGCAGGCCGCCATTGTTCTGCTGGAAGGGAATGCCGCCGAGGCCTACGGTGGGCGCGATATCCTGCTGCGCGCCGGGCTGCAGGAACTGGAAGTGGCCCCAGTTGTAGCCGAAACGGAACTCATTCGCCAGGGTTTGAGTGAACTCATGGGTCTCGCTCAGCGCGTAGTTCTCGCCCATGTTGATGGTCGGGCCGTCGGAGCCGTAACCGCCGCCGTCGAGAATCGGGCCCAGTGGCGGAGCATAGTTGCCGCGCTCGTTGTAGTAGCTCATGCGGAAGAAGGCCTGGTCGTGCGCGGTCGCGTTCCAGTCAATCCGGCCGTCCCACTGCACTGTGTTGTCGAGATTGTTGCGATTGAGGACGTAGTTGTTATAGGTCTTACCGCCGTTGGCGTTGGGCAGCGGATAGAGATTGAGAAGGCCCTGCGCGATGGTATTGATCTGGTTCGCGCAGAAGACATTCTGCTGGCCATTGCAGGCGAGAGGCGCCGAGCCTTTCGATCCCGGCTGGTAGAGCAGCGTGGGCTGGCTCTGGCCGGTCAGGCTGGGATTCAACAGCTCGCTGAAGTTGCCCTGACGCATCAACGCGGTGGGCACCGAGTAGGTGTCGGTCTCACCGAAGATGATGCGGTTGGCTTCGACATCACCGAAGAAAAAAAGATGGTTTTTGAGGATCGGGCCGCCGATGGTGCCGCCGAACTGATTCTGCCGGTACTCGGGTTTGGTTTTCGCGAAGTAGTCCACGGCATCCAGCACATCGTTGCGCCAGTACTCCCACAGGTCGCCGTGCAGTCCATTGGAACCGCTTTTAATGGAGGCGTTGATCACGCCGCCGGCGGAGTGGCCGAACTGCGCGTCGTAGTTGCTGGTCTGCACTTTGAATTCGGCCAGCGCATCGGGCGGAGGCTTGACCACGAAGCTCGCGCCGTTCAGGAAGTCCACCGCGTTCGAGTTGTTGTCTACGCCATCCAGCACAAAATTGTTCTGCTCCGCGCGCTGCCCGTTGGCGTTGAAGTCGCCTTTGCCCTCGCCGCGCGATCCATTGGATTGCGTAACGCCGGCCGTCAATTGGGCGATGAAAACGTAGTTGCGGCCATTCAGCGGGGTGTCATTGATCACCTGCGAGCTGACCACTTGTCCGGTCGACGATTGTTGTGTCTCCAGGAGTTGCGCCACGCCGGAGTTTACCGTCACCGTTTGCGCTACGTTGCCGGCCTGCAGTTTCAGATTGGCCGAGAGGCTCTGGTTTACGTTCAGGACCAGGCCGGGCAAAGAAGCAGTGGAAAATCCGGGCGCGGATGCGGTCACCGTGTAGTTGCCGATTTTTACCGGGGAGAAGACGTAAACTCCGCCCTTGTTGGCTGTGCTCTGAAGCACCAGGCCGGTATCGTTCTCTGTGAGGGTGACCTTGGCGTCTGGCACCACCGCGCCTGTGGGGTCGGTCACGGTGCCGGTGATGGTGCCCTGGTCCACCTGCGCCGCGCAGGGCATGCCCTGCAGAACAAGGCAGGAGCCTGCCGTTGAGAGCAGAGCACAGAGAATACTCCGGGCCGCCCGTCCTCTCCACCGCCCTATTTGCGCAATCGTGCCGTGCCTGAATGTACGCTGCATACCGCCTCCCCAAAATCTGCAATTAGAACGCGTTTTCGTTTACGTTACCGATCGATTTTCTAAACGCCGCAAAGAATAGCACGTAGATCGGACCCTGCGCCACGAAGAAAATTGCCTAGAGCCGATAAGTGGGCCCGTCATTTATGACCTCACCAAAGTGCATTGGGAATGTGGCGGGAAGCATCGAGCGGAGGGAGAATTGACGTTTTATGGCGGGTTATCGGTAACGTGCACGAGAGGGCCGGCTTTGCCGGTAAGCTGTCAGGAGCGCCGGGCCGGCGGGATATGTGGCTAGCGTCCGCAGGAGCGGCAAAAGCGCAGGGGTGCGCTAGGATGCAGGTTGCATGGACAAACGGAAAAAGCCAGCAGGCATTAAGGATGTCGCCGGTGCCTTGGGAATTTCGATTGCGACGGTGGACCGCGCCTTTCACAACCGGCCAGGGGTGAATCCAAAGACGCGAGCGCGGGTGCTGGCGATGGCGCAGAAGCTCAACTACCGGCCCAACATCGCCGCGCGCAACCTGAAACTGAATCGCCGGCTGAGTATTGCGGTCTATCTGCCAGAGCAGATCCACTCGTTTTTCGCTCCACTGCTGGAAGGGGTGCGATCCGCGGCGGACAGCGTCTTCGGCGTGGAGATTGACATGGACTATCGCACCTACCCGCGTATGGGTGAGGGCGACCTCACGTTGCTCGAATCGATTCCCGAGGGCCGGTTTGATGGCATCATCTTTACCCCCGGCGATCCGGCGAAGTCCGAGCCGGCGATCCACCGGCTGAGCCGCTCCGGCACCGCGATGGTGTGCGTCGCCAGTGACGCGCCGCACAGTGAGCGCGTCGCCGCGGTATCGATTGATGCATACGTGAGCGGAGCGCTGGCGGCGGAGCTGCTGGGCCGGACGATTCAACGCAACGGCGCCGTCGCGATGATTACAGGCGAGCTGCACGTGCTCGACCACGCGGAGAAGCTGCGCGGCTTTGCCGCCAACCTCGCGCTGCTTGCGCCGCACCTTTCCCTGCTGCCGGCGGTGGAGTCGCACGAGAGCGCGCAGGAGGCGCTGCGGCAGACGCGCAACCTGCTCAAGCGCTATCCGGAGGTAGCCGGCATCTATGTGAGCACCGCGAACAGCCTGCCGGTGCTGCGCGTTCTGGAAGAACAGCAGCTACTGGGCAAGGTGCAGGTGCTCTGCACGGATCTGTTCGCGGAGTTGATCCCGCTGCTCGAAGGTGGACGTATCCTGGCCACGCTTTACCAGCGTCCGTTCGCGCAGGGAAAAACGGCGTTCGAAATCCTGCTGCGCTACCTGGTGGAGCGGGTGCGGCCGGAGCGCGCAACTCGCCTGGCACCGCACACGGTCTTCCGCAGCAACCTGCCGCTTTTTGCCGACCGCGTTCGCAGTAAAGCGCGTGCCGCGGCTGCGGCGGAAGTACGCGGCGCCTGATCGCCAGAGTCAGTGTGCCGTCGCATCTTCAATCTGCTCCAGGGTGCGGCCTTTCGTCTCCGGCACCAGCCGGCGTACGCACACCCAGCCCACCAGGCACGTCACTCCGTAGACCACGAAAGCTCCTGACTGGCCAAATGCGCCGGTGAGCGCAGGGAATGAAAAAGTGAGCAGGAAGGATGAAGCCCACAACGCTGACACAGCGATGGAAACGCCACGTGCGCGGACGCGGTTGGGAAAGATCTCGGTGATCAGCACCCAGGTGACCGGCGCCAGCGTCATGGCGTAGCAGGCGATGGCGCAGAGCGTGAGCAGCAGAATGGGCAATCCGCGCATATGCAGGCGATACACAACGGCCAATGCGAGATGGACCACGCCCACACTGGCACAGCCCAGCAGCATGAGAAAGCGGCGCCCAATGCGGTCGACGAAAAGCATGGCGAGCAGGGTGAAGACCAGGTTGATTGCGCCGGTAATCACGATGTTGAACAGGATGTCGTTCACGCCGTAGCCGGCGCTGCGATAGACCTCTTCTGCATAGTTGAAGAGGATGTTGATGCCGCTCCACTGCTGCAGCACCGCAAGGCCGATACCGATGAGCAGCAGGCGCCGCATGCCGGGCGACGCAAGCTCCCGCCAGCCTGTCGATTGAGCGCGATCGTGCTGCAGATGCTCCGCAATGCTGCGCACCATGGTGCCGGAATAGTCGCGTCCGCCCATGCGTGCAAGGACGGTCTCCGCATCCGCTGTCCGATAACGGGAGATGAGCCAGCGCGGGCTCTCCGGAATGATGCCGGCCAGGAGAAACAGGAGCACAGCGGGCACGGCGACTGCGGTGAACATCCAACGCCATCCATACTGAGCGTTCCATGCTGCCGCAGAAAGCGAGCCGCTGAAGATCTGCGCGCCGCGCGTGCCGATTTGCCAGTCAAAAATCTGCGCGCCAAGGATGCCGCACACGATGGCGAGCTGGTTGAGACTCACTAACCTTCCACGCCATTGCGCCGGGCTGATCTCTGCGATGTACATGGGCGAGATGTTCGAGGCGAGCCCGATTGCAAGGCCACCCACGATGCGCCATGTGATGAATGCGGTGAACGAGAAGGCCCAGCCAGTGAGTACGGAAGAGATAGCGAAGAGCGCTCCGGCCAGCAGAAGAGAACGCTTGCGGCCTAGCCGATCGCCGATCATGCCGGAGAGAAGCGATCCTGCGAGGCAGCCGACCAATGCGCAACTGTTGGCCCAGCCGATCAGGGTGTCTGTTGTCAGGTGAAAGTACGCTTCGTAAAAAGGCTTCGCGCCACCGATGACGACCCAGTCATAACCGAAGAGAAAGCCGCCGAGTGCCGCGACGGCGGCGATCCAGAGTAGATAGCCAAGGCGAAGCTGCTGTGCGTGTGGCTCGATGGGTGATGCAGCAGACGGCGCGGAGTGCACGCTTATTTCGTCCTGGATGCGATAGAGGATGCGATAGAGGATTCGGATGAGCCGGGAGATACGCTTTGCGCAGCTTCTCCGCGTAAGGCGAGCTCAGCCTGTTGCAGCAAGTCAGATGCTCCGGCGTGATTCATGTCGAGCGTGAGCACGGCGCGCAGCATAGGAATGGCGGGCTTTGCACCATCGCTGCCATAAGTGGCTTGCGCCCGCAGAAAGGCCGCGAGCACACGGTTGCGATGGCCCAGGTCTTCATGAAAGAGCAGCATGGTGGGCAGCGAGGTGGCGAAGTAGTCGATCTTCGGCTCCTGCACCTCGAGCTCATCCGCATATGCAGCGATGCTGCGGAAGACCTCCTCAGCCTGCTTTGGCTGCTTCAGTTTTTCGAGCGCGGCGCCTCTCCAGTAGGTCATATCGGAGACGTTGAGCACGCTCATTTGTTGAAAATCGCCGGTCTCCCGCGCTGCGCGCTGCCACCAGCGCTCTGCTTCCGGCCGATTGCCGGCAGCAGCATGCGCAACGCCCAGCGCATATTCGATGTCGCTCTTGTTTGCAAGCAGGTGTCTTGCTTCGCCAAGCGACTGTGGAGGGTTGAAGGCTGCTTCCAGGTGCGCGATCGCGTCCGCGGGCTTGCCTGCCGCGACAGCGCGTCTTGCCAGCAGCAGGTGAGCGCGGACGAACTGGCCGAGCACCAGACCTTCGCCGCCCTCCCATGGCTGGAAGTTGCGCGAGAGCAAACCGGAGAGCGCTTGCTCGGGCTTGCCGGTCTGGTTGTAGAGCGTGGCTAGCTCCACAGCGAGATCGTCGCGGGTGGCGACCCGGTCTGCGTGCCGCAACAATTCGGTGAGACGATGCTCGGGAGCAATGCCCGTGCGCTTCCAGAGTTGATCGCGCTCATACACGATGCGGCCGTCGCTTGGATCGGCAGCCTGTGCGCGATCGAAGGCTGCGACTGCGGCATCCGCATCACCGCGCACGTTGAACAGCGCGATGCCGAGATTGCGGTGGACGGTCGGGAATCCGGGGTCCAGTTTTGCGGCGCGCTGCCAGAGGTCGATGGCTTCATTATAACGGTGGCGATCGTAGAACAGATTGCCGAGGTAGTATGGCGCGCGTGCGTCCTCTGGAACAGCCTCGACCACTGCCTGCAGGACCAGCATCTCTTCCAGCCGATGGGGGAAGCAGTAGTCCGGCGGCGCTGCCGCGGCCCGTTGCCTTGCTTGAGCGGCTTCTTCGTCGCGATTCGCGCGGCGCAGAAGATAGCCAAGCGTGTAATGCACGACTGGGACACTGCCATCCATGCACTGTGTATTGGCCGCCTGGAGCAGGCCGATGGCGGTCTCGTGCTGGCCGCAGTACTCATAGTCCCAGACCAGATCGAGCAGCGCGCGATTATCGTTGGGCACATCGCCGAATGTGAGATGCCGGCTCCAATGATCGAGCAGGTCTGTAGTGCGTGTTTCGGTCAGGATGGTGTGCGCTTCGTCGTCACGGCCAAGGGCGCGGAGGATAACCGCGATCAAGTTGCGTACGTTCAGGTTGTCTGTGTCGCATGAGAGGCTTCGCCGCGCATGATCAAGCGCCGCTTCCCAGCACCCAGCAGCTGCGTCCGCCTGCGCCAGAGCATAGTGGGCCGGAGCTTTCCATGCCGCGTTCCAAGCCGCCTTCGAAAAGGAATCGTAACTCTCCGAAGAACGATCCATGAAGCGCAGCACCAGGCCAAGCAAATAGAACGCCTGCCCGTCGGCCGGATTGGGATTGAGCATGGTGAGCCGCTGAATTGCCTTGCGCAGCAGCGCTTCCGCAGCGGCGAATTCCCCTCGCTGCATGTACCATTCGCCTAGCGCCGTACTCGCTCGCGCATCGAAGGCATCGCGGCGCAGCGCCTCCTGCCAATAGAGTTCGGGCCGTCGCGTCGCGTGCCGGTACTGGGCCAGATGCAGGCCGGTGAGATACAGCTCCTCATTGGAAACAATATCCGCGGGCGCCGGCGGCTCCGTGGCCACTCTAGGCGCCGACGCAGCGACGGTCTCGCCGGGTGCGTAACGAACCAGCAGTTTTCCATTCGCCTCCACGGTGACGGCAAGATCGCTCTCGGATGCCGCGTTCTCGAGTGTTTGCTCAAGCATCAGCGGTGTGCCGATCCGGATCTCCTGCGTCCACTTCGACACAACAGCGCCGCGATACAACAGCGTCACGGTAGTGTTGCTCAGGTTCTCCGTGGCCTGCACGCCGATGTTGATCTGACGCGCCTTCGCGGTGAGATTGAGTGCGCATTGCAGGCTCGCTGCCTTGGGCGGTCCGATGCGCTGCAGCGGATACCAGAATTGCGAAAAGCGTTTGGTCTCGCCTGGAGCGAGGAAGGAAAAGTCCGGCTGATTGTCCGTATAGACCCCCGCCATCAGCTCTATATATGGTCCGTCGTTGTCGGTTAAACTGCGGTCCCACGCATAACCGAAGTCGTGGTTTCCCCATGTCCATTGCTTCTTGCCTGGCGCGATGTGGTGGTCGGCGATGTGCAGCACGCCGGCCTGCGCGCGATGATCATATCCGCCGAAGAAATCTTCTTTGGTGGAGGTGATCATGTAGCTGGTGGGCACAGGGATGTTTGCGTACCAGCTCAGATCGTCCGGCGAGTAGGAGCCGTCCGGCCGAAAGTGGCGCGGCTGTTCTTCTTCACGAACTCCGTCACGGGCGCGCGCCGGATAGTCAACACCGTAGTAGGGGCGGTCGCTGTGAGGGAAGGCAGTGATCGCACGCTTCGCGTGATCGGCGACGTAACGGACATCGGGCGGAAAGAAAGATTGATACTTCTCATGCACCCGTGTCGCGACGTTTGCCCACCACAGAAATGTCTGCTGGTATGGCGTGCGGTTGTAGAGGCGCACCTTCAACTCGATGACCGCGCGATCGGGATGCAGGCACACGCCGTGCATGCCCTTCATGCGCTGCATGGGATCATGATCGCTGCACCATACCGTGACCGAGCCATCCGGGTGGCGCTCGATCTCGGTCTCGACGGGCATGAATGTCGCCGGCCGGTGATGTTGCGGCCAGTTGAACTCAACCCCGCCGGAGATCCACGGGCCGGCCAGCCCGACCAGCGCCGGCTTGATCACATTCTGACGGTAAAAGAAATCATAGCCATTCGTTTTGTCGAGTCCGACGTGAATGCGGCCACCTATCTGCGGGAGCACCATCAAGCGCAGGTAAGCATTTTCGATGTGTATCGCCTGCCATGATTGCTCTACCGCATGCTCTGCGATGCGATCCACGAATGGCATGGGATAGACGCGCCCGCTGCTGCCTTGATAAACGCGGGTCTCAAGAAACATCGGATTGCGGTCCGGCGGATGCGGCAGGTAGCTGCGGAACAGAACCGGCTGACTCCAGGCCTTGACGGCGCCGCTCTCTTCGGGAGGGGATGGCGGAAGCTCCAACCGGAATGGAAGTGAAGAGGACTGTCCAGGCATGCTGTCACTCAACGCTCTTGCGATCCCGGAGTCGATGCACGCAGAAGCCGGAAGCACTCAAGTTGGGAGGATACTATCCAATCGGTAACGTACACGAGAATGACACTCTGCTTCGGACGCTGTCAAGCCGTCGAAGCTTCGAAACAGCAAGGGTTGCGTTCCCCGTGGTCCGGGTCTTATTTCCGGGGATCAGGAGGAATTTGACTCGTTCACGCGTCGTGGCCGCAGGTACGGGGCAATTCGCAGCCGAGCGATGGGGAACGTGCCCGGAAACCACGGCCAGGCCCTCAGCCTGTCTGCCCATCTTCGCTCCAGATGGGAAGTCCGATGGTAAATGTCGAGCCATCACCTGGAGCACTCGAGACCGCGATGGTTCCATGATGAGCTTCCACGATGGCGCGAGAGATAGCGAGCCCCATGCCTGTACCCGGCAAGTGCTGCGCCCGGCCTCGTCCGCGGTAGAACTTTTCGAAGATCAATACCTGTTCGGACTCGGAGATGCCCACGCCGTGGTCGGAAATGTTCATTTCGATCTTTCCTCCGTCGGCGACTGCCCGCACCGTAATAGGCGAGGCGGGCGGAGAGTATTTCGCGGCATTTTCTATCACGTTGCAAATCACCTTCTGAAGCCACGCTACGTCGGCCAACACACGGGGCAGGTGGGGCTCGATGGTGACGCAGACCGGACGCGCCACGAGCTGTGTCGCGCAGGCATGCACCCCTTGCCGGATCACATCTTCCACACTGGTTGGCTGCAGGTTCATGTAAACCTCCTGAGCGTCCAGTTGTGCCATCTCCACCGCCTGCGCGATCAGGCGATTCAAGCGGTCGGTTTCTTCATCGATCACCGTCAGGAGCTCGCGCTGATCTTCCGCTTTCATTGCAGCCGAGGAGAGCATCGCGGTGGCAGACGCCTTGATCGCTGTCAGGGGCGTGCGGAGCTCGTGTGTAATAGAGTCCAGCATCAGCCCGCGCAGCCGCTCGCTTTCCTTGGCAGCTTCATTGCGCGCCGCGGTTTCCAATGCCTGCGCGCGGTCAATCGCGACCGAAACCAGGCTGCCCACCGCCGCCAGCGTCTCGTTCGAAAGAAGAGTGGGTGCCAACAGCAGCGCGCCGCGTGGCCGCACCCCTGCCCGCAGCGGGACTGCCACCCCTGCGTCTGCCTTGAGCTGGGTGACGTGAGGCAGCAGCATTAGCTCCTCAGGTCGCTCCTGGGCGGGAGCGGCAGGCGGG
This sequence comes from Acidobacteriaceae bacterium, assembly GCA_036500805.1. GTDB lineage: Bacteria > Acidobacteriota > Terriglobia > Terriglobales > Acidobacteriaceae > KBS-83. The sequence continues at coordinate 16,911 of DASYBK010000014.1, read as the reverse complement.
CTCGTCATCGAGCGATAGTGCTGATTTTCATCCGCGAGATAGAGGTCAACGAATGAGGCACCTGTGACTCGCGCGACCGAATCCGGAACCGCTCGCAGCAATTCGACCACTTTATCTGTCTGCAATAGCTCGCGACTCAATTGAAAGAGCACTTCTACCTCATATTCACGTCTTCGTGCCTCCAGGGCTTCCTTTCGAATACGAGCCGATAGCCTGCTGGCAATTACCGCTGTGGCGAGAAAGGCAGCCAGTGCGATCAAGTTTTGCGGGTCTGCGATCATCCAGGTGCCCAGTGGGGGCAGAAAGAAGATGCTGTAGCAGAGTGCTGCCGCAATGGATGTTACGACTGCATAGGTGAGCCCCCAGCGTGCGGCAAGTGACAAGATAAGCAGCAGCAAGGTCAAGGCCACCGTCGTCGGATTGACATGGAGCCATAGCCCGTAGACGGCTACAATCGCAGCCAGAGCGGTTGCGGCAACGATCCAGCGGATTAGCACCCGTACACGCTGAGAGGCCACAGGTGGATTTTACGGGCATGCGGTTGCAGATTGTGTAGAGATATCTTATTTCGGTTGCTACGGAGTTATCCGTCGTTATAAGTGAGGAGCAATGCGCATTCTGGTCGTCGATGACGAGCCACAAATCACGCGGGTATTACGTGCTTCGCTGGTGAACTGTGGTTATGAGGTGGAACTGGCCCGGGACGGTGCGGAGGCGTTCGACTCATTTCGCAAATCGACACCGGACCTGGTGATCACCGATCTTTCCATGCCGCGGATGGACGGCATCGAGCTGACGCGCGCGATACGCCAGGCGGGTGATACACCGATTATCGTTCTGTCCGTGCGTGAGCAGGAAACGATGAAAGTGGCGGCTCTGGATGAGGGAGCGGACGATTATGTGACCAAGCCTTTCGGCATGCAGGAGCTCCTGGCACGGGTTCGCGCTCATTTGCGAAAGTCCGGCAGGCAGCCGCAGGAAGCAGCTCAAGTTGGGGTCGGCGACTTCGAGATCGATACAGAGCAGCATAGCGTGCGAGTGCGTGGTCAGGAGGTGCACCTGACCCCGAAGGAGTTCGCACTGTTGCTGGTCTTCGCCCGCAACCCATGTCGCGTGCTCACCCATCGCATGTTGCTGAAAGCTGTCTGGGGTGCAGCAGGGCAGGATCAGCCCGAATATCTCCGGGTGCTGGTCGCGCAATTGCGGAAAAAGGTTGAGGCGATGGCGGAGCCTCGTTACATTCTGAATGAACCATGGGTCGGTTATAGATTCAATCCGGATCAAAGCTCGATTGAATCCGCAGACGTTCCGGCTTCCTAAACACCGAGCTGGACTTCGGGCTGATGACGCTACATCGGTCAACGGGAGAATGTTGGAGAGGCTGCAGGCGGCTGGGCGGAGACGACTCCCTTGCCTTCCTGCACGACATAGAAGCGATCGGCAGCCAAGTTAGTGAGTATTTCCTTTGCGCCCGAGGGCCAGGTCACCTCAGCCTTGTCCACATGTGGATCTCTGCCCAGACCAAAATGTAGCCGCAAATCATTTTGAGATATGTAGCTGCCGCCGCTCCGTACCTCATCTTCCTGGACAAGGTCGCCCGCCGTCACCTTGACCCGCGCATTCAGTGCCAGCAGGTTGCCCTTCGCGCCATGCAGCTCAAAACTAATCCAGTGGTTCTGCGCATCGGCATCTGCACGCAGAATCATCGGGCCGCCTTCCAGGTTTTCGATGACGATCTCGAGATGTCCATCGTTGAATAGATCCCCTACCGCAACTCCTCGACTTACCTGCGGTATCTGTACCGCGGGGCCACTCAACTTGCTGACATCGCGGAAGGTTCCATCGCGCCGATTGGCATACACCAGCTTCGGCTCACGATATACCGTGCCTGTTCCAGAGGCTCCCACCTGGGGATAGACGTGCCCGTTCACCAGGATGAAATCCAGCCAGCCGCTGTTGTTGAGATCGAGAAACGCATCACCCCAGCCGACATAGGGGGTCGTGCTCCGCGCGATGCCGGATGGATACGACACATCCGTAAAATTCATGCCGCCGTCGTTTCGATAGAGCGTCGCGTATTCCTCGCTGAAGTGAGAGATCGCGATGGAGAAGCGGCCAGTGTGCATGTAATCGCCAATGGCTACGCCCATGTTCGCCTGCTCCGTGCCGTCCTGGTTCACCGCCACGCCGGACGGATAGGCGACATCGGAGAAGTGCCCATGGCCATCGTTCACGTAGAGAAAATTCGGCTCGCCATCGTTCGCGACGAATAAATTGGGCGGCCCATCGCCGCCAAGATGTGCCCAGACGGCAGTCAATCCGAAGAAGCCGTGGGGATCATCCACGCCCGCCTGTTTCGAGACATCTTCAAAGGTGCCGTCGCCGCGGTTGTGATACAGGTTATCGCTCGTGCCCTTTAGGCCCCGCGGCCCGCATTGCACCGGCACGTCGTGATACTGGCAAGTTTTCCGGGAGCCGAAGGTCGGCAGATCGTCGAGGTGAAAATCGACATAGTGGGCGACAAACAGATCCGGCCATCCGTCACCGTCATAGTCGCCGAAGGAAGCGCCCATTGCCCAGCCATTATCTCCGCTCAGGCCGACCTGTTTGGTGACATCCGTAAATGTGCCATCGCCATTGTTACGATAGAGAATCACCCCGCCGAAACACGTCACCAGCAGGTCGGGACGCCCATCGTTGTTGTAATCGCCCACTGCAGCACCCATCGCCCAGCATGGATAGCCAACGCCGGCCTTGTCCGTGACATCGGTGAAGGTCCCATCGTGGTTGTTGTGATAGAGCGCGCCCTTCGCCTTTTTGCCGGCCAGTCCCATCTCCACGCTTGCAGCATTCGTAAAGTAGATATCCGGGTAACCGTCCTGGTCGTAGTCGATCAGCGCTACACCGCCGCTCATCGACTCGACGATGTAGCGCGCCTCGGGCGTCGACATGTGGGTGAAGTGGATGCCGGTATGCGCGGTGATATCTACAAGCTGAGTCGCTGCAATCGGCGGAGGTGCAGCGGTGCCGGCAGGAGGAGGGTTCTTCGGTGCCTGCGCCAAAATCATCGGCAGCAGATAGAGGCCACCGAACAGCGCAAGCATTTGCCGGCACAGGTGACCGCGAAGACGATGGCGATCAGCGCTGCTCATCCGCATCGTCAGCATTCTTTTCGAGCGAGCCCACCCGCATGTCGTGGAATATCTTTTCGAGCTTGTTCTTCATCTCCTTGTACTTCTTGTACTCGGCCATCTGCTGCTCGGCTTCCGCCGTCTTGCCCTGCCGGCGATAGAGCATGCTCAGCCGGTAACGGGCTACCGTGTTCGATGGATCGGCCTTCACCGCTTGCTCGAAAGTCTCCTGCGCCTTCTCATTCTCGTTCATCGTCATCAGTATCTTGCCCAGCTCGACCAGCGCATCCGGGTCATTCGGCTGCAGTTCCACTGCCTTCGAGTCTTCGCTGAACGCCGCCTTGGTATCGCCGCGTTTCGCGGCGGCAGCGCCCATCATCAGGTGCGCCTTTTCGTCCGCGGGATTGTCGGCAATCGCCGCCTGAAACTCCGGCTCCGCCTGCGCCTGCAACTGCTCGTCGGAGGAGTTATAGAGCAGATCGCCCAGCGCGAAGTGCGCGCCGGGAAGATGCGGATCGGTCTTCAGCGCTTCCCGCAGGTTGACGATGGCCTGCGCCTCGTCGCCGTGCCGCGCCAGCTCGCGAGCCATCATCTCATGCATCAGTGCGCCATCGGGATCGGTAAGCGCCATCGTCAGCAGCGCCCGGTCCGCAAGGTCGGAGTAAAGCCGATACGAAGAGTAGAGCAGCGCCGTATTCGTGGGCTGGTCCGCGAGAAGTTGCGACACGATCGCCGCCGCCTTCTCCGTCTCTCCAGTACTGGTGTAGCTTGCCATCAGCGCGTTGCCCACTTCGGTCTTGAACTTCTGCTCCGTCAGGTGAGGAAAAGCGGCTTCCAGATCCGCTCGGCTGGCCTGCTCCTCTCCCGTATGTTGCTCCGCCAGTCCCAGCAGCCCGTGCAGCTTCCACAGATCAGACTTCAGCTTCAGGGTCGCGCGCAGCTCAGGAATCGCACCGGCGTAGTCTCCACGAAAGTACAGCAGTACGCCGAGATTTGCGCGCGACTCTACATTCTGAGGCTCCAGGGCAACTACTTTCTGCAGCTCGGGAATGGCAAGGTCCGGCCGCTGCTGCTGTAAATATTGCTGCGCTGCGCGCATATGCTGGCTCGCCTCCTGCTGCTTGAGCGCCGCGGCAGATTGGCCAAGAGAGGAGAGTGTAATGAACGGCAAAAGCAGGGTGCAGAAGACTACGCGGCGGATCATGACTCAATCATCATAAAGTGGCGATAACGAAGCGCGAAAAAAGAAGAGAACGGCGATTGCCGTTCTCTTCTTACTATGCGAGGTTGAGGTTAGAAGGAGATGCGTGCGTAAATCTGCATCGCTCTGCCGCCTACGGTTGTAGAGGTAATCTGAGCCGACTGGCCGTTGCCGATGGCATTGTTGCCGGGTTGCCCAAAGCTGGGATGGTTCAGCGCGTTTACCGCATCCGCGCGGAACTGCAGCTTTACCCCCCGCTCCGGCCAGACGTCGAAGGTCTTGCCCAGCGAGGCATTCCACTCGGTCAGGCCCGGTCCTCTCACGATGTTTCTGCGGAAGTTACCATACGTGAACGGAGCCGGCACCGCGAAGGCGTCCAGGTTGTACCACTCGTTGAGGCGGGACTTGGTGCTACCCGCCAGCTTGTAGTTTCCGACCAGGTTCGCGTATTGCGTGTAACTGCCCGACTGGTTGTTGGAACTGTTATTGCCTCCGGTGGTGATGCTGAGAGGGTTGCCACCCTGAATCACGAAGGTGCTGGAAACCTGCCAGCCGCCCAGGGCTTCGTCCATCGCCCAGTTGTTATTCAGGAATTGGCGTCCCTTACCAAAAGGCAGCTCATAAATCGCCTGTCCCTTGAACATATTGCGGATGTCGAAGTTCGAGTTGCTGTAGTTGGCATTTGTGTCGAATGCATTCTGGTAATTCTGGTAGCCGCCGCGGCCGCCCCATCCGGAGGAATCCTGATCGTTGAGGAAGTGCGACCATGTGTAGTTGACGTTGAACTGCAGACCATAGCTCTGGCGCTTGGTGAGTTGTGTCTCCAGTGCATTGTAATTCGAGATACCGTTGTTCGTGCTGCCCTGAATCTGGTTGAACAGTGGATATGGCTTATTACCAACATCGTTCGGCCCGAGCAGGTTTTCGGGAACCTGGTTGATATCCAGTGATGTCGAGAGGTTCAGGTTGGTGCCGTGATTGCCAACATAGGTGAAATCGGCAGCGTAGTTCTGCCCAAATTGCCGCTGGACTTCGAGCGACCACTGGTAATTTGTAGGCACCGGCGTGTGGTACTGGTTATAGCTCACGGTCTGGCCATTCAGAGCGTCCGGAGTGGTAGGCGCAGTGAGATACCGGGAGTTGATGCTGGCTCCGTTGTTGCTGCCGACGCCGCACTCAGGGTCGGTGGTATCGGGCGTGGTGCCATCAGCATCGAGTTGCACGACGGGACAGAAGCCGTTGGTGGTATCGCCGGAGTTGCCGGAACTGCCGAAGGCATTTCCGATGCCGGCACCATAGGTGTCCTCGCTCCAGCTTGAGGCGTAGACGCCGAAGCCTCCACGGATGACGGTGTCGTTCTTGGGCTGCCAGCTAAAGCCAACGCGGGGCAGCACGATGTTGTACTTCGATTGCTGCGCGTTCGTCCGGCCATTGGCCTTGCTGAAGGCGTACCACATCGCCCCCAGGCCGCCGTTGGCCGGATTGACGACTGTGGGATCGAAGGCCGCTATGTTGCCCTTTACTTCCGACCAGCCGGTATTGATCTCGTAGCGCAGGCCGAGGTTGATGGTCAGGTTCGGACGCATCTTGTAATCGTCCTGGACGAATACCTGCGGGCTCTTCCAGCGTGCGCCGTACTCCGGCTGTACCTTGGCGCTCCAGCTATTTGTCTGCCCCATCAGGAAGTCGGCGTAGGGCTGGCCGTCGTAGGCTGAAGTACTGTTCCCGCCAGCAGCAGAGTACTGACCGTTGTAGGTGACGGTTGCGGAGTTTATGTTGCCCCAGGCGGTCGAGTCGGCGCGCATGACCAGGAATTCACCGCCGAAGTGCAGGACGTGGCGGCCACGGATCAACGTGACCACGTCTGAGGGATCGAAGACGAACTCCTTGTACACGGCATTCGGTGTGCTTCCGTTATTGCCTAATTCATAGAAGGAACCCTGCCCGATCTGCACATCCGGGTAATTGTCGGCCTTGGCGAAGGCCAATCCCAGCTTCGCCGGATAACCCTGGTTCAGGGTATCTGGAACGAAAAAGTTCAACTGGTCGGTGAAGCCGATACGCGCTTCATTGACGAAAGTCGGGCTGACGGTCCAGACGTCCGAGATCTGAGCATTGTCGCGGCTCACATCCTGGGATTCGCAGTTGATGGGGCATACAGGACTGAAGCTGACGACGGGGTTATCGCTCTCCGTCTCCGAGACGGTGAGCCGGTTGGCAGGAGTGATGTCATAGTCCAGGCGACCGAAGAACTTGGTAAATGGTGTGTGGCTGGGCTGAATGAAGGAGTAGTTATTCTGCGCGACTCCATTGGTTACATTTCCGGCAGTGTTCGCAGCCGGGAAGACCTTCTGGATGTTCTGCGCCACCGTACTGAGCATCCCGGCGGGAATCTTATTGCTTCCCGTCTCATCGATGAATGACGGCCGGATGACACAGGGACAATTTACCGTGAGAGATCCATTCGGGTATTGCGCGCCGGTGTAAGTGTGGGTACCGGTCTGTTGGAATGACTGCTTGGTGGGGTCGTAGAGTGTGGGCAGGCCAGGCGCAGTGAAGTCACCCGCCTCCAGCGCCGGCGTGGGCACGGTGATGAACTGGACCGATCCGCTGTTATTGATGGTCTTGTCGAAGTCGAAATAGAAGAACATTTTATGCTTCAGGATCGGACCGCCGACGGCAAAGCCGAAGTTGTTGTAGCGCAGCGGAGGAATGGTTGGATTCGCCGCGCCGAACTCATAGGGAGCGGCGTTCAGTGCATCGTTCTGGAAGTATTCATAGCCGGCGCCGTGGAACTGACTGGTGCCGCTCTTGGTGATTTGGTTGTAGACGATGTTGCCGATGCCGTACTGTGCCGAAAATGCCGAGGTGCTGATCTTGACTTCGGACGTGGTCTCAAAGACGGTGACGTCTGAGTTCTGGCTCATGGGCAGCGTGGTCGTGGCGCCGTCTGCCAGGACGCTTTCGTAAGGCAGGTTGCCATTGATCGACGTCTGACCTGCGTTCGGGGCAACAGCTGTGCTATTTTGTTCCGGAGCGCCGGCAGCGCCCGGCAGGAGCCAGATGAAGTTCTCCCAGTCCGCGCCGGTCTGCGGCAACTGCGACATGGATTCGTAGGGTAGCGTCGCTTCCTGCGAGCCGGTCTCGGTGCTCAGCAGCGGCACATCCGTGTTGACGACCACCTTCTGCGTCGAGCCCACCTTCAATTCCGCGTTGATGGTTTGTATAGATACATCGAGGTTGATGGGACCACGCACGAAGCTGCCGAAGCCCTCCTTGGTAACGGTAATGAGGTAGTGGTCGGGAACGATCGAGCCCGTGTCGTAAAGGCCGGCTCCATCGGTGGTATAGGTCTTGCTGACGCCTTTATCGACGTCCTCAACCTGAACCATTGCGCCGGGAATGACGGCTCCGCTCTGATCGCTAACGACGCCGCGAATGTCACCTGAGTTTGTGTTCTGTCCGACCGCCGCGACGGCCGGCCACAACAGGGCTACGCCAAGGCTGGCGCGAATCCACTGCTTCATATTGCCTCCTGGAAAACTACCTTCTGTCTTCTGCCTGCGCTGGACACAACGTGCGAGTCCGCGCTTCTTCTTTGTTGCATCGGGCCGCTGCCGGCAATCCGGCAGGAGGCCCCAGTCACGGGACGGAAGGACCGCAGATCGTCTCAACCGCTCCGCTTGTTCACTGGGTACCACTGCGAAAAGGCATACTGATTTGCTTGCCGCACTCCCGACGTGTAAGCGCAAGACAACGGTTTGCCTTCACGTCAGGAAAAGATGGTTCCCGGTGATCGTTGCAGATGAAAACAATTCAAGAACAGCATTGTCAAGAGAAATCTTCGCTGCGTATGCTAAGACAATCCTTTGTCTTCACATCAGTAAACAGACGTCCGCGGAGAGACCGCTAGATTCATGGACATGACCAGCCGGCGTACCTTTCTGAAACTGGCAGCTATCGCTGCCCCTTCTGCTGCTTGCTTCGGTCCTCTCGCCGCATGGGGCCTTCCATCCGCCAGCGCCTCCGCGGGCGCGGTCCAGGCCTGGCGCACCTCGGGGAAGCTTCGCTGCCAGCAGGTTCCGGCTCCGGAGTGGCGCAGCGCCGCCGTGGCCGGACCCGGCACCATTCACCTCAACCCTGAAGAGCAGTGCCAGGAGCTACTCGGCTTTGGCGCTGCCCTTACCGATGCTTCCTGCTATCTGCTCCAGCAGATGCCCGCGGCCGCCCGGGAAGCGCTGCTCAGGCAGTGTTTCGGGGCGGACGGCCTCCGCATGTCGATTGCCCGCACCACCATCGGCTCCAGCGACTACTCGCTCAATGCCTATACCTACGACGACACCACGCAGCCCGATCCCGAGCTTGCGCACTTCAGCATCGATCACGACCGCCAGTACATCCTGCCCGTGCTCCGCGAGACTCAGCAGGTCAATCCGGAGATATTCTACTTCTCCTCGCCCTGGAGCCCGCCGGCGTGGATGAAGTCAGGTGACACGCTGCTTGGCGGCTCGATGCGCAGCCGATACTTCGCCCCGTATGCCGAATACTTCGTCAAGTTTCTTCAGGGCTATGCCGCGGATGGAGTCCACATCCGCGCTGTCACCATCCAGAACGAGATCGATACCGATCAGGACGGACGCATGCCGCAGTGCATGTGGGGACAGGAGTACGAGATCAAGTTTGTGAGGGAGTTCCTCGGGCCGGCCCTGCAGAAGAATTCGCTCGACACCAAGATTTGGATACTCGATCACAACTACAACCTGTGGGGCCGCGTCGCAGACGAGTTCGAGGATCCCGGTCTTTCCCAATACGTCGACGGCGTGGCCTGGCACGGCTACTACGGATCACCCGCCGCCATGACCCGCGTTCACAACATGTTCCCGCTGAAGAACGCATATTGGACGGAAGGCGGATCGGACTTCACCGCACCTGACTACACCACCGACTGGGCGAAGTGGTCCAGTACCTTCGCCGGCATCCTGAACAACTGGGCTCGCTGCATCGTGAGTTGGAATCTGGTGCTGGATGAACATGGCAAACCGAATATCGGCCCCTTCTCCTGCGGCGGAGTGGTCACTCTCAACTCCGAGACGCATCAGCTTACGCAGAGCGGGCAGTACTGGGCATTCGCTCATTACTCGAAGTTCATGCAGCGCGGCGCGCGCATCTTTGCTACGGCCGGGAATATTCCAGATATTGATCACATAGCTGTGCGGAACCCCGATGGCAGCCGCATCCTTGTTCTCACCAACAGCGCTAAGGATGGCGATGGCCAGAAGGTCCAGTGCGCGCTTGGGGACAAATCGCTTCAGGTCCATCTGCCGGCCAATTCCATTACTACACTCATTCTGTAAGAATGGCGTGATGGGATCGATATCTTCGTCTCTATCGAACTGGGCTTGTTTCTGCGTCGCCTGTTTTCTCCCCATCCATCTCGCCGATGCGCAATCTGCGGTCGCATCGTCGCTATACAAGCAAACGAACGCGCCCATAGAGGCTCGCGTCAACGACCTGCTTCACCGCATGACGCTCGAAGAAAAAGTTCGCCAGCTCGACATGTACTCCGGCGCCCGCTACATCGTCGACAAACACACCGACGATACGCATGCGGCCGGCGATGCGGTATTCCTGCCGGAAAAGGCGCAGAGCCTGTGGGGCTCGCTTGGTGTGGGCAGCATTCACGATCTCAACCCTACGCCGGAGCAGGCCAACGCCATCCAGCGCTGGGTCATCGCGCACAATCGCCTCGGCGTCCCTGCGCTCTTCATTGAGGAGGGCCTGCACGGCTTCGATACCGGCACTGTCTTCCCCGCGCCCATCAATCTTGCAGCGACGTGGAATCCCGAGATCGCACAGCAGACGGGCGCCGCCATTGCTGCGGAGGCGCGCGCCACCGGCGTGGATATGATCCTCGCGCCGGTGCTGGATGTCGCGCGTGAGCCGCGCTGGGGACGCGTCGAGGAAGACTTCGGCGAAGATCCGTATCTCACCGGGCAACTCGGGCTCGCGTATGTGCGCGGCGCGCAGGGCGAGAGCCTTGCCACCGATCACACGGTCGTCGCCGAGCCCAAGCACTTCGCCGGGCACGGCTCTCCCGAAGGCGGCACCAACACATCGCCCGTGCACATCGGTGAGCGCGAGCTGCGCACCGTGATGCTGAAATCCTTCGAGCCTGCATTTCGTGAAGGCCACGCGATGGCCACCATGGCTGCCTATCACGAGATCGACGGCATTCCGGTCACCGCAGATCCGCTCCTGCTCAAGACCATCCTGCGCCAGGAGTGGGGATTCCGTGGGTTCGTTCTCTCCGACCTCGGCGCCATTCGGCGCCTCTACACCGTGCACCACGTGGCTGCGTCCCCGAAGGACGCCTCGTGCCTCGCTATCCGCTCGGGCGTCGACATGCAGTTCTACGACTTTCCGCACGACGTTTTTCAAAACGCGCTAGTCGATTGCGTCCATGAAGGCACACTGTCGCAGCAGGACCTCGACCGCGCCGTCCGCTCGGTCCTCCGTGTCAAATTTGCGCTCGGCCTCTTCGACCACCCTTTCGTCGATCCCGCCCTCAATGCGCGCGTGCACCGCTCGCAGCCGCATCTTGCGCTCTCGCTGGAATCGGCGCGCGAGTCGATGACGCTGCTCAAGAACGAAGGACATCTCCTGCCTCTCTCGAAGTCGATCGGTCACATCGCGGTCATCGGACCCAATGCGGATGTCGCGCGCTACGGTGACTATGAGCGCGAATCGAATGGCAAACACATCAGCCTGCTCGAAGGTATCCGCGCGATTGTGCCCCACGCAACCGTTACCTTCGACCCCGGCAAGGACATCGCCGCCGCTGTCGCAAACGCGAGCCAGGCGGATGTCGTCATCCTCGGCCTCGGCGAAAGGCACGGCATCTCCGGCGAAGGCTTCGATCGATCGAACCTCGATCTGCCAGACAACCAGGAGCAGCTTCTCGAAGCCGTTGCCGCCACGGGCAAGCCCGTCGTTCTGGTGCTGGAAAACGGCAGGCCGCTCACCATCGGATGGGCGAAGCAGCATGTACCAGCCATCCTCGAAGCCTGGTATCCGGGCGAGTTCGGTGGTCAGGCCATTGCCGAAACGCTCTTTGGCGACAACAATCCCGCTGGGCGCCTCACCATCACCTTTCCACGCAGCGTCGGTCAGCTTCCGGATTTCTACAACAACGACCCATCACGCGTCCGCAAATACGTCGACGATGATGGCAAGCCACTTTTCCCCTTCGGCTTCGGCCTCAGTTACACGACATTCCGTTACGATCGTCTCGCAGTCGAGCCGCTGTCACCCGGTAGCAGCGAGGCCGTACAAGTAACTGTAGACGTGACCAATACGGGAGATCGCGAGGGCGACGAGGTGGCTCAGCTCTATATTCGCGAAAACGTCACCAGCGTCGAGACTCCCAGCCGCTCCCTCGCCGGCTTTGCACGCATTCACCTCCAGCCGCACGGAACAAAGACGGTTACTTTTCGCATCCCGCAGCGGCAGCTTGCTGTCTGGAACACAGAAGGCAAGTGGGCTATCGAGCCGGGTCTGTTCACTGTTTGGGCCGGCGGCTCATCCGACGCATCGCTTGCAGCACAATTCCGGCTCCCGTCGTCTCAGAGCGCTTCAAGGTAGTTGCCGTAGCCTACGACGAGTGTGGAACCAATCAAGAGCATCAGGCCGCAGCCGACCAGTAGCCGGGTGCGCAGGCTAGTATCTCGCCACTCGCGAAGGGCAATGCCCCACAGAGTGGCGAAGATAATGATGCTTGCCATGTGGAGCGCCCAGCTTGAGAAATCGTAGCGGCCCATTTTCGTCTGGCCCATCGAATAGAAGAAAAACTGTAGATACCAGATGAGGCCCGCCAGCGCGGCCAGTGTGTAGTTTCGCAGCAAGACAGCCGGGGTCAGGCGCAACGACGCTTCCGGGTGCAACGGGTCAACATCTGCCAGCGTATCGCCGGTCGCAAGCGAGGTCCCCATCGGGTTTATCCCGGGTGCACCCAGGAACTGGCGCGCGGAACGGTTTTTCAGGATGAGTATGACGGACCACACAAAGTTCGTCGCGAAGCCTCCCCACAAGACCACGACCAGGACCGGCAGGTTCTGCCATAATGCCGCGCGATGTGCTGCGAGCAGTTGGCTGCGGGTGAGCATCGCGAGTGGCTTGCCGGATGCAAGCCCATAGGCAAAACACGCACTCATGATGCCGGCAAAGATCGCGACCGCGAGGCCCTTGCCGAAGGAGTAGTCACGTTCTCCTACCGCGGCTTTCTCTTCGGCGGGAACCTCTTTCTCCTTGTAATAACCAGCCAGTCCGTTGACGGCGATGGCAATCAGACAGACCACCACGCCGCCCAGGATGACCTGTCCGCCTCGCTGGTGAATGACGCTTGTCATTTGTCCGCTGAACAACGGCGGCATCAGGGTGCCGAATGCCGTGCAGAAACCTAGGGCGATTGCATATCCCAGGGCGATGCCGAGGTAGCGGATCGACAAGCCGAAGGTCAATCCACCGATGCCCCAGAGCGCCCCCCATAAGACGGAATGCCATAGAGTAGCTGAGGGCGCCTGCCGCAGTAAGGCAGGCAGATCCGGTACGAGCAGCAAGGCGAATACTGCAGGCGCGAGAATCCAGGCGGCAAATCCCTGAATGATCCAGTAGATCTCCCAGGACCAACGCTTGATGGGCCGGAAGGGGATAAAGTTGCTGGCGGACGCCAGTCCGCCGATCCAATGATAGAGAACCCCAATCAGGGGATTCGGCACCAATGCACACCTCGGGGTTCTTGAAGCAACGTGTACGACAGATTCGTTCGGATCGAACGATATCCTAATGCGCCGGCTACCAAAGACGAAACAAACTTTCTATTGAAAGATAATGGGTCTTCCGAATATCATGCAACGGGTGCCGGCAAGGCTCGCAGGAGGAATGCATGCACGAAGGGAGTCACGATGCCACTTCATCTCTCGAGAGCTTTCGCATCGAAATTCCGTCGTGGGCATTTGCAAACACCGGGACCAGGTTTGGCAAGTTCCTTCAGCCGGCTGCGGCGACGAATCTCGAAGAAAAGTTCGCCGATGCGGCCGAGGTGCACGCGCTCACAGGTGTGACTCCAACCCTCGCGCTTCACGTGCTGTGGGATCTGCCGGGTGGCGTTTCCGACGTGCCCCTGGTGAAGCGCCTCTCCGCGCGTTACGGAATCCGCGCCGGATCGATCAATCCCAACCTCTTTCAAAGCCAGGAATATAAGTTCGGCTCCATCTGCAGTCCGGACGCGGCGGTGCGGAGAATGGCAATCGAGCACCTCGCGGACTCGGTGAAGATCGCGCAGGAGTTGAATTCGACCGATGTCTCGCTCTGGATCGCCGATGGGTCGAGCTATCCCGGCTCACAGAGCATCCGGGAGCGGATCGTATGGCTTGAGGAGGCGCTGGGGAGCACGCACGATCGACTGAGCGCGGGACAGAGATTGCTCATCGAATACAAGCCCTTCGAGCCCGCCTTCTACCACACCGATGTAGCGGACTGGGGCATGGCAGTGCATCTATCTGAGGCGGCAGGTCCGCAGGCGCGGGTATTGGTCGATACGGGACATCATTATCAGTCACAGAATATCGAGCAGATTGTCGCCTGGCTGCTCCACAAAAGGCTGCTCGGAGGCTTTCACTTCAACGATCGACGCTATGCAGACGATGACCTTACGATCGGCTCCATCGATCCCTATCAGGTCTTCCGCATCTTTCACGAGATCTTCAACGAAGAAGAGGCGGAGCTGGTTGCCGGGATTGCATACATGATCGACCAGAGCCACAATTTAAAGGGCAAGATGGAGGCAATGGTTCAGACAGTCATGACGGCGCAGGAGCTTTTCTTGAAGGCGGCGATGGTCGATCGAGCACGTCTTGCTGAACTACAGGCGGCGGCCCGCATCCTGGAAGCGGAGGAGTGTCTGCGCTCCGCCTTCTGGACAGACGTGCGGCCTATGCTGGAACAGTGGAGATTGAAGCGGGGATTGCCGCCCAATCCATTGGAAGCTCTCTGTCAGAGCGGATACGTGGAACGCGCGGCGCGGGAGCGTGGGGAGCGCAATGCCGCGCATTCCACCAGCTACGCCTGATCGAAGATCGTCCTGAAGCACGACGTTCGCGGAGGGATCCGTGGACGAGCCGGCAAGGACCGGGGAAGTGGGGAAAACACAATGTCGGTATCGTTTGCGGATGTCGCTCGCCCGGCTCTCGCGCATCTGGAAGATCGTTGGGATGAGAGTGTCGCGGCCGGAATGGATCAGCCGGAACTGCTTCGCTATCGGTCAAATCTCTTGGGAAGCGATCTGCGCATCACCAATTTCGGCGGCGGCAATACCAGCTCGAAGATAGCAATGCCCGATCCGCTGACCGGCGAAGAGGTCGATGTGTTGTGGGTGAAGGGAAGCGGCGGAGACCTCGGCAGCATTCAGCGGTCGGGCTTCGCGACTCTGTACCTGGAAAAGCTCCGGTCGCTCGAGGCAAAGTATGGCGGCGTTGCCCGCGAAGACGAAATGGTGGCCTACTATCCACTCTGCACCTTCGGATTGAATCCCGTGGCAGCCTCCATCGATACGCCGCTGCACGGTTTTCTGCCCTTTGCGCATGTCGACCATCTGCACCCGGATTGCGCCATCGCCATGGCCGCGGCGGCGAACGGGCGCGACAAGATGGAAGAGTTCAATCGCTCCTACCGGCACAGGCTGGTGTGGCTTCCCTGGCAGCGTCCTGGTTTCGAACTGGGCCTGATGTTGAAGCGCGCCGTCGCGCAGCAACCGGAGTGTGACGGCATTGTTCTCGGCGGCCATGGTCTCTTCACCTGGGGAGAGACGCAACGCGTCTGCTATCACAACACCCTCACCATGATCGACCATCTCACCAGCTTTATTGAGGAACACATTGCAAAGCGCGGCGCAGCGATTTTCGGCGGTAAACAGGGCGAAGCGCTCGAGAATCGCAAAACGATCGCGAACGAAATCCTGCCCTACATCCGAGGCCGGGTCGGCGAAAACAAGCGACTCATCGGGAGCTACTCTGACCTGCCAGAGGTGCTCGAGTTTGTCGATTCGGCGGATGCAGAGAGGCTCGCGTTTCTCGGCACCAGTTGCCCGGACCATTTCGTCCGCACCAAGATACGACCCATGTTTGTGCCCTGGGATCCAGCTACGGGTACAACGCAGTTGCGTAAGAATATCGAAGCCCGCTTGCGGTCCTATCGCGAGGAGTACGCCTCCTACTACCGTGAACACGCCGTTGCGGATTCACCCGCAATGCGAGACCCGAATCCGGCGGTGGTGCTCGTACCTGGAATCGGGATGTTTAGTTTCGGTAAGAACAAAGCAGAGTCTCGCATTACAGGCGAGTTCTATGTGAACGCGATCCATGTGATGAAAGGTGCTGCGGCGCTCGAGGAGAAGCCTGTATCCGGGCCCGTTCCCCAATGCGGATCAAAGGCTCTGGCGAACGCCTTTCAAGTGCACGGCAATTATGTCGCTCTGCCGGCAGCCGAAGCATTTCGCATCGAATATTGGGTGCTGGAAGAAGCAAAGATTCGCCGGCAACCGCCGGAGAAGGAACTCAGCCGTCAGATCGCCGTGGTGGTGGGCGGTGGGAGCGGGATCGGTCGCGAAGTGGCTCTGTTGGCGGCGGAGCGAGGTGCGCACGTGGTTGTGGCCGACCTCGATTCCACAAGTGCAAGTCAGGTCGCAAGCGAGTTGCAGAAAGTTGCGGGGAAGGAATTTGCGATTGCTGTCGCGGTAGACATCCGCAAACGCGAGTCGATCCGCGAGCTGGTAGAGCGCGCGGTGGAGCAGTTCGGCGGTGTCGACATCCTCGTGAATACGGCTGCGCTCTTTCCGTCTTCGCCCAATGGCGTGACCACGGATGCGCAGTGGGCGCTCACGCTCGAAGTGAATGTGACCGCGAATTTCCTGCTCGTGGAGGAGATCGGCAAGCTTCTCGAAGATCAGGGACTCAGCGCGAGCGTCGTTCTGACCAGCTCCGCGAATGCAGTGGTGCCCAAGCGAGGCTCCGAAGCGTACGACGTCAGCAAAGCGGCACTCAGTCATCTCATTCGGGAGCTGGCCATCTCACAGGCTCCGCACGTCAGAGTCAACGGCATCAGCCCCGCCACTGTAGTGAAGGGCTCAACCATGTTTCCGCGCGATCGAGTCGTGGCCTCCTTGCGTAAGTACGGCATCGCCTTTGAGGAGCAGATGACGGAGGATGCCTTGCGCGATCGATTGGCGAGGTTTTACGCCGAGCGAACGCTGACGCACCAGCCCATCGATCCGCGGACGTGTGCGGAAGCGATCCTGTTCCTGGCGGGACCGAGGGCGCCGTGCACCACAGGGCATCTCATCCCAGTCGATGGCGGGCTGGCGGACGCTTTCTTCCGATAGACGGCTCACGTGGAATGCCAGCATGTCGACCAATGACCTTCCGAGCATCGTCGCGATAGATCTGGGGGCGGAAAGCTGCCGCGTTTCTCTGCTGCAGTGGCATGACCGGGTGCCACACATCGATCTAGTGCATCGGTTTCGCAATG
>DASYBK010000013.1:0-32751 GCA_036500805.1 Acidobacteriaceae bacterium | reverse complement strand
CTTTTCCGTGGCTTCGGATTCGACGGCGCGGAGTTGCGCGATGGAGGACTCATTGAGCAGGCGGAAGACGATGGGGAAGCATTTTTTCGGCAACTGCTGAGCCGTGACGATGTCGCAGATGACGGCGGAGGTGGATTCGAGACCACGCTTCCAGCCGGGGCGGGAGCCGTCGCGCACTAGGAGATTTTCTGGCTTGAGGCCCGCGGCCACGATCATAGTGCGTGCGATGCGCTGGAACTGGCTCCAGCGGGAAGCGATACCGATGAGATCGGCGGTGTGCTCGGGCAGGTAACGCTGCAGATTGGCCTGAAGCGCCGAGGCAACGGGGTTGAGCTGCAGAATGGTGAGAACGGTTCCGGTGGGCAGGAGCTTGCGCACCATCGCCGCCTTGCTGGGAAGGGTCGCAGTAATGGAGCGCTCGAGGAGGTTTGCGTTGCGGTACTCGTCGGGCGTGCAAGCCGCCACTGGCAGCGCCAGGCTCGATTCCATCTCGACAGTGACGATTTTGCCCAGTTCGGGGTCGGGCTCGATGACGAGCCAGCGCGCCGGCGGCTCGAACGAGAGCCATCGGTGCAGGCGGCTGCGCACGAGCGCGTCGGCCGCGCCGATTTTGCGGGCCTTCGCGACCAATTCGCCGATGAGCTGGTCAACTGCCATCTCGGCGCCGAGACGGGCAGTGGGGCGTGCATTCGAGACGAAAACCCCGCTGCCGTGACGAAACTCAAGCCAACCTTCGTGCTCCAACTCGCGATAGGCCGAGCTGGCGGTATTTGGATGAATGCCGAAGCGGCGCGCCAACTCGCGCGTCGATGGCAAGCGATCGCCCGGCAACATCTCGCGGGAAAGGATGCCAAGGATAACCTGTGTGATTAACTGCTCACGGAGGGGAACCTCTCCGTTTCGGTTGAGCCACAGCCGCATCCGTTTCCCTCAGGCTCCACGGCGCACATTTTCACGAGTTTAGACTCTCAGATTTATGACGGGATCATACATGAAACTTCCGGGGAACTACCCGCAAGTCACTCCTAAATAACCACCGTCTCCTGATACTCCCCAAAGACCGACCGCAGCGTACCAGCGATTTCCCCCACCGTACAGTTACTTTCTACGGCTTCGACGATCGCGGGCATTAAATTGCCACCGTTGCGGGCACGTTCTTTGACTGCGTCGATTCCCTGCTGCCATCTTGACTGGCTGCGCTTGGCGCGCAGGGCTCGGAGGCGTTCTACCTGGCGTTGCTCTAACTCGGGGTCGTGGGGTTGGGTGGGGACGCCGGGCTCGTTCTCTCTGGTGAATTTGTTTACGCCTACTACTATCGCCTCTCCGGTTTCTACGCGGCGCTGGTAGTCGTAGGCGGCGTTTTGGATCTCCTGCTGGACCCAGCCTCGTTCGATGGCCTGGAGCATGCCGCCTAACGCGTCTATTTTTTCGAAATATTGTTCTGCCTCGCGCTCAATGCGCGAGGTGGATGCTTCTACAAAATACGACCCTGCAAATGGATCGACGGTCTGGGCGACGCCGGATTCGGTGGCGATGATCTGCTGGGTGCGGAGGGCGATGCGCGCGGCCTCTTCGGTGGGCAGGGCGAGGGCTTCGTCGTAGCCGTTGGTGTGCAGCGACTGCGTGCCGCCGAGGACGGCGGCCATGGCCTGGACGGCGGTGCGGGTGATGTTGTTCTCGGGCTGCTGCGCAGTTAGTGTCGACCCCGCGGTTTGCGTATGGAAACGGAGCATGAGGGAGCGCGGATTTTTTGCGTGGAAGCGCTCGCGCATGATGCGCGCCCAGAGGCGGCGCGCGGCGCGGAATTTCGCGACCTCTTCGATGAAGTCGGAGTGCGCGTTGAAGAAAAAAGACAGGCGCGGGGCGAAGTCGTCTATATTCATACCCCGCTCGAGTGCCGCTTGTACGTATGACATTCCGTTAGCCAAGGTAAAGGCGACCTCCTGCGCGGCGGTGGAGCCGGCCTCGCGCATGTGGTAGCCGGAGATGGAGATGGTGTTCCACTCGGGCACTTCGTCGGCGGCCCAGGCGAAGATGTCGGTGATGATGCGCATGGCGTGGCCCACAGGGTAGATATATGTCCCGCGGGCGATGTACTCCTTGAGGATGTCGTTCTGCACGGTGCCCGAGAGCTTGCGCGTGTCCGCGCCGGCGCGCCTGGCCGCTGCGACATAGAGCGCGAGCAGGATCGACGCGGTGGCGTTGATGGTCATCGAGGTGGAGATGGTGTCGAGTTGTATGCCGGCGAAGAGGCGCTCCATGTCTTCGATGGAGTCGATGGCGACACCGACTTTGCCGACTTCGCCGAGGGCCATGGGGTCATCGGAGTCGTAGCCGATCTGGGTGGGGAGATCGAAGGCCACCGACAAACCGGACGTCCCGTGCGCGAGCAGGAACTTGTAGCGGCGGTTGGACTCCTCGGCATCGCCCATGCCGGCGTACTGGCGCATGGTCCAGAGGCGGCCGCGATACATGGTGGGCTGGATGCCGCGGGTGTAGGGGTATTGGCCGGGGTAGCCGAGGTCGCGGTCGGGGTCGAAGCCTTCTTGGATCAGGTCGTCTTGATTCCAGGCCGCCTTCGCGGCCGACTGGATTGCCGGCTCGCTTGCGCTCGACGCTGCTTTACCGGATTTGTTGGCGTTGCTTCCCTTCTTCTCGTTCACGTTGCTCATTGTGTTGCCCTGCGGCCGCGGCGGCTGGCCTTTACGAAGGAGCTGACGCAGAAGTAGACGAAGACGAGCGTGACCAGGGCGTAGAGGAGGAAGTGCGCGTGCTCGGGGCCGTGGAGGACACTCGAGCGGGTTCTCCAGGCGTTCTGCGCGAAGAAGACGGCGAAGAGGGCGAAGAAGAGGCCGGTGATCTCGAGCCAGAGCGTGCCGGAGACGTGGGCGAGCGGGCCGAAGAAGGCTTTGCCGAAGCGGCGGGTACCTTCGCCTACCCGACGGGCTGGCTCAGCGTAAATTTTTATCGGCGATGGAGGCGGCGGGGTGCGCGGAGCCGTTTTTATTTGCGGCGCGGCGGCTCCGTTTGCGGATGCGGCCTTGGCCTGCGCGGCGCGTTCTTTGGCCATGCGCGAGGCGACACGGACGCCGATGCCGAGTTTGCGTCCGAAGCGGTTCGGCTCCATGAGGGAAGTGTATCGAGAGAGAGGGATCAGGGCATAGCTCCTAGCTCCCAGGCTCTAGCCTGGGTCAGCTGGCACCGCTTTGGTGGTGATGCTGGCGGAACAGCAGATCTCTCCATTCCGCTTCGCTCCAGTCGAGATGACAGAGGTGGGTGTTCGCTCCGGTCGAGATGACAGAGGTCGAGAGATGACAGATGTGGGCGGGCTGAAACTTTCGCGGTTCTGTATGAGGCGGTTTGCCGGGTTGGGTCATCAGACGTAAGGTAGGGAGATACCGTGGGATGAGTCTGGATCTCCGGAATGGCGGGAACCCTGGAGTGGGATGAGGAGGCAAGGATGAATGCACGCGTGCGCAAGCTGATCGAGCAGTTGGGAGAGGCGATCCACGAGTCGGTCTCCGAGTCCGAGCAGATTGCGGGCGTGGTGCAGAACATTCGCAGTCAGGGCTTCGACGTGCTTCTCATGCTCGAGGCGACGATTGGGCTGAATGAAGTGGAGACGCAACCGGGCGAGGAAGGCGATGCATCGAAGCCGGAGGTTGTCGAAGGAGGCAAGCCCTTCACCGCGCAGGATGTCAGCTTTCTCCGCTCGCTTCGCATCTCGGTCGAAGGCGACGATGTGGACGACGATGTGAATGACGAGGACGATTCCTCCGAGAGCCGCGAGGAATAGCGGCTCGACCGTGACGCGGCAGGTCACAAGCAGACATCTCGGGTTCGGCTGTCCGGTTCTGCCTCGCTCCTTGTAAGCTGGCAGGCGCAGCGGGGAGATGGACGCCGAATGCGGCAATACACAATCGGCACCCCAACCGGTTGAGGGAGATCTGCGAAGCCATGACCATGAAAGACACGCTGGGTGTACTGCTCGCCGGGGGAGCGGGTGAGCGCCTCTTCCCGCTGACGCGCGACCGCGCCAAACCCGCGGTTCCCTTTGCCGGCACCTACCGCATCATCGACATCACACTGTCGAACTGCATCAACTCCGACCTGCGGCGGGTGTACATCCTGACCCAGTACAAGGCGCTGTCCTTGAACCGGCACATCCGCGAAGGCTGGAGCGGCAGCGTGGCGCAGGAGCTGGGTGAGTTCGTGGAGATCCTGCCGCCGATGCAGCGGGTGAGCGCGAACTGGTACATGGGGACGGCGGACGCGGTCTACCAGAACATCTATTCGATCGGGTCGGAACAGCCGACGTACGTGATCATCCTGTCGGGCGACCACATTTACAAGATGAACTACGAGCTGATGCTCGACCACCACAAGCAATCGGGGGCGGATGTGACGCTCGCGACCTTGCCGGTGCGGCCGGATGAGGTCTCGCGCTTTGGCGTGGTGGATGTGAGCAAGGCGGGCGAGGTGCTGGGCTTTCTGGAGAAGCCGAAGGAGACGAAGCTGCGCTCGCCATGGAACGCGGAGATGGTGGATGCCTCGATGGGCATTTACATCTTCAACACCGACGTGCTGCTGCCGGCGCTGATCAAGGATGCAGACGATCTGAACTCGAAGCACGACTTCGGACACAACATCCTGCCGTCGCTGCTGGGCGGGTACAAGATGCATGCCTACAACTTCGTCGATGAGAACCGCAAGGAGCTCTACTGGCGGGATGTGGGGACGCTGGACGCGTACTACGACGCGAACATGGATGTGGTGTCGGTGTCGCCGATCTTCAACCTGTATGACCACAACTGGCCGCTGCGCACGCGGCAGCGGCAGTATCCGCCGGCGAAGTTTGTCTTCGGCGAGCCGGGGCGCACGGGCATGGCGGTGAACTCGATCGTCTCCCAGGGATGCATCATTTCTGGCGCGGTGGTGCGCAACAGCGTGCTGTCGCAGGATGTGAGGGTGAATTCGTACGCGGAGATTGATTCCAGCATCATCTTCACCCACGTCGATATCGGGCGGCACTGCCGGATCAAGCGGGCGATTATTGACCGCGACGTGCATCTGCCGGAGGGCACGGTGATCGGCTACGACCAGGCGGAGGACAAGCGGCACTATCACGTGACGCCCTCGGGGCTGACGGTGGTGACGCGCGATGGGTCGCTCTATGAGAGTCCGGTGGCGTCGGACTTCATGAACGTGCCACGACAGCGGGATCTGGCTTAGCGGCAAGCATATTCTGTGGACCATCCTGGCTTCCGGCGCGTATTTCGTCCCATGAGCGCCGCCGCGACATGGCTGGGAGTGCTGGGAGGAGGTGCAGGTCTCTCCCCTTTGACTGGATGAGTGGTTTGCCCTGTAGTCAGTAATCCAGGAGAAGATGCGCAAGCTCCCCTTTTCGCGTTCGGTCCGGATGAAATTACGTAAGCACCACGATTTTGCCGCCTGCCTTGTTCTCCTCCATCACTCGATGAGCCTCTACGATCTCGTCGAGATGAAAAGTCCTGCCAACATGAATCCGCAGCTTGCCCGCCGAGATTTGCGCAGCCAACTCGTTCAGAGGGGCCTGCAAGCGATCGTCGGATTCACCAGCGTAAATGGTCAGATTCACTGCGGTCGGGATGGCCTCCATCGGAGCAAACTCATCGAATGACCACTCGTTGCCGACGATGCCCGTCATGCAGACCGTCCCTCCCTCTCGAGCGCAGCGCAGAGAGTCATTCAAAGTCGTCACACCGATTAATTCCAGCACCTTATCGAATCCGCCGGGGTGCGCTTCGCGGACTTGTGCCTCGATCGTGCCCGTATCGATCAAGACTTCATCTGCGCCGCTCGATCGCAATAGTTCAGCGCGGTCAATATTGCGGGTGGTTGACGCAACATACGCGCCGTGGTTCTTTGCGATCGCTGCCGCAGCCAGGCCGACGGAGGTCGTCCCGCCGCGAACCAGCAGCCGCTCGCCACTTTGCAGGCGAAGCGACTTGAAAAGGGATTGCCAGGCGGCGTGCAGCATCACCGGGATCGCGCCGACCGTTTCCCAGGGAAGGCTGGTTGTAATCACCCGCACCTGCTTTGCGGGCACGCAGGTGTATTCAGCATAGCTACCATCAAACTGGCGGCCCAGGCCCCCCATCGCAGTCGCGACAATGTCGCCGGGTTTGAACTCGCCGCCCGGGGCTTCTTCGACCGTGCCCACAGCCTCGACGCCGAGAACGCGCGGGAACCTCACATCGGGCGAATGGCCCTGGCGGGTGAAGAGTTCCGATCGGTTGAGGCCAAAGGCTCGGACACGAATCAGCACCTGGCCGCTTTGCGGTTTCGGGACGGGAAGGTTCTCGATCTTCAGAACCTCCGGGCCGCCCGGCTCATGAATCAACACAGCTTTCATCATCGCCATGTATCAGCTCCTTGAGTTGCTGCAATGGATATGGCGGATTGGTCGCCGAAGGCAGTCCGGTCGATCGCCCCTCCGGCCCGCTTTCGTGATGTCCTTCGCTCGGATAGGCGCAAGCGCCGGCGACGAAAGGGCCAATTCAATTATTTATTGCAAAATCGCCAATTCACCCCATCCAGACAGCCAGTATTGCCCTTTTTCCTGCTTCTATTCCTTGCCTGGCCCCCAATTCCGTGGAACCATTCTTTGGTTTTTCACGTATTTCGTCCCATGAGCGCCGCCGCAACATGGCCGGGATTGCTGGGAGGGAGTCCAGGTCTCTCCCGAACCAACGGTTTGTGGATGCCGGCGAAGTCGCCGTGCCTGGTTACCGGGTATCCTTCGAACGGCAAAGGCCCTGGTGCGAGGACCGTCGGCGGAATGGATCGGGCGGCAGACAAGAGCGGGGACAAATCCGTCCTTCGGAGAGAGAATACGGCCGCCCGTGCCGCTGCCGGGATGCCGGCGGTGCCGCCTGCCGATGTGGACTGGACGGTGCTGGTGGAGCGGTGCCTGCGCGGCGATGGCGGCGCGTGGGCGGAGCTGGTGCGCAGCCATCATCGGCGCGTGTACGGGATGTGTTATCGCTTCACCGGGTCTGCGCATGATGCCGAGGACCTGACCCAGGAGGTTTTCCTGAAGCTGTATGGGAACCTGCGCAGCTTCAACAGCGACAAGGGGAGCTTTACGACGTGGATCACGACCTTGACGCGAAATCTGCTGGTGGATCACTTCCGGCGCAGCCGCATGGAGCGCGCGACCGATTCGCTGGACGCAGGCTGGGATGATACGGCGGAGGAGACACGCGGCGGAGCACGTTCTGGGGCGGAACTGCTGCAGGATGCGCGCCGCTCGCCGCATGACCACACCATGGCGCGGGAGCTGGAACGGATGGTGCAGGCGGCACTCGCAAAAGTGTCGCCGGAGCTGCGCGAGGCTGTTATCCTCCGCGATTTAGAGGACATGGATTACAAGGAGATCGCTCTGGTGCTGCGCGTGCCGGAGGGGACAGTGAAAAGCCGCATCAGCCGTGGACGCGCAGAGCTGGCGCGGCTGCTGGGACGTAATAAGAAGCAAGTGATGTAGTCACAAGAAGAAGCAGGTGATGTAGCCGTGGCGACGCATGACAATCCGGAGAAAGGACCCCGCACGCTGAGCTGCGAAGCCTGGGAGGCGATGCTGGCCGACGCGCTGGACGGCACGCTCGACGCCCGCGATGGGGAGGCCTTTGCCGCGCACAGCAAGAGCTGCGCCGCCGGCTGCGCCGAGCTGCTGGAGGAGGCGACCCGCGGCACGGAATGGCTGCGATTTCTGCGCGAAAGGCCGGAAGCACCGGAAGGGCTCCTAGAAAAGATCCTGGTGGGAACCTCCGGGCTTCCCGATACGCCGGTGCTGGCCGCAAGCGGCGCGGCCGCGCTGCCGCATCAGCCCTGGCTGGGCGTTTCGATGGGACTGCTGCAGCGGCACGTGGCGGAGTCGCGCATCCTGATGACGCTGGCGATGGCCTTCTTCTCCATCGCGCTGACCCTGAACCTGACCGGAGTGCGTCTAAACCAGTTGAAGCTAAGCGATCTGAGTCCGTCGACGCTGGCTACCTCGGTAAGCCATCAGTACTACACCACCTACGGACACCTGACCCGCTACTACTCGAATTTGCGCATTGTGTACGAGTTGGAGTCGCGGGTGAACGAGATGCGCGGGGGCAACAACAATGCCCCGGCAGCGCAGCCGGCAAACCAGCAGCAACAACAGCCGCAGCCGCAGAAGCCGCAACCGCAGGCTCAGCCATCCGGCGGCAAGCCGGGCGGGGCTGCGCACAAATCAGGCAGTATTGCCCGCCCGGAACGGGGCCAGAGCAGCTATGAGGCTCCGATTCCGGTGCTGGCGCTGTTTCACCAACCGACAAAGATGGAAGCAGGGCCGCGTCCGCACTTGCAGCTATGGACGCGGAGCAGAATTTTCTCCTCGGGCCCCGTGGTTATTTCTTTAAGACCAGGCAATCACCATAAGCCGACAGAAAGGAGCCTGGTATGAACTGCAACTATCATCCTGATGTCCCCTCCTCCGCCTTTTGCCAGTTTTGCGGCAAACCGCTGTGCAAGGATTGTGTGCGCAACGTAGGGGGATCTGTATTCTGCGAGGCGTGCCTTGCCGAACGGCTGCGCGGCACCGGTGCAGGCGCGCCGACAACGCCGATCTTTACCGGCACGCCGCATCCCATGCTGGCGGGCCTCCTGGGCGTTATCCCCGGCGTGGGCGCGATGTACAACGGCCAGTATGCCAAGGCGATTGCGCACGTGCTGATCTTCGCCGTGCTGGCCAGCTTGAGCGATCACACCTCCGGAGTCTTCGGCATCCTGTGTTTTGCCTGGGTCTGCTACCAGGTCTTCGACGCCTACCAGACGGCGATTGCCCGCCGCGACGGACTGCCACTGCCGAATCCCTTTGGACTGAACGACATTGCTCAGCGGCTGGGGATCCATCCCCATCCCGGAACCTATCCTGGAACGTATCCGGGAGCGTATCCGAATGCCGGAACATATCCGGGACCGGTTCCGCCAGTACCGCCGGTGCCGCCGCCATCAGCCTCGGGCTGGGAGCCGGTTACGGGAGCCGGACAGCCAGGACAGCCCGGTCCATCCGCGGCGGGCTTCGTGCCGCCTGCCGGGGCGGCAGGCTTCACTCCGGGTCAGCCTTACTCGGGACAGCCTTATTACGGCCAGCCGGGCTACGGCCAGGGTTATGTGCCGGGCCAGCCGTACCCGCCACCGCCGCCGTTCGCTCCGGGATATCGTGATATTCCGACCGGCGCGATCGTCCTGATCGGACTGGGGATACTGTTCCTCTTCGGCTCGCTCGGCCTGCTGCATCATAACTGGATTGCGCATGCGTGGCCGCTGCTGATCATCGGGCTGGGTCTCTGGATCATCTTCCGCCGCACGCGTGGCGTTCCTCTGGCGCCGCCGCCGCCGGATGCTTCGATTCATAGCCCGGGGCATACGCATTCGGTGCCGACACAGCCGGGACCTGGCGATCCGGCGGGAGGCACGCGATGAACGAGCGCTGGCTGCTGATCCGGCGTCTGCGCTGGCCTGCCGTGCTCTTGATGTTCGGGGTGACAGCGCTGCTGCATGAGTGGCACATCCTCAGCTTTGGGCAGAGCTGGCCGCTCTACCTGGTGCTGATCGGGGTGCTGGCGCTGGCCGAGCGCGCCGCCTTCACCGCGCCCGATCCGTCGCAGATGCCGCCGCAGTATCCGGCGTATACGGGCTATCCTCCGCAGCCGCCGAGCGGCTGGCAGACGCCTCCCGCGCGGGGCACAGGCATCGTGCCGGCGCCGCCCAGCGATATTGCCCACCCCGACCGCACGGAAGGAGGCCGCTGATGGCTGCCGCGCCTCCGCCATTCACCTCCGGGCCGTCCGGACCGGGCAATCCCGACCCGCGCTGGCAGTGGAAGGCCCAGCGCCGCGCGGCGAAAGAGCAATGGCGCGCCCAGCGCGCCTACTACCGCGGGTGGCGGCGGCCGTCGATTGTGCGTCCGCTGGTGCTGATCGCGATTGGCGTGGTCGCGCTGATGATCGAGGCCGGCACCATCAGCGGCTATGAGTTCTGGGACTGGTATATCCGCTGGTGGCCGCTGCTGCTGATCGGGCTTGGCCTCGCGCTGTTGGGCGAGTGGTGGCTGGAGCAGGGCGATCCCTATGGCAGGCGCACCAGCGTGGGCGGACTGGTCTTTCTCATCGTTCTGTTCGCTGTGCTGGGCGTGGTGGGCAAGCATGCGATGAACAGCCCCTTCGGCTGGCATTTTCCCAATGAAGAGGACAACGACTGGAGCATGCACCTGTTTGGGCAGGAGCACGATGCGGACCGGCAGTTCGACCAGGCTTTTGGCGCGAACGGCAAGCTGACGATCGACAACCCGCACGGCGACGTGTCGATCGCGCCCTCGACCGATGACCGCATCCACGTGAGCGCGCACCAGGCGGTGTGGACCTCGAATGACAGAGATGCCGAGAAGCAACTGAACAAGCTGCGGGCGGAGTTGCAGGTGAATGGTAACGAGGCGGCGCTGACCACGGCCAATGTGGACCGTGGCCGCGTGGACCTGACGGTGCAGGTGCCGGCGAATACCAGCATTACGATGAAGGGGCGAACCGGCAATGTTGCGGTGAACGGGCTGAACGGAACCATTGGCGTGGATGCAGGACGCGGCAACGTGACCCTGAACAAGATTGGCGGCGCGTCCACGGTGCACATGTCGGGCGGCGACTTCTCGGCACACGCGCTCACGAGCACGCTGGCAGTGAGCGGGCGCACGGAGGATGCCAACGTCTCGGACGTGACCGGCAAGGTGACGCTCGAAGGGGACTTTCTGGGCGAGGTGGATGTAGCCAAGCTGAGCGGGCCGCTGAGCTTCCACTCCAGCCGCACGACCTTCGAAGTGGACCGCCTGGATGGCGATCTCTCGCTCGACGACAGCGACCTGACACTGGAGAACGCGAAGGGCCGCGTGCAGGCGGCGACCCGCTCGAAGAACATCACACTCGCCCGGATTGCGGGGCCGCTCGATATCGAAACTTCGGACGGCGACATCAAGGTGGAGCTGAATGGCGGCGATGGGGCGATCAGCTTGCGCAACCGCAACGGTGCGATCAACCTGGGATTGCCCGCCGGTCACCTCTTCCACGTGGATGCGAGCGCGCACGATGGCAGTGTGAGCAGCGATCTGACGTATACCGGCAAGGTGGAGCGGAACGACCATTCACTGACCGGCGATACCGGCACGGGCGGCAACGCGACGCAGGTCACGCTGGTGGCGGAGCATGGAGACATCGAGGTGAAGCGGGCGGAAGCGAACGCAGAGGCTTCCGAGGCACCAGAAGCTCCGGAAGCGCCAGAAGCGCCGGAAGGCAATGCGCCGAAACCGCCGAGCCCACCGCGTGCGCCGCATCTGCGCGTGCCACGGAACCAGCCGGCTCCGCAGATGACGCCGCAGTAAGACAGGGCCAGGAAATTGATCCGGTCTTAATTTCTTACTTAAGTTTTCCTAGTTAAGGGGAACAGCTCTCGAAGGCAGGGGGGCTACATGATGTCGAACTCCGATTCGGAAGGGTTTTCCCCTCTTCTTCTGGCAAGGATTCTCGGCATCCTCGGCCTGGTTGGAATCGTGACCGGCGCGTTCGATATCGGCTATGTCCAGAGCAAATTGATGGTGGCCGGCAACGTCTCGGCGACACTCCACAATATCCTGGCGCACGAGACGCTATTCCGTGTGGGCTTCTCAGCCCATCTCTTCGAGCTGCTGCTGAACATACTCGCAGAGATCATCAGCTTCTACTTGTTCAGGCGGGTAAATCTCCTCGTCGCAGCCGTCTCGCTGTGCGCGGGCATGGTCGGAATAGCCGTCGAAGCCGTCGCCTTGCTCATCGCGTATGTGCCGTTGCAGCTCGCAGTCGCGGGCGGCGCATTGGGCGGATTCACTCCCGAACAACTCCATGCCTTCGCCAGCTTTTCAATGCAGTGGAAGCAGGCGGGGCTTCTCCTCTCGTGGGCGTTTTATGGGCTCGATGAACTTGCGGGCGGCTTTCTGATCTTTCGCTCGCGCTTCTTGCCCCGCGTTCTCGGAATTCTGTTGGGAATCGCCGGACTCTGCTACTTCACGAACGGCTTTCTTAGCTTCCTGGCGCCGTCGCTCGATGCCCGGTTGAATCCCTACATTTCTTTTGCCTGTCTGCCCGGCGAAGCCCTGACCAGCCTTTGGATGGCCACCGTGGGACTGAATGTCGCAAAGTGGAGAGCATGGACAGCCGAACCGCAGGGTGCGGTGTTGCCTGCGACGCCGTAGCATGTGGACCTATTCCCTAGTCCCTATTTCCCTCAGATATCCATCCACTAGCGCAGACGCCCGCTCGATCACCTCGTCGAGCGTGAGGTCGGTGGAATCGATGATGGTGGCGTCGGCTGCGGGACGCAGCGGTGAGTCGGCGCGGGTGCGGTCGCGGCGGTCGCGCTCGCGGATCTCTTCGAGCACGGTGGCGGGCAACTGCGTTGTGACAGCAACACCGCCTTTCTCATCGCGATTCTGTTCATCGCCACGATTCTGCTCGTAGCGGCGTTCGCCGCGCTTTTCGGGCGAGGCATCGAGAAAAATCTTTACCGGCGCGTGGGGGAAGACGACGGTGCCGATGTCGCGGCCTTCCATCACGACATTGCCCTGAGCGCCGAGGATCTTCTGCAGACCGACGAGCCAGCGGCGGATGGGCGGGTGGACGCTGACCTCGGATGCCGCGGCGGTGATCTGCGGAGTGCGGAGCTGGCTGGTGATATCCGCGCCGTCGAGCAGGACGCGGTTGCCGTCGGTGTCCGGTTCCAGACGCACCTCGGTGGTGTGGGCGAGGACTTCGAGCGCGGCGGCATCGCGGGTGGGGACGCCGGCCTGGATCGCTTTGAGGGCAAAGGCGCGATACATCGCGCCGCTTTCGAGGTTCAGGAGCCCGAAGCGCCGGGCCAGGGCGCGCGCGACCGTACTCTTCCCTGCTCCGGCGGGTCCGTCGATGGCGACGATGAGGGGTGGCCGAGTCGAACGCTCCGACATCTAGCCCTCGTCTCCTTCACTGAGCGGTTTGCGTTTGGGTGGACCGAAGCCGCCCGTCCGCTTGCTGCCGGAAGACTTGCCGCGTGGCTTGAAGTCACCCGATTGAAATCCGCCCTTGGCGGGCGGACGCGCCGATCCACCGGGACGCGCTGCGCCGAATCCGCCGGGACGCCGCGGTTTGCCGGAGCTCGTCGTGGTCGAGGTGCGGCCCTTGCCACCACCTGCCGGACGACCGGGCCCAGCGCCCGCGGAACGTGGTTTGCCGAAAGACTTGCCAGGAGCGCCCGGCTTGCGGAAGCCACCGGATTTGCGTGCATCGGAACCGGCAGCAGGAGCTGCGGAACCAGGACCGAATGCTTGACGCGGCGGACGCGGACGCTCCGAGGCTTCGCCACCGGTTGTGGGCCGGTCGCCCGCGGGTTTGCGATAGCTGCCTGATTTGCCAAAACCCGGTTTGCCAAAGCCTGGCTTGCTGAATCCGCCGGGACGGCTGGAGCGCTGGCCAGCGGCGCGGAACGGCCGCGATTCCCGCTTCCCAGTCTCGGGCCGGCGCTCGGGAGCACCGGCCTCACCCCGCGGCCGGGACGTAAATGCCCTCTGCGGACGCTCACTACTACCATCAGGTTTTCTGAAGCCACCAGCCGGACCGCGTCTGAGAGGACGATCCCCTGAAGGGGAATAGGAACGCTTGAAGGGACGATCGGGTTGTGGGCGCGCCTCACCCTCGCGACGGGGTGGACGGCTGAAACCACCTGCACGTCCTGATCCGCCTGCTGGTCGGCCTGTTGGTCCGCCTGGACGGCCTTCAAAGCGGCGTGGTTTGCCAGGACGATCGCCCTGCGGCTTGCGGAAGGGACGGTCGGGACGAGAGCTGCCTTCTCCACCGCCAAAGCTGCGCGGCGGCCGTTTGCCCTCACGCGCCACCGGACGGCCTGAGCCCTCACCAGAGCGGGGTGGACGCTCGCGAAATGGCTTGTCGCGCCGGAAAGCGCCGGGACGCGGTGGACGGCTTTTGTCGAAGCTGGTCTTGAATGCACCACTACGGGCGGCACCACCGCGTTCGGGACGCGCCGGACGGTCAAAACGATTTGGGCGGTCAGAACGATTCGGGCGGTCAGAACTGCCTGGACGGGCGGGGCGCTCTCGCTTCTCCGCTGAAGCTTCGAAGCTGGGACGGGCGCGACGCTCGAAGTTTGGCCGCGGCGCCCGGTTGGTTCCCTCTGCGCCTTCCCGGCGACGGAAGCCGCCTGAAGAATCGGTCCGTTGCGGACGGCGGAAACCGCCTTCGCGGCGCGGTGGTCGATCCGCGGACGGCGCCCTGCGACCGCGCGCGGCAAAGCTGCCGCGGGCGCGCTCTCCGAAGGCGGGACGCGGAGATCGGCGAGGCGCGGACGGCTTCTCCGGCATAACCATCTCCGGGCTGTTGGCCGCAGCCTCGGTCAGATCCGGCTCGTTCTGCTCCAGGCCGGCATCGAGATCGGTCCCTTCTACAGCGGCAGCAGCAAGCGCCGGCGCTTCTTCCGGAAGCTCGGGCAACGTGCCTTCGACGTAGAGCTGTCCTTCTCCGTTGAGCGGGAACGACGCGAGCTGGCGGGTGGCGGAGAGTCCGTGCACGACCTCGCGGATGCGCGAACGCGAGGCGAGGGGCGAGAGGACGATTTCGACTTCCTCCGCAGTGGCGGCGACGGCGGATTGCAGATAGAACGACGCGAGGATGGAAAGCGCGGTGGTCTGCGATTGCGTGCTGCCGATGTTGAGCTCGCGGCGATGGCGCGCGGTGAGCAGCTCCCAGTGAGCTCCCTCCGCCGGATTCTCCGCCGGCACCGGAACGACGCGCATGGTGTGCCAGAGCTCGGCGAGGGAGCGCAGGACGGCGGCTTCGGTGACCTCGCGACCGAGACGCGAACGCAGCTCGATGGTAGTGAGGGCACCTTCGCGCTCGAGCAGCTTATAGGCCTCGGCAGCGAGCGGCGAAACGCGGGCACCACCGACGGTGGTCGGGGCGCGCTTGGGATTGCGCTCGGGCTGGAGCGCGTAGAGATATGGGAGCGCCTCCGGCGTCGCGAGGAAGTCGGGCTGCTCGCCCACGAAGCTGGACAGACCGGTACCGCCTGGGGCCGAACCAAATAAGTTGAGCGCGATGACTGCGCCCGAGGCGACCAGGCGCGCCAGCATCTGCGACGCCGCGGCGATCTGCTCCGGGCCGGGTGTGGCGTCGGTGCGGCCGGCAACTGCTTCGACGAAGCTGGGCGCGGGCACGGGCAGATGCTGATAGCGCGGCAGGTAGGGGCAGAGCGGCGTGTCGGCCAGCCAGCGCTCGGCGTCGTCCAGCGTGAGGAGCGCATTGCCGTCCTGACGCCAGCGTGTGCGCCGAGCCTGTTGCAGTTGGTCGTTTGTCATGACTTCCGATCTTGATACTCGAGCCGTGAGCGGCGCCTCTCTATTCTTTCCGTCAGATGAGCGGTCATGCACGCGAAACAGCAGATCCCTCCACTTCCCGGTGGCGCTGCACGCCACGGCTCCGGTCGGGATGACAATTCCAGATTGGACGCCTAGATGCGGTGAAACGCGCGCTCGATGTCCTTCCAAGAATACCGTAGTGCGATGGGGCGGCCGTGCGGGCAGCTTGTGGGCAGCTCGGTTTTGCCCAGCTCGCGGAGCAGCCAGGTCATGCGCTCGGGATCGAGCGGCATGTTGACCTTGATGGCGGAATGACATGCGATGGACGCGGCGATGCGCGCGCGCGCCGTCGCGAGGTTCTCGCGCTGGTCGAGACGATCGCTCTGCTCCAGCACTTCGATGAGCATGCGTTCCAGCTCGCGGCCTTCGAGATTGGCGGGCGCGGCTTTGATGGCGAGGGTACGAGGACCGAAGGGCTCCACTTCGAAGCCATTGCGTTCGAGCTCGGCCGCGATCTGGGTGAAGGCGACCATCTGGGCCGGGGTGAGGTCGATAAGCATCGGCATGAGCAGGCGCTGGCGCTCGACACCTTCTACCTCGCGTTCGCGGAGAATTTTCTCGAAGAGCACACGCTCGTGGGCAACGTGCTGGTCGATGATCCAGAGACCCTCTTCGTTGGTCGCGAGGATAAAGGACTCGCGAAGCTGGCCGATGGGCTTGAGCGAGGCGAGGGCGTGGAGGGTGGCGGCATCGCCATTTTCTGCACCGATAGCTGCAGGCGCGGTTGCCTCCGCGACGGTTTCTGTGGGCGCCAGTTCCGCGTTTAGGATGGCGAGCGCGGCAGCCTCTTCTTGGGCGACAGCGGCGCCGTTCGCGGCGCCGGCGAAGTCGAGGCGCGCTGCAATTGGAGGAACTCGGAGCGATTCAAGAGCGAAAGATTCCGCGCTGGCGGTGAAGGGCGCGGACTCTGGTGCGCCCGGTATCGCCGAAACTCCAGGCAGCAGCGAAGGTGAGGCGACAGCGTGCGTTTCGAGCGCGGCGAGGAAGCCCATCGCGGGTCGCGACTGCACGATCTTGTTGCGCAGCGTGTCGCGGACGAAATCGTGCACGAAGCTGGGCTGGCGGAAGCGGACTTCTGTCTTCGCGGGATGCACGTTCACATCGACTTCTTCGGGCGGCAGCTCGAGGAAGAGGAGCACGACGGGAAACGACGTGGGTGGGAGGATGTTGCGGTACGCCTCCGAGACCGCATGGAGGAGCAGGCGGTCGCGCACCAGGCGGCGGTTCACGAAAGAGTAGATGGAGTTGCGATTGAGCTTTTCGAGCTCGGGCTTGGAGGTAAAGCCGGAGAGCCGCAGGTGGCCGGGGACGGGCGGCTCGTAATCTTCATCCTGCTTCCACGGCGGCGGTGCCGGCAGGCCGACGCGTTCGAGGTCGACTTCTGCAGCGATCGGCAGCAGGTGGTCAAGCGTCTCCTTGCCGAAGATCTGAAAGATGCGATCAGCGGGCTGAGCGACGGGCGGCGCCTGCAGCAGCGCGTGGGTGGCGGAGTGCAGCTCGAAGTGCTTGTCCGGATGGGCGAGCGCATAATGTGTGACCAGTGCTGTTACGTGCGACAGCTCAGTGGTTTCGGACTTCAGAAATTTGCGGCGCGCGGGCGTGTTGAAGAAGAGGTCGCGGACGGCAATGGTGGTGCCGGGAGGCAGACCGGCATCTTCGACGCGATGCATGCTGCCACCGGCGATCTCGATACGGGTGCCGGCGGATTCTTCGGCGGCGCGAGTTTCGAGATCAACGCGCGCGATGGATGCGATGGAGGGCAATGCCTCGCCGCGGAAGCCGAGGGTAGCGATAGCGAGCAGATCGTCACTGGTGCGGAGCTTCGAGGTGGCGTGTCGCTCGAAGGCGAGCAGCGCATCGTCGCGGACCATGCCGCAGCCGTTGTCCACGATGCGGATGAGTTTGCGGCCGCCGCCTTCGACTTCGATGCGGATGCGGGTGGCGCCGGCGTCGAGCGCATTTTCGAGCAACTCCTTGACCACGGACGCGGGACGATCCACCACTTCGCCGGCGGCGATCTGGTTGGCGACCTGGTCGGTGAGTACGTGGATGCGGCCCATGGGTTACAGAGTACGGCAGACGGGCGTGGAGAACCTCCCGGATCGTGGCGGCGAATACGGCATACGGACCGAATTTCGGAAAAGAATCGCGGCGCAAATCAAGTAAGCGGTTGCGAGTAGAGCCACCAGGCGCTGGCGAGGTCCTGCACGATGTGGCCTAAGGATTTGTAGATGGTGATTTCTTCCGGCGTGCGGCGGCCTTCGGCTGTTCCTGCTAACACCTGACCGATTTCGGCGACGATGTGGGTGTCATCCACGAGGCCGGCTTGTTTGGCGCGGAGGAATTCTGCGCCTTGCTGGAGTACGCCTTCGCGGCTGTCGGCGAAGAAGCGCGCGCGGGCGACTAATGCGTTGTCGATCTCGGCGGGGCCGGCGTGGCTGGAGCCG
This sequence comes from Acidobacteriaceae bacterium, assembly GCA_036500805.1. Taxonomy (GTDB): domain Bacteria; phylum Acidobacteriota; class Terriglobia; order Terriglobales; family Acidobacteriaceae; genus KBS-83. Next base: position 14,808 of record DASYBK010000013.1, on the reverse strand, counting down.
ACTGCGTTGATGTGCGTGCCGGGCTGGAGCCATTCCGATTTGAGGATGGGATCGGATGCGGCGGTGACGGTCGAGACGATGTCGGCGTTTGCGACGGCCTGCTGCACGGTGGTAGCGGCGGTGACTGGGATGCCGAGTTCGGCTTGCATCCTGGTGGCGAAGGCGTGGGCTCGCTCCCGCGAGCGGCCCCAGACAGTGATGTCTTCGAGCGCGCGGACCGTGCTGATGGCGCGGGCGTGGGTGGCGGCCTGCTCGCCGGTGCCGAGGATGGCGAGATGCTTCGCATCCTTATGGCCGAGCGCGTCCGTGGCGACCGCGCTGGCGGCTGCGGTGCGGATGGCGGTGACCTCGCCGGCGTGGACGATGCAGACGGGCGTGCCGGCTTCCGGCTCGAAGAGGACGATGAGGCCCTGGTGCGATTGGCGGCCCTGCGCGGCGTTCTCCGGAAATATGCTGAGCAGCTTTGCGCCGAAGGGTTTCTTCGCGCCGAGAGCACCGGGCATGATGCCGAAGAGATGGCCGTCGGCGAGCGGGATGATGGAGCGCAGCAGTTGTTTGGTTTCGCCCGCGGAGAAGGCGATCATCGCATCGCGCACGAGCGGGATGCAGACCTCATAGGTGAGGCGGCGCGCTACTTCTTCACGGTCGATGAAGCGCATGTGGGAAAGGCAGCTCCTGCACGAAATGGAGCCGCGGCTCAGGAGGCATGGGTTATTGCAGCACTGTGAAGCTGCCGGCTTTCTCGGCTTCTGAGCTGCCGCCCACAAAGACATCGAAGGTTCCCGGCTCGACGACGCGCTTCACCTCTGCGTTGTAAAACGCCAGGTCATCGAAATGCAGCTTGAAGTCGATGTGCTGGGTCTGGCCGGGCTGCAGCAGGATGCGATGAAAGCCTTTCAGCTCCCGCACCGGCTGCGACACGCTGGCGACGGTGTTGTGCAGGTAAAGCTGCGCCACTTCGGCGCCGGGCACGGACGAAATATTTTTCACGTCCACCCCGACAGTGATCTCCCCAACATCTTTGCTGCTTCCCCCCGTGTGGTCGATCTTGATATTCGAGTAAGTGAACTGCGCATACGACAGGCCCCAGCCGAAGGGATAGACAGGCGCGTTGGGGGAATCGATGTAGCGCGAAAGATATTTCTCCTCGCTGTTGGTCGGCGGATGGGTCAGGTCAGTATCTCCCGCGGGACGTCCTGTGGGCAGTTGCGCAAGATAGAGCGGCTCCTGGCCTGCGCTGTAAGGAAACTCCACGGGCAGCTTGCCGGAGGGACTGACCTCACCGGTGAGCACGGAGACCAGCGCCGAACCGGCTTCCATGCCGGGGAACCATGCCTCGAGGATGGCCGGCACATGCGCAGCCGCCCAGGGAATCGCGGTGGGGCGGCCGTCGAAGAGCACCAGGACAACGGGCTTGCCGGTTGCCACCACCTGCTTCATCAAATCCTCCTGATTGCCGGGCAGCGTCAGATGCGCGCGGCTCGTCGCCTCGCCGGTCATGTCGCCTGCCTCACCCAGCGCCAGGATCACCAGGTCCGCATTCTTCGCTGCTGTCACGGCTGCGGCGAAGCCGGTGGTGTCCTTGGTCAGAATGTCGGTACCCTTCACATAGGTCAACTTATTCCCCAGCTTCTCTGCCAGCGCTGTGCGCAGCGTGATGGTGTTGCTCGCCGAACCCTGCGCACCCCAGGAGCCAATCATGTTTTGCGCATCGTCGGCCAGCGGACCGATGAGCGCTACAGACTTTAGATCGCTCGCCAGCGGCAGCAACCGCCCTATGCCGGGGATCGCTTCATTCTTCAGCAGCACAAAGCTCTCTTCCGCCGCACTCTTTGCCAGCGCCCGCTTCTCCGCCGTCGCTTGATACGGCGGCAGGTTCTCGTCGGTGTATGGATGCTCGAAGAGCCCCATCGCAAACTTCACGCGCAGCACGCGGCGCACAGCTTCATCCACGACCGGCATGGGAATCTTGCCGCTCTCTACCAGGCCGGGCAGGCGGGAGTGATAGAGATTGCTCTCCATATCCATGTCGACGCCGGCGGTCAGCGCCTTCTCCGCGGCAGTAGCGCCATCGGCGGCGATGCCGTGCTTCATCAGCTCGCCGACCGCACCGTAATCGCTTACCACCAGGCCGTCGAAGCCCCACTCCTTGCGCAGGATCTTGGTCAGCGTGAAGGGATTCGCGGTCTCCGGCACGCCATTCAGCGCATTGAACGCAGACATCACGGTGGCCGCGCCCTCATCCACGGCAGCCTGGTACGGGGGCAGATAGACCTGGCGCAGCCGCACCTCCGACATATCGGTCGTGTTGTAGTCGCGTCCTGCTTCAGCCGCGCCATATGCAGCGAAGTGCTTCACCGAAGCTGCCACCGAATCCGGCTTCGACAGATCGCCCTGCTGATAGCCGCGGATGTACGCACGCGCGATCGCGCTGCCCAGGTACGGATCCTCGCCCGCGCTCTCGACGATGCGGCCCCAGCGCGCGTCGCGCGAGATATCCACCATCGGAGAGAAGACCCAGTTGATGCCATCCTGCCGCGCTTCGACGGCCGCCATGCGGCTGGCCTGCTGCACGACGTCGGGATCGAAGCTGGCGGCCATGGCCAGCGGTACAGGGAAGGTGGTGCGGTGGCCGTGGATCACGTCCAGCCCGAAGAGCAGCGGAATATGCAACCGCGACTGTTCCACTGCGATGTGCTGGTAGTGATTCGTCTCCTTCGCGCCAGTCACGTTGAAGAGCGAGCCGATCTCGCCCTTGGCCAGCATCGCGTCGAAATCCAGCTTCTCGCCGGTCGGTCCGGTGATGGTGCTGCCGCCGGTGTATTGCGTCAGTTGCCCGATCTTTTCTTCAAGCGTCATCTGCGCCAGCAGGGCATCGACGCGCGCATTCAGCTTTTTGTCGGCAAGCTGCGCACTGGCATGGGGAGTCGGCGGCGCGGGCGGCGGCGGAGCGACCTTGTGCTTGCGCGTCAGCCCGGCGAACGACGAGGTCGAGCAAAGCACAAGGGCGAGAGTGACTGATGCGATGGAACGGCGAAGCGGATGGTTCAACAGGCAGTCTCCTGTGTGGCGGAGCCAACGTAATCCTAACAGTGAGCATGGTTTGGCGTTGGCCAAAGACCCACTTGCAACGCGGATGCGGGCTGAAATCTTTTGGCGGGCAATGAATCACGTCTGCGCGGGCACCTACCTGCCCACCCCGTGGACCGCGCAAAGTGCTTTCGCCGGCGCCGCTGCGGCGGTACCCTTACGGTAAGGAATGCTGCGTCCACTCCAGCAGTTGCGGCGGGCCACGCTGCACGCGCTCTCCCACGATGTGCTGACGCTCGCACGGGCGGCAGCATACTCGGCGATCCTCGGCTTGTTTCCGGCCCTGCTCGTGGTCACGACGGTGGTTGCGCTGGTCCCGCAGAGCGACACGGTGATGGGCGAAATCCGGGCCGCACTCGCCGATTTTCTTCCGGGCAACGCCGTTGACGCGATTCAGGACTACTTCAACGCAAAACACGTTCGCTCCCTGCAGGCTGTCAGCTCCGCCACCCTGGTGACGCTTTTCGGCTGCATGGGGTTGATGACTTCCTTCATGCAGGGCTTCCGCCGCGCCTTCGCTTCGCCGATCTTCGACGACGCGCGCACCGAGTGGAACCCGACCCGCGAACGCCTGACCGCGCTGGTGCTGATTCCAAGCTGCCTGGTCCCGATGGCGCTCTCCACCGCGCTGGTCGCCTTCGGCCACCAGATCGAGCACTGGGTGATCGATGTTGCCGATCACAGCTTCAAGCCCTACGTTCTCTTCCTGTGGCGGATGTCGCGGTGGTCGATCGCGCTCCTGTGTACCGCGGTGGTGCTTGCCGTGATTTACCGCTTCGGCACGCCGCGCCGCCAGAGCTGGCGCGACGTGCTGCCCGGCGCCGCCATGTCGGCTGTCATCTGGTTCGTCACCACGCTGGTCTTCGGCTGGTACGTAACCCGCTTTGCTGACTATACCGTCATCTACGGATCACTCGGCACCGCCGTCGCAACGCTGGTGTGGCTCTACATCACCGCGCTCGCTGTTTTTCTTGGCGCGGAGTACAACGCGCAGGTGGAAGCCGATCGAATCGCGGAGGCTGAGAGCGTTCCCGCAAAACAGCAGGAACTCATCCTTCCTTGAGCGAAATTCAGGCAACCCATGCATTGCGAGTAAAATGGGGCGTTGGCTAGACCACATGACACCCCGCCTGCGGGCAAGGGGCCGGAGTATTTACGGATGCTGCCTGTTGGAGATGGATCGCCGTTCGCCGCTCAAGACAATCGTCGTACCAAGATTGTCGCTACCCTGGGGCCCGCCTCGAGCAACGAGGTCACCTTTCGTCAGCTGGTACGCGCGGGTTTGGATGTCGCCCGGTTAAATTTTTCACATGGCAGCCATGAGCAGAAGCTCGACCTCATGCGGATGGTTCGGGAGGTAGCGAAGGAAGAGAAAAAGCCGCTGTGCATCCTGGGCGATCTGCAGGGGCCGAAGATCCGTACCGGCAAGCTGGTGGACAAGAAGCCGGTGCAACTCACGACGGGCCAGTCGCTCACCATCACACCGCGAGATGTCGCCGGGACCGCATCGTGTCTGAGCACCACCTTCCCGACCTTGGCTGAGAACCTCACACCCGGGGCGCGCATCCTGCTCTCCGACGGCTTGATCGAGCTGCGCGTCACGGCCATCCGCGGCGACGATGTTGAATGTACCGTCATCAACGGCGGCATGCTGGGGGAGAACAAGGGCATCAATCTTCCCGGCATCTCGGTGAAGACGCCTTCGCTCACCGAGAAGGATGAGATCGATCTCAAATTCTGCATCGATAACGATGTCGATGCCGTCGCTGTCTCTTTTGTCCGCACCGCGGAGGATATCCGCTACACCCGCGATCGCGCGCGCGCGTTGGGCGGCGACGTCTGGCTTATCGCCAAGCTCGAAAAACCACAGGCCATCGAACATCTGGAAGGCATCCTGGAAATTGCCGACGGGGTGATGGTGGCGCGTGGTGATCTGGGCGTTGAGGTGCCTCCGGAAAAGGTTCCCGCGCTGCAGAAGCATGTCATCCGCCGCGCCGGCGAATACCGCAAGCCGGTGATCACCGCGACGCAGATGCTCGAATCGATGATCGAAAATCCGCGGCCCACGCGCGCTGAAGCGTCCGACGTAGCCAACGCCGTCTATGACGGCACCGACGCAGTCATGCTCTCCGCTGAATCCGCCGCCGGCAAGTATCCGGTCGAGGCGGTGAAGATGATGGACCGCATCGTCGTCGAGAGCGAAGCGGTGATGTTCGCCGATCCGTCCGCTTACAGGCGGCGCACCGCGAATGTGCGCCTCTCCATCTCGGAGACCATTTGCGAGTCGATGGCGCACGCGGCCGAAGACCTTGATATCGGCGCCATCGCCGTCTTCACCGAGACCGGCACCACGGCGCGCCAGCTTTCGAAGTGGCGTCCCAAGCCGCCGATCTACGCGCTCTCCAGCGTGCCCAAGGTGATCCGTCGCATGAACCTGCTGTGGGGCGTACACCCGCTCGCCTGCGCCAAGATGTCTACCACCGAAGCCATGGTGGAAGAGGCGGAGGATATTCTTACCGTGGGCGGTTACGTGAAGCCGCAGGAGATTCTCGGCATCGTCGCCGGAACCCGCACGCTCACCGGCTCTACCAATTTCCTGCGTTTGCACGTGCTCGGCGACCACGCACCTGGCCATCATGACGAAAGCAGCGCGCACGAGTTGACCACGGTGTAAGACAATCGACGCGCAGACCAGGGCGCAACTATATGTTCATCTCAATATGACAATTGTTTGACAGGTTCATGACAACCCTGCCGATCCCAGCCATATAGCTTCGCCTTCAGGCCATCGATTGGCCTGGAGGAATGTATGAAGAATCTTGAAGGGCCCTCTCAACATGCATCCGGACGCAGGTCGTTTCTAAAAAGCGGCGTCTTCGCAAGTGGTGCACTTGTCACTGCAAGCCTGCTCGGTGGAGGATCTACCGCCCAGGCCCAGTCGGAGGACAACGACAACGAATTCACAGATGGAGACGCGGACATTCTGCGCTTCCTCGCCGCAGCAGAGCTTATTGAATCCGATCTGTGGACGCAGTATGCCGAGCTGGGCGGCATCACCAATGGAGCGTTGAATCCCTACCAGAAGGCGCTTCAGAACCTCGACTCGGACGGGTCGCAATACATCACCAGCAATACGAATGACGAAGTCAGCCACGCTGCATTTTTGAACGCCTATCTCGAGTCCAAGGGCGCAGACCCAGTCGATCTCGACGCCTTCCGCACTCTACAGGGCAGCAAGGCCACGGGAGCCCAGAACGTCGGCCGTCTCACCAACCTCATGCAGCTGAACGTCGACACCAGTTGGTATATCCGGTATCGCAGCACGACCAATCCCGACATGGGCGCCACCTTTCCCCAGGCAATCACTATCACCAACCACACGGCAATTCCTCGCACCGATGCCGACATGAGCAATGCGACACAGATTCAGGTGATCGCAAATACAGCCGCGTTTCACTTCGGCGCAATCGAGCAGGGCGGTTCCAGCCTTTACGCCAGCCTCTCGCGCAAGGTGACCAGCGAACAGGTGCTTGAAATCACGCTGGGCATTGGTGGCGATGAAATAGCGCATTTTCTGGAATGGGTCGACTTCGCCGGCAACGGTGTCCAGCCGCCCGTGGCACCAGTCAGCTTCGGCGGCCTTACCTTCCCCAACTTCAACACCAAAGGTCCGCTCTTCCAAACCAACCTCATCTTCCCCGTACCCTGCGAGTTCATTAACGCCAAGCTTCCTCAGTGCGCCATCATCCGGCCATTGACCGACAAATTCGGAGGCGCGCGTGCGGCAGCCACCTTCCTCACCAACATGAACCTCTTCGCCGGCCAGTCAAAGCAATTCTTCACTACGCTCACCCAGCTGGCAAACGCGGCCGATGCCGCAAAGCGCCAGGACTAACAGGTACTCGCAACGCAATTGCATAGTAGAGAGGCCCGATTGGATCTGGGCCTCTCTCGTCTCATCGGTGCTGGAATAATTCTGTTACGTCCACGCGTATGTTTTCGCCGTGATGGCCGGGGTGCCCGGACGCCGACGTGAGTGGCGGGCTAGTTTTCGCCGTGACGTGTTTTGTTTATCGCCCGCCGCGGGCGCTGTGGCGCGTGGGCTTCCAGTCGTTGAGGAACTTCGTCAGATCGCTCGACTGGAGGCGGCGCATGCTCTCGAATTCGCCATGCGTCTGTGCCAGCAGCACTCTGCCTTCCGGCGACAGCACCACCAGCGCCGGCACGCCGCGCTCGAGCGGGATGCCGTATTGCCCGGCGATATCCAGGTTGGCATCGTAGCGGCCGACGTTCACGTCCACCAGCTCGAAGTTCTCTTCAAGCAGCGCTTTGTTCTCGGCATCGTGGAAGTAGATATCGAGCACCTGGCAGTCGCCGCACCAGTTGCCGCCGAAGTCGAGGATGACGCGCTTGTGCTGCGCCTTGGCACGCTGGAGCGCTTCGTGGATCTCGGTCTTCGCCACGGATGGATCGGGATAGATGACCCGGCCCTGTGCGAACGCAGAATGGGCGGCAAGAGACAGCGCTGCACAAAGAACCACAGACAGGGCCACACACAGCACGGCCGCCCTCTTGAATGCGTGAAATGTTGCGGTGAATCGCTGCTGCATGCTGCCCTCCTTCCGCTGCTACCGAAACTACCGCCAAGCAGCCATCGTTAGATGCGTGAAATCCGCATCCGTTACGGAACGGATCATGGATTTATGCAGGGAAGCGTCTTCGAGGCGATTCCGTTGAAAACCTAAGGCTGCATTGCCTTTTTGAGCTGCTTTACCAGCTTGTTGGCGATCTGCGCCTGGCCGCCATGCTTGAGGTCCAGAGCCATCATGTTGCGGTCACCGGCAGAACCGGACCAGAGCAGAGTCTGTCCGGAGCGGTCCACAAGCTGCACGTTGCTCTCGGTGGTGTTCTGCGCCATGGTATTGAGACCACGCATTACGGCGTCGGCGTCGCTGCGATCGAGAACGACACTGACTGTGCCGTGGAACTGCTTGGAGATCGCCGCTGCGAGATACTGATCGAGATGATTGTCCATCTTCTCGATGTAGATTTTCCGGACACCGGCGAGCGACTCCGCCGGCAGAGCGTGGACAGTTGGGCCGAAGTTCACCACTGCGGGAAGAACCAGGGCCAAGGCCAGGACAATATCCCTTCTCATGGCTGCGCAGTATAGCAGCGGCTTGCGACAATTCTGCGAATACTTGCGGAGAGTCTAAAACCTATCGGGAGATGCGGCAGACGGCAGCAGCTTCATTGTGATAAGGGCAATCGAGACCGCCGGACTGCCGTGGTTCGACGACAACCCAGGTGACGGGACTGCGCGCCGCCAGCGTGCGGAAATCCGCCGCGGTGTAGTGCTCCCAGCCCTGGGTGAGCTGCTGCTCGCGCTCCCACTCCGGTGCCATCTGCGGAAAGACAGAAGCGACACCACTATCCTTGACCCAGTCGGCGATCATGCTTCGCTCCGCGATTGCGCGGAAGCCGTGCGTGTCTTCACCGGGCATCAGTATGTAGCGGGGCGGCAGGGCGAAGACCGCGTCCTGGGGCGTGTTGTCGCGCACCCACTGAAAGGCCTGCATCCACGGATTGGTCACGGCACGGCCGGGCAATTCCAGGTGATGGCTCGCGGCGTAGAGACTGCGATCGGCCGAGTACATCGCAATGCTGATGGGCACAAAGAGCAGCAGCCATCGCCAGATGCTGTCGCGCAGCAGATACTCACCGGCCAGGCCGCCGAGCAGCAGGAACATCACAATGTAGATGAGCTGGAAGGAGCGCATCGGCTGCAGGCGCACGAAATCGTCGAAGTAGGTGCTGGAGCTGAAGAGAAGGAAGGCCGCGACGGAGACGATGCCGAGCACCAGCAGCGCGCGGCAGAGCCGCGCCGCGACCGGTGTGACGATGGACGAGCGCATGCGCGCGATGGCAAAGAGAATCAGCAGCGGCAGCAGAGCGCCGAGCCATTCATACCAGGTCCATGCCCAGGCGAAGAAGAAAGTGCGGGAGTAGAGCGTCTGGCGATAGGGCTCCTGCGCGGGCCCGAGATGAAAGGCATCGGGCAGCCGCTGGATGAAGCCGATGGAGGACGCGAGCACCCCCTCCTCCGCCGGCACACGGCGCGGGGCAAACTGCGGGATCGAGAGCAACACCACCAGGGCAATGCCATATGCAGCCATCTGCGGATGCAACACTGCCGTAATGCCGAGAAAGATCGCCGCAGCGCTGGGACGGCCCGCGAGGATCGCCGCCAGCGCGAAGATAGTGAGCGGCGTCGACAGCGACCGTGAGGTGAGGTACGGGTCCATGATGGGCAGCGCCGTGCCAGTCACCGGAATGGTCATGACGGAGGCGAGCATGACGATGGCAGCCCATTGCGCGCGCGGGCGAGTGAAGAGGAGGCGGGCTAGCCAGTCACCGGCCAGCAGCAGCAGGTAGATGCCGAGAACGTGAAAGACAAACACTGCCCAGGGCAGAGGCACATGCAGCCAGCGCACCATGGCGCCCACTACATTCGAGAAGATCGACACGCGGCTATGCGATAGAAAGAAATCCGCGCCATAGGGAAACAGGCCCGGCGTGGCCACGCGTTCGACCGCAGGAAGATAGATGGCGGCATCGTCGACGCCGTAGTGATATCCCTGCACCGCGATCATGAGCAGGGAAAGAAGCAGGAGGAGCACCGATCTGGAGAGCCGCAACCGAAACGTCACCCGAAATGCCTCTCCCCGAGAAGGGTGCAGCAGTGGCCAGCACACCCGATGGTCATTGCAGAAGCCGGAAGCTGCGGGGCCGACTTGCGTTCGATCATTCTCGCATCACTCCGAGCTTCTTGGAATCTGTACGATGAAAAAAACCAGGGGCCTATCGAGAAGACGTTCCGTGGCAGCAATTGCTCACCCGGCATGGTTGCCGGTGATGCGCATCTTAGAGCATTTTCACTGTTACTGTGTACAGCCAACTTCTCCGCAGTGTGCCGTTTGACGGAAAAGCCCGCTCCAGTCTTAGACGCTTAAGAGTACGCCGGCGTTTACATGCCTGCGAAAAAAACAGCGGGGCCGCAAAGCCCCGCCTCGGGTGAGATGCCGGCGATGTGCCGGAGCAGGATGCCTATTCGGCGGCCAGCTCCTCGGCTTCGCCTTCCTGCCGCATGAGCTCGAGTTCGCGCTCCTCGGCCTCCTGGGCTGCAGAAACCTCTTCCTGCACCTTCTGCGCTGCTTCTTCGAGCTCCGGTGAGAGCGCAATGTTGCGGTAGAACTCCATGCCGGTGCCGGCCGGGATGAGACGGCCGACGATGACATTCTCCTTGAGACCGCGCAGACCATCGACAGCGCCGTTGATGGACGCCTCGGTGAGCACGCGGGTGGTCTCCTGGAAGGAGGCCGCGGAGATGAACGAGTCGGTAGAGAGCGACGCCTTGGTGATGCCGAGCAGGAGCGGACGCCCGACTGCCGGACGGCCACCTTCGGCCATGGTGCGCTCGTTCTCCAGACGGAAGCGGAAGCGGTCGATCTGCTGTTCGAGCAGCAGATTGGTGTCGCCCACATCTTCGATCTTCACCCAGCGCAGCATCTGCCGGACGATGGTCTCGATGTGCTTGTCCGAGATGGCCACGCCCTGCAGACGATAGACTTCCTGGATCTCGTTCACCAGGTAGGCCTGCAGCTCCTTCTCGCCCAGAACTGCGAGGATGTCGTGCGGGTTCAGCGGACCATCCATCAGCGGCTCGCCGGCGCGCAGACGCTCGCCTTCCTGCACGTTGACGTGCACACCGCGAGGCACCGAGTACTCCTTCTCCTCGCCGTTCTCCGCCGTGACATAGATCTTGCGCTGACCCTTGGTGACCTCGCCGAAGCGAACCACACCATCGATCTCGCTGATGATCGCCGTCTCGCGCGGCTTGCGCGCTTCGAAGAGTTCCACGACGCGCGGCAGACCGCCCGTGATGTCCTTGGTGCGGGTGGTCTCGCGCGGGATCTTGGCCAGGATGTCGCCGGGGAAGACCTCGTCGCCGTCCTGCATCATGAGGTGCGCGCGGCTGGGCATCAGATAGCGCTTGTTGCCCTTGGCGCCCTTGATGAGGATGGCCGGCTGACGCTTCTCGTCCGGTGCATCGGAGACGACCAGACGCGACAAGCCAGTGACCTCGTCGACTTCTTCGTTGAGCGTGATGCCTTCCTGCAGGTCCTTGAACTGCACCGTGCCGCCGATCTCGGTGAGGATGGCGAAGGTGTACGGGTCCCACTCCGCCAGCGACTGGCCGAGTGTGACGTGCGCACCATCTTCCACCTTCAGCTTCGCGCCGTAGACGGTCTGGTAACGCTCCTTCTCACGGCCGCGCTCGTCGACAATCGCGATGGCGCCCGAACGATTCATCGCTACCAGATCACCGGCCTTGGAGCGGACGGTGGTCAAGTTGATGAAGCGCACGATGCCGGCGTTCTTTGCGTCGAGGTGCGACTGCTCCGAGACACGCGATGCCGTACCACCGATATGGAAGGTACGCATGGTGAGCTGCGTGCCCGGCTCGCCGATGGACTGCGCCGCGATGACGCCAACTGCCTCGCCCAGCTCAACCGTGCGGCCAGAGGCCAGGTTGCGACCGTAGCAGCGGATGCAGACGCCACGCTTGGACTCGCAGGTAAGCACCGAGCGAATCTTGACGCGCTCGATACCTGCAGCCTGGATTGCCGATGCCAGATCCTCGTCGATCTCCTGGTTGACTTCGACGATGACCTTGCCCTCGTAGTCCTTGATCTTCTCGAGCGACACACGGCCGATGATGCGGTCGCGCAGCGGCTCGATGATCTCGCCCGACTCGACGATGGGCATCACGTAAATGCCCTCCGCCGTGCCGCAATCCTGCTCGCTGACGATGACATCCTGCGCCACGTCGACCAGGCGGCGGGTCAGGTAGCCGGAGTCCGCCGTCTTGAGCGCCGTGTCGGCCAATCCCTTGCGGGCGCCGTGGGTCGAGATAAAGTACTCGAGCACGGTGAGGCCTTCGCGGAAGTTCGCCTTGATCGGCGTCTCGATGATCTCGCCCGAGGGTTTGGCCATCAGACCGCGCATGCCGGAGAGCTGGCGGATCTGCTGCTTCGAGCCGCGAGCACCGGAGTCGGCCATGATGTAGATCGGGTTCATGGCACCCGCCTTGTCGGCGGCCTTCATGTTGTCGAACATCTCATCGGCAACCTTCTCGGTGACAGATGACCAGATCTGGATGACCTTGTTGTTGCGCTCGCCGTTGGTGATGGCGCCGTCGAGATACTGCTGCTGCACGGCCACCGCCTGCTTCTCTGCGTCGCGGACGGTCGGGCCCTTGGACTCGGGAATGACCATGTCGTCCAGACCGACGGACAGACCCGAGCGTGTCGCATACTGGAAGCCCAGCTCCTTGACGCGGTCGAGCATCTTCACCGTGACTTCGAGGCCGAGGTTCAGATAGCAGTAGTTGACGAGCTGACCGATGCCCTTCTTCTTCAGCAGACCGTTGACGTACGGCATGCCTTCGGGAAGAGCGTCATTCAGGATGGCGCGGCCCACCGTGGTCGAGATGAACTGCTTGTCGTACTCGATCGGCTCGGTGTGCGTCAGGTCCTGATCGTCGTAGGCCGTGGTCATGTCGAGCACCGGGCCGGTATAGCGCAGACGGATCGGCGTCAGCGTCTCGATCTCCTTCGCTTCGAGCGCCATCAGCACTTCCTCGATGTTGGCGAAGGCGCGGCCCTCACCCTTGCCACCCTTCTTGGCCTTGGTCAGATAGTAGAGGCCGAGCACCATGTCCTGCGTAGGCACCGTGATCGGCTGACCGGAGGCCGGCGACAGGATGTTGTGCGAGGCAAGCATGAGCACGCTCGCTTCCACCTGCGCCTCTGGCGACAGCGGAATGTGAACGGCCATCTGGTCGCCATCGAAATCGGCGTTGAAGGCGGTGCAGACCAGCGGGTGAATCTTGATGGCCTTGCCTTCGACCAGCACCGGCTCGAATGCCTGGATGCCCAGACGGTGCAGGGTTGGGGCGCGGTTCAAGAGCACCGGGTGGTCCTTGATGACTTCTTCAAGGATGTCCCACACGATCGGCTTCTGCAGCTCGACCATCTCCTTGGCCTGCTTGATGGTGTCGCACTGGCCGGTCTGCTCGAGCCGGTGATAGATGAACGGCTTGAAGAGCTCGAGTGCCATCTTCTTCGGCAGGCCGCACTGGTGCAGCTTGAGCTCGGGACCAACGACGATGACCGAGCGGCCGGAGTAGTCCACGCGCTTGCCGAGCAGGTTCTGGCGGAAGCGGCCCTGCTTGCCCTTGAGCGTATCGGAGAGCGACTTGAGCGGACGGTTGTTGGCGCCGCGCAGCACGCGGCCACGGCGGCCGTTGTCGAAGAGCGCGTCGACAGCCTCCTGCAGCATGCGCTTCTCGTTGCGCACGATCACCTCAGGCGCATGGAGGTCCATGAGCTTCTTGAGGCGGTTGTTGCGGTTGATCACGCGACGATAGAGATCGTTGAGATCCGAGGTCGCAAAGCGGCCGCCGTCCAGAGGCACGAGTGGGCGCAGCTCCGGCGGGATCACCGGGATCACGTCGAGGATCATCCACTGCGGCTTGTTGCCAGACTTGCGGAAGGCTTCGACCACCTTGAGGCGCTTCGCGTACTTCAGGCGCTTCTGCAGCGAGGTTTCGATCTTCATGCGCTCGCGCAGCTCGATCGAGATCTCATCGACGTTGACGCGCTTGAGCAGCTCCTTGATCGCCTCGGCGCCCATCATGCCTTTGAAGCCGGAGGGGCGGTACTGCTGGTCGAGCTCGCGGAACTGGTTCTCGTCCTTGATGATGTCGCGCTCCTTCACCGGCGCGTCACCGGGATCGACGACAACATAGGACTCGAAGTAGAGCACGCTCTCCAGGTCGCGGAGCGAGATGTCGAGCAGGTGGCCGATGCGCGACGGAAGACCCTTGAAGAACCACACGTGCGAGCAGGGCGACGCGAGCTCGATGTGGCCGAGGCGCTCACGGCGCACCTTGGTGACGGTGACTTCGACACCGCACTTGTCGCAGATGACGCCGCGATGCTTCATCCGCTTGTATTTGCCGCACAGGCACTCCCAGTCGGTGACCGGGCCGAAGATGCGGGCGCAGAAGAGTCCGTCGCGCTCCGGCTTGAAGGTGCGGTAGTTGATGGTTTCCGGCTTGGTGACCTCGCCGTGCGACCAGGAGCGAATCTTCTCCGGGCTGGCAAGCGAGATGCGGATCGCGTCGAAATCGGTGATCGGGCTGGTCAACTCAAATGGGCTGGAACGGTACAAGACGTCCTCCATGACGCGCATTCTTTCGGCGATGCGTGTGTGCCGTGCGTCTCCCGGACTTGCTAACTGCTTTCCTGGATTCATTGACCCGCGCCGGGAGGCGCCTTGCCGATCAGGGTCCTGAATCTCACATTCGCTGCGAGGTGCGGAGCGCGTGATGCATGCGCTCCGCTTCGCGGGTTAATCGGCCGCCGCCAACTGCGGCACCGGCTCATGCTTCTTCTTTCCGTCGCCGACCTTCACCAGCTCGACGTCGAGGCAGAGTGCCTGCAGCTCGCGGATGAGCACGTTGAACGACTCCGGCACGCCGGGTTCGATCGCTGCCTCGCCCTTGACGATGGCCTCGTAGATCTTGGTGCGGCCATAGACGTCGTCGGACTTGGCGGTGAGCAGCTCCTGCAGGATGTAGGCGGCGCCGTA
>DASYBK010000012.1:0-46414 GCA_036500805.1 Acidobacteriaceae bacterium | reverse complement strand
GGATAAAGCTCGTCGAGCTGCGCCGAAGGGAACAGAATGATCTCCTTTCGGCCACGGAGTTGGATGTTGATGTTGTCCTCCATGTCGTAGTGTGTCTTCGTCACGTTTCCGGTCGACCCCATCCAGATGTTCTTGGTGACGACCTTTCCGAGAACGTACTGGATTGGCGGCGACTCTTCGTTTAGCGCACCCCACGTGTGGAGCGGCTGCTGGTGGACGCGACACTTCTCGTCCTCGCTCGCCGGCGCGAATATACTGTCGACGGCCTTAGCGAACGCGACTTTCGGCTCGACACCGATTTTCAGCCTCTCGGCATAGTCGAGGTAGTCGCCATTCGTGGAAACGCCAATGTTTAGACTATGCGTACCGTACATCGCCTTCAAATATTCGGGCGTCCATTTGTACGAAGGGGGCCAGTCTTTAACGGCGCCACGCACGATGACGGGGCGCTCGGGACGCACATAGCGCTCAGCGAACTCTTCGACGCTCGGTGCGAGAGCGACGTCGACAGGTTCAGCGTCCTCGAACATGCAGGGCATGCTATCACGTGCGCGACTGACGCGCCACGCCCTTTTTGGCGCAGCGGCAGCCCGCTCCCGGCTTGTTGAGGCGCGGAGTCAAGCAGCCAAAGTTGTTACAGTCTCTCGGCATTACGGTGCACGAGGGTGATTTTCAGCGCGTCAGCCGTTTTATCGACTCTGCATGGCGGAATTTGCGGCCAAGTGCGCGCGAGGGGGACAGGCTTCCCGAGTTTCGAGAGCAGTACGCGCGCGCGAGGGAAGCAAACCGGCTCTGCGTGTTAGGGAATGCTAGTGTAGCGGGAAATGTAGCGGGTGCCGGTTTTAGATGGCCTTGTGCCGGCGGGGGAGGAACTGCTGTAAGTAGCTCAATTTGCGACGCCATACAAGTCCATGCGAGCCCAGCGAAAACCACCCGCGAGGTCTGCAAAACCTTTATGCGTGAGTTCGATTCTCACCCGCGCCTCCAATCCCATCCTCAATGATGTAGCGTAACCTTCGACTTTGCCCTGCGCATCCGGCCTGCCCGGAACAGGCGCGGGAGCATGCGAGGGACGCATCATGATCCTGGGCCGGCGAGCCAACAGCAGCAACAGCTCCAAAGAAAGATTCGAAGAGCATCGGACAACGGGACTACTGAACGTCGTAGTCATTCTGGCCATCGTTGCCGTTGCCTACACCGACTGGGTGGTGGTCGCCAACGTTTCGCTTGGCTATCTCTATCTCCTCCCGATCGCTCTCAGCGCGGTGGTCAATTCGCTGCCTCTCACCATCAGCCTGGCCGTAGTGTGCACGGTTCTGGAGGATATCTTCGGGCCTCCGCCGGATTCTCTTCAGTTGAGAATCGTCCATATCGCGCTCGCTCTGGCGGCCTTTCTGATCATTGGATTTCTCGTCACGCTCATCGCAAAGCAACGTGACCGCCTGGCTGCGGACGTGCGCCGGCAGCGAGACGAGTACGAACACGATCTGTTTCTCGCCTCGCAGGTCCAGCGACGCGTTTTGCCCAAGCCGCTGAAATTACCCGGCCTCGAGCTGGCCGCATTCATGCAGACGGCGCGGCTGCTGGGTGGAGATTATTACGATTTTTTCCAGATATCGGATGACGCCGTAGATGTCGTCATCGCAGATGTCTCCGGTAAAGGCGCCGCGGCATCTCTCCTCATGCCTTCGCTAGCCGTGGTCCTGCGCGTTCGTGCTCATGAGCTGAGCGGACCGGCGGCGATCGTCAAGGATCTGGATGAAGCTCTGAAGCAGATCATCGACTCGGCAACCTTCGTCACCATGTTCTATGCCCGCTTCCATCAGTCCAGCCGAACTTTGGAGTACGCCGGCGGTGGACATAACCCGCCGCTGCTTGTACGCGCAAAGACCGGAGAAACACTGGAACTCGCGGAAGCTGGTCCGATTCTTGGCATTCTGCCGGATGCGCAGTACTCAAACTCAGTGATCACGCTCGAGCATGGCGACGTGCTCACGCTCTTCACCGACGGAGTGACGGAACAGGAAAATGAGACTCGGGATCAGTTCTCGACGGAGCGCTTGAAGGAGTCCGTGCTCCGCGTGAAGGCGGAGCCGGCGGCTGCTATCGTCGCCCACATTACCGAGTCTGTCTCCACCTATGCAGGAGTGACAGAGCAGGCCGATGATCTGACCATCGTGGTGGCGAAGGCTCTGTGAACATCGACGCTGGGATAAGAGGACCGCGCTTTCGAGACTCTCGCTGGAACACTTCACCAAGATCGTATGTCAGGAAAGAGAAGACGGTCAGCGCGGCAAATACAAAATCCAGAGATTTTGTGTTGCTGGCTTTCCAGCAAGATGTGAGAGACCAAGGCAGATCATCCAGCGAGAGGGACGAAGCACATCAACGGGAACATCTCATTGCACGTGAATCCCCGTAGGTACGAATACTCGAGAGCAGCGTAACTCAGCAGGCTGGCCACTGCTGTGCCCTGCGGCCATGCTGAGGCTGAGTCTCCATCGTCAACCGGTGCAAGATCAGGCTGCCGTCATGGAGATTCGTCTTGCTCCGCGACTGCTTTTCGCAGAGCGATCTCCACATTGCACCGATCACGATCCCGACTGAGAGTGAGCCCCAAGCGATCAAAACTGTCATCCGTTGTCTCCTGTTTCTCAATCTCACGCTCGCCACTTGTATCTCAGCGAGCGCGGCTACGTACACAAGCTAAGATGCGTTTGTGTCGTCGTACAAGCGTCCGAATATCACTCGTAAACAGAAAGTCTGGCACGCTGCGTGCATGCATGGTGGAGAAATCACCATCAGCTGAAATCGCCATCAGCTGAAGATGCACTTCATTCCACACGCACTTACGGACATCATCTCAATTTCATTTGTCGGAAGCTTCCGTTCGCGGCAGGCTCACCGCGTAGAGATACCAGGCCGCGTGCGGCAGCCACTCCTCCGTCCAGCGCCAATCGTCATCCTTGCCGGTGAGGGCGAACCCTTCGTTGAAGGCGATGCCATCCTCGTCGTTGTAGGCGGCGGTGATGCCATTGATGATCGCGCCTGGTGCGCTGGTGTATTTGTACGAGCGGAAGAACATATACGGAGCGTTGCCGTGCCCGCTGCCCATCAGCATGCTGCTGTCGAAGGGATTGCGTCCGAGGATCCAGTGCAACTGATCGTCCGCGTAGTTTTCGAGCGCAGATTGAAACGCCGGATCATCTGTAAAGTGTGGCGCCGCCATGCGCGCGGCAGCGGCCAGTGACGCGAGACGCGCATCTTCTCCCTGCCACCATGGAGCAGCCTCAGTGTCATGCGGGAAGAAGAATGCTGTCCGCACCTGGCCAGTGCCCATGCGCACAAGCTGGCGCGCATAGCCGAATGGATTGTTCACTTCGCGCGTGGTCGCGAGCTCAAACTGCAGTGACCGCTTCACTGCATCGAGTGCCTGCTCCCGGTTTGCCGTAGAGGCAATCTCCGCATAGCGCAGCAGGCTGACCACGGGGAGTCCCGCATCCGAGGGATGAAAGAACGGCCGCGTGCCATCGTCCGCGCGCCAGTAGTCGTGAAATGCGCCATGCGTGGTCAACCGCGCCGTCAGGTGTGCAGCGCGCGTGTCTGCTGCGTGCAGATAGATTTCCTTGTGGCTGGCCCGATACAACTCCGTTGCCGCCATCAACGCGCAGTAATCGTCCAGGATATTTTCTGTGTGGTCGTTCAGCAGCTCACGATTGTGCGCTTCGAGAAAGGCGAATGCCTCCTCCGCGGTTTGCAGATACTGCGCGCGCGTGAAGTCGCCATCCTCCGGCATCGTGCTTGCCAATGCCAGCGCGGCAATCGACATGCCGCCTCCGGCGCGATAGCCGGCCTCATACCCATGCGGACCGAGAGGGAGAGGAACGGCATGCTCTGTAGATCCGGAAACCTTCGTCTTGATCTGCGTGCGCCAGTTCGGATTGCCGATCCTGCGATCCTTCGCAAGCTTTGCCGGCCCCGGCGCGTTGATGCTCTCAAAGAAAGAGCCGTCAGGGCGCTTGATCCGCACCAGAAAGTCCGCGCCGAAGAGGCCCTCATCCAGAAGCCGCCGCTCGTATTCGCTGAAGTTGTCGCCGTGCCGCGCTTTGAGCGTGTTGTAGCTGGCCAGCAGCGACCATGCAACGAGCGGCACCTGCTGCGGATTGAAATACGAAGTGAGGTTCTGGTGCGAGAGATGGATGCCGTAGTCGCCGGTAGCGTCATACCAGCCGCCATGCACGTCCACCGTTCCCTTGCCATCGGGCAACGGAAGATGCCGGTCTGCGCGATCCATATCGCCGCTGGCGCGCTGCCCCTTGAAGTAGAACAGCACATTCGACAGCGTCGCCCGTTCCAGCAGATTGTCTTCAATCTGGAAGCTGCACGAACTGGCGGCGCCGTTGCTGGTCGAGGCCCGCAGCACGTAATGACCTGGTGTACGAAAGGCCGAAAAGTCCACCTTCCAGTACACCCGGTCGCCCCAGTGGTCCACGTGCCCGGCCGGCTCCGGCGCTCCGCTGAATACGACTTTGCCGCTCTCCTCCTCGACCAGCACGAATCGGTTTGGCGGCTCGGCCTGGGTCCCCGAGATCAGCGCCAGCTTCGGCGCCGTGGTCTCATACCCGACCTGATCCACCAGCACGCGCACTTGCGCCGATGCCAACATTGCCGGCAACACACACGAGATCAGAAGAAGAAAGTGTCTCAATTGCCGGTTCGTAGAGCCTCCTCCACAACTGCTTTGCGACTATACCGCAGAGTTATGAGCAGATTCTCGCCCGGATCGGGGCCAAATGTGCAATGCTGATTCGAGCTGGGCGGTTTGCGGAGGCGCATTGCCAGATATCTGTGGGGAGCCGTTGCCAGATTCCGCGCGATCTGCAGATGCAAAGCAGGGAACAAAACCGTCGTCGGGATACCTGCGGCGCATTGCATGGCCAATCGTCGCCGCGCTGGCGCTTTCCGCGCCTTTGATCGCGTCACCGGCGAAGCGTCTCGTCCGCCATCCGCGGCCACTCGAGATCATCGCGTACATCTTTCCGCGCAACCGCGTGCTCCAGCCGTCCGAGATCGCCGCCGACAAGCTCACCCGCATCAACTACGCCTTCGCGAATATCCAGGACGGCCGCATCGTAATCGGCAGTCCCGTCGATGAAGCGAACTTCGCGACTCTCGTAGGGCTGAAGCAGCAGAATCCATCGCTGCAGGTATTCATCTCCGTCGGCGGCTGGCTGTGGTCCGGGAACTTCTCCGACATGGCGCTTCGCCGGGAGAGCCGCAGCCGGTTCATCGACAGCGTTGTCGAATTTATGGACCGCTATAAGCTCGACGGGCTCGACATTGACTGGGAGTATCCGGGGCAGACCGGCGCCGGCAATCGCTTCCGGCCCGAAGACCAGCGCAATTACACTCTGCTTCTCAAAGAACTGCGCTTGCGCTTCAACCGCGAACAGCGAAAGCAGGGGCGGCGATTGCTGCTTTCCGTGGCGGCCGGCGCGTCCAGCGAGTTCATTGCACACACCGAACTCCGCCGCGTGCAGCGCTACGTCGATACGATCAACCTGATGGCCTATGACTACTATGAGCCGGGCAGCGAAAAGATCACCGGAAATCACGCGCCGCTCTACACCGATCCCGCCGATCCCAAGCGCGTCTCGGCCAATCAGTCTGTCCATGAATTCGAGCGCGCCGGCGTGCCGCCGCAAAAGATCGTGCTTGGCGTACCCTTCTATGGACACGTCTGGGGCAACGTCGCGCCGGCCGGTCACGGGCTCTTCCAGCCGGGCGCGCCGGTGCCCAACGCATTCGCGAACTACGGCAACATCGTAAGCAACATGCTCAATCATGGATTCACGCGCTACTGGGACGCCGCCGCATCGGTCCCTTACCTTTACAGCGAGCAGAAGCGCGAGTTCGTCTCCTACGAGGACACCGAATCGCTTGCCCTGAAGTGCGCCTATGTGCGGCGCCAAGGGCTACGCGGCGTCATGTTCTGGGAGTACACCGGCGACCCCTCAGGAGCGCTTCTGAACGCCATCCACACTGCTTTCTACGGCAGCGGCAGTGATGCCGGGAGCGGACGATGAACGCCACCGTGTCCGCCCCGTCAGTCGGAATCGCAGGACAAGCCACTTCGACCCGCGTCCTGTCGATCGACATCTTCCGCGGCATCACCATGGCGGTCATGATCTTTGTCAATGATCTGGATAGCGTGCATGGTCTTTCCAAGTGGACCTACCATATGCCCGCGAATGTGGACGCGATGACCTACGTCGATATGGTCTTTCCGGCGTTTCTGTTCATCGTCGGCATGGCCTTGCCCATTGCCGTGAGGCAGCGGCTCAAGCGCGATGCATCGCCTGCGGCACTGTGGCTGCACGTTGTGCTGCGGTCCATTGCGCTGCTCGTGCTCGGGCTTATCCTGGCCAACGTGGAGCACTGCGATCGCGCGCGCATGCATATCCATCCCGATGCGTGGGGGCTTCTCGGCCTCGCCGGCGGCATCCTGCTGTGGAACGTCTACAGCGGCCTCAGCCGTAGAACCGTTCTGCTTCTGCGCGGCACCGGCGCGGCGCTGATCGTCGTGGTCTTCGCCATCTTCCGTCGCGCGACTCCCAGCGGTGAAGCTTGGATTGACTTCTCCTATCCCGAGATACTCGGCCTTATCGGCCTGACCTACTTCGCCGTCTGCCTGCTCTATATCCCGACTCGCCGCTGGCGCATCGCGCCTCTCCTCTGGCTTATCGCGCTGGTTGCCTACAATGCGGCGTGTATCGCCGGCTGGATTCCCATCAAGCAAGTTTCCTTGTACGCATGGCCCTTCGGCAACGGCGCTCACCCCATGCTCGTCATGGCCGGCGTTGTGGCCTCGTCCATTTTTCTGGGCGAACATCGCTGGAAAACTCCGTGGCAGAAGATACAACTCGCGCTTTTGATGGCGATCCTGTGCTTCGTTACCGGCTGGCTGCTTGCGCCGCTCGGCATCTCGAAGATTCGCGCGACGCCAACCTGGGCGCTATGGACCATCGCAGCAAGCTGCGCGCTCTTCTCCGCGCTCTATTGGATATGCGATGTGCGCAAGCTTACCCGCTGGGCCTGGCTGGTGCGTCCCGCCGGATCGAACACTCTGCTGACCTATCTCGTCCCGGATATCTACTATTTCCTCGCCGGGCTGATTGGCTTCGAGTCTCTGCTCGGACATTGGAACGCGGGCTGGCCGGGCATCATCCGCGCCATCGCTTTTACCATTGCGATGCTGCTGATTGCCATGGGCCTGACCAAGGCGCGTCTGCGGATGCAGTTATAACTTCTCCGCCGCGCGCGGAATTTCGTATCACTACTTCTAGACAGCTTTCTGCTTGCGGCCTTTGCTGCCGGCCTCTTTCGCGGCGCGTTGCGGTTCTTTCTTGGGCGTCGTATCCGATTTGGCCGGCACCAGCGTGGGCCGCGCACGTTCTTTCTCGGCGAGGCTCTGCTTCAGAGCTGTCATCAGATCCACAACCGGGGCAAGCCGCCGTTTTTCTGTACCCGGGCGAGGTGTCGCCCCGGCGCGTTTCGTCTCGATGAGCGCCAGCACCTTTTCCTTGTAGTTATCCTGAAATTGCTCCGGCTGGAATGGCGCGCGCAGGGACTCCATGAACTTCTCGGCAAGCGCAACCTCCTGCTCCGGAACTTCGGATTGCGTATCGTGGCCGTATTCGCCAACCTCTCGCACCTCGGCCGGATAGTAGAGCGTGTGCAGCAGCAGGCCTTCGTCGTAGGGGCGGATCAGAACGACCTGCTCACGGCCGCTCAGCGTAACCCGGGCGATAGCGGCAAGCTTCTCCCGCGTCATGCCACGGAAGAGCAGATTGTACGCGCGCTTTCCTGATTCCTCCGCCGCAGAATAATAGGAAGTCTCGAAAAAGATTGGGTCTACTTCGTCCAGCGACACGAACTGCTGTATCTCCATCACGTCCGACGACTCAGCTTCCAATGTCTTGAGTTCGTCCGGCGTGACTGTGACGTAGACGCCCTTTTCTACTTCATAGCCTTTTTGTAACTCGTTCCGTTCCACAACCTGATCGCACTGCGGGCAGAAGATCTGCTGCTTGATGCGGCCGCCGCATTCGCTGTGAATCTGGTTGAAGCTGACGTGCTCTTCACGCGCCGCGGCAAACAGGCGAACAGGAACAGAAACCAGGCCGAAGGAGATATATCCCTTCCAAACGGTAGATGCCATAGACACACTCCGGAGGGAAAAGTATAGAGGATAGGTCGATCGCGATCTATCTACTAGCGCATGGCGACCTATCTACTAACCCAACACCTTCGCATTTTCATCGCCTATCATCGCGCAACTTAGGTCGGCAGCCGTTCGAACCGGTCGGAATCGCGTTTTGTCACTGGATCGATCTCCGCCCGGCGAGGTCGATGCCCCAGAGATCGAGCCCCTGGAGAATG
Source organism: Acidobacteriaceae bacterium (assembly GCA_036500805.1). Taxonomy (GTDB): domain Bacteria; phylum Acidobacteriota; class Terriglobia; order Terriglobales; family Acidobacteriaceae; genus KBS-83. The sequence continues at coordinate 37,972 of DASYBK010000012.1, read as the reverse complement.
TGTTTCCGAAGCAGCATCTCTTGCGTCCACTTTATTTAGGACAAGCTCCCGCCTATCCCAAACCGCAGCCCACCATCAACATGTTGCTGCGCCACGCGTTCGCTCATGCCCCGAGCATCACTCGCCTTACCTGCCCACTGCCGCCATGCCCCGCTCGTCGTAACGCGCGCCCGCCGCCGCACCACGCGGCGCCAGCGCATCCAAAGCGGCCAGATCGTCCTTGCTTAACTTCACATCCACTGCATGGACATTCTCTTCCAGGTATTTCTGCCGCTTCGTGCCCGGGATCGGCACGATGTCCTCGCCCTGCGCCAGCACCCACGCCAGCGCGAGCTGCGAAGCCTTCACGCCCTTATCCGCAGCCATCTCTTCCACCTTCTTCACCAGCGCCAGATTGCGGTCAAAGTTCTCTCCCTGGAAGCGCGGCGAGCCGCGGCGGAAGTCGTCCGGTGCGAGATCTTCAAAGTGCTTGATCTGTCCGGTAAGAAAGCCGCGGCCCAGTGGCGAGTAGGCGACAAAGCCGATGCCCAGCTCCCGCACCGTCGGCAGAATCTCGTCTTCCGGCTCGCGGCTCCATAGTGAATATTCGGTTTGCAGCGCGGTGATCGGATGCGTCGCGTGGGCACGCCGGATCGTCTCCGGCCCCGCTTCGGAGAGCCCCAGATAACGCACCTTCCCCTCTTCGACAAGTCGCGCCATCGCCCCGACGGTCTCTTCAATCGGCGTCTGCGGATCGACGCGGTGCTGATAGTAGAGGTCGATCGTCTCCACGCCTAGCCGCTGCAGGCTGGCCTCGCACGCACTGCGCACGTAGGCAGGGCTGCTGTCCACAGCGCGAAAGCTCGGATCTTCTCTCTTCCGCACAATGCCGAACTTGGTTGCGATCTGCACCTTGCGCCGGTGCGGCAGCAGTGCGCGGCCGACCAATTCTTCGTTCGTGAATGGCCCATAAATATCCGACGTGTCGAAGAAGGTCACGCCCAGATCGATCGCGCGATCGATCGTCGCCTCCGATTCGAACTGGTCGCCAGGTCCGTAAAACTCCGACATGCCCATGCAGCCCAGCCCAAGCTCGCTGACCTCCAGCCCTTGTCTCCCCAGCTTGCGTTTTTTCATCGCGTCCTCCAGCGTCCTCCCGCGTTGTCCAGCGTCATCCTATGACCGGCTCCTCCATCTCCATTCGATACCGGCAGGCGCAGGAGGATGCCTGAAGCTGGCTCGTAGTATGAAGCCTTGAGCCGAGTCGCTTGCCGCGCGCACTCCGCTCAAGCGATCCTGTGAACGATATGCAAGCTCAGCTCGCTCCCTTCCGCATTGCGCCCTTTTTCAGTCCTCGCCCCTGGGGCACGCGCGACCTGTCCCCCTGGTACGACTACCGTCCCGCCGAACCTGTCGGCGAAGCATGGCTGACCGGTCCGCAATGCCTCATCGAAACCGGCGACCAGCAGGGCCGGACGCTCAGCGAACTGGCGGCAGCGTATCCGGATGCCCTCCTCGGCCCTCACCGCAATGAAGTGGGCGATTACCCGTTGCTGGTCAAGATACTTTTTCCGCACGAGAAGCTGTCGGTGCAGGTGCATCCGGATGACACGATCGCCCGACAGGCCGGCCAGCCGCGGGGCAAGACAGAATGCTGGTATGTGCTCGAAGCCGAACCCGGCGCGGCGGTCGCGCTCGGGCTCAAGCCGGGCAGCACGGTCGAAGCCATGCGGGCGGCCATTGCCGATCACACACTCGAGGCGATGGTGGAACAGGTCCCGGTTACCAAGGGCGACATGATCTTCGTCGATGCCGGCACTGTGCATGCCATCGGTCCCGGCGTGGTGCTGCTGGAGACGCAGCAGACATCCGACATCACTTACCGCCTTTACGATTATGGCCGCCCACGCGAGCTGCACATCGACCGCGGCATCGCCGCCACGCGGCTGCACACCGCGGCCGGCAAGGTGAAGCCGAAAACCGACGGCGCATTCACCCGGCTGATCGAGCAGAAATACTTCACCGTCGATCGCATCGCTCTCGGCTCCAATTCGCCCTTCCGCTCGGAGCCATCGACTGCGGTTCCCCATTCGCTGGTGGCCGTCGAAGGATCCGCCGTCCTCCATGCCGAAGGTGCGGAGCCCGTCGATCTCATGCTCGGCCGCGCGGTTGTGGTTCCGGCCGCCATTCCCGGTTACCGGCTTGAGTCGGCTGGCGCCGCAACCGTCATCCGGTCGCAGCCTCCTGCCGGCGCGTAACCACTATGTAACCGGCGCCAGTTACGATACAGATTCAGTACCCATCCCTAGCGCGTTAGTTGCATACTCTCGTAACCCCTCGTGTGCTTGAATAGGGCGAACTTCCCCTTAGCGGAAGACGTCGGCCCATTTCGGGACAAAACGTCTCTCTGCCTCGATAGCCCAAAGGGGAGGTCAATTCGGACAGCCCGCCCTGGGCAGGCTGTCTCCCGGTCGAGCGCAGAGGCACCGTCGCAGAGTTCCTCGCAGCTCCTCCGGCAGAAGAAGCGGAGCGGATGATGAAACAGTTGCAGGGCGGACTTGGCATTGGTGCAGTCGTGTGGCTACGTGGGACTGTCCTGGTCCTTGCTGCATCTTTTGCGGTCCTGACCGGCACCGCGCAATCCATCCGTCTGATTCCCAGCACCGCCCAGCATCTGGCTGGTGATGGCGCCGCCGCTCCGGTGGTGGACTTAGGGCAAGCCACCACCATCGCACTCAATGCGCCCAGCTATGTAGCCGTTGATCTCAGCGGCAATGCTTATATCTCGGACACTGGCAACAACTGCATTCGCATGGTGGATACCAGCGGCACAATGTCCGTACTGGCGGGGCAGCCCAACGGCGCCTCCGACACATGCAAGAACGCTGCTGGTGTCACCGCCGATTACCACACCGGGGTCCTTCAGCCCTCTGGTATCGCCGTGGACGGGAAGGGCAACCTCTTCGTTGCCGATACCGGACACAACTGCGTCCGGCGTCTGCTGGCCGGCAGCAACGGGATCGCTGCTCTTCAGCCTTTGATCGGCAGCTGCACCGACACATCGAGCGTCTCCGTCGCTCCGGCTCCTGCCGGCATCGCCGTCGACCCGTCGGACAATGTCTACGTCGCCATCAATGATGCGACCGACGGTATCTTTCAAGTCGTCCGCAGCGGTCCGGTGGACGGCTACGCGTCGCAATGCGTTGCAAGTGGTCAAACCTCGGCCGCCGTGCCCACGCCGTGCGCCGATATCACGAATCCCACCAGCGTCACGCTGAATGCACCTCAGGGGCTGGCGCTCGACCCCGTCGGCACACTCTACATCGCCGATTCCGGCAACGCCTGTGTACGCGCCATCGCCAACAAGGCGCAGGCCAACATCGCCGGAGCTTGCGCCGCTAATGGCACCACGCTCCAGAAGCCCGTTGGGGTAGCAACGGATGCCGCCGGCTACCTTTACATCAATGACCAAGGCGCTGCCCAGGTCTTCACGCTGGCAGGCACTCAGCTTGACCTGATTGCTGGCACGGGATCGAGTGGACCTTTTAACGCCGATCAGGACGGAGTCGCCGCGGTTACGGTGCCGCTGACCGCACCGGAAGGGATGACGACCGACAAAGCAGGCAACATCTACCTGGCCGATACCGGAAACAACGTCGTTCGCGTGCTGACTCAGGGCCTGAACTTCCCCGAGACCACGGTGGGCAATAGCTTCGGGCCTCAGACTCTGCAGTTCATCATCACTGCCGCGGTGAAATTGAACCTCACCATGAACGGCGTTGATTTCAGCTCCCAAGGAAACACCTGCAACGGCACGATTGCCGCGCCGGCGTCCGGGAAGTTCAAGACCTGCCAGGTCACCCTCAACTTCAAACCCCAGACGCCCGGACTGCGCACCGCGGCCCTGACCCTCACCGATAGCTCCGCCGCGCCCGCGATCTATCGCTTTGGCTTGAACGGGATCGGTCAACGAGCCCGCGCTATCTTCATCCCCGGCACAATCAAGACGCTTGCTTCAGCCCTCGCCACCCCGTCGGCGGTGGCGATCGACAGCGCCGGTGACCTTTACTTTGCCGAGAGTGGCACAGGCTCGGGCAACGGCTCCGTCTCCGAATTGCCCGCCGGCTCCACCACGCCGGTCGAACTTATCGGACAGGGCATGGGCATCGCAAAGCCAACGGCCCTGGCGCTCGATGCCGCCGGCAACCTTTACGTCGCCGATGCCACGACCAACGCTGTCTATCGCTATGACGCGAATGGCATTCTCACGTCCTTCGTTGGCAGCCTGAACAATCCGGTCGCCCTGGCGGTGGATACGCTGGGTGACCTGTACGTTGCCGAGGACGGCGCCACCACCGACATCCGCGAGATCTACGCTGGCGGTCAGACATCGGTGATCGCGGGGCAGGGCACGGTCCTGGCAGCGGACAACGTGCTGGCCACGACAGCAAAGTTTGTCCATCCCTCCGCGCTCTACCTGGATCCCAGCGGAGTTCTCTATGTCGCGGATCGCGGCGCCTACCTCGTCTACCAGATCGACACCGCCGGCTACATCCACATCTTTGCCGGCAACGGGAGGACGACCGATTCAGATCCGACCAGTCGCACCGGCACGGCACTGCCGAATGTGACCGGCGTTAGCTCCGATCCCGCCGGCGACCTCTATGTCGCCGATGCAACCCGGAACGTAATTTTCCTGGCCTTCAGCGGCAAAGCGCAGAACCCATCGATGACCATACTGGCTGGGCAGGATGGCGTCTCGGGTGCATCGGGAGACAACGGGCCGGCGAATGAGGCTGAGTTGAACACCCCGGCTGCCGTCACCGTGGATGGCATGGCGAACGTCTTCATCGCCGACAGCGGCAACGGCTCCCTGCGCACCATCACCTATAAGGATCCGACCCACGACTTCGGCATCGTGAAGATCAACCAAACGGCGGGCCCGTGGGCCACCACGCTCTGGAATGCCGGCAACGAGACGCTGCAGCCGCTCCAGCCGGTTACTATCGATGACGAAATCGACTTCGCTGTGGACGCAGCGAACACCAACTGCGGAGGCAGTCTCTCCATCGGGGGAACTTGCACCCTGAGCTACTACGCCACCCCGAAGAGCTACGGCAGCCTGGTCGGCCACTCGCCGTTCAGCGACAGCTCAGTGAATCCCGAGCAGATTGTGACCCTGCTGGTGGAAGTGCCCAAGGCCACGCTGGTCGCGCCGAACGTGGTCGCAGTCTACGGCGATTCCTATACGCTCACCGCAACCGTAACCGGCAATCTGCCCAGCCCGCTGCCGACCGGATCGGTCACCTTCACGGAGAATGGAGTCGCTCTCTGCCCGGCCGTGCAGCTGACCTCCAGCGGGCTGGTGAGCTGCACGCCCTCCAACAATCCTCTGCTCGATGTGGGAGTCTATCCCATCACCGTCACGTACACGGGCGACAGCATCTATGACGGATCGACTGTCAGCATGACGCTCACCATCGTCCCGCGGCCGGTCACCATCACCGCCGACAATAAGACGCGTCCGCTAAACACACCGAATCCGACGCTCACCGGCACCGTGGCCAACGTTGTCCCGGGCCAGTCCATCATCGCGACCTACAGCACCACGGCTACCGTCTCCAGTCCGGTCGGAAGTTATCCCATTGTGCCCGCCTACACCTTCGGGCCGGGAACCAAGGCTTCGAATTATGCGGTCACGCTGGTGAATGGAACCCTCACAGTGACAGATGCGACTCCTCCCCCGGTTACCGGCAGCTTCACCCTGGCCGCGACACCGCCCGAGCAGGAGATCGACCACAGCGGAACCGTGAATTATGTTGTCTCGCTGACTTCGACAGACGGCTTTACAGGTCCGGTCACGCTTGCCTGCTCCGGCCTGCCGGAGGGCGCGTCATGCGCCTTTGCGCCGGCCAGCGTCACCTTAGCCTCCGGCGCGACCGGAACTTCGACGATGACCATCACGGCCACGGCGGACTCCACCAACGTTCCCACCGTCTTCAGTAAGGTGCGCAACGCGCCCTTGGGTGGCGCATCGCCGCTGCTGGCCTGGACCATGCTGCCGCTGGGCCTCTTCGGCCCCGCCGGTCTGCTGTTCAGCGCGCGCCGCCGCCGGCTGCTGCTGATGCTTCTGCCGTTCGCATTGCTGCTTGCCGCGGCAGGGATGTCGGGCTGCGCCGCTCCAAGCAACTACAAGATTTACACCGTCACCGTTACCGGTTCCGGCACCAGCGGTGGCGCAACGATCACGACGTCTTCCACGGTTGATTTTGTGTTGGCCCGGTGATGCATAAACCCGGTCGGATGTCTCACCCAAGCCCCGTGCCGCAAGTTCCGAACTGCGGGCGGACCGCACCTGCGCCGAACGGCGCACGCTGCTGCTGAGGAACACTGTTCATGCGTCATCGCTCAAGAGTTAGAGCATTTTTGGTATCACGGTGGTCCCCTGAGCTTCTCTCAGCGTGGCTTTTCTCTCCAGAAAAGGCACCAGAGCAGCCGTTGGACGGTCCACGCCAATACCGAAAATGCTCTCCGCTCGGTCCGATCGTTCAAGCTCTGCTGGCCGCTGGCCTGTGCACGCTGGCTGCTGCTGCTCAGCAAGCCGCGACACCCGCCGCGCCTGCCGGAGCGACTGCGCCCGCGCATGCTCCAGATACAAAGGCGAAGGATCTAGCGCCATCGGCCAACACATCCGCCGATCAGCCGCAGGCCAGTGAGCAGAACAATACCGGTGTCTCAAACCCGGATGAAGTCTCGCCTGAAACATCGCCTGAAGCATCTTCGACCGGCGCAAGTGATGGCCAGAACGCCACGACACCGACCGCTGTACAGAGCAACGATAGCAAGCCTGCTTCGCAGTCCGGCAACAGCGTCCCGGCCGTAACTGCAACGCCGTCGACAACCGCTCCGGCTGTCAAATCGAATGGCTTCCCCACTGCTGAGGCGGCAGAGCCGGCGACATCTCCAGCGGACAATGAGCGGTTCTACCCGGACCAGCCGCCTCCGCCACTGACTCCCGATCACGACAGTGATACCCCGGCTCCGCCAGATTCGCCGGCTCCGCCAGATTCGCCAGTTCAATCCAATCCGTCAGCAAATGCGGATTCTGCTCCTCAGCCTGTTCCGGCACCTCCAGCGTCCACCCCGGTCGATGCGAAAACCGCTGCGCCGCAACAATCTGCCCCTCCGGCTGCTTCCTCCGCGACACCGCCTGCAGCATCCGACTCGTCCGCACCGCCAACGCCGGCGGCAGACAGCAGCGCTCCCGCGCAGCAGAGTTCGCCTGCATCGCCGGCAGATACACCTGCGCCACAACAGAATGCGCCGCCAGCCCCATCCGCAACACCGGCGCCATCCGCCACCACGCCTGCGCCTGCACCCGAGGCCCAAGCGCCAGCGCCGGATGCGGCATCCCCATCACAGGACCAGGCGCCTGCACCCGCGCAAGCACCGCAGCAGACCGCACCGGCAGCACCTCCGGCGGATTCCTCCACAACGCCGCCTCCAGCATCGAACTCGCCTGCCCCGCAATCGGCACCACCGGCGGATACAAACGCTCCAGCAGCGCAGCAGAGTGCACCCGCGGCACCGGCGGATACCTCAGCACCACAGCAGAGCGCACCGCCGACACCATCCGCAGCGCCCGCTCCGTCCGACACCACGCCTGCTGCCGGCATACCTGCGCCCGCTACCACCGAGGCGCCCCCGGATACCGCCGCGCCGTCCGCATCGCAGGATCAGGCGCCTCCACCCGCGCAAGCACCAGCCGCTCCGGACAATACCGCGGTGAATCCGTCTCTGCCTGCTCCCCAGGTCAATGAAGCAGAGCCGCCGCCGGCCTCGCGGCTCGACATCTTCGGCGGATATACCTATCTGCGCCCCAGCGGCAGCGTCGGCACCTGGAGCTTCCCAAGCAACAATACCCGCGGCTACATCGCGAGCGGTACCTACTACCTCAGTCGCCACTTCGGCGTGCAGGCGGAGTTCTCTCACAGCGAATATCCGCTGGGCACCACCGGCACATCGGCCCCTCCGCCGGCTGTGCAACTGGGCGGCATCACCGACCGCTTCTACACCGCGGAAGCAGGACCTGTATATCGCTTCTTCCTTGGCCAGCATTTCATCCCGTTCGTGCACTTCACGGCGGGCGGCGCGCAGGTGGCCGGACCCAAATTCCAGCCTCCGACGTGGGGCTACGGTTTTGCCGGTGGCGGTGGCGTGGATGTGCTGCTGCCTCACACCCATGAGCACGTCGCCTTCCGGCTGGCGCAGGCCGACTACGGCTACATGCATGCCGATCAAGGCGCGCTACAGGAATACGATCTGGCCGGCGGCACGGAGAGCGTGAGCGCGCTGCGGCTCTCCGCCGGTCTGGTCATCCGCTTTGGCGAGATGAACCCGGTCCAGGCCAAGAGCCTCGCCTGCGACGCGAGCCCGTCGGAGGTCTATGCCGGCGAGCGCGTCACTCTCGCTGCCACCCTGCGCAATTACCGCGACCGGACCAAGCACCCCTTCTTCTTCAACTGGGAGCTGAGCGCTGGAAAACAGCAGGGTTTCGGCCCCGTCATTTTCGTCGATACCACCGGACTGGCGGCGGGCACCTACCATGCGACGGCGCACATCGCGCTCAAGGAAAAGGGCAAGCAGTTTGCCCAGTGCTCGACCAACTTTGTGGTGAAGGAATCGCCGGCTCCCACGCTGAAGTGCTCGGCTGATCCTTCCACCGTGACACCGGGCCAGATCTCCACCATTACGGCCTACGCCACCAGCATTCCGCAACGCCAGCTTACTTACAGCTACACCACCTCCGAGGGCCAGATCGGCGGCAAGGACAACACTGCGCAACTGCACACTGACGGCCTGCCGCCCGGCGTGGCGAACGTCACCTGTCGAGTGGTGGATGACCTGGGTCAGACGGCGGTCGCCACAACCGAGGTCACCATTGCTCCGCCTGCGCTGCCGCCCGCGCCGAAGGCCCAGCCGCTCTGCACCGTCTACTTCAACCGCGACATGCGCCGTCCGGCCCGCGTGGACAACGAAGGCCGCGCGTGCCTGGATGACGTCGCGCTCACGCTCGAGCACCAGCCGGATGCACGACTCGTCCTGGTGGGCGAGCACTCCGACAGCGAGGTCGACGGCCAGTTGACGGCCGCCGAGCGCGCCATCAATACCCGCGCGTACCTGGCCAACGAGAAGGGCATCGATCCGTCGCGGGTCGACGTCCGCACCAGCACCACGCCCGGCCGTCAGGTGCAGACCTACCTGCTGGCGCCGGGAGCGGTCTTCGACCAGCCGACCGAGGGCAGGATCGACGAATCGAAGGTCAAGATCCATGGCCAGCAGTACGCACACCAGAAGATGCGCCCGCCGCAGAAGGGTCCCGTGGGACACGGTGTCTCGCATCCGCCCAAGAATTAGGGCATTTTCGGTATAGGTGTAGACCGTTCAGCGGCCGCTCTTGTGCCTCTCCGCCGGAGACGGTATTACCGAAAATGCTCTAGGGTGGCGGGAACAAATTTCCCATTCGTGTACTCCGAAGCAAGAGAGCCAAAGGCCCCTCTTGCTTCGGAGGAAGAATCTGCTCGAAAATCACTATCGACGGATCGCGCGGCGAGTTTAGCTTCCGGGTGATCTTCCAATGCATAAAAAGTACTCTCGGAGGTGTCCGAAAGTGCTTAGAATGAGCAATAAGTAAACTTTCGTGATATTGAGGCGAGCGACCGCGGACCGTACTGTCCAATCATGCCCGGTTGCTGGCCACTCCAGGTCCGCAAGTTTGATCCGGTAGCAGGTTATTAAAGGATGAGCGGACTTCTCGATCTTCTGTCGCTGGGCTCGCTGGTGCTCCTGTTTACTTCCATTTACAGGAAGCGCCCGACGATCCGCGTCCGCTATTGGCTGATCGGCTGGTGTTTGATCCTGGTCCACTTTGCGGGATTGCTACTGCGTCCCGCTTCAGCTATAGGCCAGGCTGTTCAGTCCTTCCTGATACTCGGCTCGCTCGTGCTGGGCGGCATCTTCTTCCTCCTCTCGACCAGGTCTGTACGGTATGTCTCCGGGCGCTGGCTGGCCGTGCTGGTCACGCTCGGCGTGCCTTGGCTGGCAACGACGGCCGCCGCATGCTTCCTGCCCGATGGAAGCCGTCTGCTCTCGCTGAGCGCCATCGCAGGCGAGGCGGCCACGGTTATGGTCGCCTGGCGCATTACGCAGCAACGGCCCATGCTGCGCGTCATCCTGGCGCTCTCCATCGCCGGGTGTACCGGCTGGCTCAGCTATGGCATCCTGCACCATCAGGATGGGATCTCGCTCGATGTCATGCTGACGCAGGTCTTCCTGCTTCTAGCCCTGCTCTATAGCTTCGAGGTGCCGCGCTTCACTGCAGGCGTTCGCACCGTCGTTCTGAGCCTCTATGCGTGGGCCGCAGTCTGGATCTCGGCGGCGCTGATGGAGACCTTCCTGCCGGCCATCAAGGTTCCCGGACAGCTATGGAATCTGCCCAAGTATCTGGTCGCAGTCGGCATGATCCTTACCCTGCTGGAAGAGGAGATCGTGAGTGCCGAAGATGCCGGCGCGCACTACCGGGTGCTGTTCGAGTCCAATCCGCACCCCATGTGGATGTATGACGCGGAGACGCTTGCCTTTCTGCACGTGAACGACGCGGCCGCCGAGCAGTACGGATACACCCACGAAGAATTTGCGCAGATGACGATGGCCGACATCCGTCCCGGCGAAGAGTTCTCCCGGCTCGTGGCCGAGTTGAAGCGCAGCTGCGAGAACCCGCTCAACGGGCCCTGGCGCCATCAGCGCAAGGATGGCAGCTTCATGCTGGTGGATATCGCCTCGCACCAGATCGAGCACGACGGGCGCAAGGTCACTTTTGCCCTGATGCAGGACGTGACCGAGCGGGATCGTCTGCACGAGCAGTTGGTGTATCAGGCAAACCATGACATTCTTACCGGGCTGCCCAACCGGGCGCTGCTCGAAGATCGCATGGCGCAGACCATCGCCCACGCCAGCCGCTACGGCCACAAGGCAGCTCTGCTCTGTCTCGATCTCGACCGCTTCAAGCAGATCAACGACACATACGGCCACGCTATCGGCGACATCTGTCTCCAGGAGATTGCGCGTCGGCTGAGCTCGCGTGTGCGCGCTGTGGATACGGTGGCGCGCACCGGTGGCGAGGAGTTCACCGTTCTGTTGCAGGAGATAGCCCAGTCGGGAGATGCCGAGCGCGTCGCGGCCGAGATACTCGCGGGGCTGAACGAGCCTTATCGCCACAACGGCATCGACATCGACCTTACCGCGAGCCTGGGCATCGCCATCTATCCCGACCATGGCAAGGATCCGGCCGTCCTGTGGCGCGATGCCGACACCGCGATGTACCGCGCCAAGAAATCCGGCGGCAACCAGTACATGCATGTCTCGCAGGAGATTTCGGCCGCCACCCTGGAAGCTACCGAGCTCGAAAAACATCTGCGCCGCGCCCTGAAAGACGGCGGCCTCGAGCTGCACTACCAGCCGCTCTACACCCGCGATGGACAGCTTTGCGGCCTCGAGGCGCTGGTGCGCCTGCGCCATCCCCAGCTCGGCCTGGTCTATCCCGATCGCTTCATTCCTATCGCCGAAGAGAGCGGCCTCATCGTGCCGCTCGGCAACTGGGTGCTCGACGAGTGCTGCCGCCAGAGCCGGGAGTGGCAGGACCGCGGCTTCCATCCGGTGCGCATCGCCTTCAATGTCTCTCCGCTGCAGCTCACCCGGTTCGACTTCTCCAGCTACGTAATTGAGCGCCTCCGCCATTACAAGCTCTCGCCTGCGGCTCTGGAGATGGAGGTCACCGAGTCCACCGTGATGCGCAACATCGGCCAGGTGGCTCGGCAGATCGATACGCTGGCGCGTCTGGGCATCCACTTCTCGGTGGACGACTTCGGCACCGGCTACTCCTCGCTCGCACATCTGCATCAATTGCCGGTACAAACGCTGAAGATCGATCGCTCCTTCGTCGAGCGCATCAATGAGCCGAACGGCACCTACGCCATCGTCCAGGCCATCGTCTTCCTCGCGCACAGCCTCGGTCTGGTCGTGGTGGCCGAGGGCGTCGAGCGCGAAGATCAGCTCACTCGCCTGTGGCAGCTCGACTGTGATCGCGTCCAGGGCTATTTCTTCTCGCCGCCGCTGCCCGCATCCGCGATTACCCGCCTCCTGAGCGAGCGGTTACGCTTCCCGGCATCGCCGGTGGAACAGATGGCGCATGCTGCCGGCGCGGCTATCCCGAGTGCGGCTATTCCAAGTGCGGTCATCTAGTACCCGCTGTTTCAATCGTCCAAAAAATCCGCGCAGTGAGGGGGTTGGAATCAGCCCTCTGCTGACGAGTTGCCGGCACAGCTCTCCAGCGCGGCAGCCAATGCGCGTACATCCTCTTCGCGCAACTCGTATGCCGGCAGTGCATCGGGCAATACGTACATCGGTGTCCGTCCCTCTGCGCAGAGCCGGTGGCGCAGCGATGCGTGGATCGCCGCCACGCCGGTCGCTTCGCACAGGGCCGCAGCGTTCTGCACCCGCACTCCGGAGCCGCCCATGACCTCGATGTGCGCTCCGGCGCGTTCCACCAGGCGCGTCACCGCATCGATGCCTTCGGTGATCCGCGTTGCGCCGCCGGAGGTCAGCACGATATCTGCACCGGCAGCGATCACATCTTCGAGAGCGGCATCCAGGTCGGAGGTCACGTCGAAGGCACGATGAAAGGTGACCTGCATCGGCCGCGCCATCTCCACCAGGTGGCGAGTCACAGGAAGATCGACTCTGCCTGTGCTGGTGAGAACCCCGAAGACCACGCCCGCTGCTCCGGCGGTCTTTGCCAGTTGGATATCCCGCTCCACGGCGCGCAGCTCGCCTGTGCTGTAACAGAAATCGCCGCCTCGGGGACGGATCATGCAGTGGACGGGGATGGCCACGCCCGCCAGCACCTGCTCCAGCAGGCCCAGGCTGGGGGTAATCCCGCCGTCGGCCAGTTCGCCGCAAAGCTCAATGCGATGCGCTCCGCCGCGTGCGGCAATCGCGGCATTCGCAAGGGTCTCAACACAGAGCTCCAGCTTTGGCTGCGAGACTCTGCTTCGGGCTGCAGTTGCAGTCGGCGCGTGGGCGAGCATGCAGTTCCAACATATCGCAGTCTCGTGAATCACGCTGCTTCCCAAAGTACCCGCCGCCATTGCAGCTTGCGATACTCTGGCAATTCGTTCTGCGAGGGCTATGCATGCTTTCTGCCATTCGGCGCGGCTGCGCCGCTCTTCTGGTTCTTCTGGCGACATCCGCCGCCGTGGCGCAGCCGGCGCCCAGGTCGCATCGCTTCGTGGTCGCCCATGGCCGCTTCGAGCTCGATGGCAAACCATTCCAGATCATCTCCGGCGATATGGACTATCTACGTACGCCGCGTGCCTACTGGCGCGACCGTCTGCGCATGGCGCATGCCATCGGAATCAACACGGTGATGACGTATGTCTTCTGGAACTTCCACGAAGCCCAGCCGGGCCAGTACGACTTCACCGGCCAGCGCGATGTCGCGGAGTTCATTCGCGAGGCGCAGCAGGAGGGACTCTATGTCATCCTGCGTCCCGGGCCATACAGTTGCGGCGAGTGGGACCTCGGCGGCTATCCAGCATGGCTTCTGCGCGATCGCAACCTGAAGCTGCGTAGCCTTGACCCTGCGTACCAGCAGGCGGCCAGCCGCTGGATGGACCGGCTCGGACAGGAGCTGGCTCCATTGCAGCTTGACCGCGGCGGACCGATTCTCGCTGTGCAGGTCGAGAACGAATACGGATCGTTCCAGGACGCTAAGGAGACCGACCATGCCTACATGGAGCGTGCCCGGCAGATGGTGTTGCATGCCGGCTTTACCAGCGCGTTGCTCTACACCGCGGATGGTGCGGAGGAGCTGACGCGCGGCTCGCTGCCCGAGCTGCCGGCAGCCATCGACTTCGGCACCGGTGAAGCGGAGCGCGACTTTGCGCTCTACCGTAAGCTTCGCCCGCAGGGACCATACTTCTGCGCCGAGTATTGGGCGGGCTGGTTCGATCACTGGGGCGCGAAGCACGAGCACACGGACGCCGCCAAGCAAGTGGCGGAGATTCGCTGGATGCTGAAGCAGGGCTACTCGGTCAGCATGTACATGATCTTCGGCGGCACCAGCTTCGGTTGGTTCAGCGGCGCCAACTCCAACGGCCGCAACTATCAGCCCGATGTCACCAGCTACGACTACGACGCGCCGATCGACGAGGCAGGCCAACCGCGGCCGAAGTTCTTCGAGATACGCAAAGCGATCCAGGAGGCGACAGGCATTACACCGCCGCCTGTGCCTCCGGCGCCGATTCTCGGATCGCTGCCGGCGATTCCTCTTACCGAGAGCGTCTCGCTGTGGGATACGCTCTCCGCGCCTGTCTCCTCCGAGCAGCCGCTCACCATGGAAGACCTGCATCAGGACTTCGGCTATGTGCTCTATCGCACCACGCTGCAGGGTCCGGCGTCGGGCGATCTCGTAATGGATCAGCTGCACTCGTATGCGCGGATCTACCTCGACGGCAAGCTCGCCGGCGTGCTCGATCGCCGCCTCGGCAAAATGTCGATGCCGCTCAGCATCACCGGCAAGCAGCGCCTGGATATTCTGGTCGAGAACTCCGGCCGCGTGAACTTCACAGCGGTGCTGCGCACCGAACAGGCAGGCATCACGCACCGTGTCACCTTCGCCGGCAAACCTGTCGCCGGCTGGGACAACTATTCGTTGCCCTTCACGGATCCCGCGTCTGCGCACTTCACCCGGACGCACGCCGTCGCCGGAACCCCTACGCTCTATCGCGGCACGTTCTCCATCGGCAAGCCGACGGACACCTTCCTCGACATGCGCCCGTATGGCAAGGGGCAGGTCTGGGTCAATGGCCATGCCTTGGGCCGCTATTGGCGCATCGGCCCGCAGGGAGGCCTCTATCTACCGGGCGCCTGGCTGCATCCGGGCCGCAATGAAGTCGTGCTGCTCGATCTCGATGGCGGTCCGGCGCCGCCGCTCAACGGCGTCGATCATGCGCTGATCGATGAACCGATACGTCCCGAGACTGACCTCGGCGGAGGCGCTTCCGGCCGAATCGCGTACTGATCATCACACTTGTGGGTGCCCGGTCGCGATGTGTAAAGTCGGAGGCACACCCTGCCTGGTCAGCGCGACCGAGGATGTCTTTCCTGATGTCGTCTTCTTCAGACGCGTTTGCTTCCCTGCTGCGCAGTCAAACTCGCCGCGAATTCCTGCGCCTTGCCGCCGGAACGGTTGCGAGCACGGCGGTTTCCACGCTTGTGCCCTCGGCCTTCGCCGCCGGTATCCAACCGCGGCCGCGCACTGTCTTCGTTACATTTGGCGGCGGCGCGCGCGACGAGGAGACCTTCGCGCTCGAAGGCCAGCAGAACATCCCGCATCTTTTGACGGAACTTATCCCGCAGGGAACGTTCTTCACTCAGGTGATCAACCGCGGCATCCTCGGCCACTACGTCGCCACGGCCGGCATCGTCACCGGCTGCTACGAGACATTCGACAACTTCATCGCGCAGCCTACGGCAAATCCTACTGTCTTTGAATACTTCCGCCGCGGGCTCTCCCGGCCCATGGACGATGCATGGGTCATCGCGCCCAGCAACGGCTTCCAGCAGATCGGCTTCAGCCGCCACGGCGGATACGAAGGGCAGGGTGCGGGCGTCATCCTGCCGAAGCAGCTGCTCGCCGCGGCCGTCAGCAAGCAGCATCCGGAATCGCTGGTCGACTACGAGCACCTGCTGCAGGACAACTACGAGATGCCGGTTTACCGGCCTTCGCTTTCCGAAAGCGACGGCGAACTGCACCTGGAGCAGCTTGCTTCCACGCTGCGGCTCTCCGTCGAGGACTTCACGCGGGATGCTCGCGCACTCGACAGCGCGGACGCGTTGTCACTCTCCATCGCCCGCCGGCTGATGGCGCAAGTGTCGCCATCGTTGTTACTCATCACGCTGCACGATATGGACGTTGCCCATGCCGGCGCTTTTTCGCTCTACGTCGATGCCATCCAGCGTGCCGACCGCATCTGTGCCGAGCTCTGGACCACCATCCAGAGCATGCCCGAGTACAAGGACCAGACGGCGCTGTTCATCATGCCGGACTTCGGCCGCGATGCCGACGGCGACCCCGGCGGCAACGGCTTCCAGCATCACCGCACCGGTGGCGCCATGGCCCGCACGACCTGGCTGCTTGCGCTTGGCCCGGGCATTCGCCAGAATGTCACCGTCGATCGCGCGATTCAGCCGATCGACCTCGTGCCCACCATCGGCAAGCGCCATGGCTTCGAAACGCCATTTGTAAAGGGAACTCCCATTACGGAGCTGATTGGATGACACCCGATCAGCTCACCGCCGCCAGCTTCTCCAGTTATCCGCCGCAGGCGCGCCAGTTCGCCACCGCGCATCTCGCGCTGCTCAAGCAGCTCCCCATCGCCGTAGCGCCCGCTTTTCTGCGCGAGATTATCGTCTTCGACTGGCGCTTTCCCGCCGAACGCCGCACCTTCGAGCGGCAGTGCGTGTGGCTCGAATCGCTGACACCCGAACAGCGCGCGCGTCTGCTGGCGCCCTTTCAGCAGATCCGTATGCCGGCCGATCTCGCGGCAAAGGATTGGGTCGGCTCGCCGCAGCCGTTTCTTCAGGAGCTAACCGCGTATCTTTGGTCGAGCAGCCAGATCGATGGGTATCGCCGTGCCGCGCAGGATCTGCTTGCCGTGCCGCTCGATGAGACGCCGCAGAAAGATCGCTTCGTCATCGTCGTTGTCGGCAAGGATGCCCAGGAGCCCAGCCCGCAGCTCTTTCGCAAGCTCGCGCCGCACGGAATCACCGTGCGCAATCTGCAATGGACACCGGAGACGCCGCGGCAGCTCCACGCAACACTTGCAGAACACGCGGCAAAGCAGCCGTCCTCGTACACTCGCTGGTACATCGATGGCGGCAATCCCTGGCCGCACGACGCCGGTGCGGTCGAACTGCTCTCCTATGCCGAGTTGCGTCCTGTGCGCGAAAACGTACTGGACCGGATGAACCGCTTCACCCACTCCGGGCCGGGCGGCGCGGAAGGCATGCGTAGCATGCTGGAAAATCTCCATCCCGCGGAATCCGGGGCTGACGCCATCACGCAGGATCCGCTCATGCAGCACTTCATCACCATGCTGTTTGTGGAAGGCTCCGGCACACAGATCTACAGCACTTCCTTTGTGCAATGGGCGGCGCGTGAGACGCTGCGCCGCGCTCAGCCAGAGCAGTTGCTGGTGCGCTTCGCGCCTCGCCAGCGCCAGCGCACGTTAAATCAACTCTTCGACGCCGCCACGAATGTCGAAGTTCCCGATCCGGAGGGCTCGCTGCGCGACGCCGACATCAGCGCCTATTACATCCTGCTCGATCTGCTGCGCATCGCCGACCCGTCACACATCACTTTCCTTGCCTGGCGTGAAAATCACGGAGACGCAGTGCTCATCTCGCCGCGCGCCCCAGCCGGGAAACGCGACGATGCTCCGATCCAACTCGCTGACGCGCTGGCGAAATATGCCTAAGAGGTTTCTAAAAATAATTCGTAATCTCGACTGAAGAGCAGCGGAATGGAGAGATCTGCCGTTGTCTGCAATGAGCCACGCTCATTTCACTTCCACTTCTGGCGAGCCACCTTCTACCTGCCGTGCGCGGAACATCCCGAGCGTGTTGTAGCTCCACACTGGATCGCTCTTCTGGTCGAGCACGATCACGCCGCCCTCGCCGCCTTTCAGCTTTGCGACCTCAGCGCGAATCACATGTTCGGCCGCAGCGCTGGTGCTCATGCCTTTCAGCTTCACCAGCGCGCAGATCTCTTTCGCCGCATCCAGCCGGATGAAATATTCGCCCACACCCGTGGCGGACACAGCGCACGCATCGTTCGCTGCATACGTGCCCGCGCCGATCACCGGCGAATCGCCCACACGTCCCGGCAGCTTGCCCTGCATGCCGCCTGTGGATGTGCCTGCGCTTATGTCGCCGTGCACATCGCGGGCAACCGCGCCAACGGTGCCGAAGCGATGCGCAAAAGGCGCCACTCCTTGCGGAGTGGTCATGGCCTGCGGCGCGGATGGCACGCCGGGAGGACGCGGCGGCAGCGGCTTACCTTGCGCGCGCAGCACGCCCAGCAACTCCTGCCAGCGCATCTCGGTGAAGAAATAGGATGGCGGCATCTGCGGCAAGTGCCGGCTTACTGCGAATGCGTCCGCGCCTGGCCCCACCATCATCACGTACGGTGAATGCTCCATCACCGCGCGCGCCAGGGCGATTGGATTTTTCGTGGCGCTTACTCCCGCCACTGAGCCGGCTTCGAGCGTCGCGCCGTCCATGATCGCCGCGTCCATCTCGTTCCTGCCCTCAGCGTTAAACGCGGCGCCGCGGCCGGCATTGAAGAGCGGATCGTCTTCCAGCACTTCGATGGCGGACTGCACCGCGTCCATGGATCGCCCACCTGTGCTGAGCACCGCTGCACCAGCCTTCAGCGCGCGAGCCAGCGATGCGTGGTAGGCAGCGGCGGTCGCCGGGTCCATGTGCTGCCATTCTTCTTCACCGGCGCCGCCATGGATCGCGATCGCCCACTTTGTGCCATGCTGCACCCAGGCCGGGCGGGATAGCGCCGTCAGGCACGCCAACGGCAACAGCATCGCGATCGTTCTACGCATCCTCAGTCTCCCGCATCTTCCTGACCGGAAATCGGCCAGGATTCGCCGCACAAATGATCGATTCAGCGTAATATGGCCTTCTCAGGCAGCGGAGCCGGATACGGTTTTCTTTCCGATGCAGTAAACGTTAACTCACCGAGTGTTTACTGACTGCGCGATTTTTTGCCCAAATTGCCGAGAAACAATCACATTTTCTATTGCCAAAGCGTCAAACGCGACTTATTGTGGGGTCTTCAGCATTTCCGTTGCGGTACGGCGGAGCCCGACGCGACGTTTCGTTCTTTGCGGATCCGGGAAAGCGCGCACGATGCGATCTTTTCTCTGTTTCCGTTCCTGGGGGCCCCTGTGTACTCCCATCCCCCTGGCATCCTGTTGCGGCGGCAAAGCGGATCGCAGCCGGACGCATGATGACGATCCGGCTTGCCGGATCCGCTCCATGAAATGACTTCGTTCGCTTGATTCACTTAGGAGGCAGTGTATGTGGAACAGAAAGCTTCTTTCCCGGGCTTGCTGGGCAGTGGTGGCAGCTATCGCGCTCACCATGCCGGCAGCCTGGTGCCAAACCATCACCGGCGCCATCACCGGCACTGTCACTGACAGCAGCGGCGCGGCCATTCCCGGAGCCACCGTCACCGCTACCAATGTCGGCACCGGCGTCGCCACCCCGACCCAGACCAACCAGAGCGGCATCTATAACCTTCGCTTTCTGCAGATCGGTCAGTACACAGTCTCGGTAGCCGCTTCCGGTTTCAACAAGCAGACCACGAACACCTTCACGCTGGAGGTCTCGCAGGAAGCCCGCATCGATGTCAAGCTCGCGGTCGGGTCCGCCGCCCAGACGGTGAACGTCACCTCCGCGGCGCCGATCCTCAATACGGAAAACCCCACCACAGGCGACTCCATCACGGCCGCCGTAGCCACCGAGGTGCCGTTGCAGGCGCGCAACTTCTCCTCGCTCACCACGCTGGTCGCCGGCGCGATTACTCCAAACCCTTCGGCGCAGAACAGCGTTGCCCGCGCCGGTTATAACGGCGGCTTCTTCGTCAATGGCAACCGTGAGCAGACCAACAACTACACGCTGGACGGCGCTGACATCAACGAGGCGATCGACAACTACATCGGCTACAGCCCGAACGTCGATGCTATCGGCGAGCTGCGCATCATCACCGGAGACGCAACCGCCGAGTACGGCAATGCCAACGGCGGCCAGGTCGTCATGGTCACCAAGAGCGGCACCAACCAATTCCACGGCGACGCTTTCTGGTTCCTGGAGAACACCAACCTCGATGCCAATAGCTGGACAAATAAATTTGCTGGCGTCAGTGCGGTCCCCGTCCTGAACCGCAGCATCTTCGGCGGAACCTTGGGAGGGCCCGTCTTCAAGGATCGCCTCTTCTTCTTCGTCGACTACCAGGGCGCACGCCAGCACCTGACGACCAGTGAGCCTCGCTCCGTTCCCACGCTTGCGATGCGTTCCGGCTTTGCTCCAAGCCTCGGTCACAACGTTCCCATCACCAACCCCGCGGCGCAATATCTGCTGGCCCATCCGGAGCTCTATCCGGTACCGAATGCCGGAAGCCCTGACAGCCCGGTCAAGGATTACGTCGGCAGCTATGGCACAGCGACCCACAACAACCAGGGCGATTTCAAAATCGACGCCAAGATCAACGACAAGGACACGCTCTCCGGACGCTTCTCTATAGGCCGCGAAAACGATGGCTATACCAAGGTCACGCTGCCGACCGACATTCCTTCGAATAACTCCAACCCGTACACCGGCTTTATCGTCAACTGGACCCATGTCTTCTCGCCGCGCATCGTCAGCGAAGCGCGCGCCGGCGTAGGACGCACACGCTACATCACCACACCAACCGACATCGGTGGACAGTTCGGCATAACCGGCAATCAGAAACTGGGCATCCCCGGAACGCAGCTCGTGCCCGGCATCTCTACCTTCGACGTGACTACGGCGAGCATCGATCCCATCGGCACTACCTTCCAAAATCCCACCAACGGCGCATATGCGGGCATTGACTCGGACAGCATCGTGAACGCCTTCACCTACGGCGACAACGTGAGCTGGCTGCTGGGACGCCACACCATCAAATTTGGCGGCCAGGCACTCCGCTATCAGGAGAACCGCTACTACTCCGGCAACGACGGCGCACTCGGTTGGTTCAAGTACACCGGCAGCGCCACCGGCGACACCTGGGCGGACTTTCTCGAGAACAACGCGTTCAGCTTCGGCCAAGGCGCTGTCACCGGACGCTGGGGACAGCGGCAGTGGCGCGACGCGCTCTTCTTTCAGGATGACTACAAGCTGAGGGAGAACCTGACCATCAATCTGGGCATGCGCTGGGAGTGGGACCAGCCGATGTATGAGGTCAACAATAAGCAGGTCAACGTGAACCTGACCACCGGCGCGGTGGAAGATGCTGGGGTGAATGGAAACAGCCGTGCGCTTTACAACGGCTATTGGGCTGGCTTCATGCCGCGCGTGGGATTCGCCTTCTCGCCGGATCGCTTCAACGGCAAGTTCGTGGTGCGCGGCGGCTACGGCATCACAAACTTCCTCGAGGGCACCGGTGCCAACCTGCGACTGACGCTCAATCCGCCCTTCTTCATCGACTCGTCACAGCAATCGGACGGAATTACATTCTTTGGGGTGCAGAATGGCTTTCCCCGTCCCGCGGATGCGACGACGCTCGGCGGCAACATCCGCGTCTGGGACCCGAATTTGAAACCGGCGCTGGTGCAGCAGTTCAACCTCACTACGGAAACCGAGCTCAACAACACGACCTCGCTGGTTGTCGCGTATCTCGGCCAGGTCGGCAACCATCTTGTCGATCCGCGCGAAGGCAACCAGAAGCTGTGTCCCACCTGTCCGTTGCCCGTCTCTTCCTTGCCCGGACTCTCGGCCGTGGCGCAGGTCAGTCTTACCGAATCCAAATCAATGATGAACTACAACGCCTTGCAAATCACCGGACGTCGTCGCCTGGCGCAGGGGCTTGAGTTCCTCACCAACTACACCTGGAGCAAATCGCTCACCAACAACCTCGGCTACTACGGCGCGGGTGGCGGCGCGGCTGCATCCCAAAGTGCATACTGGCAGAACGCCTATGACGGAGGTGCAGATTATGGGCCGGCATTCTTCGACGCGACCAATATCTTCTCCTTCTCCGGTTATTACGATCTGCCCTTCGGTCGCGGCAAGATGTTCGGCGGCAACATGAATCGTGCAGTGGATGAAGTCGTTGGCGGCTGGAAGCTGGGCGGAATCGCCAGCCTGCACAGCGGATTTCCGATCACTCTCTCCTCACCGGAGCACTACTCCGTCAATCAGCGCACGGACCGTGCCAATCACTATCGCGCATTGCAGGTCCGCGGCCGGTCCACGGCGCATTGGTTCGGCACCGATCCTTCGGCCACCCCTTGCGGTTCCGATGTGGACAACGGCAGCTGCGCTTACGGACAGGAGTCCTCCACGGGCTTCGGTACCGCGAGCGTCGGCAGCGAACGCGGCCCGCACTATGCGGACTTCGACATGGCGGCCAGCAAGGGCTTTGCCATCACCGAAGGATCGCATCTGGATTTCCGTGCCGACTTCTTTAACGTTCTCAACACCACCAGCCTTGCCCCACCCGTGGTTGACACCTCGCAAACTAACTTCGGGCAGATCACCAACACCGTCTCCACAGAACGCCAGATTCAGCTCGCGCTCAAACTGGTTTTCTAAAGGCGGTCCAACCCTGCTCCATGGGCCGGCAGCAGCAACGCTGCCGGCCCATCCACGCTTTCGGCGTAAAGCGGCATGATCTGTCCTGACGTTGTATGATCCGTTCCTTGGGCACCAGATTGCATTCCGCTCAAGATCCCAGGATGATAACCGGCGTTGCGAATTTGCTTTCGAGCATCTCTGCGGCTCACTACAAACCGCTGCCGCCTCGCTTGCAATATCAAACCCAACGCGCGTTCACTCCTCGTGACTGCACATCGTCTGGTCGAAATTCGTTAGAGGGGGAGTTATACATGGATCGGTATGCGTGAATCTGCACACCTTTAGCCTGCCCTTGTGCAAACGGGGTACTGACTGCGAATCGAATGAGGGCGTTAACTTTAAACTATTGAGCACCTTTCGCGCTTCGATGAAGAACACGATGAAATACCAGCGCTTCCGGAACCAAATCTCCTGTATTTCCATCATCGCGAGCGCGACTCTTTGCGCGATGGCGCAGACATCCGCCGTCTCTGCCGGCACCAATGCGCCAACCGTCAACACGCTCGCGCCGGAACAGATCGACGCCCAGTGGATAGCCGCTAACAGCAAATACGATAACGAACGCACGCGCATCCTCGGCGATGTTGATCGCGCCGTTGACGCGGGTCCATTCCGCGACGACTGGCAGAGCCTGCGCGCTTACCAGGCGCCGGAATGGTTTCGCGATGCCAAGTTCGGCATCTTCATTCACTGGGGTGTCTACTCCGTGGCTGGCTTCGGCAGCGAGTGGTACTCGCGCAACATGTACCAGCAGGGCTCATCCGACTTCACGCACCATCTAGCGACCTACGGCCCGCAGACGACATTCGGCTATAAGGACCTGATTCCGAAGTTCACCGCGGAGCACTTCGATCCTGACGTGTGGGCGAAGCTCTTCCACGATGCCGGCGCGCGCTACGTCGTTCCCGTTGCGGAGCACCATGACGGCTTTCCCATGTACGAATCGAATCTCACTGACTGGTGTGCGGGCAAGATGGGGCCGAAGCGCGATGTGCTCGGCGAACTCGCAAAAGCGGTGCGTGCGGAAGGCATGCACCTCGGCGCCTCCTCACATCGCGCGGAGCATGACTGGTTCTTCGATGGCGGCCGCCAGTTCGCCTCCGATGTAAACGACCCGAAGTACGCCGCCTTTTACGGTCCTGCGCAGATTAGCCAACTAGATGGCGGCAACAGCGACGCGCTCATCCACGACTACACCTATGTCTCGCCCGCGTTCATGGATGACTGGCTGGCGCGTACCGCTGAAATCGTCCAGCGCTACCATCCGGAGCTCATCTATTTCGACTGGTGGGTGGGCCAGCCCGACTTCCGCACCCACCTCGCGCGCTTTGCGACCTACTATTACAACCAGGCTGCGGCGCAGCATCAGCCGGTGGTCCTCTTCTATAAGCTCAGCGCCATGGCCGACGGCGCCGCCACGTTGGATGTCGAGCGCGGCGCGCTCACCGGCATTCGCCCGCAGCCATGGCAGACGGACACCTCGCTCTCGAACGCCTCCTGGGGATACGTCCAAGGCGACACGTACAAGTCGCCTGAGATGGTGATCCATCAGCTCGTCGATGTAGTCAGCAAGAACGGCAACCTGCTGATGAACGTCGGGCCCCGCCCGGATGGAACCATCCCCGAAGGCGCAGCGAAGACCCTGCTTGCCGTTGGCGCATGGCTCAAGGTCAATGGCGACGCCATATACGGCACGCGACCGTGGCGGCAGTTCGGCGAAGGGCCGACGCAGATCGAAGCAGGCCAGTTCCACGACAGCGAAACCAAACCCTACACGGCGGAGGACTTCCGCTTCACCACGAAGGGCGATGCACTCTACGCCATTGAGCTAAGTTGGCCGAAAGGCGGCGAGGCGGTCATCCACGCACTCGACTCCGGTGTCGGCACTCGCGAAATAGCTTCTGTGGACCTGCTCGGATCTACGGCACCGCTTACCTTTCAGCAAAAGCCGGACGGCCTGCACATCCATGTGCCGGCAAAGCCTGTCGGCCAATACGCGTACGCCTACCGCATTACCTGGCGTTAAGAGGGGAGATGGATGAAACGCCTGCTCGTCTGGATAGCGCTGCTTGCCCCGACCGCCGCGCCCGCACAAAACTTTGCCGATGTGAAGCCGACGCCGCAGCAGGTGGCCTGGCAGGAGATGGAGATGGGCGCTATCATCCACTTCGGCACCAATACCTTTCTCAACCGCGAGTGGGGCGACGGCACCGCGTCCCCGAGTGTCTTCCATCCGGAGCACGTCGATACAGATCAGTGGATCGAAGCGGCAAAATCTGCGGGCATCCGCTACGTCGTGCTCGTCGCCAAGCACCATGACGGCTTCGCGCTCTATCCCACCGCGCAGACCGACTACAGCGTCAAGTCGAGCCCGTGGCTCGGGGGCAAGGGCGACCTCGTCCGCATGCTCTCCGACAGCGCGCGCGCGCATGGGCTGCGCTTCGGCGTCTATCTCTCGCCCTGGGATCGTCACGATCCCCGCTACAAGGATCCGGCGGCATACGACAAGTACTACCTCGCGATGCTCGAAGAGCTGGCCTCGCACTACGGTGAGCTGACCGAGTTCTGGCTTGACGGTGCAGGCAGTGCCGGCCGCAAATACGACTTCGACACCATCATCGATAACCTCCGCACCTATCAACCCAACGCGCTGGTCTTCGCCGATGTCGGTCTCTTCAAGTATGCGGACATCCGCTGGGTGGGCACGGAGAGTGATCACGTAGACTTCGAGAACTGGAATGTCGTTGATCGCGCCGGTTATCTCCGCTGGCGGCCGGTGGAAGCAGACACGCCGCTGCACATGGATCACTGGTTCTGGCATCCCAACGATGAAGCGTCGCTCAAATCCGTCGATGAGCTGGTGAAGGAGTACGACCAGACGGTAGGGCGCGGCGCGCAGCTCATGCTCGGTCTCGCGCCGGACGACACCGGCCTTCTGCCCGCCGCTGACGTGGCGCGGCTGAAAGAGTTCGGTGAGCGCCTGCGCCAGATCTACGGCAACAATCTGGTGCTGCATGGCAAATATTCGACCGATACCGCAGCAGCCTTCGACGGCGATCCGAGCACATACTGGCAGGCCCCGATTTCATCAGCGGGCAACAATGCGCCGTCCATCCTCACCGTGCAATTCGCGCAGCCTACGACATTTGATCGCACAGTCACCATGGAACGGCTCAATAACGGACAGCACATTACCGCCTACCGCATCGAAGTGGAAGAGCACGGCAACTGGCGCGAGGTGGCGCACGCCCAGGCTATTGGCCACAAGAAGATCGACATCTTTCCCGCTGTCGCTGCAACTGCCGTTCGCCTGACCTTGCTCGATACCAACGGGCCCGCGCAGATTCGCGAATTTCAGGTGTACAACGGCGGCGCAGCTTACTGAAGATCTCCGAGGAAAAGAGAGCACCATGCCCACCAGTCCGGATCGCCAATACCCGCACTACATGCTGCGCGAGATTCACGAGCAGCCCACATCCCTGACGGCGGCGCTCAATCATTACGTGCACGGAAATGCACTCGATGAGACATCGTTTCGTCCCGTCTATCCATGGTTCCGCGACCATCATCAGATCGTCTTCTCCGCCTCCGGCTCCAGCCGCCACGCCTCGCTCGCGGGCGAGATCATGATCGAGGATGTCAGCGGGATGCCGGTCGATGTCGAGTATGCCAGCGAATATGTCTACCGCGAGATCAACACGCTCACCAACCCGGGCATCATCGTCGTCTCGCAGTCGGGCGAGACAGCGGACACCCTCGCCGCTCTGCGCGAGGCGAACCGCCGTCGTCATGGCACGATCGCGGTGACGAATGTAGAAAGCTCCACCATGGCGCGCGAGGCCCAGATCAGCCTGCCGACCTGGGCGGGCAGGGAACTGGCCGTGCCTGCCACCAAGAGCTTTACTGCTCAATTGCTCGTGCTCAATCTCATCGCGTTGGGCTCAGGCGTGGCCCTGCAGACGCTTCCGGGTGAAACGCTGGCTGCGCATCTCAAGGAACTCTCCGCTTTGCCGGTACTCCTTGCCACGCAACTCGATAGTTGGGAGCACCAGATGGAGCAGATCGCCAGGGCGCTCCGCGATGTGGAGACCTATCTCTATCTTGGTCGCGGCATCCACTACGCCATCGCGCGCGAAGGCGCACTCAAGCTCAAAGAATCGGCATATCTCCAGGCGGAGGGCTATCCTTCCGGCGAGCTCAAGCACGGGCCCAACGCATTAGTCGGTTCCACCGCAGCCATCGTCGCCATCGCCACCGTCGATCGCAACGAACCCGGCTCGGTTGTCCGCTACGAGAAGAGCGTGCAGCTACTGCACGACCTGAAAAAACAGGGCGCCACGGTAGTCGCGCTCGGCAATGCTGGTGACGATGAAGTTGCCGCCGCGGCCACCCATTTCGTTCCGGTGGCGCCTACCCGCGAACACCTGCTCCCGATCGCGGAGGTCATCCCGCTGCAGTTCTTCGCCTACTTCTGCGCCGTGCAGCGGGGCATCGACGTGGATAGCCCGCGCAACCTGACGAAGGCTGTGCTGGCGGAGTAGAGTTACCTCTCCGCCGTGACCAGCTTCTTCAGCGAATCAAGAAAGGTGAAGCGCACCAGTGCTGCCGGTTTTGCAGCATCGTCAATGACTGCAAGCTGACCCTGCGGATTGTTCGTCTCGACCTTCGGGCCGCCGTAGGCGCTGTTATTTGGGTCAAGGTTGAGCAGTGCCTGCAACCCGATCCGTCCTAGTGCGCCGAGCTGCGTGGCGCGCACCGCCGCATCGCTCATCCGCGGATTCGCCTGCATCTCGGCCGTCAGCATAGGAGCCATCTCCTGCCACTCCATGAACCGCCGCGTCAGCCGGGCCTCGGCAGCGGTGCTATCAGGGGTCTTGTTCAACACTGCATCCACATCCTGCGCAATCTCGAAACGCGATGGCGGATCGGGCACCACCGTATCCACCAGCCGGTCGAGTGGCGTGTGTCCATCCGTGTGCTGCCCCTCGTAGCGTTCGCTGAAGCTCACCGGCTCGAGCACGCCCGAGAGCGTTGTCAACGCAGCCGGACTCACCTGCCCGCTGATGCTGCGCCGCATCATTGCCGGACCCGTCATATGCTTCAGTCCCGCCTGCTCCAGCTCGATGGAAACCGTTGGCAACCGCCGGTACATCGAGACAACATCGCGATCGGTTTGCGGCGACCAGAAGCGCTCCGCCATTACGGCAGTGCGCGGCCAGATGCGCGAATCGATGGTGCGCTCGTTGAGCTGTTCCGCCCACATGCACACCTCGCCGCCCAGGATCAGCTTCTGCTGCTCGGGGGTCAGCGTCGTGTCGGCCGGGATCGGGTCGGCCAGATAGTGCGCCTCGTTGGTCTTCATGCCGTCAAGATAGTAAGGCGCGGAGAGGATGCCGGTATAGCCCTGGCGCGCGCCGGCGGCCAGCGAATCCACGCCGCGCCAGGACTGCACCATCACGTTCTTCGGCAGCCCGGGAACCAAAACCTCGTCCCAGCCAACCGGCTTTTTCCTGTGCTTCTCCACGATGCGCACCACGCGCTGGCTGAAATACGTCTGCAACTCCGATGGTTTCTCAAATCCCTTCCGCTTCATGAAGCGTGCGATGCGCGGATTTGACGTCCACACGGTTCCGTTCACTTCGTCGCCGCCGATATGGAAGTACGCATCGGGAAAGATCTTTGCCATCTCGCCGATCAATCGGTTGAGGAAGACATAGGTGCTCTCGCGCGTCGGGTCGAGCGCCTCATCGTGCACGCCCGCGACATCCGGCAACTGGAACGGTCCCTTCGAGCTGCCAAGCTTCGGATAACCCACCATCCAGCTCAGACTGTGGCCGGGAATATCGAACTCCGGCACCACGCGAATGCCGCGCGCCCGCGCATAGGCCACCACCTCGCGCATCTCGTCCTGGGTGTAGAACTCGCCGTTCGAGCCGAGTGAGGTGAGCTTGGGATAGATCTTGCTCTCCGCGCGGAAGCCCTGATCATCGCTCAGGTGCCAGTGGAAGACATTCAGCTTCACCATCGCCATGCCATCCAGCGTGCGCTCGATCTGGTTCACCGGCTCGAAGTGGCGGCTCACGTCGATCATCAGACCGCGCCACTGGAAGCGCGGCGTATCCTGGATCGAAACCGCCGGGATGGTCGCTGCATTGTCTTTCAATTGGACCAGCTGCAATAGCGTCTCCATGCCATGAAACGCGCCGACCACGGTCGCAGCCTGGATTGTCACCAGTGTGGGCGTCACTGTCACTGAATACGACTCATCTTCATCGACCGACTGCACGGCGCCGCCCGCTCCTGCGACATCGATGACGATGCCGGCGCTGGACACCTCGCCCGCGACCTGGCTCGGAATGTGGGGCAGCGGCACGCCGCTCTCGAACTGCAGCCGGGCCATCATGCGCACAGTGCCGGCTTCCAGCCGCGCGTTGTGGATGTGCGGGTAACCCACATGCATGCCGGGCCGCAACGTGAAGCTGCCAGTGCCTGGTTCGAAATGCGAGGGCAGAGGCATCAGCCCGAGTTCCGCTGCACTCACGTTGTCTGCTTGCTGGGCCTGCATACTGCTGCTCAGCAGCACAGTCGTAAGCACAACCGCCACTGCCCCACACAGCCTTCTCCTGGCATAGCACCAGCCGCAAATCTGCATTCCACCTGCCTCCTGAAACAAAGGGTCCACCCTAATCCGCAGAGAAGCCTCGCTCGATACCAATCTCTCCGCGATACTGGAGTCCTCGCAACCGAGCATCGCGGCCGGAGGACAATGCGAAGCATCTTATTCGTGACATTCATTGTGGCATATTCCATCTTTGCCGTCGCGCCGGCCCCGAGCCGCACCCTCTCCACGCTCTCCACGCAGATTCCCGCTCCGGCAATCGTTACTTTCCCCGCCCTGAACCGGGCCCAGATCGTCTCGCTCACCGCCGGCATGCCTCGCGGCGGTACGGTTTACTACAGCACAGGCAACACCGAGCCCCCCGCGCACTCCACGCAATATCTCGCCACTTTTTTAGTCGCCTCCAACCTTACCGTGAAAGCCGTCGCCATCGCCAACGGACAATCCGGCAAAATCGCAAGCCAGACCTTTCCACCCAATCGAGCGCTACCTCCTCGACAGCGCACCAGCCTCCGCCGCAGTACAAATAGAGCGTTCAGATCGCATGTAACCCGCGCCACCGGCTGGGCGCCGCACATCTCAAGAGATGTGGGAGTCAGGTCCCCCACAAAACTAACCGTGAGCGACAACGGAGCGAACCCAGCAGCCCGCGCCACCGGCGCGTCTGCCCGGACGGCCAGTCCCGCGTCTACCCGGATGGCAAATCCTCACTCGAAGCGCAACGCAGTCATCGGATCTACTCGCACCGCGCGCTCCGCCGGAACCCACACTGCCAGCAGCGCCACCGCGCTCAACAGCAGCGGCGTCACGATAAAGGCCAGCGGGTCCCACACTTTCACATCAAACAGAAACGAAGCCAGGAAGCGCGTCAGCCCAAACGCGCCCGCAATCCCGATCACCACGCCGATCAGCGCCAGTATCATGCCCTGCCGGATCACCATGTTGCGGATGTGCGAAGCCTGTGCGCCCAGCGCCATGCGAATGCCCATCTCCTGGGTCCGCTGCTGCACGGAGTACGCCATCAGTCCGTAAATCCCGATCGCCGCCATCAGCAGCGCCGACGCGCCGAAGATCGTCAGCAGCAGCATGTTGAAGCGCTGCTGCGATGTGTTGCGAATGACAATCTCATCCATCGTGCGAATATGCGCTACCGGCAGACCGTCGCTGGCCACGCGCAGCGCCGCCGTCATGGGGTTCGCCAGCGAATGGGGTTCTACCTTGCTGCGCACAATCCACATCAGCGGTGCAATGCGCGAGTTCAGCGCCGTCATCCCATCCGGCATCTGCGCAATCGGCGTGTACATCATCGGTTCTGGCGCGAGGCCGAGAGAACGCGTGTGCGTATCGCCCACAATACCGATCACCTGTCGCGCCGGTTCAGCAAAGGGTCCCGGACCGGGCGCAATCAGCAAACGATCCTTCAGCGGATCGCCCTTTGGCCAGAACTGCTTCGCCATTGCCTCGTTGATGATCACCACGCCCGGCGCCGCTCCATTGTCCTGTTCCGCGAACATGCGGCCGCGCAGCAGAGGAATCTTGAAGGTGTTGAAGTAATTCCATGACACCGTGTCGTAAAAGGCGCCGCCGGTGAAGGGAGCATCGCCCTTTGGGCGGCCTACAACGTCAAACGGCAACCCGAAGGCGCCATTGAGCGGAAGACAGCACGCCGCCGCTGCATCGGTCACGCCCGGCAGCGCCGTCAGCTTATCCGTTCCGTCTTTCACCAGTTGGGCCACGCCCGCTGTTTTCTGGAAGCGATCCCCGCTGATCGACATCGACATCGTCAGCACATTGCGCGTGTCATATCCCGGATCCACCGCTTCGAGTTTCATGAAGGTGCGGATCAGCAGCGCCGCTCCAATCACCAGAATCAGCGCCAGCGCCATCTCGCTGATCACCAGTGCGGAGCGCAGCTTGCCGCTGCGAAACCCAACGCCCGAGCGGCTGCTGCTCTCGTTCAGCGCGGCCAGCAGATTCGGCCGCGATGCGCTGATCGCCGGCGCCAGCCCGAAGAGAATCCCCGTCAGCAAGGAGACGCCCAGCGTGAACAGCAGCACATGCCAGTCCGGCGTCACCGCCGATCCGTTTTCGCCAATGCGTGGCATACCCTGCGCAATCGGCAGCAGCAGCCGCACCCCCACCACGCCCAGCACCAGTCCCAACAAGCCCCCGCTCAATGCAATCGTCAGGCTCTCCGTCAATAGCTGTCGCACAATCTGTCCGCGTCCTGCGCCCAGCGCTGCGCGCGTCGCCAGCTCGCGCTTCCGTCCTGTGGCACGCACCAACATCAGATTCGCCACGTTCGCGCATGCAATCAGCAGCACAAATCCCACCGCGCCCATCAGCACCCACAGCGAGGTGCGCGTATCCCCCACCCACACCGAAAGCAGAGACTCCACACCGAATCCATCCTGCGGCCCCATTGCCATTGGCCCATACGTTCGGCGGAACTGGTCTGCCGCCAGCTTCAGTTGCGCATTCGCCTGACCGATCGTGATCCCCGGCTTCAGCCGTGCCGCTACCGCAAAGTAGTGCGCCTGGTCCTGCGAGTTCATGTCGAATTGAAATGGCAGATACAGATCGGTCGGCGTATCTGTCACAAAGGTTTTGCCGATCACACCCACCACCAGGTAGGGCTGCCCGTCCAACTGGATCGTCGACCCCACAATCTGCGAATTGCCGCCGAACCGGCTCTTCCAAAGCGCGTAACTCAGCACCACGACGTGCCCGCCATTCGGCGCGTCTTCCGCCTGCGTAAACGTGCGCCCCATGATCACCGGAGCGCCCAGCATGGAAAAGTACTGCTGCGTGACGTGCACGCCCTGTACCTGCTGCGGTTTGTCCCCGCCTGTCAGGTTCAACCCCGCGCCGCCAAAGTCGAAGCCCGCCACCTTCGAGAAAATGCTCCTCTGCTCGCTCCAGATCCTGAACTTCGGTATATTCGCTCCCGGCCCCGAGCCTCGTGGCGACGTGTTCATCAGGTACACCAGCTCTTCCTGATGCGGAAAGATCAGCGGCTTCAGCAGCACCGTGTTGATCACCGAGAACACCGCCGTGTTCACCCCAATTCCCACCGCAATCACCAGGATCGCGATCGCCGTGAAACCCGGCGTCTTGGCCAGCGAGCGCGCCACGAACTTCAGATCGCGCCACAGATTCTCCACCCACGGCAGGGAACGGTAGCGCCACTCCTCCGCGCGCACCGTGTTCTGGCCGCCAAACTTCACCCGCGCCTGCCGCCGCGCCTCCTCCGTATTCACGCCGCGCGCCGCTCGCAAATCTTCCTCATGCGCCAGATGCGATTGAATCTCCTCAGCCAGCTCCGCGTCCTTCGCCTTCCGCCCCAAAAAACGCCGCACATTCATAAGCCACTCCCACCGTTACCAATCACTGCTCACCAAGGATCAACCCAATCGCCCGCGTCATCTTTCTCCACCGGCTCGTCTCGCTGGCCAGCCGCCGCCGCCCCGCCGCGGTCAACTGGTAAAACTTCGCCTTGCGATTGTTCTCGCTCACCCCCCACTTCGCCGAAACCAGGCCGCGGTCCTCCAGCCGGTGCAGCGCCGGATAGAGCGACCCCTGCTCCACCTCGAGCGCTCTCTCCGACGTGTGCTCAATCACCTGCGCAATCGTGTGCCCATGCGCCGGCCCCATCACCAGCGTGCGCAGAATCAGCATGTCCAGCGTGCCCTGCAGCATCTCTCCCGCCGGAGGTGGTCTCTTTCCATTTCCCATCTCACGCTCCACTCGACTGCCTATGGGAAAGCACTATACTCCGCTCGAACGACCAAGGGAACCTCCGCGCCGGAACGCGACCCATGCACATTCCATGCCGTGGCAGAAAGCCTTCACCGCGTGACAGAATGAGCGGAGAGGTCCTTCACCATGCCCACCAAGGTCAATCGTCAAACCGTGGATCTGTCGCAATACCCGGGCCTCGTCGTCATCTATCTCGGCATGCGCGTCAATCGCCTCACCGGTCTAAAGACGCTCTTCGGCTTCGGCCCAAAGATCTCCAACTCGGTCAGCGCCGCGCCCGACGGGCTGCTCCTGCACGAAAACTTCCTCTTCTCGTTCTTTCCCATGCATGCCGGCATGCGCCAATACTGGCGCGATATGGACTCGCTCCTCGCCTGGACGCGCTCCGACCCGCATCGCGAATGGTGGAAGAATTTCCTGCGCGACTCCGGCGGCACTGGCTTCTGGCATGAGACTTACCTGATGCAGGGAGGCATGGAAGCTATCTACGACGATGTGCCCAAGCCTACCGGCTTCATGCGCTTCGCTCCGCTGAAGCCGGCCCGAGGAGCCATGTTCGGCGCCGCCCACCGCGCCGCCAAACCATACGACACCCAACCAGTCATCAGTGAAGAAGAGCTCTACAAGCTCTAAGCACCAAGCCTTCACATCGCCACAAACCGGGTGGCCCCACCGTGGCGAAGCCAGCAGCATGCTTCCGTCTGCCACGCCCACAGCCGAGAATTCCTTCCACCTCAAACCGCAATGCCGCAATCTTTGGGCAGGCCTTGCACTTTTTCTATACCGGCTGCGCATTGCTGAGTGAGGCGATCTTTTGAAGGCGCCTTCACAGGAGGACTCGCCATGCGCGCCATTTCATCCATTCCTACATATGCTCCGTCCGGGACGAGCGGGCGCAACGGCCATCCGTCTTTGGATACGAGATTGCGGGATATGAGACTGCGGGATATGAGCCTGCGCCCCGCCAACGAGGTTCACCGGTCGCACAGCCTTCAAATGGTGCTCACCATCGCGATTCCCATGCTCCTCGCCACCTATCTCACCCTGGGAATCATCCGCTGCGTCTTCATCGTGTCCGACGCCGTACAACATACGATTCCCATTCCCACCTCCACCCTGCGGGCCGATCAGCGGTAGTGGACACAATCCCTATCTCAGCACGTCGCCCAGAGAACACCGCCACCCAGAGAACACCACCCAGACAGAAATATTCGCCAGTCTCATCCTGGTATACCAAGGGGCGCCAGCCGAGGTCGTTGCTATGGAATCAAAGAAGCCCCAGGAATCTTCTGATCCAAAGTCGCCAGCACCCCTCCATGCGCCTTCGCCAGTTGGGCGAGATGCCCGTCAGTGGTCTGTTTCGGAGTCTTCGCCCAGGCGGGCAGATGCGAGATGTCGTGGTTGTCCGGGACAAAGCTGAACGGAAGGATGCTCGACCTCTTCAATCGCAAGAGAGCAGTGCGCGCTTCCGCCACAGTAAATCCATAGACTGGCGCCTGGGACAGCACCCGCACAAATCCGAGCTCGGTAATGGAACAAGTCGCGAGCGCCGGAAATCCTTCCGCCTTGACCCATCTCGCCACACGATCATGAAATTCGTGATGGGCAAATCCCAGCGCGACCAGCGTATTCACGTTCAGAAGAAAGGTCATGGCGAGAAGAAACCCTACGGGAATTCCGCAAGAATCTCCGCAACCTCGCGGCTGCTCAACGCCGGAGCATCCTTACCCGCGCACAGCACCGGCAGTCCCGTAACAGGATCGGCGACAATCCTTGCCTTCCGCGTCTTCTTCCTGTGCGGCATCAGGACAATGCGCCCAGCTTCCACGCTGACGTCCATCGCATCGCCCGCCTGAATGCCAAGCTTGCGGCGAAGCGGCCCAGGGAGCACGACCTGCCCTTTGGTAGAAACCTTGGTCTGCATGGTAAGACAATCTTACCTGAATCTTGCGAGTCTCAATTATTTGTAGTTTATTGCAATGAACGCAGGTTTCAACATGCCGCCTGGAAAGCGAACGTCTTCTGGTTTTCCATCCACATCCCGTATCACAATCCTGTTTCTAGACATCACATATGGCCACCAACTACGCTTCAACATATGCAAACAAGTTTGCAGTTCTCGATCTTCAGAAGGTCTTCGCGTGCCGCTGAACCAAAATAGCGTTGGTTCAACCATTCCCGGAATTTGTGCTGGCATTCGCGGATTGAAGTACGCTATCCCGTTAATGCTTGAGTAGGCAGGATCGCCGCTCTCCGTTCTTTTCTGAAGTACTCGACACAGTAGATACCAGACCTCATTTGGCTGAAGATCATTGCCATCGCTTGCAACCCATAAAAGACCTTTCGCGTCAGGCATATTTAGCAGGGATTTTGCGGTCCTAATCTGTTTGTTTGCTGTCGCAATGACATGGTTCTGAAGAGGTCCAGCCATCTGGGCGAACATCTCTTCGCGACATATTGGAGGGAGTTTGCTACTTCCGATCGTTACTCTTCCATAGACGCGAAACAAGCCTCGCCGGTCCCAATCACCCATCAACTCCGCTAATTTGCAGTAAAAAGATTCCAGAAACACCGATTGGAGTGATTTGAGCTCCGCTATTACGTTGTAGCGACGGAAAAGATAATCAGCATTTTTGGGTGGATTGCGATTGCTTATGAGATCGGAGACTAACTCTCCATCAATGCTCTTCACGAACGGATCGATGATCGCCTGAAGCGGTCTTGCCTTTCTCACAACGCCTCCGGGGACCAGCTGGGGTGCTTGCTGCTTTCCCGTCCATAGGGAGATGGGCACCAAAGTTCTAGCCGTTTTTCTTTAAGTACTCAGCAACTTCATCATCTGACATCGTTGAAAAATCCAAACTCTCATCCGTTGTCGTCCATTCATAGATCTCAGGCCGCTCAGTACCAAAATACCTGCGAAACCGTTCTATCTTCTCTGTACGTTTCTGCTGTGTCGCGCTAATCGTCAGCGTCATCAGGCGCTCCTCTCAGATGGTCACACTGTACACCGCGACATCCTTGCAATTGCCAGGGCGCCAAATCTCAATTCTTACTGGCCGGCGACCAAAGGGAGCGGCCTACCCGAAACGCGCCGCAGGCGCCGTCGCCCGGATGGCGAATCCTCCACACCTTCCACTTCCGTCCCCCCTTTCCCACATTGGCACCACCCACCATCAGGCATACCCTTGAATCCACTCCCTCATCCCCCGGAGACGGCCCCTAAAACCCGCGCCGGAAGCACCTTCCAGCGTTTTCCTCAGCGCAAAATAAGGCATTGCGGCCTTGGATCGGGTATCCGCATCGAATACACTAGATGTTGTGGTTCTCGCTTGACTTGAGGCGATAAGCAGCGGTACTTTGCCATCTGCGGCTCAGACATGACCAATGGCAAGCAGCCCCCAGGCCAGCCCGTTCCGCACAAAATCGGACTCTAAAAACTCGCAACCTCCGCCGCCTGTCCAGCCCCGCCCAGGCTCCCCCGTGCAGACGGGGCCGGACAGGCAACGGTCGCCGAAAACCATCTTTTCGAACTCTCAGGAGGCGCCAATGGCCGAGACCGCACAGACCACCCCCAAGGCGAACACCGCCGCCGCATCCACCCCTGCCTCCACCAAAGCCGCGCCCGCTTCCGGCCTCCGCTTCGCGCGCAAATTCTCCAAAGCCGGCGTCTCGCCCTACGACGAGGTCCAGTGGGAGCGCCGCACCGCCGCTATCCATGACATGAGCGGCAAAGTCATCTTCGAGCAGAAGGACGTCGAGGTTCCCGTCGACTGGTCCATGACCGCGACCAACATCGTTGCCTCGAAGTACCTCCACGGCCAGACCGGCACACCCGAGCGCGAGACGGGCGTCCGCCAGCTCGTCTCCCGCGTCGCTGACACCATCGCCGAGTGGGGCCGAAAGGGCGGCTACTTCGCCTCCGATGAGGACGCCGCCGCCTTCCACGACGACCTCACCCACCTCCTCGTCCAGCAGAAGGTCGCCTTTAACTCGCCCGTCTGGTTCAACGTCGGCTGCGATCGCCTCGAGCCCAATTCCGACGCGCAGAACTGGCACTGGAACCAGCACTCCTGCGCCGTCGAGTTCTCCGTCACCGGCTACCGCAAGCCCCAGTGCTCTGCCTGCTTCATCAACGCCGTCGAGGACTCCCTCGACTCCATCCTCACCCTCGCCAAGACCGAAGGCATGCTCTTCAAGTGGGGATCAGGCACCGGTACCAACCTAAGCCCCCTGCGCGGCTCAAAAGAAAAGCTCTCTGGCGGAGGCACCGCCAGCGGTCCGCTCAGCTTCATGAAAGGTTTTGACGCATTCGCCGGAGTGATCAAGTCGGGAGGCAAGACCCGTCGCGCGGCCAAGATGGTCATCTTGAACGTTGATCATCCTGACATCGTGGACTTCATCGAATGCAAATCCAAAGAGGAAGCCAAGGCGCACGCGCTGGTTGAAGCCGGATACGATGGTTCTTCTCCTGACTCCGAAGCCTATTCCTCGATCTTCTTCCAGAATGCCAACAACTCGGTGCGTGTGACCGACGACTTCATGTATGCGGTTCTGCGCGACACCGACTTTTCCACCCGGGCGGTGAAAGACGGCCGCCCCATGAACACATTCAAAGCTAAAGATCTGCTCTACAAAATTTCTGAAGCCACTTGGCGTTGCGGTGATCCCGGCATGCAGTACGACTCCACCGTCAACCGCTGGCACACTTCAAAGAACACGGCCCGCATCAACGCCTCGAATCCTTGCAGCGAGTACATGTTCCTCGACGACTCCGCCTGCAATCTGGCCAGCTTGAATCTGCTGAAGTTCGCGCCAAACGGCACGTTTGACGTGGAAGCTTATCGCCATGCCGTGGACATCCTGATCACCGCGCAGGAAATCATCGTCGATAACGCCGGCTACCCCACCGAGATGATCATGAAAAATTCGCACGATTATCGTCCGCTCGGCTTGGGTTACGCGAACCTCGGCGCACTGCTGATGGCCTGCGGTCTGCCTTACGACTCCGACGCCGGCCGCGACTACGCCGCCTGCGTCACCGCAATCATGTGCGGCGAAGCCTACTTGCAATCCAGCCGCATCGCCGAAACCTGTCCGCCG
>DASYBK010000011.1:0-9387 GCA_036500805.1 Acidobacteriaceae bacterium | reverse complement strand
GATGGGTAAACGCCTTGGTGCGGACTACGCGAAGTCCGCCACGCTGTCCTTCACCGCGGCCGGGAATAACTTCGAGCTGGCGATAGCCGTGGCGGTCGCAGTGTTCGGATTGAACTCTGGAGAGGCGTTCGTAGGAGTCGTCGGGCCACTGATCGAAGTCCCGGCGCTTATCGGGCTGGTCAACGTTGCATTCTGGATGCGGCGCCGGTTGTATCTGCAAGGTGGTCAGTAACGAGGTGCATTGTCCTTCCATGAGAAGGCCGGTCTGTGTCAAGACATTTTGTGGTTGCGTAAGTTCATATCTGATGTTTTCCGTTGCCCGGCTAATCGGGTAATTCGTGACTGGCGAGACCGCCGTCAAGGCCGAGCAGAAACGCGTTTGTAAGGACTTACGAAGCTATGCTTACTTTGTCCCCAGAAGGATGGGTTCTGTCTCGATCAAGGTGAGCGATTTCACCATTCTTTCCGTGTCGCTCTTGTACTTCTTGAAATGAGGGGTTTGAAGGTGTGCCCTGTACGCGGCTTCATCGCGATAGACTTCAAGGATCCTAATCTGATCAGGGTGGCCCTTGATGGATACCGCGTACAGAGACAGTACGCCGGGCTCGATACGAAGAGAGCTACTGATCTCCTCTTTGAGGGCTCTTTCATAGGCGTCCAGCTGTTCGGAATCGATCGTGAGTTCTGCGATACGGACGATTTGCCCCGTCGACGGCGTGGCTGCTGAACATCGCTGCGCCACAAATACGACGGATGCGGCCACAGCCGCATAAAGGAAATACTTTCTTGCGGTCATCGACATCTCCTCCAATCTGGATCCGAAAGATCACGCCTTGAGGTACTGCTCGTCCGTCACGTGTTCTAAGCAATCGACAACTTGGCCGTCCTTCTTTTCCTGGATGGCTCGAGCAATCATGCCGGTCGCAGCAGCAGCAGATAGCTTCTAGGCTGGATGATCCATGCTTTGCTCCCTCCCGTCGACGGTCACAAACTGCATCCAAGTCATTGGATGTTGTGCTTGCCGCCGCGACCCGTTGTCCGTCATTTTAGGCAAAACATTCGCCGAGTTCGGCAACACAGGAGTTGTGGTTGAGGAGAGTGTTGCCGCGTAGTTGCTTGACGGCCTTTCCGGGGAACAGAAGTCTCTCGGAGAAGCGTCGCCGCTTTGATTGTGAAGATCATCGAATCGCAGGAAATTCTCGTGGGAAGCAATCTTGGCGTGAATAAACGCAATACCGATGGCGATAAGCCAGCTTTCCTTTGAGGTGGGACGGAATGTAACAGTGTCGATGCCAATAGCTGAAGCCGCACTATTCGGAATGCAACACGGAGACGAGATCAGTGCGTGCGGCGTGGGATGCGGGGATGGTGCTGGCGAGCAGGGCAACGACGGTCATCAGTATCCAGGCGAGAGAGAATGACATTGCATCGTGCGGCTTGACGCCGACCAGCATGCTGGTGAGCAGTTTGCTGAGCAGGAATGCAGCGGCGATGCCGAGGACGCCGCCGAGTGCGATGAGCCGTGCGGCCTGCGCGACGATGAGGGCGAGCAGTCCGCGGCGGGATGCCCCGAGGGCGAGACGGATGCCCATCTCCTGCGTGCGCTGCGAGACGGAGTAGGCGAAGACGCCGTAGACGCCGACGGCGGAGAGGATGACGGCGAGCAGCGCGAAACAAGTGATGAGCAGCATGATGAGACGGCGCTGCGCGACTTGGTCCGAGACGCGCTGGTCCATGGTTTCGATGTCGAAGAGCGGCTGTTGCGGATCGACGGCGAGGACGGCTTTGCGCATGGCGTTGGCGAGCAGGATGGGATCGGCGTTGCTGCGGAGTGCGATGTTGACGCTGTAGTCCGGGGACTGCGACTCGGGAAGGTAGAACTCGGGCTGCACCTGCTGTTCGAGACCGTTGTGGCGCACATCCTGCGCGACGCCGACGACGGTGAGCGTTTCGTGTCGCGCTGGTCCATCGGGGCGGAGGAGGGTTTTGCCCAGCGCGTTTCCAGCGAAGTACTGGCGGGCAAAAGCTCGGTTGACGATAGCGACGGGAAGCGACGTTGGTGTGTCGTCAATGGTAAAGGCTCGGCCCTGAAGAATGGGAGTACGGACGACGCGGAAGTACTCCGGCGTGACGCTGATGTAAGCCGCAACCTTCCACGCGCTGCTGCCGAGCGGGGGTGCAGGCCCCGGGCCGACAACGAATGCTGAGCCGTCTACTCCGCCGAGCGGGAGTCCGGATGCGATGGCAGCGGACTGGACGCCGGGGAGCGATTGGAGTTTCGTGAGCAGGTCATCGACGAAGCGGCGGATTGGCTGTTGTTCCGGATTGAGCAGATGGTTAGGTGCCGGTGAAGTGTACCGGGGACCGCTGAGGAGCGTGGTGCCGGTCAGTGTGTCGGAGGAGTCGAAGCCGGAGTCATAGCGCATGACGTTGACGAAGCTGCGAACAAGCAGTCCGGCAGAGGCGAGCAGCACGACGGCGATGGCGACCTCAATGATGAGCAGGCTATGGCGGAGTAAGCGTTGCTCGCGCGCCTGCGTGAGGCGCATGGTGGCGGACTGGAGGGCGGTGCGGAGATCTGTGCGGGAGCCGCTGATCGCCGGCGCGAGGCCGAAGAGCAGTGTGGTGAGGAGGGCTAGGCCGATGACAAAGGCGAGCACCCATGCGTTGATCTCGATGACAGCGCTGAGCTTGCCGAAGGGGAGCTGCAGGAGGTGCGCGATTCGCGACGATGGCGACGTATTGAGCGTGCCGGTGTAACGGACGAGCGCTGTGATGATGAAGGCGATGGCGAGGCCGAGGACAGCGGCGAGCGCGGAAAGGACGAGGCTTTCTACGAGGAATTGGCGGATAAGACGCAGGCGTGAGGCGCCAAGCGCTCCGCGGAGGGCGGTTTCGTGACGGCGGGAGACGGCGCGGGCGAGCTGCAGGTTGGCGACGTTGGCGCAGGCGATGAAGAGTACGGCGGCGACGCAGGCGAGGAGGATGAAGAGGGGCTTGCGGCTGTCTCCGGCGATGTGGCGCTCGAGCGGCTCGACGACGACGTGCATGGATTTGTAATAGGAGACGATCTCCGGGATCGCTTTGTGCAGGCGTGCCTTATAAAAGGTCTGCAGTTCAGCCTGTGCTTGCTGGATGCTGACGCCGGGACGGAGAAGGACAATGGCGCGAACGTCCCAGACAGGCTTGTAGATGGAGATGACAGTGTCACGGCTGAGATCGATGGGGACGTAGAGGTCCGGCTCGAGCGTGAGGTCCGGAAAATAGAAGCTGCGGGGCAGGACGCCGACGATGGTCTGCTGCTTGCCGTTGAGGGCGACGGATTTGCCGATGATGGCTGGATCGGCATGGAAGCGATTGCGCCAGAGATGGTCGCTGAGGATGGCGACAGGTGGGCCGTCGGGACGATCTTCGTCCTGCGTGAAGAGCCGGCCGAGCTGCGGGACGACACCAAGGATGGGCAGGAAGTTTGCAGTGACGCCGCTGCGATGGACGCGAACTGGATCGCCCAGGCCAGTGAGGTTCTGGATCCAATCGTTGTATCCGGCGAACTGCTCGAAGGATTTAGTGGTGGACTGGGCGACGACGAAATCGGGGGAAGCGAGCGTGTCCGCGTGGAAGGTGGGATGCTGACTGGAGATGTACATGAGGCGATCCGCATTGGGATAGGGCAGCGGGCGCAGCAGCAGTGCGTAGACAGCGGAGAAGATGGCGGTGGTGGCGCCAATGCCGAGGCCGAGAGTGATGACGGCGGTGAGGGTGAAGGCGCGGTTGCGGCGGAGTTGGCGGAGGGCGTAGCGCACGTCCTGCCAGAGGAGCTCGAGGGCAGCGCCGGTGCGGTGGTCGCGGACCGATTGTTTTAGCTGCTCGATGCCGCCGAGGCCGGCGAGTGTGGCGCGCCGGGCTTCGGAGGCAGGGATGCCGGCGGCGATTTTTTCTTCGGCGAGCATGTCGGCGTAGCAGCGAAGCTCTTCGTCGAGCTGGCTTTCGACATCAGGCTTGCGGAGGAGGTTGCGCGCGAGGCTTTTGAGGCGGCACCAGAGCTGCATCGCTATTTCCTAGTTTGAGTCAGAAGTTCGCTGCAGAGTTTTGGTTGAGCGGCGCTGCGCGCCGATACTGCTTTGACGCGATACAGCGGATCCTTCGACTCCGGGATTGCAGCGCTTCGCTTCCGGGCTTGCAGCGCTTCGCTCAGGATGACAGAGTGTCATGGCGGTTACGTTTAGGATGACGGAATGATGGGATGAATTCACGACGCACCTCTTAGGTCGCTTTGAGAGCGTGGGTCATGGCGGCGGCGATCTTTTGCCACTGCTCGGTCTCCTGGCCGAGCTGGCGCTCGCCGGCTTTGGTGAGGCGATAGAAGCGGGCGCGGCGGTTGTTTTCCGATTCGCCCCAGAATCCGGTGAGCCAGCCGGCTTCTTCCAGGCGGTGCAGCGCGGGGAAGAGTGAGCCGGGCTTGACCTGAAAGGTGCCGCGGGTGATCTGGTCGATGCGGCGGGAGACACCGAGGCCGTGCAGCTCGCCGGTCTTCAGTGATTTGAGGATGAGCAGATCGAGGGTGCCTTGCAGGAGGTTGGTCTGGCTGGCGCTCATGGCGATTCCTATCGGCGTTCTATAGAGGATGCTGCGCCTCTTTCCTATCGGATGTCAATAGGAAGGAGAGAACCGGGCAAGAAATATTGGATATCCAAGCGTTGCGACATTGATTTAAGCTGCCTACGCCCTTCCAAAGGAGAAAGATCGATGGCAACTACAGTCCAGCCGCAGCAAGAGACACACGCAGCCGCAGCGCAGCAGCCGACACCGGATCGATTCTTTAGGGCGATGAATGCCTATCACCAGACAGAGGCGCTGCGTGCTGCCGTGGAGCTGGAGGTTTTCACTGCGATTGCTGAAGGGAGCGCGACCGCCGCGGCGATTGCGAAACGCTGCCAGGCGGCGGAACGCGGTGTCCGCACACTGTGCGATTTTCTGACCATTCATGAATTTTTGACGAAGGACGGAACGCAATACGGGTTGGCGCCGGATGCCGCATTGTTTCTGAACCGGCATTCGCCTGCGTACCTGGGCGGTGCTACGGAGTTTTTGTTGAATGCGGAGACGCGCGCGAGCTTTGCCCAACTGACAGAGGTGGTGCGGCGGGGAGGCGCGGCAGGGCAGGGGTCGATTGTGGCGGAGAATCCGGAGTGGGTGACATTTGCGCGCGCCATGATGCCGCTGATGCGTATGCCCGCGCAGATGCTGGCGGCGGAGCTGCACCAGGGCGGCGAAGCGCATAAGGTGCTGGATATTGCCGCGGGCCATGGCATGTACGGCATCAGCGTGGCGAAGGAGAATCCGGAGGCGCAGGTGTATGGCGCGGACTGGAAGAATGTGCTGGAGGTGGCGAAGGCGAATGCCCAGGCGATGGGGGTTGGCGAGCGTTATCACCTGATTCCGGGCAGTGCCTTCGAGACGGATTTCGGCAGCGGATATGATCTGGTGCTGGTTCCGAATTTTCTGCATCACTTCGACGAGCCGACCTGCACGACGCTGATGAAGAAGGTGCGGGCGGCGCTGAAGCCGGGCGGACGCGCGGCGATTCTGGAGTTTGTTCCCAACGCCGATCGCGTGTCGCCGCCCACAGCGGCTGCGTTCAGCATGATCATGCTGGCAAAGACGCCCAGCGGAGACGCGTATACATTCGCGGAGATTGAGAGGATGGCGAAGAATGCCGGCTTCGCGCGGGTGGAACTGTCGCCGCGGGAGATCGGCTTCAGCCGGCTGGCGATCGCTTACGTGTAGGATCGGCCGTGGCTTCGGAGAGGCGAGCGGCCTGGGTGAAGAGGTAGTTGCGTTCGGGGATGCTGGCGGTTTTTTCTGCTGCCGTGCGGTAGTGTGCGATGGCGGCGGCGGGATTGCCGGCTAACTCGAAGAGGTGGGCGCGGACGGCGTCGAGGCGGTGATGTGCGGCGAGGCGTGGGTCGGCGTCGAGTGCGTGAAGCAGATCGAGTCCGGCGGACGGGCCGTGGACCATGGCGGCGGCGACGGCGTGGTTGAGCAGGACCATGGGATTGTCTGACATGCGCTTGAGGAGCTCGTAAAGCGCGAGGATCTGCGGCCAGTCGGTGTCGTCGGCGCGCGGGGCTTCGTCGTGAACGGCGGCGATGGCGGCCTGCAATGTGTAACTGCCGATGGCACCTTTATGAAGCGCGCCGGTGAGCAGGGTGATGCCCTCCTGGATAGCGTGCTGATCCCATAAAGTGCGGTCCTGTTCGGTGAGCGGGATGAGCTCGCCGGCGGGGCTGGTGCGGGCGGTGCGGCGGGCATCGGTGAGGAGCATGAGGGCGAGCAAGCCGGCCACTTCGCTGTCGTCGGGGAGCAGTGCGTGGGTGGCACGGGTGAGGCGGATGGCCTCGGCGGAGAGATCGGTGCGCTGCAGCTCGGGGCCGGCGCTCGAAGTGTAGCCCTCGTTGAAGATGAGATAGAGGACGTGGAGCACGGCGCGGAGTCGCTCGGCGCGTTCCTTGCTGGAAGGCGGCTGAAAGCGAACGCCTGAGGATTTGATGGTAGCTTTGGCGCGACTGATGCGCTGCGCCATGGTGGACTCCGGGACGAGGAAGGCGCTGGCGATTTCCGCTGTGGTGAGACCGCCGACGGCGCGCAGGGTGAGCGCGATCGCCGAAGGAGGCGTGAGCC
This sequence comes from Acidobacteriaceae bacterium, assembly GCA_036500805.1. Classification (GTDB taxonomy): domain Bacteria; phylum Acidobacteriota; class Terriglobia; order Terriglobales; family Acidobacteriaceae; genus KBS-83. The sequence goes on along the minus strand of DASYBK010000011.1, from coordinate 2,706 downwards.
CGGGATGGCAGCACATGAAGAGCAGGACGAGAGTATCGTCGTGCGCGGCCTCGGTGTCGGGATCGAAGGAGGGGACAAAGAAGAATGGAGTTTCGGCAGCGGCGGCGGTTTCGCGGTTCAAGCGAGCGCGCTCGCTGCGCACGCGATCGGTCATGCGGCGGGTAGCGACGCGGATGAGCCACGCGCGCGGATTGTCCGGCAGACCTTCGTGGGGCCACTGGTTTGCGGCTGCGATGAGCGACTCCTGCACGGCATCTTCGGCGGCGGAGAAGTCGCGAAAGCGATGGAGCAGGACGCCGAGCACCTGCGGCGCGAGGTCGCGCAGGAGATGCTCGGCGTGGATGTCCAGCGGATTCGAGCTCACGATGCCAGCCTAGTCAAGAGGTTCGGGGCAGGCGTTCATGACCTGACGGACTTCGATGGGAATGACGAAGGGTTTGCCATCGGCGCCGGGTGCGGATGAGGCACGTGCTGCGATTTCGTGAGCGCGCTTCTCGCTTTCGACATCGACGATCCAGTAGCCGGCGAGGAACTCCTTGGATTCGGGGAAGACGCCATCGGTGACCGGAGCGCCGTCCTTGCCGACGCGCACGATGACGGCCTGCTTGGGGTCGGCCAGCCCTTCTGCGGCGGCCAGCTCGCCGGCTTCGCGGAGATCCTTGTTGAGGCTGTGCATGAAGGCCATATGGGCCTCGACGGCTTTCCTGGGCCAGGTGCCCATGAGTTCGTAGCCGTTCCTGGGGCAATTCATCATCAGAATGTATTTCATGGTTGCTCGATCTCCTTTGATTTCATTTGGCGCTAGTTTCTGCGCGGTCTCAGGTTGTTGGAGCGCACGGTCTCGTCATTGGGAGTTGGATGGCTCATAAGCCGCGAACCGGCGGACTTCGATGGGCATGTTTGTAGGTATGCCTCCGGGCCCGGGTGCCGCCGAAATCCGGCCCGCTATGGCATAAGCGCGTTCGGGAGTCGCAACATCCACGATCCAGTAGCCCAACAGAAACTCCTTCGACTCGGGGAAAATACCGTCCGTGACCGGCATGCCGTTTTTTCCCCCGCGCACAACCTTCGCTTCGCGCGGTTCGGCTAAGCCTTGTGTGGCCACAAACTCTCCAGATTCGTTCAGCTCTTGATGGATGGCGCGGAGGGTCGCCGTGTGTGTCTCCATATCCTTTTGCGACCAGGCGTGATAGCTGTCAACGCCTGCCTTCGTACCGGACATCAGCAAAATGTAGTTCATTTGTTTGGCTCCTCATTTCGATTGTCGCGCTCCGGATGGGTGCGCGTTCATAGGTATGTCGGAGCCCGAAGCGGCTTTTCGACATGATTCAGGGAAAAATATTTGCGAGGGGTCGAGAGAGAGTCGTGGCGACCTTCTGCTATTCGCTGCGGAGAGTCTGGACGGGGTCGAGGTGGGCGGCTCGGCGAGCGGGCAATGCGATGGCGATAAGTGACGGAATGATGAGCAGCGCGAGCGATGCGACGAGGACGGGGAGGGATGCGGCGCGGGCGTGGTAGAACTGCGCGCGCAGGGCATAGCCGGTGAGGATAGCGCCGACGAGTCCGGCGAGAGCGCCGATGAGGACCCAGCGCGACTCCTGGCCGAGGAGGAGTTGCACGATGGCCTGGCGTGAGGAGCCGAGCGCGAGCCGGATGCCGATCTCCTTTTCGCGGAGGGAGACCTCGTAGGCGAGCAAGCCGTAGGTGCCGAGGATGGCGAGGAAGAGGGCGAGTGCGCCGAAGCCAGCGGCGAGCTGCATGAGGAAACTGCGCAGCTCGACCTGGCTGCTCATGACTTCCGACATGGTGTTGAGGTTATACAGTGCGAGGTCGGAATGACCGGCGCGGATGAGGCTGCGGACGGCGTGCGTGAGCAGAGCCGGATCACCGGAGGTGCGCACCATCGCGACCATTGCGGTCGATGGGTGGTCAGCCTGCGGCACATAGAGGTAGGGTCCGGGCGCGGAGTCCAGGTCGAAGCTGTGCACGTCTGCGACGACGCCGACGACGGTGGCCCAAGCCTCGATGTCGCCGGTTTTGAGGCGGTGGCCGATGGCGCTCTGGCCAGGCCACTCGCGCGCGGCAAGGGCGCGGTTGACGATGGCGACGTGGCGCTGGCCATTGTCAGCGCTGGTGAAGTCGCGGCCGTCAAGGAGGGTCTGACCGATGGCGGCGAAGTATCCGGGTGTGATGCGGGCGGAGTCCGGATTTGCGGCGACCGGACGCTGGCAGCGCTCGGGATGCAGGTCGGAACAGAAATGGTACTGGTTGAGATCCCCGCGAAGTGGCGCATGATTGGTGGCCCCGACAGCGGTGACCCCGGGAAGCTGACGCAGGCTGGCGATGAGCTGGGTGAAGTAGAGATTGGTCTGTTCTGCGTTGTAGCGCGGCGTGACGCTGGTGCTGTCGATATCGACGCCGGCCATGAGGAGGTGATCGGGTTGAAAGCCGAGCGGCTGATGGAGCAGGGTGTAGACGCTGGAGATGGTCCACCCGGCGCAGGCGACGAGCACAAGGGTGAAGGCGATCTGCGCGGCGACGAGGACGCGGCCGGCGCGGCGGAGGCTGCTGCCTCCCGAGGTGCGGCCGGAACCGGCGAGGTCACGCACCAGATTGGGCTGCAGGGTACGCGCGGCGGGCAGCAGGGTGAGCAATATTGTCACCATAGTGGTTACCAATATGACGAACGCCAGCACCCCCGGGCTG
>DASYBK010000010.1:0-6450 GCA_036500805.1 Acidobacteriaceae bacterium | reverse complement strand
CTGCTGCAGGGCGCACATGGGCATCTGCGCCGGGCTATGGAAGCAGCGTCCCGCTAGCCGGGCCCGCCGCGTCCGGTACACTGAACAGGACGCGTCCTCATGTCCGCAGATACCACTCCCACAGCCGTGATGCCCGCTTCTGCAAGCGCGGCCTCCGGCACAAAGGAGCGCGCCGGCCACCATCTCCGCCGCTTCCGCTTCGATCTCCCGCAGAAGATCGCCGCCCTGCTGCTTCTTCTGCTGCTCGGCCAGTGCGTATGGCATATCTCGCGCACTCCGCTGACCGAAAGCGACTATCAATATGCGCGCTGCGGCCGGGAAATGTGGGAGCGGCCCTCGCCCATCGCGGGCTACTTCACCAGTTGCGGCAATATTCACGACGGCGTGCTGGCCTATCGCATGGCCGGGCTGCCGCTCACGCTCCAGCGCCTGATCGCCGGCCAGGGCAGCGACACCAGCACCTGGGAAATGCGCCACGAGCTGAGCTATGTGCGGCTGCTGCTGCGCTTTCCCTTCACCATGGCGGCGCTGCTGCTGGGTGGCGCGCTGTGGTGGGTCACGCGGCGCCTCTTCGGCAATCGCGGCGGCTTTGTCGCGCTTGCCTTCTACTGCGTCTCGCCCGCGATCGTGGCCGCGGGCTCGCAGCCGAATGCCGAGATCACCACCGCGCTCGGGATCTTTGCTGCGATCTACACCGCCGTGGGTGTCGCCCATGCCATGCAGGGGCCGCGGCGCAAGTGGCGTCCGCGCATCGTGCTGCTGGCCGCTGCGCTCGCGCTGGTGGCCGCCTCGCATTCCGCAGCGCTATTGCTCACGCTGCCGCTTGCATTCCTGTTCATGACCTATCTTGCGGAGCGCAACCGCACCGCTGTGCCGATGGTTATGATCGCAGGCACGCTCGGCGCATTCGTGCTGCTCTTTGCCTGCTACGCCTTTCATCCGGACGCGCTGACCTACTACTTCCGCTCCGGCGCTGGACGCCTCGGCGTCAGCACGGCGGCGGCGCGCGCGCATCTCTTCTCCTTCGCAGATGCAGGAATTGCCATCGCGCTGACCGCCGCGCTGGCGCTTTACATAGCGACGCGCCGCTCGCGCTACTTCGGCAACACCACCCCGTTCATCATTGCGCTCTGCTTCCTACCCCTGATCACGACCGGCGTTTTCGGACAGCCCTGGCTGTGGGCGCTGCCCTTTCTGATGACGTTCATCGGCGGCGTCTTTGCCGATGCGCTCGAGACGCGCCACGGGCGCATCTTCAGCTGGGCCGTGATCGCCATGGTTGCCCTGCAGGCAGTCCTGACGATTGCGCTGCCTGCGTTGCCATAAGTTCCGATCTAACCGAGATGGGAAAGCGGCCGCTGGTAGGGCTCTGGTAGCAGCTCGACGCTTTGCGGCGGAGTCTTCATCACCTCGAGAAACGCGGTCTGAAAGGCCTGCATCTCCTGTGCCGTTCCCACGGTGACGCGCACGTGCGTAGGCCACGCCGGCCATACGCGGCCGATGTAGACCTTCCTGGCCTGCATGGCTGCGATCACCTGCTTAGCATCGCGCCGCGTGTCCAGCATGAAGCAGTTGCTCTGCGAGCGGGTGTAGCTGTAGCCCTGCGTGTCCAGCCACGCGAAGGTCTGCTGGCGGGTATCCGTGTTGATCTTCTTGCGTTCGGGGATCATCTCCGGGTGCAGCAGGCTGACATTTGCCGCAGCCGCCGCTGTGATCGGCATCGCGTTCATGCCATAGGTTTGCAGCTTTGCCAGCAGGTCGGGGCGACCGGCGGCAAATCCGCAGCGCAGGCCCGCCATGCCATAAAGCTTCGAGAAGGTACGCAGCACGATCACGTCCTCGCCCGCCCGCGCCATGTCCATGCAACTGGGCACGTCGGCGAAGTGGATATACGCTTCGTCGATCAGCAGGATCGAGCCCTTGGGTTTGTTCTTGAGCGCCCAGGCGATCTCGTCTTTCGTCGTAGTGGTGCCGGTCGGATTGTTCGGATTGCAGATGTAGAAGACGCCGGCATTCGGACTCGCGGCGATCATCGCCTTCACATCGTGGGCGTGTGTGTCACTCGTCAACGGCACTTTGACGGTCTTCGCTCCAGCCATATCGGCGGCGCGCATACCGGCTTCATAGCCGGGATCGGCCGTGACGTAGGGTCGCGATGGACTGGTGAAAGCCAGGACGCTGAAGTGCAGCGGCTCGCTCGAGCCGGCGTAGATGGTGAGCGAGTCCTCGCCCAGTCCTTCCACTTGCATGATGGTCTTCGCGAGCGCGATGGTCTGTTCAAAATCGTAGCGACCGCCGCGCGGAGCAATGTCGGTACATGCCTCGCAGGCCAGCTTGCACGGGCCCAGCGGATTCTCGTTTGCGTTGATCAGCACAGCGTCGGGCGGAATGGCCTGCATGCCGCCGTGGAAGCGGCTAGCCCGTTTCATGCTGTTGGAAGCAGACTGCGCCCCGCTCGTGTATGCCCAGGCGAGGTGGGCCTCAGTGAAGATCGGCACGGCGGCTGCAGCAGTACCGGCAAAACGCAGGAAAGAGCGACGGGAGACGGAACAGCGAACTTCAGGCATCAGGAAAACCTCCAGATCTGGCGATGGGGGTGTGACCTCGTGAACGTTGCGGGCGCTGGCAAGGCGGGGACGGCGCGCTCGGCATCGAGACAACGAGGGCTCGACCTGACGAATCGAATGGCACCACTGTACTCGCTCGACAAGGCGGTTCCAAGCGGGAATGTCATCCCAGCGCGGCAACTGAGCCAATACTGGATTGCTAGAATGAAGCGATCCTCCGGCTGCGACCGAATCTTGCCCGGAATCTTTCCTAGAGTGATCCAAGCCAGAGTGATCCAACCCATAGAAAGCGTGAACGAACTGCCAGGCGGACCAGCGCCCGAAACTCCGCAGCCAGGCGCGCCCGACCCTTCTAGGCCGGTCCGGATGCATTGGTATTGGCTGGCGCTGCTGTGGATCGTGGCCGCCTTGGTGATCGCGAGCCATCGCCCCTCAAGCCTGTTGCATGCCCAGTTCTGGGCAGAGGATGGACGCGTCTGGTATGCGCAGGCATATGAGGAGGGACCGCTCCTGCCGCTCACCCATACGCGGGACGGCTACTTTCAGACATTGCCGCGCCTCTTTGCCGATGCCTCGCTAGAGGTGCCATTTCATCGCGCGCCGCTGGTGATGAACATCCTCGCCCTGCTGGCACAGGGGCTTCCCGTCGTGTTCGTCCTGTCTCGCCGGGGAGAGAACTGGGGTTCGTTGCGGGTTCGCTCGGCGCTTGCGCTGCTCTATCTATGCCTTCCAAATTCGGCGGAGTGGCATGCAAATACGACGAATACGCAATGGGTGCTGGCGCTGCTCGCGAGCATGGTGCTGCTGGCGAAGCTGCCGTCCGGCTGGGCAGGCCGCGTGGCGGATCTTGCCGTGTTGGTCCTTTGTGGGCTTACCGGCCCTTTTTGCATATTGCTGATTCCGGTCGCCGGCGCCATGGCATGGTGGCGGCGGGAGCGGTGGCGCGTGGTCTATGCCGCATGCGTCGTGGCATTTGCCGCGGTGCAGGGCTACGCCGTCTTCACCACTCGTCACAGCGCGCGCATCCATCATCCGCTGGGAGCAAGCGCGGGCTTGCTGGCCCGCATCCTTACAGTGCGGATCTTCACCGGTGCCCTGCTTGGATCTCTTTCTCCGCTGGCATCGCTCTCCGTGCCATGGATCGTTGCGGTGACGATTGCGATTGCGTCTCTTGCGCTGATGGCATGGGCACTGTGGCGCGCGCCGCTGGAGTTGAGGCTGTTTACATTGTTTGCCGCGGAGGTCCTGGCGGCCGCGTTGCGTACCCCAATGGTGCACTCTTTCGGACCACAATGGCTTGCATTTCTGGAACTGGCGAATGCACGATACTACCTCTTGCCTATGCTGGCGTTCCTGATGTGCCTCGGGAACATCGCGTTGCGGCCAGGTCCTGGCTGGCTACGCGGGATCGCGATTGCGCTGCTCTGCATCTTCCCTATCGGAGCGGTTCACAACTGGCATGACTTTGGCAAATGGGCGGGCTTCTCGAGTTACGAGGCCGGATTTCGCACCGCCGCCCAGAGCTTCGAAAGTGCACCAGCGGGGACGGTAACGAGCTTTCCCATCGAGCCGGGCTGGACCATGACATTGACCAAGCACTGACGCACGGCGCTCCTTGGAAACGTGCAAAATAAGCTTTCGGGAACCACTTCAGGAACGCGGAAATATGCGCTATTCCTTGCTAAAATAGATACAGAGCCCATCGCTCAATACACGCCCTGCACGGGCTGTTTGGCACATAGTTTCGGTGCTGCGACCGGCTCTTCCTATCTATGGCAGACGATCAGAATCCACAGCTTCCCCTCGGCGGTCCAAACGGTAACAGCGGGGACGGCACCACGCCGCCCACCGGTCCAGGCGCCGCCAACCTGATTCCCATCAACATTGAAGAGGAGATGCGGCGGTCGTATCTCGACTATTCGATGTCGGTCATCATCGGCCGTGCGCTGCCCGATGTGCGCGATGGCTTCAAGCCGGTGCATCGCCGCATCCTTTACACGATGCATGAGATGGGTCTGCAGCACAACAAGAAGTACACCAAGTGTGCCAAGGTCGTCGGGCAGGCGATGGGCCAGTATCATCCGCATGGCGACACCGCCATCTACGACACTATGGTGCGTCTGGCGCAGCCCTTCAGCCTGCGCTATCCCATGATCGACGGCCAGGGCAACTTCGGCTCCGTCGACGGCGATCCGCCGGCAGCGATGCGTTACACCGAAGCGCGCATGATGCGCATCGCGGGCGAGATGCTCGCCGATATCGACCAGGAGACGGTCGACATGGTGCCGAACTACGACGAGAGTACGATGGAGCCGGCGGTGCTCCCGGCGCGCGTTCCAAACCTGATCGTCAATGGCTCGAACGGCATCGCGGTGGGCATGGCTACCAATATCCCGCCGCATAACCTGACCGAGGTCATCAACGCCACCATCGAACTGGTGAACAATCCGCATGCGGGCCTGGCCGAAGTGCTGAAACACGTGCACGGCCCGGACTTCCCGACCGGCGGATTCATCTATGGGCGTAGCGGCATTCCGGAGGCATACCGCACTGGCCGTGGCCGCTTCCTGATGCGCGCAAAATGCGCGATTGAGAACATCTCCGGTGGCCGCCAGGCGATCATCGTCACCGAGATTCCCTACCAGGTGAACAAGATGAAGCTTATCGAGCGCATCGCTGACCTGGTGAACGACGGTGTGATCACCGATATTGCGCGCGATGAGTTCCGCGATGAGAGCGATCGCGATGGCATGCGCATCGTGATCGGGCTGAAACGCGGCGCCGAGGCGCAGATTGTGCTCAACCAGCTCTACAAGCACACGCAGATGCAGGAGAGCTTCTCCATGATCTTCCTCGCGGTGGTGAACGGCCAGCCGCGGGAGCTGCCGCTGCCGGATGCCATCCGCCACTTTATCGACCACCGCGTGGATGTCGTCCGCCGCCGCACCGCCTACCTGCTGCGCAAGGCGCGGGAGCGCGAGCACATCCTGCTCGGCTACCAGATCGCGCTCGATCACCTGGACAGCGTGATCAAGATCATCCGCGGATCGTCATCGCGCGCGGATGCCCGCGAAAACCTCTTCCGCTTCTTCTCCGGCACCAGGATTCAGTTGCGCGGTGCGGAGCTGAAGGGTGTCTCGCTGGATGCGGCGAAGTACGGCATCGACATGGCGACGCAGACTACCGCAACGCTCATCCTGAGCTACCGCCAGATCGACGCCATCCTCGAACTGCAGCTCTATCGCCTGACCCAGCTCTCCATCGACGAGCTGCTGAACGAGTTGCGCCAGGTGCGTGCCAATATCGACGAGTACGAATCGATTCTGGCTTCGGAAAAGAAGCTGCGCTCGGTCATCGTGAAGGAGCTGGAGCAGATCCGCAAGGACTATGGCGACGAGCGTCGCACCCAGATTCTGGACGAGACGGCGGAGCTGCAGTTGGAAGACCTGATTGCCGACGAACAGGTCGCCGTCACGGTGTCGCATTCCGGCTACCTCAAGCGCACGCCGATCTCCATCTATCGCCAGCAACGGCGCGGCGGGACGGGGCGTCTCGGAATGAAGACGCGCGAGGAAGACTTCGTCTCGCAGCTCATCATCGACTCAACCCACGCTTACCTGCTCTGCTTTACCAACACCGGGCGCGTCTACTGGCTGAAGGTCTACGAGGTCCCCGATGTCGGCGCCGCGGGCAAGGGCAAATCCATGGCCAGCCTGCTCAACCTGCAGCCGGGTGAGACGGTGCGCACGATTCTGGCGCAGCGCAATCTGGAAGAAGAAGGCAAGTTCGTCTTCTTCGCGACGCAGAAGGGCACGGTGAAGCGCACACCGCTCAAGGACTTCTCGAATGTCATGGCACGCGGCATCATTGCTATCGGTATCGA
>DASYBK010000009.1:0-3705 GCA_036500805.1 Acidobacteriaceae bacterium | reverse complement strand
TGGTCGCTGAGTGGTGTTGGCGATCGTGGTGACGCGCTCTCCGCGCTGATCCCTCTCGCGCAAATGAGCGGGCGAAGGCTCACCGTTCCTGCGCCGTAACGCGCCGAGGGTCGCGCAGCCCTAGAAAGGTAGGGCCGTCTCGTATTTCACCCGGTCGAGAGCCACCAAAGTTCGGTAGCGATCAACAAGGTCATTCTCGGCGAAGAGGGATCGCGTCAGGGCCTCATACGCGCGCATGTCGGGTGCGATAATCACCAGAACGAAGCTGATCCCGCCGGTCACATAGTAGCACTGCTGCACCTCGGGAGTTTTGCGGAACAGAGCCTTCGCCGCGTCCACGGTCGCGACTCGCTCGTCCCGTAGATTGATCTCCACCAGTGCGGTGATGTGGAGCGACAGGTCTTCCGGTTTCACCAGAGCCACGTTTCGGGTGATTACACCAGAGACCTCCATGGCGTTGATGCGGCGTTGAACGGCAGCCGGAGAAAGGTTCACGGCTTCCGCGATCAGACGCTGCGGCGTCTTGTTGTCCTTCTGGACCATCCGCAGGATTGCAAGGTCGAACCCATCGAGTGTGCGTGAGTGGTTTGTGTGTTCCGAAGCCATAGGCTGAGTTAACCGCTCGAAAGGCGCACAGATCAAGAGCCCCTCACCCGCTTAAGCGATGATATTTCTCGTTCATGCAGACGAACGGGACGCATACGAGCCTCAGTGGAGGAACACTCAGAGGCATCGCCTGCGGCGCAGGAGCCGGAGCCCTTTGGGGGCTGGTTTTCCTTGCGCCGGAGTTGGTGCGGACCTTCCCACCGATAACGCTCACTGCTGGGCGATATTTGGCCTATGGGCTTATAGCGGCGTGCTTGATCGGGCCGCGCCTCAGCACGCTACTTCCAAAGCTGCGTCGGCGTGAATGGCTCGGCCTCGCATGGCTCTCGCTGGCCGGAAACACCCTCTATTACATCCTCTTATCGAACGCAGTGCAGACGGGCGGTATCGCGATGACCTCGCTGGTCATCGGCTTTCTTCCAGTCGCCGTGACGATCATCGGCAGTCGTGACCATGGCGCCGTGCCTATGAGGAGACTGGCTGCATCGCTCCTCTTCTGCATCGCGGGGGCGGTGTGCATCGGCTGGCAGGCGATAGCTCAGCCAAACGCCGCGGCAGCACAGAACCAGATTGTCGGGCTCGCTTGTGCAGTTGGCGCGCTCGTTTCTTGGACGGCATACGCCGTGGGAAATAGGCGCTGGCTAGGCAGGCTGAGCGATGTCTCCGCGCACGATTGGAGCTTGCTCACTGGTCTTGCCACAGGGGCGCAGGCGATCTTGCTTGTTCCGGTCGCTGTCGCCTTGGACAGATCGCACCACAGTGCTTTGGAATGGGCGCAGCTTTCTGGCGTCTCCATCGCAGTGGCGGTTCTCGCATCCATCGCTGGGAATGCGCTCTGGAATCAGATGAGCCGCCTGCTGCCGCTCACGCTGGTAGGTCAGATGATCCTGTTCGAGACGTTGTTCGCCCTGATCTACGGCTTCATGTGGGAGCAACGACTGCCAACCCTGTTGGAGTTTCTGGCGTTCATCCTTGTGGTGCTGAGCGTGCTCACCTGCATCGCAGCCCACGCGGGCGCGGAGCAAGCGCCGACGGATGAGCAGCGTCGGCTTCTCGGCGTCAGCGCGACGGAGCCTGTCCGCTACCGCAGGGTGCGCCTCATCTGCGGCGACCACGTTCTATCGGAAGCGGATAACTGGTACTTACCCGCCCGGCTGACACCGGAGATGAACCGACTGCTCGACACGACAGACATCGCCTTCGGCCGAGCAGTGCAAAGGCTTAATTTCCGGCGCCGCACGCTGTCGGTGAAACTGCTCTGGCCGCCCATGCCGCAGGACTGGGAAATGGGCGCCCCACTGCCCGAGCGGAGAGGATCGACGCTCACAATCCCCCACGCGGTGCTGGAGCACCGCGCTGTGCTTTCCCTGCCGGACGGCATCCCATTCAGCGAGGTGGTCGAGACCTACACTCGCGAGGTGCTTGCCTTCCCAGAGCCACAGCGACCCCAGCACATCCGAAGGCAAAGGCAATGATGATGAAGGGAAGATCCAATCAGTGGACCGCAGAGCTCACGATTGATATTCCAATCTCACTGCGCCAGTCGCTTGAGGACGAGACGCGACGGGCATCAACCACGCCGTCCGCGGTGGTGTGCACGGCGCTCGCGCGGCATCTCGGTGTATCGCTGCATACCCTGTTCCAGGTCGCGACCTCGGGCGCCCTCGTCACTGGCGTCTATTCGGGAGCCATCACTGTGCGCCAGCTCCTCGCGCACGGCGATTTCGGTCTCGGCACTTTCGAAGGCCTGGACGGCGAGATGGTCGTCCTCGACGGAGCCGTCTACCGGGTACGAGGCAGCGGAGAAGTCTCGCAAGCCGCGGCGTCGGCGCTGGCGCCGTTTGCCGTCATCACCCGCTTCGCGCCCGGGGCCGATGAGCAGATCGGCGCCGCCTCCAATCTGCACGAGCTGGAGGCGGGGTGCGACCGGCTGCGCACCTCGAACAACATATTCTTCGCGATCCGCCTGGACGGACGGTTCGATCGCGTCCGCACCAGGGCGGTGAGCCCTCCGAGCCCCGGTGGCCGCCTCGTCGATGCGACCCGCGATCAGCACGAGTTCGACCTGACGGACGTCTCCGGGACGCTCATCGGCATCTGGTCGCCCGGGTTTTCGAGCGCGTTCAGCGTGCCCGGATATCATTTCCACTTCTTGACGGAAGACCGCCGCTACGGCGGCCACGTGCTCGAATGCACGGCGAAGCGCCTGCGCGTCAGGATGGAAGCGTTGAACGACTTCCATCTCGCACTTCCAGAAACCGAGGCCTTCCTCAAGGCGAATCTGACCAACAGCTCCGCTGACGAGCTTCTTTACGCAGAGAAATCCCACTAGCAACAGGAGAACACTATGACAGTCGTCACACGCAACGTTTCCGCCGCGCACGCCAATCCCGCTATGCCCAGAGGTGCCGAACGGGCTGTCCTAAACGGAGTGATGACCATGCTCAAGACGCTTGCAGCAGTCGCCGCTGGCATAGTGCTCGTCACGATAGCCTTTGCCAAGTACGCGAGAGGAATCCCCCACGAGCGCAATCGGTCGCGCTTCCCTGACCACATTGGATAGACGTAGGGCATCGTGGTCCAAGCGGCGATCGACTACTCTGAGCGCACCGATGAACACTGGCTATTTGCCGAGTTGCTGCACGTCAAGGGCGGGAGCGTGAAATGAGAGAAAATACCATACCTCGCTGCGGTATGAATCCCACCAGCGAGCCCGCGTCGCCGAAGTTTTGCATCTTCGGCGCCGGCGCCGTTGGCGGTACCATCGCAGCCCAGCTTGCACGCGCCAACGCGACGGTGAGCATTATCGCCCGTGGCGCCACACTTGCGGCCATACAGAAAGACGGCCTGCGCTTGCTCATGAACGGAGAAACTTTGCAGACGGCTGTCCGGGCCAGCGCGGATCCGGCGGAACTTGGGCCGCAGGACTACGTCATCATCGCCGTGAAGGCACCCTCTTTGCCCGAGGTTGCATCGCGCATTGGCCCGCTGCTCGGCCCCGAAACGGCTGTGGTCACCGCGATGAACGGCATTCCGTGGTGGTTCCTCAGCAATGCCAAGGGCGCACTCGCCGGGAAGCGGCTGCCAGCGGTTGATCCG
>DASYBK010000008.1:0-23249 GCA_036500805.1 Acidobacteriaceae bacterium | reverse complement strand
CAGTCATACGGTCGTGCGATCACCACCATGGCAAGGCACAGAGTGCCCACGAGCGTGAAGTCAAAAATCCGCCACGCCAGATCTCCCCCACCGAACACTTTTATGGCCCAACCATCGATCAAGTAGGCCCCGGGCATATTCATGTCGATGATGTCGCGGTAAGGCACAAAGCCGTGGTCTATAAGGAAGTTGCCGTAATGAAATACCTGCGCGTCCCACAGCAGCGGCCAGTGGTATGTGGAGACGACAATACAGAGTGCCGCGACTCCAAGAAGACTTGCCGTCACATACCGGAAGCAGGTCAGGAAGGATTGAAATGACAAGTCGCGGCACCTATCTTATTTCGAGAGTGATTTACTCTCGAAATATACAGTGCTTCGAAAACCAGGCTGCGTTCCCGCGCAATCCTTACGCGGGGCCGCCGGTTGCGTCGTTCTGGTGGACTGCAGCTGCGCTGCCCTCGTCGCCGAGCGCCGGGCCCTGCGTTAGATAGTGGACGATGACGGAGATGCGGCGGTTGGATGGATCGAGTGGATCGCTGGGAACACGGAGCTGGCGATCGGCAAATCCGCGGACCTGCGAGATCTGCCCGGCGCGTAGTCCGGCGTGTTCCATGAGGCGACGCGCTGCGTTCGCGCGATCGGCGGAGAGCTCCCAGTTGCCATAGCCGTTGACATCGGCGTAGGCCCGCGCGTCGGTGTGGCCTTCGACCGAGACCAGGTTCGGCACCTGGGCGAGCTGATGCGCCAACAGGGCGAGTGTGGTGCGGCCATTCTCGTTGAGCGTGGCGCTGCCGGTCTCGAAGAAGGTGCCGTCGCGCGACTCGATGAGCTCGATGCGCAGACCTTCCGGCGTGATGGTGATCTCGATCTGCTGTTTGAGCTTGACCAGCGCGGGATTGCTGGTGACCTGCTGCTCGAGGAGCGCCTTCAGGTCGCGCAGATCGTTGCGCTTGAGCGGCAGCGCGTCGCCCGAGCCGGCGCGGTCGGTGCCGATGGTCGTGGTGCTGCCGCGCGGATCGTTGAAGTAGCCGGCGATCGCCTTGCGCATGTGGTCGCTGGAGTTCATGAGCCAGAGCACGATGAACAGCGCCATCATGGCGGTGACGAAATCGGCATAGGCCACCTTCCATGCGCCGCCGTGGTGCGCGACATGCGGAGCGCGCTTGCGCACGACGATGATCGGACGTTGTGCAGGAAGGGGTTGAGGCGTCATGCCGCCTTCCCTTCGTCGCCTTCCGCGGGCGCGGCGGGTGCGCCGCCGGCGCGGCAGACCTGCTCTACCTCGGCAAAGCTGGGGCGTACGTGGAGGGGGATGGCACGGCGGCCGATCTCGATCGAGACCTGCGGGGGAGTTCCTTTGATGGCCGAGAGCATGAGCACGCGCAGCATGTGGGTGAAGCAGCGCTCCTCGTCGGCAGACTTCGACATCTTCGCGCCGATGGGACCAACCAGACCGTAGCAGAGCAGGATGCCGAGGAAGGTGCCGACCAGCGCCGCCGCCACTTTGTGGCCGATCTCCGCGGGCGGCCCGCCGAGCGCCTGCATGGTGATGACGACGCCGAGCACCGCGGCGACGATGCCGAGGCCGGGCAATGCGTCGGCGACGGTGGTGAGCGCGGAGATGGGCTGGCTGGCATCGTGGTGCTGCACCTCCATATCCAGCTCCATCATCTGGTCGATATCGAAGGCTTCGACGCCGCCGGTGATCATCATGCGCAGCGTGTCGCAGACGAAGTCGCGGGTGTGGTGGTCCTTGAGGAAGGCGGGAAACTCGGCGAAGAGCTTCGACTCCTGCGGGACCTCGATGTCCTGTTCGATGGCCAGGTTGCCTTCGCGGCGCGCCTTGGTGAGCAGGCCGAACATCATGCGCAGGGTCTCAAGGTAGCGGTCCTTGCCATAGCGCGAGTTGCCGAAGACACCGCCGATGCCGCCGGCGATGCTCTTGAGGATGTGGATCGGGTTGGCGATGAGCAGCGTGCCCAGGGCAGCGCCGCCGATGATGAGCAACTCCGCCGGCTGCACCAGAACGAGCAGATTGCCCTTTTCCATGAGGTAGCCACCCAGCACAGCGCCGAAGACCACAAGGATTCCGAGGATGGCGAACACGCGAGAGACACTCCGGTGGTGGGGATGGGCTGGCGCGGGGGAGGCGCTGCCAAAAGCTTTATCGGCAGGAGCGTGGGAAAGTATGAGGGGTCAGGAACGGGATGTGAAGGTAACCGCGGGCGCGGCGAGCTGTTGCCTTGCTATGTACTCCCGGTCGAGCAGGGACATGAGGGCAAGGGTGTGGTATGCGCCGTCGCGCAAGATGGCCTCGCGCAGCACGCCGTCGTAATGGAAGCCGCAGGCTTCGTAGATGCGGCGGGCGCGTGT
Source organism: Acidobacteriaceae bacterium (assembly GCA_036500805.1). Taxonomy (GTDB): domain Bacteria; phylum Acidobacteriota; class Terriglobia; order Terriglobales; family Acidobacteriaceae; genus KBS-83. Next base: position 20,874 of record DASYBK010000008.1, on the reverse strand, counting down.
GTTGGTCTCGAAGACATCCAGCCAGAGGCGGTGCGCGCGATGATGCTCGAAGACGCGTGAGATGGTGTACGCGAGCAGGCGCCTGCCGAGGCCACGATGAGGCGCGCGGACCGCGATACGCTTGAGGTGAAGGGAGCGATGCTCAGAGCGGATTCCCTGCAGGATGGCGAAGGCTTCGACGCCGTCCTCGCCACAGGCGACGAAGTATTCATTGTCGGGGTCGGCCAGGGCGCGGAGGTGCTCCTCCGCCGGCCAGGCACCGATGCAGGCATGGTACTCGGGGATCTGCTCGATGGCGACGATCTCGGGGATGTCCTCGGGGAGTGCTGCGCGGATCGTCATTCCGGCAGGATATCGCAGGGCGGATGCATCTCAGAAGCGGCCGCGCAGGCGGTTCAGCTCCTGGCGATCGCGGCGGGATGGCCTGCCTTCGCGCAGCAGACCTTGCCGCATCGCGGCTCGGCGCTCGTCAGTAAGTTTCTGGCGCAGCTCGCGACTCTCGTCCGTCTCGTGATACAGCGTCTGCGCGACCGCGGCGGGCCCACGGATTTCGCTGAGTGCGCGCACCTCGATATGGAAGTCGCCGGCTTCGGTGCGGATGTGCAGACGATCGCCGGGATGGACCTCGCGGGAGGGCTTGGCTTCATGGCCGTTCGAGACAATGCGTCCCAGGTCGCAGGCGCGCGCGGCGAGGGCGCGGGTCTTGAAGAAGCGCGCTGCCCAGAGCCATTTGTCCATTCGGATACCGGTCATCGCTCTATTGTCGTACAGGGGAATTCTGCGCAAAGGACCTCGGATTGGTGCAGCCTGCGAACTGTCGCCTGAATCCGAAGTTGTAGGCGGAGGCGGCAAAGATGGACAGGCGTGCGTTTGCGGCGATGCTGGGTGTGTTGGGGTTGGGGTCCTTCCGAGCGCTGGGGGCTGCGCGCGAGGGCGCTGTGACCGGCGGAGGCAGCGGCGGCGCGCATGATCCGGAGATTCTGCGGCTTTCGCAGAATGGCTGGATGCCGAATAACGAGCATCTTCCGGTGCTGCTCTACCGTGGGGTCGTGCAGGCGCGGGATGACGATGCGGCGACGCGGTTCGAGCAGATCTTCGAGCGCACCGGATGGCCGGCGCAGTGGCGCAATGGCGTCTACGACTTTCACCATTATCATTCGACCGCACATGAGGTGCTCGGCTTCACGGGCGGCTCTGCGCGGTTGATGCTCGGCGGCCCGAACGGCCACGAAGTTGTGGTGCGCGCCGGCGACATTGCTGTGCTGCCTACCGGAACCGGCCATTGCCGGCTGGAGGCGAGCGCCGATTTTCTGGTGGTGGGTGCTTATCCCCGCGGACAGACATGGGATATCTGCCGCCAGGCTCCGGATGCTACGGCGACGGCGCGGATGGCGGCGCTGCCCTTCCCGGAGAGCGATCCTCTGGACGGCGCCGATGGTCCGCTCACGCGGCTGTGGCGGAAATCCTAGAGTCCTGCTTCTCGGTTCGTAACTTCATCACGAAATGCATCGATCGGGATCACGAAATGCATCGATCCTGATCACGAAGTGCATCGACCGGGGAAACAGCCGGTCTCTCCAGGGCGCCGATCGCTCGCGAGGCGGGTGGCCGCCTCCGGTCGAGATGAGGAGAGAATTTGGAGAACTCTTCCGCTGCTCAGGAAGATACAGCGCGGGATGGGGCTGACGCTACGGTTTGCTCGACCGCAGGCTCGCTGGCTGTTTCGCCGCCGGTTGTTTCGCCGCCGTTGATGGGGAGATAGGCGGAGAACTCGGTGCCCTGGGGGCCGGATTTCACCTTGATCTCGCCGCCGTGCTTCGATTCGATGATGCGGCGCGCGATGTCCAGACCGAGACCGGTGCCGCTGCCGACCGGCTTGGTGGTGAAGAAGGGCTCGAAGATGTGCTTCTGGTTTTCTTCGGAGATGCCGGGACCGTGATCGGCAAAGCTGACGAGGATGCGATCGCCTTCACGGCGGGTGCGAATCGTGATCTCTCCACCCTCGGGCGAGGCGTCGATGGCGTTGTCAAGCAGATTGGTCCAGACCTGGTTCAGACCGGCGGCGGCATTTTCGAGCGCGGGCAGGTCGGAGGCGAAGTGCTTGCGCAGCACGATGCCTTTATGGCGCAGCTTGTGGCCGAGGATGATCAGGGTGCTGTGCAGGCTCTCGTGGACATTGAGTGAGCTGCCGACTTTGCCCTCATAGGCGTATTTTTTTACGGCGACGACGAGGTCGGTCACGCGGGCGATGCTGGACTCGATGGTAGAGACGAGCTGGATATTCGAAATGACCGATTCGAGCCAGTTGAGGGTGTCGGAGAGGTCCTGCCCCTCAAAGACCTGGCGCGTACACGCGAGCCGATCGGCATCCATGCCCATTTCGGCAAGGCCGGGCGCGATGCGCCAGGCGTTCTCGACGCCGGATTGCTCCAGCCATTCGGCCAGCGCCTCTTCCCGGTCCGATTGCTCGAGCGAGCCCATCAGCACGCAGCAATCGCGGCGCATGGCCTGCTGCTGCAGAGACCGCATGCAGTCCAGCTGATCCTGACTCTTGGGTTTGTTGGTAAAGCGGAGGCCGATCTCATGCATGCGGGCAAGGTTTTCCCGAAGCTGCGAAGCAGCCCGCAGTGCCGCTGCGCCGGGGTTGTTGAGTTCGTGCATCAAGCCGGCCGCGAGGGTGCCGAGCGAGGCCAGCTTTTCCCGATGGACGGCGTTCACCTGGTAGGATTCCAGCCGCCGCGCCATGTTGCCGAGTATGGCGGCGCGCACACGCGGGCAGGAGAACATAAGCTGCCAGAAGGCTTCTTCATCGAAGCGGACAAGGCGCGATGCTGCTGTCGCGACAAGCTCGTAGGTCGACTGCACTCCCTTGAGCAGAGGCATTTCACCAAAGGACTCGCCGGCGGTCTGCGGGAAGATCTGGAGCGGCTCCCCTTCCCTACCTTCCTTGCGAACCTCCACTTCGCCCTGGAGCACGACGTAGAAGCCATCACAGGTGGTGCCGGGGGGTGCAATCTCGGCTCCAGCTTCTGCTTCGATCAGCTCGACTGTGCCGAGACACTCAAGGTTCCCTACTTTTACCTCGGCGAAAACGGGAACCTTGGACAGCTCGGGGAAAAGTGTCTCCGAGGGAACGCGCTGGATGCGAAGGGTGGCTTGATCACTGCTCATGCGAGTTAAAGGTGCGTCTGCTTCCTTTCCTTCGGCCGCTTAAAGCATTCTTGCTATTACCGTGCGGCGTGGGGTGACTTTCGGCGTGGCCTTTCTTTACGGAAAGGCCACAAAAACTATCGATCTCCATCTACACCTATAGCAAAAATGCTTCAACGCGCGGCCATGTATTGGTGGATGAACTGTACGGCAATGGACCCTTCGCCTACGGCCGAGGCACAGCGCTTGATCGAGCCGTGGCGCACGTCTCCGGCGACGAAGATGCCGGGCACACTCGATTCCAACAGATACGGGTCGCGCTGTAACTGCCACTGCCGGGTGAACTGCTGATAGCGTTTCAGGTCATTGCCGCTCAAGACAAATCCTCGCTCATCCTTCAGCACGGCCTGCGGCAGCCAATCGGTCTTCGGCTCCGCGCCGATGAAGATGAACAGCCCGCCTGCATCTACGGTCTGCTCGCCATCCGGCCGCGCCACACGTAACTGCTGGAGCCGGCCGTTGCCCAATGCTTCGACAACCTTCGAACCAGTCCAAACCTCAATATTGGATTCACGAGCGATCTCATCGATCAAGTATTTCGACATACTGCTTTGGAGGGATGCGGCGCGCACCAGGATGACAACGCGACGCGCATATTGGCTGAAGGCCAGGGCTGCCTGACCGGCGGAGTTGGCGCCCCCTACGAGGAAAACCTCCTCGCCGCGGCAGGAGCGGGCTTCGGCGAGGGCAGCTCCGTAGTAGATGCCGGCGCCGGTAAGCTGTTCTACGCCGGGAACATCCAGCCGGCGCCAGTCGACACCGGTGGCGACCAGGCAGGTCTGCGCGGAGACCTCGCGGCCATCGCCCAGACAGACGAAGTGGTAACCCTGGTCAGTGCGGATGGAGGCAGCGCGTCCGGAGAGGAACTCGACGTTGAAGCGCATCGCCTGCTGGTAGGCGCGCTGCGCCAGCTCGGCACCGCTGAGGCCGGTGGGAAAGCCGAGGTAGTTTTCGATACGTGAGCTGGTACCGGCCTGACCGCCGGGGGCTTCCTGCTCAATAACCAGGGTACGAAGGCCTTCGCTGGCGCCGTAGACACCGGCGGCGAGGCCGGCGAGGCCCGCGCCCATCACGACCATGTCGTAGACATCCTGCGAGGGCTGCGTGCGCAAGCCGATGCGCTCCGCGAGCAGGGACTGCTCGGGTTGCTCGAGGTGGCTTCCGTCGCGGAAGAAGAGCACAGGCAGCTTGGCGTCGGTGAGGCCGTTCTCCGCGAGCAGTTGCTGCGCTTCGGGTGAGCTCTCGACATCCAGCCACATGTAGGGCACGTAGTTCCTGGTGAGGAACTGGCGGACATTGTGATCGCGCAGTGCGTAGCGCGCGCCGACGATGCGCAGACCCTCGAAGGGCGCTTTGTGAGTCTCGCCCCAGGTCTCGAGGAGGTCGTCGATGACCGGGTAGAGCTTCTCCTCGGGCGGGTCCCAGGGCTTGGTGAGGTAGTAGTGGATGCGCGCTGCGTTGATGGCCCGGATCGCCGCCTCGGTGTCGGAGTAGGCGGTGAGCAGGGCGCGTTTGGCGTCGGGGAAGATTTCGATCGAGCGCTCGAGCAGCTCGGTACCGTTCATGCCCGGCATGCGCTGGTCGGAGAGGAAGAGGGCAACGGTTTCCGAGCGCTGCTTGAGCTGCTTGGCGAGGTCGAGTGCGGCCTGCCCGGAGCTGGCGCGCAGGATCCGGTAGCTGGCGGCGTAGCGGCGGCGCAGATCCTGCACAACCGCTTCCAGCACGCTGACATCATCATCAATTGCGAGAATGACTGGCTTGCTCATTGCCTCCTCAATCGTTCTGCCGTCCCTTGAAGGAGGCGAAACAGGGTGCACCTTTAGTGTAGTGCCTTCACGGCCGAGGTTGCAGGAGGGCTGCGATGGCGGTGGTAGGCAGTGACGCGTGATGCGGTGGAGGTGAGAACGTCGTTGAAAACACGCGGGATGGGAACAATGTCAAAGCGAATTGTTCCCTAAAGCACACTCCCGTAACACTATCGTGGGGTTGTCGCTCTGGAGTCTATCGCCGATCTTTAAGTGGCAACACCGCAGCCAAAGAGACGACAAGACGACGCACAGACGCGAGAAATGACGCGAGCGTCCAGTGAGCGGTCCACGAGAAGTAAAGAGAAGATTTACCGAAATCTGCCGATAAGTCTTGGTGACAGCGCATTCGTTGTGGGAAGTTAGAGACGACTCTTTCTGCGAGACGACTGTCTCCGCGGAGCGATACGTGAATTGCGCACTCCAATCTGTCGGCAAAGGGGCTTAGTCAAACGAGGCGCAATGAATAAGATCATTCTCGGTGACAATCAGGCGATCTTCCGTGCGGGCATCGCGAAGGTGCTGGCGGGCGAAGAGGACTTCCGGGTAGCCGCGCAATGCAGCGACATGGCGCGGATGGTACTGGCAGTCGATAATTATCGTTCTTCGATTGTGGTCTTCGCGTCCGCTCTTCGCCCGGACATGACCGATTTTATGAACCGGGTCAAGACGGCCGGCAGCCGGGCTGTGGTGATCGCGGAGAACGGCGAGTCGGCTTCTTCCTACACAGCCCAGGGAGTGCGCGGCGTGGTCTACCGCAATACGACCGGCGCTGCGCTGGTGGACTGCGTCCACAAGGTGATTCACGGCCTGACCTGCGTGCAGCGTCCGGCGGATGCGGGGCACAACGAGGACGAGGATTCGGTGGGCGCGCGCGTGCGCGACCGGCTGACTCCGAAAGAGATGAAGATTGTTGCCCTGATCGTGCAGGGCTGCAAGAACAAGGAGATCGCGCAGCGGCTCGGCACCACCGAGCAGGTGATCAAGAACTATCTGCGCTCGGTCTACGACAAGACCGGCGTCTCCGACCGCCTGGAGCTGGCACTCTTCACGATTCATCACCGCATCCTGGCCGCCGCGGCGGCTGAGGCGGTGAATGGCCTGCAGGCGCCGGCAGCAGCAAACGGCATTCAGACGGCCACCGGAGCATTACAGATGCGCAGCGCATAAAGATCAAAAGCGCACAAGCAATACTTTCGGCCTTTCAAAACAGCCCTCCGCAAGGAGGGCTTCTGTTTTTTGCGGGATGCGCCAATCAGCGGTAATTCCTCCCCGATCGCCGTGAGGCTGATTTTCCAGGAAGAAAATGCCTCCGGCCCTTGACACACGGGGTCATCCCGATTTATCAAACTCATAGGTTATATAACCCTATGGTTTGATACATGAACGCTGACAATCTAGACGCGATCTTTGGTGCTCTCGCCGATCCGACACGGCGGGCCATTCTGGCCCGGCTGGCATCAGGTGAGGGCACGGTCAACGAGCTTGCCGAGCCCTTCGCGATGTCTCAGCCGGCCGTCTCCAAGCACCTCAAGGTCCTGGAGCGCGCCGGGTTGATCGGGCGGGCGCGTGACGCGCAGCGGCGGCCCTGCCGATTGCAGCCCGAGCCGCTGAAGACGGTGGCCGACTGGGTGGCGCATTACGAGCGCTTCTGGACGGAGAGCTTCGATCGCCTGGGCGAGTACCTGAGGAAGGTGCAGGAAGAAGAGCAGCGCCAGGCGAAAGAGACAGAGGGCCATTGATGCCCGCCGCCGCGGAAGGAGGAGAAGATGACCGGACGAATGGAAGAAGAGGAGGAATGATGCGAGCAGCAGTTACGGAGATTGGACGTGCCCAGCTTGTCGGCGACCGGGAGATGGCGATCACGCGCATTTTCGACGCGCCCCGGGAGACGGTCTTCGATGCATGGATCGATTCCCAGGCGATCGGCCAGTGGTGGGGACCTCGCGGCTTCAGCACCACCACGCACTCGATGGAGATGCGCACGGGCGGCGTATGGCAGTACACCATGCATGGGCCGGACGGCACGAACTATCCGAACGAGATCCGCTATGAGTCGGTTGAGATACCGGAGCGCATCATCTACACCACCAGCGGCGGCCGGGAAGATGACGATATCCATACTCACCGCGTGATTGTGGAGTTTCGCGACAAGGGCGGCAAGACGGAAGTGTCGCTGCGGATGATTTTCCCGAGTGCGGCGGAGCGGGATGAAATCGTGAAGGTGTACGGCGCGCTCAAGGGACTGAACGAGACGATGGACCGGCTGGGCGAGTATCTGTAACAGCCAGTACGATAAATCGAAACGACTGCGTCCGCCTGGCTGCGATGACAATTGCGGCATGCGGTACGTGCTGGATACCCCGGCTTGATCCGGGCGCGTGCAAAAAAAGGCGAGCACAAAGGAGGGGAAACAGTAATGGCGACACAAAGTGGCTATGCGCCCGTGAACGGGCTCCAGATGTACTACGAGATCCATGGCACGGCGAACTCCGGGCGTCCGCCGCTGGTGCTGCTGCACGGCGGCGGGGATACGATTCAGACCTCCTTCGGGCATGTGCTCGTGGCTTTTGCGCGCGACCGGCAGGTGATCGCGTTCGAGCAGCAGGGCTTCGGGCATACGGCGGACATTGCCGACCGGCCATTCCGCTTTGTGCAATCGGCCGACGATACCGCGGCGCTGCTCAACTATCTGAATATCGGCCACGCAGATATCTTCGGCTTCAGCAACGGTGGCACGATCGCGTTGCAGGTGGCGATCCGGCACCCGCAACTTGTGCGCAAGCTGGTGGCCGCGTCCGGTTTCTATCAGCGGGAGGGCAGCAGCTATCCGTGGTTCTGGGATAGCTTTCCCAGCGCGACCCTGGAGAGCATGCCGAAGGAGCTGCGGGAGGCGTATCTCGAAGCGGCTCCGCAGCCGGAAAACCTGCAGATGTTTTTCGACAAGTGCGTCCAGCGCATGCGTAGCTTCGAGGACATTCCCGCGGAGGCGATCCGTGGCATTACCGCGCCGACGCTCGTCGTAGTGGGCGATGCTGACGTGATGCGTCCCGAACATGCTGTGGAGTTATTCCGGTTGCTGCCATGTGCGCAGCTTGCCGTGCTCCCCGGCACCGATCACATGGCGCTGATGCGGCGCGCTGCATGGCTGGTGCCGATGGTGAGCGAGTTTCTCGATGCTGCAATGCCGGAGAGCACGTAGCCTGACCCTTCTGCGCTATGGAACCATATGGGCGTTGTTACGTACTCACGCATGAGGACGCTGCATGCGGCGCCGATCCATTCAAATTGGCTTATCGCTTCTCGGACTATACCTTGTGCTATCGATTGCCGCGGGTATCTATCTTGCGGAAGGTGCCATTCATCCGCACCGCAGGGCTGTCGCGAGCCGCGCCAGATACGTGGCAATGGTCAAGGGATATTCCAGCTCCGGCGTTGAGGACGTTGCCGTTGACGCGTCGCACCATGCAGAGTTGAAAGGCTGGTATGTGCAGCCGAGTGATTGGAACCATGAAGGTGTCATCCTGCTTCATGGAGTCGCTGATGACCGGGAAGGTGTGGCGGGATACTCAGTGATGTTCTTGAAGGCTGGATACGCAGTGCTGCTTCCTGATTCGCGCGCGCATGGCACGAGCGGAGGCGCAATCGCCACCTATGGCGTACTCGAACGAAACGATATAGCGCAATGGGCCGATTGGTTGCGTCAACGCGAGCATGGATGCACGTATCTATTCGGCGAATCGATGGGCGCTGCTATTGCTCTACAGGCAATGACGGTAACCCATGGCTTATGCGCTGTCGCGGTCGAATCCCCGTTCTCGACCTTTCGTGAGATTGCCCAGGACCGAATCGCGCAGACCACCGGCATTGGATGGATATTCAGCCGTATCGTCGGGAGGCCAATGCTGGAGGCGGCGTTCTTCTATGTACGGCTGCGCTACGGCGTGAACCTCGCAGACGCCCAGCCAAAGACGTCTGTCGCGGCAAGTAGGGTTCCTGCCATGTTGATTGCCGGGGAAGCCGACCGAAACATTGCACCGAGACATGCGATTGAGATTATGCATACGGCCCCTCGGCAAGATGTGTTGTGGGAGGTACCAAATGCAGACCACGGCGGTGCAGCACGCGTGGCTGGCCGCGCATTTGAGGGAAAAGTTCTCGACTGGTTCAGCTCACACCAGGAACCGGCGAGTTGATGCGCTACCGCAGCTTCTCCGACACTGACTTCGCTTGCGTGAAGAGCAGCAGATAATCCGGGCCGCCGGCTTTGGAGTCTGTGCCGGACATGTTGAAGCCGCCGAAGGGGTGCGCGCCGACCATGGCGCCGGTGCTCTTGCGGTTGAAGTAGAGGTTGCCGACCTGGAAGGCGCGGCTGGCGTGCTCGATCTTGCGCCGGTCGTCGGTGTAGACCGAGCCGGTGAGGCCATACTCGGTGTTGTTGGCGACGTCGAGCGCTTCTTCGAAGTTGTTCACGCGGATGACGGCGAGCACGGGGCCGAAGATCTCTTCCTGGGCGATGCGCGCGGTGGGGGCGACATCGGCGATCACCGTGGGCTGGATGTAGTAGCCGCCATCGGCGTTCTGGACGGGCTTGCCTCCGGAGACGACGCGGCCTTCGCCTTTGCCAATGTCGATGTAGTTGAGGATGCGCTTTACCGCGGTCTCGTTGATGACGGGGCCCATGTAGGTGTTCTCGACAGGGTCGCCGACCTTGATCTGCGCGACGCGCGCTTCGATGCGCTCGAGGAAGGCATCGTAGATGGGATCTTCGACGATGGCGCGCGAGCAGGCGGAGCACTTCTGTCCGTTGAAGCCGAAGGCCGACACGACGACGCCTTCAACGGCGGCATCGATGTCCGCGTCGGAGCTGACGATGATCGCGTCCTTGCCACCCATCTCGAGGATGGTGCGCTTGATCCAGATCTGGCCGGGCTGGGTTTTGGCGGCGTGTTCATGGATCTCGAGGCCGACTTTTTTGGAGCCGGTGAAGGCGATGAAACGGGTCTTCGTGTGATCGACCAGCGCGCGGCCGACGGCAGGGCCACCCTGCAACAGGTTGACGACGCCGGGCGGCATGCCAGCCTCTTCGAGCACATCGAGAAAACGCGCCGCGATAGTAGGTGCGTCGGGTGAGGGCTTGAGGACGACGGTGTTGCCGCAGACGATGGCCGCCGCGGTCATGCCAGCCATGATGGCGAAGGGGAAGTTCCACGGCGGAATGACGGCGCCGACGCCGAGCGGCACGTAGAGGAGCCGGTTGCGCTCGCCGGGATATTGGATGGGCGGCTCCGCCTTGGCGAGGCGCAGGGCTTCGCGCGCATAGAACTCGAGGAAGTCGATGGTTTCGGCCACATCGGCGTCTGCTTCGGCCCAGTTCTTGCCGACTTCGTAGACGAGCCAGGCGCAGAACTCGAATTTGCGGTCGCGGATGAGCGCGGCTGCACGCAGCAGCAAAGAGGCGCGCTGCTTCGGCGAGACGAGCTGCCAGCTTTCGAAGGCTTTGAGCGCGGCGGCGATGGCCTGCTCGGCTTGTTCAGCGCCGGCCGCCTGATGGATGCCGACCGTCTGCGCGGGCCGGGCCGGATTGAGCGAACGAATCTCGCTTCCCGTGAGCACGCGCTCGCCGCCGATCACGAGTTCATACTCATGGCCGAGCACCGCGCCGACGCGCTCGAGCGCAGCCTTCATGGCGTGCTCGTTCGCAGACACTTTGAAATCGACGAAGGGCTCGTTGCGAAAGGGGCCGCTGGGGGCGAGCGGCAGGATCACAGTGGAGATATCTGCGGTAGCCATCACCCTATAGTTTAGAGCAATGCACTCAATAAGTACGAGCGCCTGTTCAGGCGGCGAAAAAAAGCAGATCTCTCCACTTCGCCGATCGCTCGCTTTGCGAGCGACCGGCTTCGGTCGAGATGACAATGAGGGATGATTTCGCCAGGCGCGGTAGCTCCGGCCGAGATGACAATGAGGGACGATTTCGCCAGGCGCGGTAGCTCCGGCCGAGATGACGATAGGAGTTGTTCAGAGAATCCTTAGACCAGCGATGAAATCGCGGTATAACTGCTCTCGATGGCATGGACACCCGGAACCCGCGTGGGCGATTACGAGATTGTCGGGACGCTCGGCTATGGCGGTATGGGCGAGGTGTACCGGGTGCGGCACAGCATCTCGGACCGCATCGAGGCGATGAAGCTGCTGCGTGCCGGGCCGGCTTCGGGGCTGCAGGCGCAAGAGATGATGGACCGCTTCGTGCGGGAGATCCGTCTGCTGGCCACGTTGCAGCACCCGAATATCGCTACGCTGCACACCGCATTCCGTCACGAGCAGGAACTGGTGATGGTGATGGAGTGCGTCGAAGGTGAAGACCTGGGGCGGCGGCTTGCCGCCGGAGTGAGGCTGGAAGAGTCGTTGCGCTACACGCGGCAGGTGCTGCAGGCGCTGCGCTACGCCCACGGCCGCGGCATCGTCCACCGCGATATCAAGCCGTCGAACATCATGATTACGCCGCGGGGCGAGGTGAAGCTGCTGGACTTCGGGCTGGCGCTGGGGGGAATGGCTCCGGGCGCTCCGGATCAGCGGCTGACCACGACCGGCGCGCTGGTCGGCTCTATGCACTACATCGCACCCGAGCATATCTCCGGCGAGCCGCACGATGCCCGCTCGGATATTTACGCGGTCGGGGTCACGCTCTACGAGATGATCACCGGCCGGCTGCCAATCGAGGGCACCACCCACGTCCAGGTGATTGCGGCGCACCTGCAGCATGCACCGGCGCCGCCCGATCGCATCAATCCGAAGATTCCGGCGGGACTTTCGGCAACGGTGATGCGCGCACTGGCGAAGAATCCGCGCGCACGCTGGCAGACGGCGGAGGCATTCCTGGCGGCGCTGGATGAGGACGGGTTGCGGAGCACGCCGGCGGGAGATGTTTCGCAGGTGCGGGTCACGCAGGCGCGGGCGACCGGCCAGCCGGATGCGGGGTCTCCGCGGCCTGGGAGCGCGCTTCGGCCGGAGTCGATGAGCGAGATCACGCGTCAGCTTGCGGAGCACGTCGGCCCGATCGCGGGAGTGCTGGTGCGCCGCGCCTCCAGCAGCAGCACGAATCTGCGCGAGATGTGCGACGCGCTGGCCGAGGAGATTGCGTCGCCGGCAGCGCGGCAGAAGTTCCTCTCCGCGGTGCACAGCCATTTGCGGAGCAGCGGGCAGTATTGATCGCGGTGTGAGGTGGAAAGCAGATCTCTCCACTCCGCCCATCCCTCTGCGGGCGATGGCTCCGGTCGAGATGACAAAGCACTCCGCCCATCCCTCTGCGAGCGATAGCTCCGGTCGAGATGACAAAGCACTCCGCCCATCCCTCTGCGAGCGATGGCTCCGGTCGATATGACAAAGATTGTTGCGGCGGTCGAACGGGAACCGCTTGATCCGCTTATCCCAGCAGATGCATGGCTTTCGCCAGACTTGTAAAGAGACGGTTGAAGGATACAGTGAGCTCGGCGATCTCATCTTTGCCGCGGACGGGCAGCTCGGCGCCCTCGAGCTGGCCGGTGCTGACCTGGTTGGCGACATGCGCGAGGCGGCGCACCGGGCGGATGATGAGCAGCAGGAGGATCAGGTTGGTGGCAACGATCAGCGCCGCGAAGGTGAGGGTGAGCGAGAGCATGAGCGAGTGGAAGGCCTTGCTCGCGATATCGACCGGCACCGCGGTGGGCACGGAGACGATCTGCGCGCCGATGATCTCGTTTGGCTGCCAGCCGAAGCCGTGATCCGGGCCGTATTTGCGGATCATCGACGCGGGCGCGGCAGCGGGCTGGCTATGGCATTCGAGGCAGGTGGGCCGAGCAACGATAGGATGCGCGAGATAGAGCGCCGTTCCGGTCGGGGTGGCGCGCTCGGCGATCAGCTCATCCTCGGTGGGATGGTTGCGGAACTGCTCGATGACATCCGCCTCCCAGTCGACAGCACGGTCCTGCGGATTGGTGGGGTTCAGCGCGGGCTCGCGGTAGGTGTATTCGGGAAAGCGGGTGCGGAGCTTGGCGAATGTAGTAGTGGCGCCATAGGCGGGAACGATCTGCGGCAGAAACGCCTGCTGGTATTTCGGATTGCCCATTAGCAGCGGCTTGAGCTCGTCTGAGGTATAGCGACGGACGGAGCTGGCGCTCTCCATCATGAGCTCGGCCTGCTGCAGTACCTGGGCGCGGGCGTTCTGCTGCAGAAAGTTGTGCGCGACAAACGCGACGACGAGGAGCCCGAGCGCCGCCACGGTAACGAGGATCAGATCGAACTTGAACAGCAGCTTCACGGGCCCTCGCGATATTCAGACCAGGTGGGTCAATATTTCAAATCAATCGATCAATCGATCAATGGTGAGTATGGTGCGGTCGTCGGCCTGGGGAACGCCGTCGCTGAAGCGATCGATCGCGGCAAAGATGGTCCCGATGGGATTTTCGCCGATGAGGTAGCGCTCGAAATGTGTGACCGTAAACTGTTCACCTGCTGGATTTTCTGCTTCGCTGACACCGTCGCTCAAGAGCACCATGCGACTGCCTGGCGGCATGGTGAGGGGGATGGCGTGAAAGCTTGCCTCGGGCACCATTCCTACCGGCATGTCGCCCTCTTCGATCGTGTGCAGGCGGCCGTCGCGTTCGACCAGGAGCGGCGGAATGTGCCCGCCGTTGACCAGCTCGGCTGAGCCGTCCTGGCGGCAGCGAAGCGCGACCATGGTGACGTACTTCGTTCCGGAGACGCGCGCGCAGAGGAATGCATGGACGGCGCTGACGGCATCGACCAGCGAGGCGCCGCTCGTGATCTGCGCGTACATCATGCCGTGCACGATGGAGGCGAGAAGTGCGGCGGACATGCCTTTGCCGGAGACGTCAGCGACGATGGCGACGCAGCCGCCATCCGTGGAGATGACGTCGTAGAAGTCGCCGCCGACTTCAGTACAGGGCAGGGTGCGTGCGGACAATGCATACCCGGGGACGGCAGGCAGGTCGCAGGAGATGATGCGCTGCTGGATGGAGGCGGCGATCTCCATCTCCTTGCGCATCAGGGCGGCGGCCTGCTCGGCTTCGAGCATGCGGGCATTTTCCACCAGCGTCGCGGCCTCGGTCGCGATGGCGCGCAGGATCTCGCGGCTGACGGTGCTGAGATTGCAGGACTGCAGGCGGCTGTCCAGATAAAGCAGGCCGAGCAGCGTGCCGGTGCTGCGGCGGCGCAGCGGGATGGCGATGACGCTGCGCAGGTCGTGGGCGATGATGCTCTCGCGGCCGATGGCAGCGCCCTCACCGGTGGCGTCGCCGAGGATGTAGTCCAGACCGGAGTGCGCCGCGTCGCGCACAATGGAGCGGGAGATCTTCGAGTCGTCCAGCAATGCGGTGCCGTTGCTGGCGCGGCCGATGCGCAGCCGCAGGGATGCGGTATCGTCGCCGAGAAAGACGAAGCCGCGCTCGGCGCAGGTGAGGCGCAATGCGTACTCGATCATGGTGCTGAGGACTTCGTCCAGCACCTGGGTGCCATTGAAGCGCTGGGCCGCCTCGAGAAAGAGCGAGAGCTTTTCGAGATCGGAGCCGCCGACCTGGCTCGAGGCGCGCTGCAACAGCTCGCGCGCAACGGCGGCTGTGTCGTGCCGGTTCGGGTCGATCTCGCCGGGTACCGGAGCGTCGAGATAAGCCAGGGTTACGCTGGATTGCCCGAGAGTGATGCGGTCGCCGGAACGAAGCCGCACTCGCTCGATGCGCTCGCCATTGTGCAGGGTGCCGTGGCGGCTGCCCAGGTCGCGCAGGTAAAGACCATCCGGCTCCGATTCGATCGAGGCGTGATAACGCGAGACCTGCGCATGCGTAATGCAGAGATCGCTCTCACCGCTACGCCCCAGGCTGAAGGGAAAGTGCCGCAGCGGGTGAGAGTGTGTGCCGTCGGCATCGGTGAGCAGGAGGCGGGGCTGATGATCGTCGGCAGGCATAACCGTTTTCACAACTAGTGAGTTCAACCAGCGAAGGTGAAGAGCAGCTTTTCTTGACGGAAAAGCTGCGCCGAGTTTCTCCCCATGCGTGCACTCATTGTGAAAACGGTGTCGTGCAGCACGGCGCACCGGCAGTCGTTTCCAGTCCGAGTGCACGCGAGGAGGTGGCCGCAGTCTACATCAAGCAGGAAAGCGAATGTGCCGGAATCGTATGTACCCGGTGCCGGTGGCGTGCGACGCCGCCGCCCGCCTGCACTCCGGCTCTCAGGCCGCGATGGCGCGGGCGTGCTGGCGCTCACGCTCGATGCCGCTGAGCGTCTCCCAGAGCGCGGACGCCGTGGCCTCGGCTGCGTCGAGCGCGGCGGCGGCGCCTTCCGGATGCGCGGCCAGCTCCGCCTCCATCGTGTTGCGCCAGACCTTCGCATGATGTACGTCGGCGGTCTGGTGCAGCGTGAAGTAGCGGGCGGTCGTCTTATCGGCGCTGTAGTGCTCTCTCAAACCCTCGGCCTTGGTGCGGGCGATCGCGGGTACGCGCGACTCGTAGGTGTAGAGCGCGGCCAGTGCCGAGGACGGCGCAGCCTGCATGGCGGCGCGGAAGTGAGCGATGAGCGCCGCGGTCTCCGGCTGGAGAGCGCGATCGCGCACCTGGGCGGAATCCGCGCCCATGCCGGCGGCGAAGTCCATCCACAGGTCGCTGTGCGCGCGGCCGGCGGGCAGGCCCTCCTCTTCGGCCAGATTCCGAAGCACAGTGCGGCGCAGCGGCGCATCGTCGAGACGGGCATGCAGCGCGCTCAGGTAGGTCGGAAACGCGGAGACATGATGCCAGTACTCGGAAGCATATTCGCGCAGCTCGTCGCGGGTGAGCTCGCCCTGCGACCAGGCCTGATAGAAGGGGTGCTGGAGCAGGTCGTAGCGCGCGATGCGGGCATCCAGCCTGGCGAAAAACTCTGATGCAGCGAAAGGCTTGGGGGCGGACTCGGACATGGAAAGCTGCTCCTACTGGAATGGGCCGTATGGGTGGATTGTAGCAAGCCGGAGCCTGTTGCCGTTTTCGCAATACGGTTGTTCGGCCTGCAGCCGCCTTCCAAGTGGGGCTATCCAAAGAGCCGCTATCTGGGAGGGGCTATTGGGAGCGACTATCTGGGAGGGGCTATCTGGGAGCGGCGAATTCCCTTCCCGCGTTACATTCGAAGAGAGAAGGAGATTCACGATGAGCACAGCCGCACCCGTCCCAGCACCAACCATTCCGCAGAAGGTGTCCCATGCCGCGCGTTTGGACCGGCTGGCTGCGGTCGCGATCGAAGTGGGGCTGGGGCTGGCAAGAGGACAGGAGCTGCTGATCACGGCATCGCTCGAAGCGCTGCCGCTGGTGCAGCGCATTACCGAGCATGCCTATCGGGCGGGTGCATCGCTGGTGACGACGTTCTTCATCGACGATGAGGCGACGCTGGCGCGCTTCCGCCACGCTCCCGATGCAAGCTTCGACACGGCAGCCACGTGGCTGCAGGAGGGCATCGCGCAGGCCTTCCGCAACAACGCGGCACGCATGGCGATTGCCGGCGCCAATCCCGCGCTGCTGGCCAAGGAAGATCCGGAGAAGGTAGGACGCGCGAATCGCGCTTTCTCCAAGGCGAGCCGGCCGGCGATGGAGCTGATCACGCGGCATGCGATCAACTGGACGATCGTAGCGTCGGCCACACCGGCGTGGGCTGCGGCAGTCTTTCCGCATGAGACGAAGAAGGCGGCCCTGGCGAAGCTATGGGACGCGATCTTTGCCGCCTCGCGCGTCGATGCGCCTGATCCTGTGGCGGCATGGCGCGCGCATGATGATGGGCTGCGCAAGCGCGCCGCGCTGCTGAACGAACGGCGCTACAGCACACTGCACTTTCGCGGGCCGGGCACCGACCTGCGCGTCGGGCTGGCGGACGATCACATGTGGATGGGCGGCGGCACGACGGCGGGCAACGGGCTGGCATGCATTCCGAATATCCCGACTGAAGAGGTCTTTACGACGCCGCACTGCCAACGCGTGGAGGGCACGGTGAGAAGCACGAAGCCGCTCTCCTACCAGGGCACGCTGATCGATGGGATTGAGGTGCGCTTCGAGGGAGGCCATGTGGTGGAGGCGCATGCGACGAAGGGCGAAGCGGTGCTGCGCAAAATGCTCGAGACGGACGAGGGCGCGGGCCGGCTGGGCGAGGTGGCGCTGGTGCCGCAGTCGTCGCCGATTGCGCAGAGCGGACTGCTGTTCTCGAACACGCTGTTTGACGAGAACGCTGCCAGCCACATCGCGCTGGGGCAGGCGTACAGCACCTGCATCCGCGGCGGAGACGCGATGGACGCAGCGGCACTGGCGGCGAAGGGCGCGAACGACAGCCTCATCCATGTGGACTGGATGATCGGCTCCGGCGAGATCGACCTGGACGGGATTACCGCCGCGGGTGCGGTGGAGCCGCTGATGCGTCAGGGTGAATGGGTGTAGACGAGCGGGAACGACTTTAAGTGCCTGCGGCGATCTCTTCTGTCTCCTTCGACATCTTCGCGGTGCGCTCGATCTTGTCCCAGTTGAAGGGGCGGCCGTCGATGGCGCGCTTGATGGTCTTGAAGAGCACAATCGAAAAGACCTGCCGGTAGGCGAAGCGCTGCAGCCAGATGTGGAAGAGGAGCCATCCGTCACCGCGCTTTGCGGGATGCCTGCGCTCGAGCGAAAAAGCAAGCGCCGAAGTTACGAAATCGATAACCAGAAAAGTGAGGAAGTAGGCCAGCAGTTTTTCGAAGCCGGCGGCGCTGGCCGTCTCCGGGTGGAAGTGCCGGTTGAGCAGATACTGAATGGTCCCATAGACAAACATCAGGTCGATGAGTGGTGAGACCAGCGGCAGCAGTATCTGGAAGATGAGGATGTTGGGCAGCGCAAAGAAGCCCATGGCGCGATTGTTGGTGAAGGCCCGCTTGTGCTTGAAGACCGCCTGCAGCGTGCCGAAGGACCAGCGGAAGCGCTGGCGCATCAGCCCCTTTGCATCGACGGGCGCTTCGGTGAAGGCGAGCGCCTGGTCTTCGTAGATGACCTTATAACCCTGTTCGAGCAGATTCATGGTGAGGTCGGCATCTTCGGCGACGGTATTGATGGGGTAGCCGCCGCCCTGGCGCACCGCTTCCGTCCGCCAGCCGCCGATGGCTCCCGGGACCACGGTGACCACGTTGAACAGATCGAGTGCGCGGCGCTCGAAGTTCTGGCTGGTGATGTACTCCAGGGCCTGCCAACGCGTCCACAGGTTCACGCGATTGCCGACCTTGGCGTTGCCGGCGACCGCGCCAATCTGCGGGTCCGCGAAGTGGCTGATGAGTCTTGAAACAGCATCGCGCGCGATCACCGTATCCGCGTCGATGCCGACGTAGTAGTCCTCCGTAAGCCGGCCAATGGCGTAGTTGAGGGCCTCGGCTTTGCCCGCATTCGACTTGCTCAGCACCTGCAGCCGTCCGGCGGCGATTTCGGCGCGATAGGCCTCGCACGCGACATCGTAGGTGTTGTCGGCCGATCCGTCGTCGACGACGATGACCTGCAGGTTTTCGTAATCCGAGTTGAGTACCGAGCGGATCGTCCGCACGATCACCTTCTCCTCGTTGTAGGCGGGAATGAGGACGGCGACGCGCGGCGTAAAGCCGCCGGCGACCTCCGGCACGCTGCGGTGACGCAGGCGATCGATGAGGGCGAAGAGGCCGATGAGCACGAGCCGCGCGCTCATGAGCACATCGCCGATGAAGAAGACCATCACAATAAGGCGGCCGACGAAAGCGAACAGGGTGAACGCTACAGAATCGATGCGCGCCTGCCAGCGCTGATTGGGGGTAAGGGGCGGCATCACTTCGGCTGTGGTCTTGCCCATCAGCTCGGAGACGGGCACGATCTGATAGCCGTGCGCGCGCAATGTGTCGATGAGCAGAGGCAGCGCCGCTACAGTTGCCGAGCGGTCGCCGCCGCCGTCGTGCAGCAGGATGATGGAGCCACGGAACTGTTGGTTCTTTGGCAATTTCATCGCGCGCAACTGTTCCATCACGCTCCAGGCGATCTCCTGCGGACTCTTGCGCGGATGCTCGTTCCAGTCATCGGTGTCGATCTTGTTGCCGATGATGGTGTAACCCATCTGCTGGATGCGATAGGCGGGGGCGGCCTGATCGTTGGTATCGGGCTCCTGGTCGATGGAATAGGGCGGCCGGAAGTACAGCGGCTTGATGCCGAGCTTGCTGGCGAAGAGTCGCTCGGTCAGGTTCAGCTCAAGCTGTACCTGCCGTGTAGAAATGGCGCTGATGTCGGGATGCGTGTAGGTGTGGTTGCCGATTTCGTGGCCTTCTCGTATGTATCGACGCAGAAGGCCCACGTTATCCTGCGCCAGCTCACCGATCACCATGAATGCGCCCTTGACGTGTTTGGCCTTCAGAATGTCGAGAATTTTGGGCGTCCATTGGGGGTCTGGACCGTCATCGAAGCTGAGCGCGACCTGGTTTGGATGGTAGCCGTAGTATTCGATGGTGTACGGCTGCGGGTATGTCAGCATGTGCTCGTCGGTCGCGGTCTGGTTTTCCGCGTCCATATCGACAGTACGTGAGCCGGAATGCGGCAGGCCGGTGATGCGAAGGATGTCGCCTTCGCCCTCCTCATTGACGTCATTGCCGGGCTGAATCTTTTCCAGAGTCGTCTGGATATTCGGCGTGCTTGGCTTGTCCCAGATGTTCCAGAGCGAGGAGTCTTCCGTGCCCAATTGCCAGAGTGCGAAGGTCTGTATGCCCATCGCGCGTGCGGCGCGCATTTCATTCATGGCGGTGACGGCATCCAGCATCCAGACCTGATGGCGAACGTGCTCGTCCTCATCGTCGTAGGCGAAATGCGGGTTCAATTCGTCACCGGCGAACGACACACTCGACTCCGAATCGCTGGCCTCCTGCCAGGCCTCCTGCACGCTGACGGAGCTGACGTCGATCACTTTCTGCGAGGTATGTCCCTTGGCATCCGGCAGCGGCATGGTCCAGTCGTAGCCGTAGTTCCCCAGCGCACAGATCAAGCGCTGCTTGGGCACGATCTTCAACACTTGCTGGAGGTTGTTTTCAAACCAATCCTCGGCAGCGATAGGTCCCGGCAGCGATGTGTTCTCGTGCTGATCGTAGTTCATCAACACGATCCCATCGGTGTGCGCCGCCTCAAATGCAAGCATCTTCTTATCCGTACTGACAGGCACGTTGATGTAGAGCCGGAGGTTCTTGGTGGAGAAATCCGCATAGAGCTCAGCCATGAGCGCTTGATACCCCGCCTCGGCATTGTCCGGAATCTCCTCAAAGTCCAGCGATATGCCGTGATAATCGGGGTTTGCCTCGAGAAATTTGTCCAGTTGCAGACGCAAGCTATGCCGCGCGCTGGAATCGTTCAGCATGGGACCGATCACCGGGTCCCAATCATTGGTCATGATGTTGTAGTTGTTGATGAGCGGAAAGATTTCCGTATCTTCGTGCGCATTGGCAATTGCCTGATGCACATCGTTGTTCGGATCGACACCGTGGACGGTCCCATTGGGATCGACGATGCGATAGGTGTGTGCCGGCGCAAGCGGCATGGCACCGAGTAGCGTGCCGGCCGCATCGTTCACGTGCAGCCACACCGGAAAGAGCATATCGATCTGATGGATGTGCTGCTTCAGCGACGACAGGCTGGGTGCATTGTCGGTGTAGAAGGCGGCGCGCAGACCTTCACCGGTGTTCAGCGGAACCTCGGAGGCCCTACGGCTCGTGCGCCGGCGTGCGGCACGTAGCGCGGCGCGGCGCGACTCAGCAGTCTGCCGGCCCTTCACCGCCTTATAGTTTCGTTTCTGCTGCGGCAGCAGCAGGTCGGGTAACTGCTCCCTGTGAATG
>DASYBK010000007.1:0-48199 GCA_036500805.1 Acidobacteriaceae bacterium | reverse complement strand
GAATGTGTCCATCAGCTTCGGCCAGTCCTCGTCGGCGGAAGCAGACATCGATGCGAGGAATCTTGAAAGTGCCATATATAACCTGCTGCTCAATGCCTGCCAGGCGGCGACTCGCTCAACTCGCTTGCCCGAGGTGAAGGTCCACCTTACCGAAGTCGATGAACAGATCTACGTCACCATCTCGGACAATGGTCCCGGTATACCTGTCTCCGTCCGGCGAACGTTGTTCGATCCGTTCGTAACTGCAGGGAAACCCAACGGAACAGGCCTGGGGCTCACCCTGGCACGCCGCATTGCTGAAGAGCACGGTGGTAGTGTCTGCCTCGAGGAATCGACTCCAGAGAGAACGGTGTTCACGCTAAGTCTGACGAAGGACAGATTATTGGCTTTAGATAAATTGTGATCTTCGGCCGATTGCATGTCACGCAACAGGCCGCGGGTTCGAGTCCGGTCGCTCCCGCCAATGTTCCCACGGTCATGCGAGTTCGATAAGTGCATCGGTGATTTGGCGACAAGCGAGGCAGGCAAAACGGGACTCACATCCGTTCTGCCGATCTCGAAATCCTGGGTTTGGTTCGATACGGAGCGCGTCCATCTTTATGCTGCGGCGAGTCTCCCGCGGTCGAGGCTCAGAAAGTCAGTAACGAGTTGCGTAGTCGCTGAGGGATTCTCCTCCATAATCCAGTGCCCGGAATCTGGAACGATGGCTTCCCGGACATCGCTGGCGGCGACACGCATCACCGTCGCCATCATTGGTCCGAACGCCGCTTCTCCTCCAATTGCGAGTACGGGCATTGTGAGCTTGCCTTTAGCGAGGTAGCTCTTGCTGTCGAGGGCGTCCTGACCAAAGGCGGCGAACTGGGCGAAGCTCGCACGAATCGCGCCGGGCAAGGCGTAGAGCGCCGCATAATGTTGGCGCTTCGCCTCGTCGAAGCGCTCGGGGCGGAGCGCAAACTCGTTCCAAAACCGGTCGAGATAGATGCGTTCGCGGCCGGCGACGAGGCGCTCCATATCGGGACCGCCGAAGCCGAACTGCCACATGCGGGGATCTTGAACGATCTGCTCCCATGGCCCTACTCCGGGAAGCGGCGCGTCGATTGGCACGAAGCGAATGACTCGGTCAGGGAATCCGGCGGCGAAGGCATAACCAACCATGTTCCCTATATCGTGCGTCACGAAGTCGGCGCGTGGTATGCCAAGTGCCTCCATCACCCCTGCTATATCGAGGCTCTGCGTTTTCTTGTCGTAGCCGGCACGTGGTTTGGAGGAGAGCCCAAGTCCACGCAGATCGGGCACGATGACGGTATGGTCTGCGACAAGCGCTGCGGCTAACGGAATCCACATGTCGCCCGTTGTGCCGAATCCGTGCAGCAGCACGACTGCCGGTCCTTGACCGCCCACCCGCGTATGGATCGTTATGCCATTTGTTTCGATTGCGCGGATCGCGAAACCGGGTGGAAAAGACATCGAATCGCTGCTGTGTTCGCCGGGGTTCATTTTGGCTCCTGATTTGAGGTTTATAGAAGTGCGCCAGCCCACTTTCTTTTACAGATCAACTGGTCTATAAATAAATACATGGCGACACGCAAGAACGCAACTATAAAGACTGGTCGATCCATAAATAGACTCGACGCTCCAAAACGTGGTCGGGGCCGACCGCGGGAGTTTGACCGAGACCAGGGATTGCAGAAGGCAATGCAGCTTTTCTGGTCACTCGGTTACGACTCCACATCGATGGCAGATCTGCGTGCTGGATTAGGTATCACTCAGGCAAGCCTTTATGCGGCGTTTGGCAACAAACAACAATTGTTTAGGGAGGCAGTAGACCTTTACCGTCGGACGACAGGATTTAGTACTACCAGCGCTCTTGCAAGTGGACGAACCGCTCGCGAGGCGATCCATGGGATGCTGCAAGCCGCGGTCGATGCATTTTCTGCGCCTGGTGCGCCCGGGGGCTGCTTGCTCATCCTGGGAGCCACCAACTGCACCCTGGAGAACAAAACTGTGCAGGATCACTTGCTGCTCATACGCCGCCAGATATCGCAATCCATCTCAGAGCGCCTGAAGAAGGGGCAGCGCGATGGCGATGTTCCGAAGACAGCACCGACTGCCGCCTTAACTGCGTACTACTCGACCGTACTTCACGGCCTTGCACTGCAATCGAAGGATGGCGTGTCGCGTAAGACGCTCATGCAGGTTGTTGAGTTTGCCGTGGCGAATTGGCAGCAGTTCATCGTTAGTTCGGAACTTTGAGAAAGAATGGGCAATGTAGCCCCGGTCTAACAGGACTAATCCGCCGCTGCCACGCATCATTTCGGTAAAGCATGTGCCTCCGCATCCTCGAAATCAGTGGATAGCGTCAGCTCACTCCATCGCTCCAACTCCGCAAGGCTCATCTCATACCCTTCCTTCATGTACTGTTTGGCAAATTTGCCCAATACCAGCCGCATTGGTGGCTCGGTCATTCGCGAGATCGCAAACAGCACTCCGGCAACTTTCTCTGGATCGCCAGGTTCTGTGCCCGCGTAACTTTTCATGAACTCGCGAAAGGGGCCGATTGCTGGTTCATACTCCTCCATCGACTCCGTAAATGTCATCGATGCACCAGCCCAGTCGGTGCGAAAGCCGCCCGGCTCCACAATGGTCATTTTCACTTCGATCGCCTTCAGCTCGTGAAACAGCACCTCGCTAAAACCCTCGACTGCAAACTTCGCCGTCTGGTACCCCGTAAGCCCCTGACGTCCGCGTCTGCCTCCAATCGAGGTCACATTCATAATGTGACCCGACCGCTGTTTGCGAAGTATCGGGAGTGCGGCCCGGCAGACATTCACTGTGCCCCAGAAGTTCACGTCGATCTGTCCGGCGAACTGCTCGAGCGTCTGTTCTTCAAAGGCGCCCATGATGCCATAGCCGGCATTGTTCACGACTACATCGAGCCGTCCAAACGTCTGCACCGTCTCTTCTACGACTCGCTTTGCGTCTTCTGGTCTGGTTACGTCGAGCGCCGCTACCTGAACCTGCTCCCCAAATCGGGCGTTCAATCCCTCAAGGTCGCCCGTGTTGCGAGCAGTTGCGACTACCAATTCACCTCGCTCCAGCAGCCCCTCTGCAATCGCTCGCCCTAAGCCTCGCGAACTTCCCGTCGCCATCCATACTTTCCGATCCGTCATGTTGCTTCTCCTCTGATACTCAGAATCAGGCTTATAGTATCCAAAAGCAATCAGGTACCCTGAGGTAACAAAGCTTCGGAGGGGAGACAACGATGTCAACCAAACCTAAGATTTCCAAGGAGAAAGGCGCCGTTCAAACAACGAACGTGCCGATAAATAAAGTTTCGATTTGCAGCACGCTCAGCGATGCGCAAGAGTCCGTCATTCGCGAGATCATCTCTCGCGCCACGGACAAGTGGTCGCTCTGGGCGCTTAGCGAGCTTGCGGGAGACGGTCCTTTGCGTTTCTCGCGGCTGATGGATCGTGTCGAGGGTGTGAGCCAGAAGTCTCTGACGGCTACGCTGCGCCATCTGGAGCGCGACGGTCTGATCAAGCGAACTGTGACCGTTCAGGTCCCAATCCGCGTCGACTACGAGGCTACGCCCCTGGGCAAAGCCTTCGTTCAAGAGACCCATCCACTCTGGATATGGTGCGCGCTCAACCTTAGCGGTTTTGCTCGGGCACGTGCTGCATTTGACCGCGGAGCTAATTCCGCCCGGGCCGAATCCAAGGTCAGTGCGAAGTTTTGATTTTCGACAAAACTGAACCGCGCCATGTGGTTTTCGATCGGGTATGATCGAGTGTGGGCGCCGATTCTGCTTTAAGTGTTGAGTTGATTGGTCGGGGCGGAGGGATTCGAACCCCCGACCCTCTGCTCCCAAAGCAGATGCGCTACCAGACTGCGCTACGCCCCGACGTATGCCGTCTCCCAAATTGCTGCGTCCAGCTCTTGTGAAGGGCGGCGAAAAGCTGCGCCGAGTTTGTGTCAAGAGCCGAATCCACTGTTTGGAAACCGTCTAGTTGATTGTACCAACTCATGATAGTCGCCATACGATATCGCGGGTGGCTAGATGCGCACCGTGAATAAGGCGTGCAGCAACCAGGCAATGAGCAGGACCGGCACCGCGAAGATTGTGGTAGCCACCGCGGCAACGCCGGCGAGGAAGAACCAGTCGCCCCAGTGATGGCGACGCGGGTGTTCGAGGTGACGCGTGAGCAGCGCGTAATTGCGGCGGTTGGCCTTCCATGCGATGTCGAAGAGGTCGCCGAAGAGAGGCACGGTACCGATGATGACGTCGAGCGCGAGGTTGACCAGCATGCGCGCGATGGTGACGTAGGGCGCGCCGCGTACCCAGGCGGCGAGGATGATGACGCAGGAAGCGAGGCCGGCGAGGATGTCGCCGATGCCGGGGACGAGGCCGATGATGCCGTCGATGCCGAAGCGGATCGAGGTACCTGGAATGCGAAACCAGGTGTCGAGCACGCGGCTGAGCAGGTCGAGATTTTCGTCGCGGAAGATGCGGCTGCCAGCGCCGATGCGCGAGGTGGGAGGCAAGATCTCGGGGTCGTGTTGAGTGGCCATTGGTCAGCGTCCGGCGAGTAGTGGCGGCAGTTCGAAGAGCCCCGTGAATGCTACAATCACAGAGTTACGGCGGCTATAGTTCAGCGGCAGAACGCCTGACTGTGGCTCAGGATGTCGTGGGTTCGATCCCCACTAGCCGCCCCAGCAAGCTCTCTGCCGACCTTCCCGATCATGCCCGCTCACCCGCACACCGTCTACGCCGGCACCTCCGGTTGGGCTTATGCGAGTTGGAAGCCGGGCTTCTATCCCGCCAAGACTCCTGCAGCCCGCATGCTGGCATACTACGCGTCGGAACTGAACTCTGTGGAGGTGAACTTTACCTTCCGGCAGTTGCCCAGCGAAAAGCAATTGACGACGTGGCTGGAGGCAACTCCGGAGGGCTTTCGCTTCTCCTTCAAGGCCCCTCAGGCGATCACGCATCTGAAGCGCCTGCGCGAGTGCGTCGATGCACTGGCGGCATTGAAGAGCGCGCTCGAGCCGGCGGAGCGCGCGGGCAAGCTGGGTGCGGTGCTCTTTCAGTTGCCGCCGAACTTTCGTGCTGACGTGGAACGGCTGAAGATGTTTCTGCAGGATGCGGCCCGCCTGAAGATGCGGCTGGCCCTCGAATTTCGTCACGAGTCCTGGTTTGAGGAGTTGACCTATGCGGCGCTGGAACAGGGCGCTGCCGCATTATGTATCGCGGAGAGTGACGAATTGCAGACGCCGCGGCGCAGGACCGCGGAGTTCCTGTGCTACCGGCTGCGGCGGAGCCACTACAGCGAGGCGGATTTGCGCGATTTAGCCCGGCGTTTCGCAGAAGATTCAGAGCAGGGCGATGTGTATGCCTATTTCATGCATGAAGACGCACCTGATGGTCCGCTACGCGCACGTGCGGTGCTCGAGGCGCTGGCGCAGTGACGGAGCCGCTCGCAGAGGCCGCCGCGAGGAAGCTGGCTGAATGGCAGAGTGCGTTTATACCGCGGAGGTTTCTGCGCAATGCGCACCTGCAGACGCTGGCAGGAAATTTTCTGCCACGCCGTGCGATGTTGCCGCCTGCTGAGGATGAGCTGGTCGAGGTGGAAACAGCACGGGGTTCCACGCCGTGCAGCAGGGTGTTGTGCCAGGGCCACTGGCAGCCGGAGGCGGGACGAGAGACGGTGCTGCTGCTGCATGGACTCGAGGGCTCGTCGGATTCGCAGTATGTACGCGGCAACGCGGCGCGCTTCTATGCGGCGGGATGGAATGTGGTGCGCATGAATATGCGCAACTGCGGCGGCACGGAGCGCGAATCTCCGACGCTCTATCACTCCGGCCTCTCGGGCGACGTGCTGGCCGTAATGCAGCATTATCAGAGGACGCGCGATGCGCAGCGATGGTCGCTGGTGGGCTACTCAATGGGTGGCAACATGGTGCTGAAATTGGCGGGCGAACTCGGCGAGGATGCGGCACCCTTGCTGTGCGCGGTGGCCGGCGTCTCGCCGGTCGTGGACCTTGCGCCCTCGGCGGATGCGCTGCACGAGCCCGCGAACCGCATTTATGAATGGAAGTTCCTGCGCGGACTGCTGCAGCGATACGCATACAAATGCGCGCTGTTTCCGCATCTCTTTGATCCGGAGCGTAGCCGGGGCGTCTGCTCACTGCGAGAGTTCGACGACCGTGTGATGTCGCCTAATTGCGGATTCGCGGGTGCCAACGATTATTATTACCGTGCGGCGAGCGCACGAGTCGTGGATCGCATCGCGATTCCCACTCTGGTGCTGCACGCCCTCGACGATCCGTTTATTCGCATGCTGCCGGAGACTCGTGCGGCGCTGCTGGCCAATCCACAGGTGCATCTGTTGGAAACCGAGCGCGGCGGCCACTGCGCGTTCCTTGCGCCGGCAGCGGGCTACGACGGCTACTGGGCAGAGCGGCTGATCTTTAATTTTCTGCATGCGCAGAGCCGCGACTTTCTGCAGGCAGCACAGGCGGAGACGCTGTAGTGGAGACGGACTGGAGCGTTGCGGCAGGTGCCGACGATCCGGTGATCGAGACGCAGTGGTCGGACGCGGTGAGCGGCCTGCGATGGCTGGATCTCCGGGTCGATGTGCAGATGCAGCGGGATCGCATTGCAGCGCTGCCGGAGGCGGCTCGATCGCCGGTGATGGCGCGGGCATTAACGAAGCTGAACGCACCGCAGGGTTGGCTGATGACGACGAAGTGCGATCGATGGCAACTGAGCGAGGCAGAGCGGGCGGAGCTTGCGGATGCGCTCGATGCGCCGGTGCCGGAGCACGGCTGCGGATCGTACATCGACGTGCTGATGGCACATGCAGCGCCGATGGCGGATTTTCTTCTGCACGAGGAGTGGGCGCGGATGACCGCGCTTCGTTGCGCGGCGCTGCCCAACCCGGATGCGCGGCTGGAGCTGGTGGTGCGGCCTGCGAGAAATAAAGATACGTGGGTTTATGGACTGACCGTGTATTGCTACGCGAACGGCGCGGATGAGCAGCTGGCCGAGGCGGCCTGGGCGTCGGCGCTCGATGGATCGGTTCCGATTCTGGTGGCTGCGGCGAGCTCGCTGTTCGCATCGCCGGAAGAGATCCGTTCCGGGCGCTATCCTGATTGGCGTGAAAGCTAAGTGGAGATGCGGAGCCGTTTGCCTGGGCGTGGTGACCAGCGCAGCGCTCCTGGTGGGTGCAGCGCTGATGTGTGGTGCGCAGGAGATTGGGACATTGACGCCGAATGTGTCTCCCCAGGCGAAGTCGCTGGCGACAGCGCAACAGTTGATGCACGACGGCAAGTTTGCGCAGGCGGATATCCTGCTGCGGCCGGTGATCGCCGCCGATCCGAAAGCGGCGGAGGCTCGCTATCTGCTGGCCTATGCGCTGCTGCGGGAAGACAAGCCGCGAGATTCTCTAAAGGAATATACGAGCGCGGCAGCGCTGCGCACGCCGACAGCGGCGGAATTGCGCAGCGTCGCGCTGGATTATGTATTGCTGAAGGATCTGGCGGATGCGGACCATTGGATGAGCCGGTCGCTGACCATGGATCGCAACGACGCGGAGACGTGGTACGCGATGGGCAGGCTACGCTACACCGAAGGCCGCTACGGCGATGCGCTCACTTGCTTTCAGAAGACGCTCGCGCTGAACCCGCGCAGCGTGAAGGGTGAGAACAATCTTGGGCTGGCATACGAGGCGCTAAACCGCAATGACGATGCAGTGCTCGCCTACCGCACAGCGATTGCATGGCAGATGGATGATCCTGCGCCAAGCGAGCAACCGCTGCTGAACCTGGCGATTCTGCTCGAGCATCGCAATCAACCGGAAGAGGCGCGGCAACTGCTGGAGCAGGCAGCGAAGATCGCGCCGAAAGAGCCGCGCATCTACGAAAACCTGGGGCAGGTGTATCTGCACAGCGGCCGCGCGGCGGATGCAGTGAAGGAGTTTGCTCAGGCCGTGGCGCTTGCACCGCAGAACCCGCGCTATCACTACCTGCTGGGCCAGGCATGCCGGCGCAGCGGCGACGATGCGCAGGCCAAAGAGGAGTTCGCCCGTTCGGCGGCACTGAATGGCACGCACTCGACACCGGACCAGCAATGACGCTGCCAGTGCAGAAGCGCAAGCCGCATGAGACGCTTACAATGAGTGGACCCACCTGAGGGCGGGCGAGTAGCTCAATTGGATAGAGCATCAGCCTTCTAAGCTGAGGGTTGCCGGTTCGATCCCGGCCTCGCCTACCAATAGAACCAATAATTTGCGAGAGATGTTAACTGGAAGCCCTGCGGTGATGTAGGGGGATTTTGTGGGTATTAGCCAAGGTCTAGCCAATGCAAATGCGCCTGCCGCCATTCGGTGTAAAGCAGTCAGGGGATAGCCGTAGATGTCGCGGATAACGTCTGGGTCAGCGACATAACCAACTCCGGAGTGCGTGAAGTATCAAATTCAGGATCGCTGATTTCCGGTGTGTTCGCCTATAACGGCGGCGTCCTCATCAACCCGGTCAACCTTGCGCTCGATGGATCGGGCGACATTTGGGTGATTGGCGACAGCGGCGGTGAAGGACTTTTATTTGAACTCATCGGTGCAGCGATGCCTGTCGTCACGCCGCTCGCGACTGGTATGAAAAACAACACCCTCGGCACTCGTCCTTGAGCTGCTCTGCCGGCCCAGCGACCGGATCTGAACCGAGATACGCTGTATCTCCCCGCAGCGATGCTGAGGATATGTGCGGATCACCTTGCAGCCCGGCTGCAAGAATTTGTTGCGCTTGCGTAACTGAGACAGTCTCACCGGAAAGCGGGATTGGGGGCGGCTGGGCCCGTCGGTACCATGCAGTGCATGTACTTCCGTCTTGCCGCACTGCTTACGCTCTGCTGCCTCTCTGCCGGTGCGCAGGAACGCACGCCGCTCATCCTTGGATTCGGAACCTATCTCGCGCCGCACGACGGTCGCCACGATGGGCAGGACCATGGCCTGCAGGCGGCGACCTATTGCGGCGCCAGTCCGGAGAGCTGGGTGCGCGGCTCCGCCGCATTGAATCCGGAAACGAGCTGGCTCAGCTTGACCTTGGAGCTGGAGACAGATTCGCCGCAGGCAGGCCCGAAAGGGCGGCTTTCCGTCACGCTCAGCAAGGGCTGCCTACGTCCGGTACACGGCGGCTGCGATGCGCTTCACGATCCCCTGGTGAAGCTCTACACCGTCGAAACAGACGAGGTCAGCATTGGCGGTAGGAGCCGCGGCGGGGATACTGGCATCATCCGCAGAAGCGCGTCTGTCGACATCCCCGATAATGTAGCTCGCCAGGTGACTCATGTCGCAGTGCAGGCTGAGTGCACCGGCAGCGGTACACAATGGTCCGGCTGGACATCTCTCCAGGATGCAGAGAATGCGTTTGAGGCGACCGGCCGGCCGGCAGGTGCCAGCCAGCTGCAGTAGCGCACTCCGCATTTGCCCAAGCGGCCCCGACTGTCGCTCATCGGCGCTTCACGCGCATACCGCGGGATTCTCGGGGGCTCCATTAGTTGGAGTTGAGCGCGGAACGCTGAAATGAGAGCACTTCCTGCTCCTCTCCATATCTCTATCTCTGTGCAGAATTTGGCAATGAAAAGGCCGTACCGAAACCCCAGTCTCCTAAGCTGAGGTTTGCCGGTTCGATCCCGGCCTCGCCTACCAATAGAATCAATAATTTACGAGCCGTGCTGTCTGGGAATCGAATCGCCCTATGTGTACCGCCATGAATCTAGGGCCGCCTATTTTGTTTCAGCTGAAGCGATCGATTGCGAAAAGACCGAGGTCGAATGAGGAACTGCCGCATATGCACAGATCAGCGATAATTTCCCCGATTACGGTTGCGAATTTGAATCCATGGCCGGAGAAGCCGGCGGCAATGACAACCTGGGCACATTGGGGATGACGATCGATGATGAAGTGTTCATCGGGAGTCATCGTGTACAGGCAGGTCTCTGCATGAACGAGCCGACCGGCAAGGGACGGGAGGGCACGCTCTAAGCGGCTTCGGATCGATGCCTCTTCCCATGGATGCATAGAGCGCTCCACGGTATCCGGGAGGCAGACATCATCGCTGCCATGCAGTGCGACCTTCACTCCTTCACCCGATGCGCCAACTGCCGGAAATCCATACAGAACCCGCTCTCCCGGCTCGCCTTCCATCAGGTAAACGGGCAGCCGGTCCTCACGGAAGTTTTCTATTTGCGACTTCGGCTCAAACCAGTAGACAATCTGTCTCGTTACCGTGAGTGGCGCCGAGATTTCCTGCAGTAACTCTGTCGACCACGGACCGGCGGTCAAAACAAGCCGGTCCGCGTGGTGGATTCCAGCGGTAGTGCGAATCGCGACACCATCACCATCCGCGCGCCAGTCGAGAACAGGTTCGTCGAACTGAAGTTTCGCTCCCGCGATGTGTGTGCGATTCAGTTGTGCACGCACGCAATCCTCCGGCATCAGGTATCCGGCTTGTTCCTCCCAGAGTGCGATCGCATCATCCGCTATGGAGAATGCTGGGAAGTGGCTCCTTAGCTCCGTGGCCGCCAACATCCGGTAGGGCAAGTGAAAGGCCTCGGCACTTTCCTTGCTCCGCAGTGCCAGCGTTCCTTGCGGCTGTCCTATCACCAGGCCGCCGGTCACATGCAGGAGTTGCCGGCCCGAGTCTTTCTCCAGTCTTCGCCAGAGCTCATACGCGCGCAGCACAAGGGGAACATACCGGCGATCTTCCCAATACGCCTGACGAATCATCCTGGTCTGGCCGTGCGAAGACCCTTTGGTGTGAGGAGGCGTGAAGCGATCAAAGGCGATCACCTGGTGGCCACGCTCGGCGAGGTGCTGGGCTGCAGCGCTGCCCATCGCTCCCAAGCCGACTACGATTACCTTTGCCATCGCGCGGGGTTCGGCAGAAATCGAGTCTTGCGGACTTCCGTACAAGATCGACGTCTTGTCTTATCGTCGGGCGAGAGTTGCAGGGTAGATCCCTGCCTCGACTGTGCATCGAATAGCGTCTGGATGCTCCGGCGTTGCCTGCGAAGGTCTACGGAACGCAATGTCACGTGACGGCATCCAACCGTGCACTGTGGCGATTTCTTGCTTGAGTCCGGCGCATAGGCTGATGTTCCGCCCCGCGTTACTCTTCCTGCTCGCTGCCATAATTTCATCAGCCTGCCTTGCTTCTGATTCCCCGGAAGATGCGCGGGCATTCGTGCGAGCGGTGGTTGCGAATGAATTGGCGGCAGATGCCAATGATCACAGCCGATGGATGTATCGCGATGAGAACAACGTTCCCGGCAATAATACAGTCAAGCTTGTCATTCAAACTGCCGAGGGCGATCTGTCCAAAACGATTGAGCGCGACGGCCATCCCTTGACGCTGCAACAGCAGAAAGAAGACGAACGGAGAATGGATGCCTTTGTAGACGATGCAAACCTGCGCCAGAAGCAGAAGCGCAATCACGAGCAGGATGCGGCAAAGGCGAGTTCATTGACGAAGATGCTGCCGGGCGCTTTTCTATGGACCATTACCAGCCGGAGCAATACCGAAACGATCTTGAGCTTTCAGCCGGACCCAATATTCAAGCCACCCACTCGTGAAGCGCGCGTTTTTGCCGCGATGAGGGGAACCATGGTGGTGGATACGCAGCAGAAGCGCATCCAGGCACTCAAGGGAACGCTTACGCGCGATGTTAATTTCGGATACGGCCTGCTGGGCAAATTGCAAAAGGGTGGAACCTTCGAGATCGAGCGGCAGCAGATTGCTCCCAACGTGTGGAGTATCACAGCGACACACATCCACATTCACGGCCACGCGCTCATCTTCAAGAGCATCGGCGAAGAGCAGGACGAAGTGACCAGCCACTACCATCCGACGCCGTCGTCGCTGAGCCTCGAAGCCGCAGCGAAAATGCTGAAGGAAGGCACGGCCGCTCGCGCACTGCAGTAGCAACTACAGGATCATGCCGCGGTTCGGGCACTATCCGGACGCACGGCATGCACTTTGCGGATCAGCCGTTCGTAGGTGTTCCATTCGACGCGATAGGCATCGATCTTGTGCTTGAGTGCCTCCGGGTCCGGGACCGCCGATCTGTCCAGGAACCATTCGTGGCGGCGGATGTGGAATTCAATTTCAGCTTGCCGGTTGCGCCAGCAGGTGACTGCGTCTGGATGATGCATCACAGCACCTCAACTTTGGGGTATGTCGAGACGCTCTATTATGCAGTTCGCGGGCTGTGACTTGGCAAGTGGATTTCTTCGGGGCGCTTGCGCTCTGCTTCGACATAGGCACCATAAGTCACTCATTTTAAGCTACTTGTAGGGAAACATGGTGTTGCTTCGCCCCGGCCGCGGGACACGGATGCTCGGTCGTTAGCGATGCTCCAGCAACGTGAGCAGCAGGTTGCTGACCCCGTTCCACGCAATCTGCACGCCGATGCAGAGCAGCAGGAAGGCGATCACGCGTACCACGCCGCGCGCGGTCTGCGGTGAGATCTTCCGCGTGATCAGCGGCGCATAGGCGTAGGCGAAGTACACCAGCACGCAGAGCACGATGACGGCGATCAAGATGCCGAGATGCGACAGCAGATTCGGGATAAGGCTGTGCGTAGAGGCATGAGCGGTCAGCGTGAGCATGACGACGATGCAGCCGGGCCCAGCGGTTACGGGGAAGGTGAGCGGATAAAACGTCTGCTGATAGAGCTTTTCGGTATCGGATGCCGGCACCTGGTCTTGCTTCTCCTGCTGGTGAGCGGCGGCGCCCTGTTGATTGAGCAATGACCATCCCATCGCGGCCAGGACCAGACCGCCCGCTACCTCGACAATGGGAAGAGAGACGCCAAAGAAGGAGAGCAGTGCAGCTCCGATCAACTCGATGACCAACAAGAAGAGGATGGTGTTGATAGCGATCCTGCGGGCGAGCCGCCGGTAGACCTCCGGAGGAGCCGCGCCTACCAACCCATAGAAGACCAGTGCCGACCCAAGCGGATTCACCAGCGGCAGCAACGCACTGAAGGCGATCCCCAACTGGCTCCAGACAAGGCGAATCATCGGACCTGAATTATTCAGCAAATTCTCTGTACGGCAAAGCAGAAATTAGCCGGAACGCCAAGCACGCATCGCCACAGGGCCATTTGTTGTGGGCCAGATAGCAAGCGCGGCAGCCTTTCAGTCTACATCGATCCAGCAAATGCTTTAGGCTTCCACCAAGCGATGAGGCAGGTCTGGAGCGCGGGCGGTGTGGCAGGCTGGTGTGCGTTTCTGGCTCTGCTGCCTGCGGGGTGCTCGCGTGGTCATTCGCACACCATTGCCGTGGTGCCGCAGACAACCGCGCAGGAGATATGGGAGGCAGAGCACGCCGGCGTGGCCAAGGCGCTGCTCGGCACCGACTGGAAGGAACGCTGGAACGGTCCGAGCAGCGAGACGGAGGTGGACCGGCAGATCGCGCTGGTGCAGCAGGCGATTCGCCAGCGGGACGGCGGTTTGATCCTCGCGCCCGATCACCCGGTAGCGCTGACGACGGCGGTGCGTATGGCGGCCGAAGAGGGGATGCCGGTGGTGGTCATTGATGCGACCCTGAACCTGCCGGCATCGCTGGATGTGGACTATCTGCTGAATGATGAGCAGCAGACTGGTGAGCTGGCCGCGGATCGGATCGGCTCCGTCCTGCATGGGCACGGCACGGTGGCGGTGCTGGGCGCGACGCCCGCGCTGATGGGCACAGTGGCGCGCGACACAGCGTTTCGCCGGAGGATGGCGGCGTTCTATCCAGGGATCACTGTGCTCGATCCGCTGCCGGGCAGGTTTCGCACCAACCTGGCGGAGCAGGACACCGAGGAGTTGCTGGCAAACCATCCGGATCTCGACGCGATCTTCACGCTGACCGTGGGCGCCACGCGCGGCGTCTATCGCGGACTCAAGCTGAAGCAGCGTATCCACCAGGTGCACCTTGTCGCCTGCGATCAGGATCTCGATCTGATGTACTACCTGCGGCTGGGTGAGATCGATTCGCTGGTGGCCGAGAACACCTTTGCGATGGGATACCAGGCGGCGCGGTTGGTCGCGGGGCATCGCGCGAACGCGGCAGAACTATCCTCCCGCGTGGCGACTCTCGCGACACAAGGGCGAGTATTACGCTTTGCCCCGCGGCTGGTGACGCGGGAGAACGTCGACACACCGCAGATTCAGCAGATGCTGAACATGGACTGGAGGCCCACGCAATGACGGGCGTCCGCACCTCCGGCAACAGACGCGCCTGGTGGATTGGCGGCCTGATTGCGATCGCGCTGCTAGCGGGCGGCATCGCGGTGTGGCGCTGGTTCGCTGCGGCGCGACCCTTCTATCACGATGACTTCGCGCAGAACCGCGCAGACGAGTGGCACGCCGTGGGCGGTGCATGGCGACTGGCCGGCGGCGCCATGCA
Organism: Acidobacteriaceae bacterium; assembly: GCA_036500805.1. Taxonomy (GTDB): domain Bacteria; phylum Acidobacteriota; class Terriglobia; order Terriglobales; family Acidobacteriaceae; genus KBS-83. The sequence goes on along the minus strand of DASYBK010000007.1, from coordinate 33,745 downwards.
TAACGATTCGGATGAGCGCGGCGCCAAGATGCTGACCGGCTCTTACCGATGGCGCGACTATCGTTTGCAGACCGATGTGGAGCTGCTGGGCGAGGGCGGCGATGCAGGCGTCGTGGTGCGGTCGAACGATGAGGAGCCAGGTGTGGACGCGTACAACGGCTACTACGTGGGCGTTCGAATGTATGACAGCTCGCTGTTGATTGGCCGCTCGGACCACGGCTGGCTGGAAGCAGCGCCTGTGCCGCTGCCCAACCTGCGCAGCCACATCTGGTACCACCTGGATGTCGTCGTGGCGGGGTGCAGCATTGCGGCAACGGCCGGTGAAGCAGGTTCGAGCCACGCGACGCGCGCGTTCTTTGAGGAGCCGGACTGCGTGCGCAGCGGTCGCATCGGACTGCGCTCCCTGGCCACGGGCGCGGCCTGGCGCAACGTGCAGGTCGAGCCAGCGAGGTGGGCAGACTTGTTGGCTCTCGCCGGACCCTCGCCGCGCGTGCTGCATCCGGATTTCCCCAAGGGTGAGGCGGCATTCAATGCCACCCACAACTTTCCTACCTTTGACGATGCGGCTCTGCGGCAGCGCTTCTTTGGCAATCCGGGACCGCAGACGGAGGTCACACCGATTGCCCGCGTGGCGGAGCTGCCACGTGAGAAGCACAGTCAACTTGTCACCGTTCGAGGTACCGTCTCGCTGACCTCGCCTGTGCTCTTTGTGCAGGACGACACGGGTGGGATTGCGCTGCCCGAACCGATCGCGCCGGCGCTGAACCTGGGCGATGAGGTGGAGGCCATCGGCATTCTGTCTGCATCCGGCGATCCCATCGGCGCCACTACCATGCTTTCCCACGCTCGCGTGCGGCTGCTCTGGGATCACACGCCGGCGGCCCCCCTGTCCATTACCGCAGGACAGGCTGCCAGCGGCAATTACGACGCGCGGCTGGTCGAGTTACCCGGCGTGCTGACAGGCATGCATCGAGAGCCGCAAAGCAACATGCTGGTGTTGGAGCTTGCCAGCGGAGCGCAGGCCTTTCGTGCTTTTATTCCGGCAGATCAGTCGGCGCCGTTCTATCGCGGCCTGACGCCGCGCAGCCTGCTGAACCTGCGTGGCGTGTGCACGCTGGACCGGCGCTACACGCAGGGTGTGACCTCGTTTGCGCTGCTGCTTCGTTCGACCGAAGACGTCGACCGTCTCGCCGGGCCGCCGTGGTGGACACCTTCGCGACTGGCCGAGATAGGCTCGGCCATTCTACTGTTATGCCTGCTGGCGCAGTACCTATATAGCCGCGCGAAGCAGTGGCGCTGGCGGGCAATCGTGCAGGAACGCGAGCGGCTGGCGCATGAGTTGCATGACACACTGGCGCAGAGCTTCGCGGGTGTCGCGTTCCAACTGCAGGGCATACGCAATGGGCTCGAGCAAGCGGACTCCGCGGGGATCGTGCGGGTAAACCAGCAGATCGAACTCGCCTGCGATGTGGTGCGGCAGACGCATGAGGAGGCGAGTCTCAGTATCGCAATGCTGCGTGAGGAGTGGCCCGCGGGCAAGGAACTGGGCGAAGCGCTCGAGGAATGCGCGGCAAGCATCGTGGCCGGTGGGAATGTCCGGATTGTGAGGAAGGGCCGAGGCGCGTCTTCGCACATTCCCGTTCGTGTGGCCGACGCTCTGTTTCACATCGGCAGGGAAGCTGTGGTGAATTCCGTGCGCCATGCCGATCCGCGGCAGATCGTGCTGTCGATCGAGCATGAGGCGAACCGTGTCATCCTCACCGTGGAGGACGAGGGCTGCGGCTTCGATCCGGGGCAGCAAACGCGCGGCTTCGGTTTGCGTGGCATGGAAAAGCGGGCCCGCAGCATCGGCGCGCAACTCACGGTTACGAGTCAGGCCGGCAGGGGAACGCATGTACAGGTAACGGCGCCGCTCGAAGAGCACATGAGTGCGCGAGGATTTTTTGGTACGGCATGGAGCCGCTTGCGCGAGCGGCTGTCGCGCTCGCGCAGCGGGATAAGCGGGCCCAGATGGGCGGGTGACACAGCCGTGCGGCGAAGCGATACTCGGTAGTGGTCAGTTTGAATAAAGCAGTTCGACGATGTCTTCAACGTCCCACAATTTTGAGGTCACGCCAGCGGCCATCGCGGGAGTCATACGAAGCGTCGTGTGAATGCGGGCGAAGTTGTAATACATGAAGTGGAGTGCCACGGCTGCCATATGATTCTCCAACTTCTTCGAAAAGGCGGCGTTACGGAAGGTCGAAACTGCTGGCGTCAGGTCTAGGTTCCTTTCACGCTGAATAGGAACAACGGTGTAGTCCGACGTATGCCAGTAGTGTTTTGAAGGAAAAGAAATAGCTAGGTGAAATGCCCGGTGACCGGCTAGGGTTCCTTTACAACCCAGTCGGATACGAATTCACAGGGGGGTCGTGGAACCTGCTTGACTGCTGCCAATCGTTCTCTCCGTCGTCAAAATATCTTCGCCGTCCTTTCACTCATACTGGTCGACCTGCTCATATACGGGCCATTCCTTCGATCGCTCGGATTCTCCCATGATGATTGGCCGGTTGTGTCCGTATACAGTCTGTTCGGCCATGCTGGAGTACGCACGTACTTTACTAATAACCGCCCGGTCTACGGATGGCTTACGAACCAGCTTTTTGTCATTCTCGGTGTCCATCCGGTCGGATGGCATTTTGTCATCCTCGTAGCGCTGGCCCTGACTGGGATCGCTACATTCTTCACCTTTCGAGCGCTATGGCCGGCTCGCGCCGATCTGGCATGGCTGACGGCAGTTCTCGTGCTGCTCTACCCCGGCTTTACACAACAGTCAGAATCTCTCAGCTTCATCCCTCACTATGTGAGCTTGCTGCTGTTCGTGCTGTCGCTTCGATCCACCATCGCCGCACTGGACAACCCAAATCGGTTCTGGTTATTCACCGCTGCCGCTATTGTGCTGGCCCTGTCGTCCTACACGCTGATCGAATATTATCTCGGTCTGGAACTGTTCCGGCTCTTGGTGATTGCCTACAGGACACGTCTGACCAGCACGAGAAAGACGATCATCCCTTACCTCGCCGCCTGGGTACCCTTTGTGCTGTTCAAGGGCCTGTTCACCCACGTGGATAAGGGCAACAGCTACCGCGACCCCAGCGTAGGGCTGCACAATCTTGTGCATCACCCGTTATCCGGGCTGCTCGACCGAGCTGGTGTCTTTGTTCACAACATCATCTTCGGGGGCTTTCTGGCCTGGGCGCGACCGTTCGGCCCGGATCTATTCAACCGAAGCCCTAGCGGGCTGGTGGTTGAATATGGGCTCGGTGTATCAGTGGCTGTAATTGCTGTGCTCATGCTCCGATATCTCGGTAAACCCAGAGAACCGAACAGGCAGTTCTGTGCCCAGGCACTATTGGCGATCGGCGGCCTTCTAGTATCCGGCATTCCGTTGGTGCTTTCGAGTCTATGTGTTCAATTCGCTCCGTTCCCCTCGTTCGAGGATCGGTTCGCGCTACCCTTCATCCTCGCATCCGCGTTCTTTCTCGCGGTAGTACTGATCCGAGCGGGTTCAGGGCTATTGATCGCTGGCCTGCTGTGCCTATTCACTGTCTTCCAGGCACAGAACCAGGTGAACTATGCCCACGACTGGGCACGTCTGCGCTCGCTTTTCTGGCAAGAAGCCTGGCGTGCTCCGATGCTCGAAGTAGGGACCGGAATTTATCTGGACGGCACGCCCAAGACGGTCATCCACGACCACAATGCGGGGATGCTTGATCTGCTCTATGGAGCGAAGCCCGCCCCACAAACACTGGACTACTACATATACGATCTCCAGTATTTCCGGCAACCTAATTTGAAACCCGGATCGATAGCCTTCGGATCGGTGCGCGAGTTTCAATTCCATGGGCAGGTCGCCAATAGTCTCGTCCAATGGTTGTCGCCGAACGGTGTACTTCATACGGTTGATAACAGTAGTTTGTTGGGGATTCGATACTCGGGCATCACAGATGCCCTCGCGCCGATATCCGCCCCGAGTCGTGTGATCGAGGACAAGCCACTGACCTCGTACAGGCTGCTAGCTATTTTCGGCAAAGAACCGCAGCACGACTGGAGTTACTACTATCAGCGGGCAGAGTTGAAGAGTCAGGAGGGTGATTGGGAATCGATCGCGCTCCTGGGCGATGCGGCGCTTCACAGTGGATACGAACCGGTGGAAGGAACCGAGCTATATCCTTTCATCGAAGGGTATGCACTTGTGGGGCGATATAGCGATGCGGCAAAGCTCACAGAGAATGCCCTTACCCTTTCGCCCGAACTGGAACAACCGCTGTCTACACTCTGGAATTCCGCCTTGTCACACGCGCCGACCACCCGACCGGCTCCCGATAACATCATTCAGGCGCTCGGAAAGAAGCTGGACGTTTCGTCCGACAATCCCGAAAGTACCTCAATAGGTACGGAGTGAAATGAAGCCAATGCAATGGAAAAAGGCCGGGTGAAAGGATCTGTTTAGTGAAGGTTTCGAGGTTTATATGGCCAATGGAAAGTGGGCGAGTGGACATCCAAAATGCGGCTGTAAGTGCTCGGACCTCGATACGATCTACGTGACGTGCTGCGGTAACAATCACACCGTACTTCTCGGGCCGGTCACAGATGGCTACCGTTGGGCCGAAAGCTACACGCCAACGGATGCTGATGTCCAGGCGGCAATCATCAATGCCAAGGTCGCGGTGTTGACGAAGGATGCGTCACGTTAACAATCGAGGAAGGATTCGGACGGAATTCATGGTTGTAATCGAAAGACGCGTCCGTGAAATGGAGCGTCAGTTTGTTGGGCAGGCGATGACGCGAGCGACGATCATCGGGATGGAGTCTGTCCTGACTCAACAAACTGACCCACTATCCGATACTCGCGTTAGTTGACACATCGCGGCAGAGCCGATAGCGTTAGTGCTACGGAGAAGAAAGCATCGTATGACTTTCCATCGCCACCATCGCCATGCCCATCATCACCACGTGGCGAACGTGTCGGCGGACTCCTCCGGAAGATAAGCAGCAAACCGAGATCAGGTCCAGCAGCCCGCCGATGCAATGCAACGGCGGGCTTTTTGCATTTCAGGCAAACGATACGGAGAAGACACGTGAGCAGTGACGCAACAATCGACTTCGCAAAGATGGACGGCCTGGTGCCTGCTATCGTGCAGGATGCCGCCAGCAAAGAGGTGCTGATGGTGGGCTTTTTCAATGAAGAGAGTTACCGCCGCACGCTCCAGAGCGGCTTTGTCACCTTCTGGAGCCGCACCCGGCAGAAGCTTTGGATGAAAGGCGAGACGAGCGGCAATCGGCTGCGCGTCGTAAAGGCCTTCACGGATTGCGATCAGGACACGCTGCTGTTTGAGGTCGTTGTGGAGGGCGATGGTCTCGTCTGCCACGAAGGGACAGTGAGCTGCTTTACGCGTCCGATCGCAATCGAAGTTGCTGCCGAGGTGCGCGCGTGACTGCATCGGCGAAGACGCTGAAGCTGGGCATCCCCAAGGGCAGCCTGCAGGATGCGACAATTGCGCTGTTTGAGCGCGCCGGCTGGCGCATCTACGCGAATGGCCGCTCGTATTTTCCGCAGATTGACGATGCCGAGATTGAGTGCATGCTGATCCGCGCGCAGGAGATGGCGCGCTACGTGGAGAAGGGCGTGCTCGACGCGGGCCTGACCGGCGTCGACTGGGTGGTGGAGAGCGGGCTCGACGTCCAAAGCGTGGCCAGCCTGACATACGCAAAGCAGAGCCGCAGCAAGGTGCGATGGGTGCTGGCGGTCCCGGAGGACTCGCCGTACAAGTGCGCCGAGGATCTGGACGGCAAGACGATTGCCACCGAATTGGTGGAAGTATCGAAGAAGTATTTCGCGGGGAAGGGCGTCAATGTGCGCGTCGAGTTCAGTTGGGGAGCGACGGAGGTGAAGCCGCCTACTCTGGCCGATGCAATCGTCGAAGTGACGGAGACGGGAAGCTCGCTACGCGCGAACCGCCTGCGCATCATCGACACGGTGATGGAGAGCGAGACGCACCTGATTGCGAACCGCCAGGCAATGCAGGATGCGTGGAAATGCGAGAAGGTGACGAATCTCGCCTTGATGTTAAATGGCGCGATTGCGGCTCAGGGGCAGGTGGGGCTGATGCTGAATGTGCGCAAGCAGCATCTGGATGCGGTGCTGCAGGTGCTGCCGGCGCTGAATTCGCCGACCGTATCGCCCCTGCGCGATGCGGAGTGGACCGCGGTGAATACGATTCTCGAAGAAGGCGTGGTGCGCGATGTGCTGCCGCGGCTGAAGGCGGCAGGCGCGACAGGGATCGTGGAGTATCCGCTGAATAAGGTCGTGATCTGATGGAGCTGCTGACAACCAGTGGTGGCGGGGCCAGAAAAGTCGAGCGGCTGCTGCAGTCGCTCGATCGGCGCAGCGCAGCAAGCCTGGATCGCGTAGAGCGGCAGGTGCGACGCATTGTGGACGATGTGCGGCGCGGGGGCGATCGTGCATTGCTGGCGGCACGCGCGCACTATGATGGTGTCCCGCGAAAGCAACCGCTGCGCATTACGCCGGGTGAGCTGCACCAAGCGTGGGAGGAGACGAGTCCGGAGCTGCGTGCCGCGCTGAAGCTGGCTGCACGCAACATCGCGGAGTTCGCAAAGCGCCAGTTGCCGCAGGAGTGGGACAGTGAGCCTGTCCCGGGAGTGAAGACTGGGCAGCGCCTGCGGCCGCTGCCGGCGGTAGGTTGCTACGTACCGAGTGGGAGGCATCCTCTGCCGTCATCACTGTTGATGACGGTGATCCCAGCACAGGTGGCGGGTGTGCGGCGCATCGTCGTGGTATCGCCGCGCCCGGCGCTGGAGACGCTGGCCGCGGCGGCTCTGCTGGGCATCGACGAGATCTACCAGGTGGGCGGCGCGCAGGCGGTTGCCGCGCTCGCCTATGGAACACAATCGCTGCCGCGGGTGGACAAGATCGTCGGGCCAGGCAATCTGTATGTCACCGCGGCGAAGCGGATGGTCGCGTTCGATTGCGGCATCGACATGCTCGCCGGGCCGACGGAGATCGTCGTGTGCAGCGAACGTGGCCATCCTGAGGCGATCGCTGCCGACCTGGTGGCACAGGCGGAGCATGATACGGAGACACTTAGCGTGCTGGTGACATCGCAGGCGGCGCTGGCGAAGCAGGTGGCGCGCGAGGTGAAGGAGCAGTCGCGGCGCAACCCCGTCGCGCGCGAGGCGCTGCGCAGTCGTGGATATGTCATCGTTACGGATACAAAAAAAGAGGCGCAGGCCATTGTGAACCGCCTTGCGCCGGAGCATCTGACGATCGATACCGAAGATGACCTCGAGTGGGTGCAGCATGCCGGGTCGGTGTTTGTCGGGAATTGGTCGTCGCAGCCCCTGGGCGACTATATCTCCGGGCCGAACCACACGCTGCCGACGGGCGGCGCAGCGCGCATCCGCGGCGGCTTGAGCGTGATGGACTTTGTCAGGCTGGTGACGGTGCAGAGCTATACGGCAGAGGGATTGCGCGCGTTAGGGTCAGCCGCGGCTGCATTGGCCAAGGCAGAAGGGCTGACCGGGCACGCAGCCGCAATCGAGCGGAGGCTGGCCCGTGCGTGAGCCTGTCATGACGCATGTGCCAGAGTCAGGCGTGATGCGCGCGCCGGAGCCGCGGGCGGGCGTCCGTCGCATGAAGGAATATCATCCGCCGGTTGCCGGGCGCGATGGGTTGCGGCTGGACTTCAACGAGAACACGTTGGCCTGCTCGCCGCAGGTGCTCGAGGTGCTGCGGAAGATCACGGCTGCCGATCTGACGCGTTATCCCGAGCGCGGCACAGTGGAAGCGCAGGTTGCAGCGTCGCTCGACGTCAAACCAGCCGAGGTGCTGCTGACTAACGGCGTGGACGAAGCGATTCACGTGCTGTGTCAGGCGTTTCTGGATCGGGGTGATGCCATGCTGCTGCCGGTCCCGACCTACAGCATGTATGAGGTGTATGGCTCGGCGGCGGAGGCCCAGATCGATGCGGTGCTGGCTGGCGATGGCTTCCGCTTTCCACTCGATGCGATGCTCTCGGCCATCCATGAGCGCACGCGGTTGATCGCGATCGCCAACCCCAACAGCCCGACTGGCGCGGCTGTGACGCGTGATGCGATCTTCGCCTTAGTCGAAGCTGCACCGCAGGCTGTCGTGCTGGTGGACGAGGCCTACTATCACTTCTTCGGCGAGACGGTGATCGACCTGATCGGCAAGGTGCCGAACCTTGTCGTCGCGCGCACATTTTCGAAGGCCTACGGGCTTGCGGGCTTGCGAGTGGGTGCGCTCATCGCTGCGGAGGAGATGATACAGTGGCCGCGCCGCGTGATCTCGCCATACAGCGTGAACCAGCTCGCGCTGGCGTGCCTGCCGGCTGCGCTGGAAGACCGAGCCTATCTCGACTGGTACGTCGCTGAGGTGAAGGCGGCCCGTGCAGAACTCGCGCAGGCACTGACAGACCTCGGGCTGGAGCACTGGCCGAGTGAGGCTAATTTCATCCTGACTCGCATCGGTATGCAGCATGGAGCATTTGTCAAGGCGATGCGGATGCAGGGGATCCTGACGCGCGATCGTTCCGCCGATCCCGGCTGCGATGGTCTGGTCCGCATCACGGTGGGGACACGCGAACAGATGCGGCAGGCACGTGCGGCGATCGAAACATCACTGAAGGAGATTGGATGGCGCGCGTAAGCAAGCCGAAGAATGCAGCCGCGGTACGCACTGCGCTGTTGAACCGCAACACGACGGAGACAAAGATCGCGCTGAAGCTGTCGATAGAAGGCCACGGTCGCTATAGCGTGAGTACAGGCATCCGCTTCTTCGATCACATGCTGGAGCTGTTCACGCGCCACGGCGCATTCGACCTGGAATTGAATTGCAAAGGTGATCTCGATGTGGACCAGCATCACACAGTTGAGGACGTGGGCATCGCGCTTGGCGAGGCTTTCGAGAGCGCGCTTGGCAACAAGAAAGGCATCTTGCGCGCCGGATATTTTGTGATGCCGATGGATGAGACGCTCGCGGTTGCGGCGATCGATCTCAGCGGCCGTGTCGCCTGCGTGGTGAAAACCAAGGTGCAGACGAGGCTGGTGGGCGATCTGCAGAGTGAGCTGGTCGAGGATTTCTTCGAGGGCTTTGCACGTGGTGCGCGCGCCAACGTGCACCTGAAGACGCTCTACGGGCGCTCGAATCACCACAAGGTCGAAGCGTTGTTCAAGGCCTTCGCGCGGGCTCTGCGCGTGGCCTGCTCGCGCGACAAGCAGCTTGGCGAGATGCTGCCGAGTACGAAAGGTCTGCTTTGATCGCGGTCATCGACTATAAAGCCGGCAATCTGACGTCGGTGATGAAGGCGCTCACCGCGCTCGGGGCTGCCGCGAAGATTACGGACGATCCCGCGATGGTGCGTGGTGCGGAGCGCGTTGTGCTGTCGGGCGTGGGGCATTTTGCGGCGACGGGACGCTTGCGCGAGACGGGAATCGAAGATGCTGTTCGCGAGGTGATCGCAGCCGGCGTGCCCTTCCTGGGCATCTGCGTGGGGCTGCAGTGGCTTTTTGAAGGCAGCGCGGAGGCGGATGCGGTTCCGGGTCTCGGTGTGATACGCGGTAGCTGCACACGCTTTCCTGAGACGCACAAGGTGCCGCACGTTGGCTGGAATACGATCGAGCCTGCGCCACAATCGCGGCTGCTCGCCGGAGTGCCGCGGCAATCGTTCTTCTATTACACGCACAGCTATCGCGCTCCGCTGGTTGAGGAGACGGTTGGGGTGACGGAATATGCCGATGCGTTCAGCGGCGCGGTGGAGCGCGGCAACCTCTTCGGCGTGCAGTTTCATCCGGAGAAATCCGGCGATGCTGGACTACAGGTGCTGCGCAACTTTCTGACGGTGCCGCGATGCTGACTCGGCGCATCATTGCCTGTCTCGATGTCACTGCTGGACGTGTGGTGAAGGGCGTTCGTTTTGTCGATCTGCTCGATGCCGGCGATCCGGCGGAGCTCGCCCGTCGTCATGCTGTGGCGGGAGCCGATGAGATCGTTCTGCTCGACATCACCGCGACCCACGAGGGACGGAAGACGCTGGTCGAGACTGTGGCTCGCACGGCGCGCGAGATCTTCGTTCCATTCACTGTGGGCGGCGGCGTGCGCACGGCTGATGATGCGGCGGCGCTCTTCAATGCCGGCGCGGATAAGATCGCGGTGAATTCGGCGGCGATTGCCGATCCATCGCTGATTGGCGCGATTGGCCACAATTTCGGTTCGCAGGCAGTGGTGGTTGCGATCGATGCGCGTCGGGACCGCGATGGTGTGGAAGCGGCGGAGGTCTACATCCACGGAGGCCGCAAGCCGACGGGCCGCAAGGTGCTCGATTGGGCACACGAGGCCCAGGATCGTGGTGCAGGGGAGATTCTGCTCACATCCATGGACGCCGATGGCACGCGCAAGGGTTTCGATTGCGAGCTGACCGCTACCGTTAGCAGCGCGCTGCGCATTCCGGTGATCGCATCGGGAGGCGCGGGCAATGCGCAGCATTTTGCGGAGGTCTTCGGTGCCGGCTGCGCCGATGCAGCGTTGGCCGCGAGCATCTTTCACTTCGGCATTGCCGATGTCCGCGAGCTCAAACAGGAGCTGGCGAACCAAGGTGTGCCGGTGAGGCTGCCATGTTGATTCCCTCGATCGACCTGATGGGCGGCCGCATCGTGCAACTGGTGCAGGGCAGGGAGCTGAAGCTGGCATTCGATGATTTTGAGCATTGGATCGAGCGTTTCTCGGCCTATCCCATCGTGCAGCTCATCGATTTGGATGCTGCGATGCGCCAGGGCAGCAACCGGGCGCTGATCGAGCAGGTTGCACAGCGGCTCCCGTGCCAGGTGGGGGGCGGCATCGGCTCCATCGAGAGCGCGCGGGAGCTGCTGGAAGCGGGCGCGCGCCGTGTCATCATCGGGTCGGCGCTTTTCGACTCCAGCGGCGTCGCCGAGGCGGATGACACGCGTAACCTCGTGCGACGCGACTTCGCACAAGAAGTCGCGGCTGCTGTCGGAGCGGAGCATCTGGTCTTTAGCGTGGATACGCGCGAGGGCCGCATCGCCATCAAGGGATGGAAGCAGCAGGTGAACCTGACACCCGAGATGGCAATAGCCGCTCTGGAGCCCTTCTGTGCCGCATTTCTCTACACGCACATCGATCGCGAGGGTACGATGCAGGGCTTCCCACTTGCTGTAGCGCGGAGATTGCGAGCGGTGACGAAGCGGCAACTGATCGTTGCCGGCGGCATTCGCGAGCAGGCAGAGATCGACGCTCTCTCTGCGATGGACGTGGATGCGGTAGCGGGAATGGCCGTCTATCTGGGACGATTGGCAGTATAGCGAGCCGCGGTTGCTATATCTCGCCGCTTCACCAAGACGCCGATGATTGTGAAGAGGAGTGCGAATGCGCCTTCAAGGACGGCATTGCCCGTGCGATGGTGCAGAAGGCCGACGACGGCGATTGCTCCCCATAAGACCGCCAGCAAATACCAGATGACATAGCGCCGCATGCGGCTACAGTATAGGGCGAACCGCAATGAACCAGCCTGCAACAGTCAGCTGCCACGGTTAAGAGCGGCGGCTCTATCCCGGCCGAGCAATGCGGCGGTATTCTTAATGGTTTGCATCAGACAACTTTCAGGACAATAGGACAGGGTGAACGGATGGCGACGATGTCGGCCAAAGCAGGCGCATTCCGGGTAGCGAAACGGCTGGACGAGGTCGGCTTCTCCGACATTGTGGTGATCCGTAACAAGGTGATGGAACTGCGTGCCGCCGGCCAGACGGTGCATGCGTTTCATGGCGGGGAGCCTTTCTTCGAAACGCCCGACCGTATCAAGCAGGCTCTCTACCATGCGACGGAGGAGAACAAGACGCGCTATGCGCCGTCCTCCGGGATTGCGCCGCTGCGCACGGCCCTGGTGGAGAAGCTGCTCCAGCGCAATCGTATCGACGTGACGCCAGACCAGGTGCTGATCACCGTTGGCGGCGCGCACGCGCTCTACTGCGCCTTCCAGGCGGTGCTCGACCCGGGCAGCGACTGCCTGCTGTTTTCTCCCTACTGGACGCCGATTGCCGACATGATCCGTGGCACGCAGGCGCATCCGCTCTTTGTACCGACAGCAACGGCGCGCCGCGTCGGCATCACTGCAACGCTCGAACAGCTCACGACGCCCCAGACACGCGCCATCTACTACAACACCCCGCAGAATCCGAGCGGTGTCGTCTTCACGCGTGCCGAAACTGAAGAGGTTGCAGCTTTTGCAAAGCGCTACGACCTCGTCGTGATCGCCGATGAAGCCTATGAAGATCTTGTCTATGAGGGCGAGCACGTCTCCATTGCATCGCTGCCGGGAATGGCCGAGCGGACCATTTCGACCTATACGTTTTCCAAGAGCTACGCCATGACAGGCTGGCGCATCGGCTACGCGGTGGCGGATGAGCCGTTCATGACCGCGATCCGCAAGATGGCGCTTTACTCCACCAACGGCGTTCCGACGATGGTGCAGTGGGCGGTGGTCGAGGCATTACAACTGAGTCCGGAGTTCCGGGAGAAGCGCCTTGCCGAATATCGCGAGCGCCGCGATCTGCTGGTGCACGGCCTCAACGCGCTGGGCTTCGAGTGCGAGTTGCCACCCGGCGCGTTCTACGCCTTTCCGTCGGTCACCAGGCTTGGCGATGACAGCCGCGAGGCTGCGGCTCTGCTGCTGGACAAGGCACATGTGGCCACCATTCCCGGCGCGGTGTTTGGCAACGAGGGCGAAGGCCATGTGCGCTTCAGCTACTCCACGCAGATGGCGGCGATTCAGCAGGGCCTGGAGGCACTCCGCCGGTTGATGTAACTGCCGGACATGAAACGAAATGCCACCGACCATCGTCTGAGAGAGAGCAATTCTTTTGCAGCCGGGCAGGCTGGGACGGAATCTTAACAACCATATGCACAATCAACGTCTTTTGACGTCTGCGGGATTTGTGTGTGGCTGCATGCTACTTGTGTCGTCGATAGGGCGAGCCGCCCCCGAACCACCGGTCGCAGGCCAGCCAGCGACGCCGAGTACGGCGGTAGCAGATGCCGCGACCTTGCCGGACGCGCCGGTGCCGCAGACGTCGCAAAGCGGTGTCTCCCGATCAACGCCAAGCGGCACGCCCGCAACCCCTGAGAGTAATGAGGGGAGGCAGACGAAACGTATCCTGGGCATCGTGCCCAACTTCCGCGCAGTCAGCGCAAACCAGAAGCTGCCGCCGCAGAGCGTGAAGGAGAAATTCGTCTCCACCTTCCAGGACAGCTTCGACTACTCCGCGATTACCTTCTCCGCCGGCATGGCTGGTGTTGCGCAGGCGCAAGATTCCTATCCTGAATTTCGCCAGGGCGCTGCTGGTTACGGTCGCTATTTCTGGCATACCTTTGCCGATCAGACGGATGAAAACTTCTGGGTAGAGGGCATCCTTCCGTCCACGCTGCATCAGGACAGCCGCTATTACACTCTTGGCCACGGCGGCTTCATCAAGCGTGGCGCCTATTCGTTTACACGTATTCTGATTACCCGCGATGACGATGGCAGCCGGGCGCCCAACTATTCCGAGGTTGTGGGAGCGGGCATAGCCTCGGCGATCTCCGCCGCGTATTATCCTTCGGTGTACCAGACCTGGACAAAAGTCGGCCAGCGCTGGCTGACGAATGTGATCATCGACGGTGTCACGTACAGCGTAAAAGAGTTCTGGCCGGACGTGAACAACGCCATCTTCCATCAAAAGGACTAACACGCATGCACCTCGGGCTTCCTGAGGAGATTGATCCAGATCTGTTTCGTTTTCTTCCTGATGGCGTCGACATAACCCGCATCGGTAAAGACCTGACCGGCGGGCTTCATCTGGATATGTGGGTGCTTCCGCTCCAACCCCGGCAAGCCGCCGCGGCGTTGCCGCATATCCACAGCGTGCAGGTGGTGCAGTCGCAGTATGCCGGCGTGGATGCGTTTCTCTCCTTCGTGCCTCCCGGAGCAACGCTTTGTGATGCGCAAGGCGTGCATGATGCTCCGGTCGCGGAGTGGATTCTCACCGCGATCCTCGCCTCGCTCAAGTACATCCCGTTCTACGTGCGCTTGCAGGATAGGGGCGACTGGAAGCAGCGCAGCGAAGCGGAAAAAATCTACCTCGGCACACATCCGGGCGCGCAGCCAATGATGCCGCCCGCACTGGAAGACGAGCTGTTGGGCAAGACGGTGCTCATTGTCGGCTATGGCTCTATCGGCCGTGCGACCGAGGAGCGGCTGAAGCCCTTCGATGTAAACGTGGTACGCGTCGGACGCCGGCGCCGCGCGGGCGTGCAGCCGGAAGATCGCCTCGATGAGTTGCTGCCCCAAGCCGACATTGTCGTTCTGCTGGTGCCGCTTACGGACGAGACGCGCGGATTTTTCAACGGCAGGCGGCTGGCAGCGATGAAGCACGGAGCGCTGCTGGTGAACGCGGCACGCGGGCCAGTGGTCCATACAGATGCGTTGGTGGAAGCGTTGTACGCAGGCAGAATTCGTGCGGTCGTCGACGTCACCGATCCGGAGCCTTTGCCGCTAGGCCATCCGCTGTGGTCCGCGCCCAATCTGCTGATCACTCCGCATATCGCGGGCTCCAGTCCGGGCATGATGGATCGCGTCATGCGGCTGATTGGCGATCAATGCCGCCGCTACCTTGCCGGCGAGCCGCTCGCGCATATCGTCACTGAAGGATACTGAGGACCGGATACTGACGACGGCTCCTTTCGCCCGTGGCCGGGATACTGTACAAAGAGTCAGCCGCTACGGCGGGAGGTCCTGCCCTTTGAATTGTCTGAATCGTCGCCTGCTCTGCTTCGCGCTTTGTTGCTGCCTGTTCTCTGTTGCCCATCCACTTCTTGCCCAACATCCCGACGCAGCCAAACCCGCTGCGGAAAAGCCTTCTGCCGAGAAGGCAGTGGAGAATAAACCGGAAGTACCGCCGGTCCAGACGCACCATACCTTGCACGTGAATGGGCAGACACTGAACTACACGGCGACGGCAGGCATGATGCCGCTGAAGAACGACAAGGGCGAGGTCGAGGCCAACATCTTCTTCATGGCCTACACCCTCGACCAGCCGGATGGGAAACGCGACAGCAAACGCCCGCTGATGTTTGCCTTCAACGGCGGCCCGGGTTCAGCCTCGGTGTGGCTGCACCTTGGCGCCATCGGTCCGCGCACTGTGCACATGCAGCAGCCCGACGGCACCATGCCCGCGCCGCCCTACCAGGTGGAGGACAACGAGAACACCTGGCTCACCCAGACCGACCTGGTCTTCATCGATCCGGTCGGCACCGGCTACAGCCGCGTCACCAAGCCGGAGTTGCTGAAGAACTATCTCGGTCTCAAGGGCGACACGGCGGCTGTCGGCAAATTCATCCGGCTCTATCTCGATCGTTACGAACGGTGGAATTCACCGCTGTTTCTTGTCGGTGAGAGCTACGGAACCACGCGCGCCTCTGCGCTCTCCGGCTACATGTTGCAGAAATACGGAGTCGCCTTCAACGGCATCGTGCTGATGTCCACTGTGCTGAACTTCGAGACGCTCGAATTCGCAACCGGCAACGATCTGCCCTACGTGCTCTTCCTGCCGACTTACACGGCGACCGCGTGGTATCACAAAAAGCTCGACCCATCACTGCAGGGTGACCTGCAATCTGCGCTGCGGCAGTCGGAGACGTTCGCCGACGGTCCGTATGCCGATGCGCTGGCGAAGGGCGACCGGCTGAGCGCCGCCGATCGCGCATCGGTGATTGCTGGGCTCGCGAAGTTTACCGGCCTGAGCGCTCACTACATTGACCTGAGCAACATGCGCGTGGACGAGCCGCACTTTACCAAGGAGCTGCTGCGCGACGAGCACCTGAACGTGGGCCGCCTGGACAGCCGCTACACGGGATACGAGCCCTCGCTGGTGGACTCCGAAAGCGAGTCTGATCCGACGATGTCCATCATCTCGCCACCTTTCTCAGCGTCCTTCCATCAATACGTTCGTGCAGAGCTTGGTTACAAAACGGATGACGATTATTATCTTCTGGGCGGCGGCTTCTCGCAGGCTCGCGATTGGGATTGGGGCTCCGCAGCCGAAGGCTTTCCCAATGTCACGGAATCATTGCGCAACGCCTTCGCGGGCAACCCATATATGCGGCTCTATGTCGCGTCCGGCTACTTCGACCTGGCCACACCTTACTTTGCGACGGAGTACACGCTAGCCCATCTGGGCCTTGAGCCCTCGGAGACCAGCCGCATCTCCACCGGATTCTACGATGCGGGCCATATGATGTACCTGAAACCATCCGCGCAGAAAAAACTGCACGACGATGTGGCGCAGTTTATTGCAGCTTCGCTGCACTAACGCGGATCAAGGCGCAAGCAGTTCGGCCACATGCACGGCGCGGCGGCTGGTGCCTTGCGCGATCTGTTCCCGGCAACTGAAGCCGTCCGTCACAATGATGGTATCGCGATCGGCAGCGCGCACGGCCGGCAGCAGCACGCGCTCGCCCAGTGTCTGCGAGACAGAGTACTTGTCTCGCTCGAAACCAAACGGACCAGCCATGCCGCAACAGCCCGAATCGAGCATCGTGACCTGTGCGCCGGTCTGTTCGAGCAACGAGCGTTCCGCTTTCATGTTGAAGATGGCTTTGTGGTGGCAGTGGCCGTGCAGCACAATCTTCCGGGCGACGTATGAGGGCGGCCGCCAATCCGGAGCGTATTCGGCGAGGAAATCCGCCAGCAAGTACGTCTGTTTCGCCAGCCGCTGTGCTCGCTCGCTTTTCGGATAGAAGTTCCGGAGTTCTTCCAAGAAGACGCTGGCGCAGCTTGGCTCGAGTACGATGAACGGCATGCCTGCATCGATCTGCGGCGCGAGGCGGCTCAACACGTCGTCGAGATAACGCCGCGCGCGATCGAGAAAACCGAAATCGTACAGCGGCCGTCCGCAGCAGATATGACGCCGCGGGAAGACCACGCGATACCCGGCGCTGCGCAACACGCGCGCCGCTGCATCCAGCACCTGCGGCTGCAGGTAGTTGTTCCAGGTATCCGGCCAAAGCAGAACGTTCTCTTGCTCGCTATTGTTGTTTGCGGGAGAGTCCTGTTCCCGTAGAAAGCTGCGCGAGGCGAAGCGCGGCAGCGAGCGCTCAGGTGCGACATCGGCAATTCGCTTCGCGAGTGATTCCATGCCGGACAGGTCGAGTGCGGCGTTCGCAATGCCGGGTGCGAGCGACGCGAACCGCGCCCAGCGATCCATGAAGCCGAAAAGATAATGCGGCAGCGGACGCGGCTTGTTCGCATAGTGCTGGGCAAAAAACTCAGCCTTGTATGTGGCCATATCTACCCGCACCGGGCATTCGCTTTTGCACGCCTTGCAGGAGAGGCAGAGGTCCAGCGCCTCGTGCACCTGCTCGTTCTGCCACTTGCCGGGCAGCGCGTCGCTCTGCATCAGCTCCCAAAGCAGGTGCGCGCGTCCCCGCGTGGAGTGCTGCTCCTCGCGTGTCGCCATGTAGCTGGGACACATGGTGCCGCTGCTGGATTTGCGGCATGCGCCCACGCCCACGCAGCGCATCGCAGCATTGGAGAACGAGCCATCGTCATCGGGAAAGGCGAAGTGCGTGTGTGGGCGCGCCGGCTCGTACCCCGGGCCTACGCGCAGCTTCTCCTCTGGCTGATAGATGCGCGGATCGTCCGGCGTCCCCATCATCTTGCCCGGGTTCATGCGGTTGTCCGGGTCCCACAGCGCCTTGAATTCGCGGAACCCCTGCATCAGCTCCGGTCCAAACATCTTCGGCAACAGCGCGCCACGCGACTGGCCATCGCCATGCTCGCCGGAGAGCGACCCGCCGAACTCGAGCACGATGTCCGCCGCGCGCTCGATGAATTCGCGATACGCCTTCACGCCTTCGACGGAGCGCATGTCATAGCTCATGCGTGTGTGAATGCAGCCCTGGCCGAAGTGCCCATAGATGGGCATGACATAGCCGAATTGCTGGACCAGCGCATGGAGCTTCCGCAGATAAGCGCCGAGCTTCGCCGGGGGCACCGCCGAATCCTCCCAGCCTTCCCAAAGCTCCGGGACACCGGGAACAAACGTAACCGCACCTAGAGCAGATTCCCGCACCCGCCATATGCGCTCTGCCTGCTCGCCTTCTACGCGTTTTGCCTGCGGGGGTGTGGCCCACTGCTGCGCTTCCTGCACGAACCGCTCCGCCTGCTCTCGCGCCTCCTCATTGGTATCCGCGCCGAATTCGACCAGCAGAAATCCGCGGCCATTCGGAAGCAATGCGATATCCTCAAGCGCCATCTGTTTGCGGCGCAGAAAATCGACCAGAAGGCTGTCGAAGCCCTCAAGGCCGATCGGCTTGTAGTTCAGGATCTCCGGGACGGCATCAGCCGCTACGAATGCATCAGCAAAACCGAGTACCACAAGCTGGCGGTGCTGCGGACTCTTCATCAGGCGCACCGTCGCTTCCAGCACGGTCACGCATGTGGCTTCCGAGCCGACCAGCGCGCGGGCAACGTGGAAGCCGTTCTCCGGCAGCAACTGGTCAAGGTTGTAGCCGGAGACGCGTCGCGGAATATCCGGGAATCGCTGGCGCACCAGCGATGCGTACCTTTCGCGAATGCGTTTCAGTCCGGCATAGATCGCCCCTGTACGGCCGCCCACTGCGATGGCATCTTCCAGCACCTCATCGTTCATCGGCCCGACGGTCATGCGCGTGCCGTCATAGAGCAGCACGTCGAGCGACTCGATATTGTCGACGGTCTTGCCGCCCATGAGCGCGTGCACGCCGCAGGAGTTGTTGCCGATCATGCCGCCAATGGTGCAGCGATTGTGGGTTGCGGGATCGGGCGCGAATGTCAATTGCCCGCGTTCGGCCTCGGCGCGCAACGCGTCGAGCACAACGCCGGGCTCGACGCGCGCGCGTTTGCCCTCATAATCCATCGACAGAATGCGGTGCATGTACTTCGAAAAGTCGAGCACGACCGCGACATTGCAGCATTGGCCGGGAATGCTGGTGCCGCCGCCGCGCGACAGCACCGCGGCGCCGAACTCGCGGCAGGCCGCTACGGCCGCTATGGCGTCTTCCGCATCGAGCGGGAGCACGACGCCGATGGGTAGCTGGCGATAGTTCGAGGCATCGGTCGCGTAGAGAGCACACGATGCGGGATCGAATCGCACCTCACCGCGAACCGTGGTGCGAAGCCGCCCTTCAAGCGCAGCATGCGCGCCGAAGTTCTCGTGCGGCAAATGCGTGTCCGGCAGTGTATTCAGAATAGAAAATGGGGAGCCGCTATCCATCGTTAAACCTCGTTCAGCGTGGGCGGCGGCAGTGGCGGGATCATCTCCGGCTCGGCTTCTGTGTCGCGGCCCATCACTGCCGAGATCAGAGCTGTCACCAGGAGGTTGACCAGAGCCGCGGGCAATGCCGCGTAGACGGCGAAAGTGTGTCCCGAAAGGTGCAATGGAAAGACAGACGTCTTCATCCCCATGGAGATGACCATCGCGGTGCCGACCAGCATGCCCGCTGCCCAACCGGCAAGCAGCGCCGCGCCCCGAAACCAGCGTGTGAACAGCCCGCACACAATCGCGGGCACCATCTGCATGATCCAGATGCCGCCCAGCAGTTGCAGCTCGATCGCGTACTGCGCGCTGCTGGTGAGGATGAAGGCCAGCGCACCGAACTTGATGACCAGCGAGACCAGCTTGGCCATTTGCGCTTCCTGTGATGGCGTAAGCGGCGTGCGCACGAACTCGCCCCACAGATTGCGCGTGAATAGATTGGCCGTGGCGATGGACATGATAGCTGCCGGCACCAGGGCGCCAATGCCGATAGCCGCCAAACAGAATCCGGCGAACCACTGCGGGAACATCCGTAGAAACAGCAGCGGCACAACCGCCGAGGTATCCTTCGATTGGATGCCCGCGGCGAGCGCCATGAGTCCCAGCAGCGCGATGAGTCCGAGCAGGATGTTGTACGCAGGCATCAGCGCAGTATTGCGCCGGATGACATTCGCGCTCGACGCGCTGAGAATGCCGGTGAAGGTGTGCGGATAGAAGAGCAGCGCAAGAGCAGAGCCGATGGCAAGCGTGGAGTAGCTCCAATATTGTGTGGGCCGCAGCAGGATGGAAGATGCAGGCGTGTGCTGCGAGAGAAGATGCGCCGAGTTCGCGAAGACAGCCCCGTATCCCCCCAGTTTCGCCGGGATAACGATGATGGCAACGATCACCATGATGTAGAGCATCGCGTCCTTAACGATGGCGATGGCCGCCGGTGCGCGGAGGCCGCTGGTGTACGTATAAGCAGCGAGGATGACGAAGGCAACGATGAGCGGCCACTCGCCGTGAACACCCAGGGCCGCGATGACCTCCCGGATACCGACAAGCTGCAATGCGATGTATGGCATGGTTGCCAGAATGCCGGTGACGGCGAATGCAACGGAAAGCCACCGGCTACGGTACCGGCCGCGGACGTAGTCGGAAAGAGTTATGTAGCGCTCACGGTGGCATATCGTCCAGAGCTTGGGCAGAATCAGCATCATCAGCGGATAGGAAAGAATGGCATACGGTATCGCAAAGAAGCCGACAGCCCCGCCTCCGTAAAGTGCCGCAGGCACCGCGATCACCGTGTACGCGGTGTAGCAGTCGCCCCCGATCAGGAACCAGACGATGAGCGTGCCGAAGCGGCGTCCGGCCAGTCCCCATTCCTCCAGGCTATGCAGGTCCGCGCGCCGCCACCGCGCCGCCAGAAAGCCCGCCGCCGTGACGACCAGGAAGCACAGGCAGAAGACGATGAGCGCGGTGGTGTGGATGGCCGGTGGCATCGGTGTAGAGATTCTGGGGGAGATTGTACGATGCGTGAGCTTCTCTATTTGCCGCGCATGCTATCCACGCCGAAGCCGGTTGATCCGTGGACGACCAGCGTGAGCAGCGCGATAAGATAGAGCACGATCAACTCACCATGATCCGAACCCGGCCCTCTGCCGAAGAAGGCGAAGCGATGCACCATTGCCCATGCGACCAGGATGTTGCAGAAGCAGAAAAGCGCTGCCCAGCGCGTCCAGATGCCGAGTACGAGCAGCAGTGAGCAGATAAAGTCCGACACAAAGGCGATAAAGAAGGACGCATGCGCTCCAATATGGATGGGATCGGGAAAGTGCGCCATGAACTGTCCCCAGTGCATGGGCTGCTTCTCCCAGCCGTGGCGCAGGAAGAGTGTGGCGCCTGTCCCGATGCGCAGGATTGCGAGCCCCGACTGTCCTCCACCTGCCGATTGCTTTGCGAATGCCATCGTCTTCTCTCTTTCGCGAATGTTAGTGAATCAACCCGTTGCCACCGGGGGCGGTCCACTCGTCCACCACAACATCAAGGTCGTTCACGATGCGGATCGCCTGCTCGACATTGCGCCGCACCTGCGGCCGATCCTGCCGTGACGCGATAGGCGATTCTTCGATCGCCACGACGCGGCCATAGGGCCATGCAAAATCCGGAATCGCCGCCAGCGCCTCCGGCAGATCGGACATGCGAATTTCCAGCTCCTGCCTGCGCGCCGCCGCCGGATGCAACATCGTGCCCGCGTCCAGCGCGCTGCTGGTTTGCTGCGGGAAGATAATGCGCAGGGTCAACGTGTCGCGGTGCACGGTCAGGAACGGGTTCTGCCACGCGTCGGTGCTGTGCACATCCACATAGCGATGTTTCAGCGGCGGCGGAATATCTTCGAGCGACGCGCGCGCCGTCGCTTCGTTCTTCGCCAGGGCGCGTGCCTGCTGCTGCTGCAACTGCCGTGGACTCGGTTCTTGCGGGCTGCCGGGCTGTGCGCTGTGCCGGCAACCGGCGAGGAGCGTCAGAGAAAACACGAACAAGAAAGCGGCGCGTTGTACGTTCAGGCACAAAGAGCGTGGAAAGGGACTGGCGGAACAGGCGGGTTGCACCGGCTTAGAATACCAATCCGCACATGCCCAACCGGCGTTCAGTCGTTGCTGAGTTAGGCACTTTCCCGGTTCGCGAATTCACTCAGATGGATTGCGGTGTGGTGTTTCCCACGGAAAAGGGTGCAGCCCAGGCTCATGGAAATGCTTCAGCGTCCCTGCCATGCCGGTGTGCGCTTTTCCAGGAAGGCGCGCGTGCCCTCCGCTTTGTCTGCGGTAGCACAGGCCAGCCCGAAGAGCGACGCCTCCAGCTCCAGCCCGGCGTCGATCGGCAGATCGTAGCCGCCCTCCACGGCCTGCAGGCAGCCGGCGACCGCCAGCGGTGCCTGCTGCGCGATCGCGCGGGCCAGTGTCTCCGCGCGCGGCATCAGGGCTTCTGACGGAACGACTTCGTCCACCAGGCCCATGCGGAAGGCCTCCTCGGCGCTGACCATGTCGCCGGTGAGCAGCAGCTTGAGCGCAGCGCCCTTGCCCACCAACCGTGGCAGTCGCTGCGTTCCGCCGTAGCCGGGCATCAGGCCGAGCTTCACCTCGGGCTGGCCCAGCCGCGCTCGCTCGCTGGCAATGCGGATGGTGCAGGCCATAGCTAGCTCACAGCCTCCGCCCAGCGCGAATCCCTGGATCGCCGCGATTACGGGCTTGCCACAGGTCTCGATCCGGCGAAAGACCGCCTGTCCACGCCGCGCAAGTTGCTGGCCCTCCGCCGCGGAGAGAGTTGCCAGCTCGCTGATGTCGGCACCTGCGGCAAAGGCCTTCTCGCCCGCGCCGGTCAGGATAATGGCGCGGACACTTGCATCGGCCGCTAGCGCCACGAAGAGATCTTCGAGTTCCGCGAAGAGCGCGCGGTTCAGCGCATTCATCACCTTGGGGCGATTCAACGTCACCACGGCGTAAGCGTCACTTCTCTCTAGCAGCAGGGTCTCGTAGCTCATCCGTACACTCTCCTTCTTGTGAACTCATCATCATCGGTGTAGCGTGCGACCTTTGTCATCAGGGCGGGAGCCGGCGCGGTAGAGTGTCATCCTGAGCGTCCACGAAGGACCTGCAGTCTTCCTGCGCAGGCTACGCCCTCGGACCCGGATGGTAGATTCAAAAGAGAATGATCAAGGGAATCACCTTCGTGCATGCGGCAAGCACGCCGGGCGTTTATGACACGCTGCGCCGCTTTTTTTCGGCAATCGGTTTTGAGCCTGGACGCAGTTGGGAGACGGACACCAGCCGCGGGGCGCCGTTTCTTGCGCCCGTCGGCAGCTTCGAGCTGCTGGATGGCATGGCCCATCTGCCCGCCGAGGTGCTGATCGAAGTCACCGCCATCGATGACGTACACCAGGCGGCAAAGCAGTGGCTGGAGCAGACAATGGGCTCTGAGGAGGCAACGAAACGGATCAGCAATGTTGCACCCACATCGTGGAAGTCGCTTGCCTTCACCATCGAGCCCGTGCCCGGCATTCCCTTCGCCTTCTGGCAGTGGGAGGACCCGCTGCGGGGCAAACCGCTCGCCATTGAAGGCGATCTCTCCGCCGCAGGGATGCGCTTCGGTATTGTGGT
Source organism: Acidobacteriaceae bacterium (assembly GCA_036500805.1). Taxonomy (GTDB): domain Bacteria; phylum Acidobacteriota; class Terriglobia; order Terriglobales; family Acidobacteriaceae; genus KBS-83. Next base: position 10,187 of record DASYBK010000007.1, on the reverse strand, counting down.
CGCCCGCTGGAATGCGGTGATTACCGATCGTCTGCTGCAGGGCGCGCTCGATGGCCTCCTGCGCAGCGGCGCCGCACGCGAGCAGATCGAGATCGTGCGCGTCCCCGGCGCGTGGGAGATCCCATCGGCGGCGCTCGCGCTCGCGGCCAGCCGTCGCTTCGATGGCGTCATCGTGCTTGGCTGTCTGCTACGCGGCGAAACCGCGCACTACGAGGTAATCTACAACGAGGTGAGCCGCGGCATCGGCCAGTCGCAGCAGGAGACGGGCGTGCCGCACGGCTTCGGCGTGCTGACCTGCGAAACCCTGGAGCAGGCGCTGGACCGCGCCGGCATAAAGGGCGGCAACAAGGGATTCGAGGCTGCCGTCGCCACCATCGAGATGGTGGACGTGCATCGCAAGATTGCTAGCGGGCCGGTTACGGACAGGCACCCGGCATGAGCCAGCCCGCAGGCAAGCGCCGCAAGTCGCGCGAACTTGCCATGCAGATGCTCTTTCAGCGGGACGTGGGCAAACAGACACCGGACCAGGTGCGGCAGAGCTTCTGGAAGGCGCGCGAGGAAGCCATCGACGCCGACACACGCGGTTTTGCGGAGGATCTCTTCCGCGTCGCTACGGCGCGTGAGGAGGAGATCGACGTGCTCATCGAGCAGCACTCCGCGCACTGGCGCATCCCGCGCATGCCTGCGGTCGACCGCAACCTGTTACGTCTCGCCGTTGCGGAGCTGCTGGGCTTTCCCGGCACACCCGTTTCCATTGTCATCAACGAATCGCTCGAGATCGCCAAGCGCTACTCGGCGCCAGATTCACTCGGCTTCCTGAACGGCATACTCGATGCGATTGCGAAGAGCCGTAAGTAGCATGTCGGCGAGTCAGCCAAATATCCAGACCTGATATCGTCATCCCGACCGAGCGAAGCGAGTAGAGGGATCTGCGTTCATAGCCACGCTCTGTGTTCTGACTGACTCGCCGACTCGCCGACTTGCTGATTTACGGAATCGCCCTCGGCTTTACCGCCAGGAATTGCGCCGGCGTCACCCCGCCGTTGCCATCCGGCAGGTTCGAGCTGAACTGCTCGGTATCCGTCAACGTGCTGGTGGAGACGATGTGCATGTTGCTGTCTCCGGCAGTCGAGACGAAGATCTCCGAATAATCCGGGCTGAAGATCGCCGCCACCGGCGTCGTTGCCTGCGCGCCGGTCAGGCTCACGTTTGTGATTGTGCCTGGCCCGGCGGCCGTTCCCGGCGTGGTGACCGCCGGAATCTTATAGACCGGTAGCACCGCACTCCCCGGAGTGGCATGGGTTGACTCGTAGGTCACGGCGGCCAATGACGAGTTCGGCGATGTCACCACCTGGTGAATCAGCGACGGGGTCAAAGATGCAGGCAGTCCCAAGGGCAGCGTGTAGTTGGCCAAATCGGTAATTGTGAGCGGCAGTGTAGCTTTTGTCGTTGGATCGATCGGACAGGCGCCGGACGCGTTCGTGCCGGCCTCCGTGGGCACCACTACATTTGAATCGATCAGTTGCGGAGTCGGACCTGCCGTCGCGCTGATCACGTGTTTACCATCCGTCGTGCTGGCCAGGTGATCGGCAGTGAAGCCATAGCCCACTGCACCGCCCGGAACCGCCGAGGGATAGTTGTCGATTGGCGTCACGCTCGTGTTCGGGCAGTAACCGCGCGCCGATGCAGTAACGGCAGGAGTGCTCGATGAGTTGTTCCCGGAGAGGAATGCGCCGAATTGAGGTACCGCCAGCGTGAGATCCGGCGAGCAGAAGACGTTATAGGTGGTGTTCGCATCGGCGCCGGGATTTGCAGGGCAGGCCGTTGACGATGAGTCACTCACGGTCTCCGTGCTCCACCCGGTGAAGGTGTTGTACACGTACAGTTTGTTGGTACCGAGAATGTAGATCGTGCTGCCATCGGGCGAGAACGCTACCTTCTGTCCCACACCGCCGTATTGAGTCACAATGCTCGCCGGCGTCCCTGTGCTTCCTGTACTGCCCGTGCCTCCGGTTGTTGTGGAGCCTGCAATGGCCGGCTGATAGACATAGATGATCTGGCGATCCTGATCGTTGATCACAACCTCGTTGTTGGCTGGTGAGACCCCGAGCACTACGCCGGGAACTGTGGTGTCCTCTTTGGTCAGCGTGTTCGAGGCGGCGGCGTAGATCATCAGCTCGCGATAGCTGCCGAAGTAGAGGCTGGCCCCGGTCTGGTCCAGCACCATGGAATTGGGAATATAGGGAAGATGAACCGGCGTTCCGATGGTGCCCAGGCTCAGGTCGATTGGCGTGAAGTACTGGGAGTTCGGGCTGGCCATCCACAGATAGCTGCTGGCGCTGCCCGGCGAGGTCACGTTCACTGTATTGCTCGCGACCGGCGTGCCGTTCCCATTGACGCCAATCTGATTGATGGGTGCAGGATTGCACGTCGGGGGGGCGCACACTGCATACACTGAGCTCGAACCGGGAAACGTCGAAGTGATGCTGCCTGTTCCGCTGATGCCGATGGTGCGCTGGTCGGTCGAAGTAAAGCTCAATGGCACGCCGGTGATGGTGTTGCCATTTGTGTCCAGCACCGTGGTTGTCGTGGGCTGCGGCGTATTCGGCGTCACCTGAACGCTGGTGGCGCCATTTGCGGCGAGTGTGATCGATTTGGGAGGGCAGGTGTAAAAGTAGCCGGCGCTGGAGCTTGTGCCCGAGATACTGGCGGTGATGAGCGCAGAGCCTGGCTGCTTCGCCGTGGCCACGCCATTCTGGTCGATGGAGACGACCGAATTCTGCGCGCTCGTTCCGGCGCTTGAGCCTGTGGTCTGCGCCGCATAGGTAAGGTGGCCAAGCACAGAGGAGCAGTTCGGCACGCCGGAGACGTTCGGCGCACAGTAAGGTGTCTGCCCGCCAGCCACAAAGGCGGTGGCATCCAGTTGCGCCGTCTGGAACTGCGACAGACAGCCTGTGACCGGGCCGCCGCTACTACTCGTCGTATCCAGCGTCACGTTGGTGACCACCGGATGGATATAGACCTGCACCGCGTTGCTGGAGGCGACGCCGCCGGCGCTCGCAGTCATCGTGGCGACTTCCGAGGTGTTGGTCGGAATGCAGGTTGAATACGCGGCCACGCCGCTGTCCGTCAGGCGGTTCCACCGGCCGGCGCACACCTGCCCACTGGGTGACACGTCCGCATTGTTGAGGTCAGACGTGCCGTAATTGACCGTCCCCAGCGTTACCGCGGCCCCGGTACAGTCCTTGCCATTGCCCGCCGTCAGCGTCCCTACCTGGCCGTAGGACAGCGAAATGCCTGTCACCTGCGGATCCAGAGTGAACGACACCAGTGTCCCTTTCTTCGTGGCGAAGCCGGCTCCAAAAGCATTGCAGTAGCTATTAGGGTTGGAGCCGCAACCGAGAACAGAGAGCTGAACGGGAAGCGTAATGACAAAGAGGACAACAAGGATCAAGTACCGCCGCATGAAACCTCCCCGTAACGGCCTGGCGGAGGACTTTTCCTGCTGCTGTGCGATAGCGGGAAGACACCTGGTGTGATCTTTCCTTCAAGAAAGGCCACGCGAACTGCCCTAGAGCATTTCGGTATGGGTGTAGACCGCTCAACGGACGCTCTCGTGGCTTTTTTTGAAGGAAAAGCCACACCGAGTAAGTCTCCGCGGACCACGGTATTACCGAAAATGCTCTAGTCCCTCTGCACCTACAGGAAAAACCCTCCAGCCGTCACGGTTGCACTGCTTAAGAAGATCACTCTAGGCCGTTTTCACAAAGGTGCAGGACGATCGGAGAGACTCAACGCCGCTTTCCGTTTTGCAAAGCGACATGTCGCGAGTGCACCCTCCCTCGCAGTATTGTGAAAACGGTCTAAAACGTGTGTCACGAGTGTAAAGCAGATGGGAGGCGCGAGCCAGCGTCTCCCATCGATAGAGTGCGATTCAGCGTCCTGAGGCCGTTCCCTGCGCGGCAGCAGCCTGCTGCGGCGTCCCCAGGTACTGGTCGAACCAGTCCAGCGCCCGCTCCAGCACGTCAATGCGGTGCGCGGGATTGCGAAAGCCGTGTCCTTCGTTCGGATAGACCACCAGCTCCGTGGGCACGCCTTCGTCCTTCAACGCGTGCCAGAACTCGAAGGACTGCGGAGCGGGGCATTCGCCATCGCGATCGCCTACCACCACCAGCGTGGGCGTCTTCACCTTGCGGATGAAGTCGATCGCCGAGCTCTTGGCGTAGACCGCCGGATCGTCATAGACGCTCGCGCCGAAGAACGGCAGCATCCACTGGTCAATCGAGTTTTCGCCATAGTAGCTCTGCCAGTTCGAGATACCCGCGCCCGCCACCGCTGCATGGAAGCGTTGTGTCTGGGTCACGCCGAACATGGTCATAAAGCCGCCGTAGCTCCATCCCGTCAGGCCCAGCCGGCTGTCGTCCACGCTGGAATACTTCTTCTCGACCGCGTCCACGCCCGCCAGAATGTCGCGCAGGTCGCCATAACCGAAGTCCTTGCGGTTGGCCACGGTGAACCGTTCGCCCTGGCCGTAGCTGCCCCGCGGGTTCGGCTCCAGTACGAAGTAATCCATCGCGCTCATAGGTGCGCCGCTAAAGCCCGCGCCCGGCCAGCGTGGCAGCACAGCGCTCGATGGACCGCCATGCACCATTACGATCAGCGGATACTTCTTAGCAGGGTCGTAGTGCGCCGGCAGCATCAGCCAGCCCTGGATGTGATAGCCGTCGTTGGTCCACTCGATCGATTCCGACTTGCCCCAGGCCGGCTTGATGGAGTCATTCACATGCGTGACCTGGGTGAGCGTCCCACCCGGCTTCAGCTCGCCGATATAGATCTCCGGCGGCTTCTCAAACGAACTGCTGGCGACTGCGAACTCCCCGTTCTTCGCCGTGGAGAGGCTCATCGATTCGCGCCCGTCGCTGATGCCGGCCGGAACCTCAACCAGCGTCTTCTCGTCCGTCAATGCCGAAGCATTGCCCGATCCGGCGAGGTGGTATCCGGCAATGCGGCTGGTGCCACCCGCAACTTCAGAGACGATGAGCGAGTGATCATCCACCCAATGCGGCCAGACCGAAGTCACATCCGCATGCGGCGTGATGTCCACTGTCTTGCCGCCGCTCGAGGCAACCAGATAGACATCCCCACCCGTTGCTCCCTGGTCGCTCATCAGACCGCCAATGAAGGCGATCTTTGAGCCGTCCGGCGACCAGCGCGGGACCGCGATCTGCAGCCCGTGCAGCGATCCGGAGTCCTTCTGCGGATCGACGATGCTGGTGGGCTGCGCGTTGGGTGTTACCGGTGCGGTATACAGCTGCGCCACCCACCAGTTGTTCTCCCCCGGCGGCGACGCGGCTACGTAGGCCAGTTTCTGAGAGTCCGGCGACCAGTCAAATTCATAGACGTGCAGCTTCTCGGGGGTCAACAGCTCCGCCTCGCCGCCCCGCGCATCCACGGCGGCCACCCGCTGCACCTCCAACCCTTCGATCCCGATCACGCCCGATGGCGGCTTCATCGCCGCCAGCGCCCCCGCCGGCCGGGTGGCGCCGGGCACATAGAGGAACCCAATGCGCTGGCCATCCGGCGACCACGCCGGATGCGCCACGTAGCCCTTCAGGTGGGTGATCTGCTGCGCTGTGCCATTCAGGCTGGTGACGAATAGATCGGTCTGGCCATCGTTGCCGCAATCGCCCTCAAAGAGCAGCGCCCGCGAGTCGGGCGACCACTGCGGATCGTTCGCCGAGCAACCCTTACCTGGGTCAAGCTGTTCCGCGCCTTCGCCCTGAGCGTCGCTCAGCATGATCCGGCTCGGGCCGCCGTGGTCGCGCTCCGTCCACGCCAGGTGCTTGCCGTCGGGCGAGAGCGAGGTCTGCCCTACACTCTGGACCTTGCCCAGATCAGCCAGGATCGCCCGAACCTTCGGATTTGCGGGGGGATTCGCCGGCGGATGAGTGTTGGGCGATTCCGCAACGGCGGCGAGGGCAAGAGCAGAAAGACAGAGCAAGGAAGCAGGCAGGGCGCGACGGCACAGGAAACTCATGCGACGGATGCTATCAGCATTTGCGTTGATGCCGCCGGGGCGGCTGCTTCCTCCCGTCCTCCCGATCAGGCCTAACGCCGAGGCCATCAAGATGTGCTCTGGCGTGTCCAAAAACGCCCCAGAGCACTCGAATGCGCCTACAAGGGCAGGTTTCGAACACAAATTCAACACCTTTTATTGACCGCTTCCCCAACGCTTGTTATTGTTAGAAGGTTCCCCGAGGCACGTCCTGCGCATGCTCTCTATGAGCGCAAGGCGGGTGCCAGAGGGGAATCCCACAGAATGCAGGCCAGCAGTCCGGATTCGGGCCTCTTCTGCGGTTCCTCTGAAGCAAGAGGACGAAGATCGCATCGGTGCCTGCGACACCCTTCACCTGGAAGGGCTATGTGGGCCGGAACTTCGAAACGGAGCTGAACTGACACTGGATTCCGGGGCAACCTGGTTCCCATTTGCGTGCGGCCACCGTCGCGGTTCCTGTCTGAGATAGGAAGCGAAGCAGACGCGAAGCGGACATGCGCGAGCCATGCCTTGGGCACATTGTGCGTGCAGGCGCTCGGTAGCCGTTTGCGGGCTGTGAGTGGGATTGAGGAAAGGGTAAGGAGTACTGGATTGCCGACATTCAATCAGCTGGTGAAGCAGGGTCGCACGGCGCCGCGGTACAAGACCGCGAGCCCGGCGTTGCAGGGCTCTCCGCAGCGGCGCGGTGTTTGCACCCGCGTGTACACGCAGACGCCCAAGAAGCCGAACTCGGCGCTGCGCAAGGTGGCCCGCGTCCGGCTTACCAATGGTATCGAGGTCACGACGTACATCCCCGGCATCGGCCACAACCTGCAGGAGCACTCGATCGTGCTCATCCGCGGCGGCCGCGTAAAGGACCTGCCGGGGGTGCGCTATCACGTGGTGCGCGGCTCGCTGGATTCGGTGGGCGTGGCCAACCGCAAGCAGGGTCGTTCGAAGTATGGCGCGAAACGCGCTAAGACGGCAGCTAAGTAGGCCGAGACGGAAGTCAGGAATCAGGAAAAGGTTAGGAAGCGATGCCCAGAAAAGGACACATTGCCAAGCGCGAGGTAGCGGCCGATCCGGTCTACAACTCCTCGCTGGTGACGAAGTTTGTGAACTCGATGATGTGGGGCGGCAAGAAGTCGACCGCGCAGGCCATCTTCTATACCGCGATGACCAATCTGGAGCAGAAGGGTGGCGACGAAGCCCTGAAGCTCTTCAAGAAGGCGGTCGAGAACTGCAAGCCGCTGCTCGAGGTGAAGACCCGGCGCGTCGGCGGGGCGAACTACCAGGTGCCGATCGAAGTAAATCCGGATCGGCGGACCTCGCTCGCCATCCGCTGGCTGGTGACCTATGGCCGCGCCCGCGGGGAAAAGGGCATGGTCGACAAACTGACCAATGAGCTGCTCGATGCAGCCAACGGCCGCGGCGCCGCGATGAAGAAGAAGGAAGACATTCATCGCATGGCCGAGGCCAACAAGGCATTCGCGCACTACCGCTGGTAAGGACTGGCTGTCCAGGCAATCGCGCCTTCGGCGCATTGTGAGATGGTTCGTTGAGAAGGAATGGGAAAAGTGGGAGTCGGAAGCTGCTCCCAAAAGAAATTTGAAAACCTCGGGCTGTCTAAGCCTGAGAGAAGCAGAGAGAAGAGACCGTGGCTCGCCAAGTACCGCTAAATCGTTGCCGGAATATTGGAATCATGGCGCACATCGACGCCGGGAAGACGACTGCGACTGAGCGCATCCTGTTTTACACGGGCATCACCCATCGCATCGGCGAGGTGCACGAAGGCACGGCCACGATGGATTACATGGAGCAGGAGCAGGAGCGTGGCATCACCATCACCTCCGCCGCGACCACCTGCACCTGGAAGAACATCCGCATCAACATCATCGATACGCCTGGCCACGTGGACTTCACGGCCGAGGTGGAGCGCTCGCTGCGCGTGCTCGATGGCGCGGTGGCGTTGTTCGACTCCGTCTCCGGCGTGCAGCCGCAGACCGAGACGGTGTGGCGGCAGGGCGATAAGTATCATGTGCCGCGCATCTGCTTTGTGAACAAAATGGACAAGGCCGGCGCGGACTTCGAGCATGTGATCGAGACCATTCGCAAGCGATTGGGCGCGCGTCCGGTGGCGATCCAGATCCCGATCGGCGCCGAGGCCAACTTCAAGGGCGTGATCGACCTGATCGAGATGCGCGCAATTGTCTGGAACGATGAGACGATGGGCGCGGAGTATGCGATCGAAGCGATTCCGGCGAATCTGACCAAGAAGGCCGAAGCCTTCCGCATGCAGTTGGTCGAGACGGTGGCCGAGTACGACGACGACATGCTGCACAAGTTCCTCGAAGGCGAAACTCCGAATGCCGAGGAGCTAAAGGTCTCGCTGCGCAAGGCGACCATCGGGATGAAGGTCTTCCCGGTGATGTGCGGCTCGGCTTTCAAGAACAAGGGCATTCAGACGCTGCTCGATGCGGTGGTGGACTACCTGCCCAGCCCGCTCGATGTGCCCCCGGTCGAAGGCATCGACCCTCACGATCACTCGAAGATCCTCGTCCGCAAGGCCGACGACTCAGAACCGTTTTCGGCGCTGGGCTTCAAGCTGATCAACGACCCGTACGGCAAGCTGGGCTTCATCCGTATCTACTCCGGCTCTCTCAAGACGGGCGATACGGTGATGAATCCGCGCACCGGCAAGACCGAGCGCGTGGGGCGCCTGGTGAAGATGCACGCCAACAAGCGTGAGGACATCACCGAGATCTACGCCGGCGACATCTGCGCCTGCGTTGGCCTCAAAGAGTTGAAGACGGGCGATACGCTGTGCGCGCCTTCGGCGCCGATTGCGCTGAGTGCCATTGTCTTCCCCGAACCGGTCATCTCGGTGGCGATCGAGCCCAAGACCAAGGCGGACCAGGAGAAGATGGGCATCGCGCTGTCGCGGCTGGCCGATGAGGATCCCACCTTCAAGGTGCGCACCGATATCGATTCCGGTCAGACCATCATCAGCGGCATGGGTGAGCTGCACCTGGAAATCCTGGTCGACCGCATGAAGCGTGAGCACAAGGTGGAAGCCAATGTAGGCGAGCCCAAGGTGGCCTTCCGCGAGACCATCCGCAAGATTGCCGAAGCCGAAGGCAAGTACATCCGGCAGACCGGTGGCTCGGGCAACTACGGGCACGTGAAGATTCGCCTGGAGCCGAACGAGCCGGGTAAGGGCTTCGAGTTCGTCGACGAGATTCGCGGCGGTGTGGTGCCGAAGGAATACATCAAGCCGACCGAGCAGGGGATCCGCGAGGCGCTCCATAATGGTGTGCTGGCCGGTTACGAGATGGTCGATTTCAAGGCGATCCTCTACGACGGCAGCTATCACGACGTCGACTCGAACGAAATGGCCTTCAAGATTGCCGGATCCATGGCCTACAAGGAAGCGGCGAAGAAGGCGAGCCCGGTGCTGCTCGAACCGGTGATGGCGGTAGAAGTGACGGTGCCGGAAGAGCATATGGGCACCATCATTGGCGACATCAACTCCCGGCGCGGCCGCATCGAGGGCATGGAGCACTCCGGCGGTTCGCAGGTGATCAAGGCGATGGTTCCGCTGAAGGAGATGTTTGGCTATGTGAACGACATCCGCTCGTCCACGCAGGGCCGCGCCTCTTACAGCATGCAGTTCGCGCGGTATGAAGAGGCGCCCCGCATGATCTCGGAAGAGATCATCGGCCGCAATCAGGGCAAGTAACGGATTGGTCCCGGATGTACGCAGTTACTACGAACACCGGCAAGTGGATCAAGGGTTCGAACCGAAGTTCGAGTTGAATTTGAGGATGATGCCAAGGCTGAAGCGGATAGTTGGAGTGGCCCTGGCGAAAACATGCTCGAGAAATGCGTTTGGCGGCTCTTGTATGAGCGCCAGGCGGAAATCGATGGAATCTCGGTGAGATTTCAAGTGAGTAAGCGAGATGTGTTGGGGCTGATCGAGAGGCTCCGAGTTGCGAACGCTGAAACTTTGAACTGAGTTAGCAATTGGAGAGAGGGAAGAGCGATGGCGAAGGAGAAGTTTGACCGTTCGAAGCCGCATGTGAATGTAGGGACGATCGGTCATATTGATCATGGGAAGACGACGTTGACGGCGGCGATCACGAAGGTGTTGTCG
>DASYBK010000006.1:0-15639 GCA_036500805.1 Acidobacteriaceae bacterium | reverse complement strand
TCCGCAATGTGGATCGGATGCGTTAGCTGAAGCATTTCAGGTCCACAGCAACTATGTTGCGCTGCCCGCGGCCGAGGCGTTTCGCATAGAGTACTGGGTGCTGGAAGAAGCAAAGATTCGCCGTCAGCCTCCGGAGAAAGAGCTGAGCCGGCAGATCGCTCTGATAGTCGGCGGGGGAAGCGGAATCGGCCGCGAAGTGGCTCTGTTGGCCGCGCAGCGCGGTGCGCACGTCGTGGTCGCCGACCGCGACCACGAAAACGCGAAGCTGGTAGCAGGGGAATTGCAGAAGGTTGCGGGCAAGGAATTTGCTGTCGCCAGCCCGGTAGACATCCGCAATCGTGAATCGATTCGCGGGCTGGTACAGCGTACCGTGGAGCAGTTTGGCGGCGTCGATATTCTCGTGAACACTGCTGCGCTTTTCCCCTCCTCGCCGGATGGCGTGATCACCGAGGCGCAGTGGGCGCTCACGCTGGAAGTGAATGTAACCGCAAACTTCCTGCTTGTGGAGGAGATAGGAAAGCTTTTTACAGACCAGGGGCTGAGCGCGAGCATCGTGCTGACCAGCTCGGCAAATGCGGTGGTGCCCAAGCGAGGCTCCGAAGCGTACGACGTCAGCAAGGCCGCTCTCAGCCATCTCATCCGGGAGCTGGCCGTGTCGCACGCTCCTCGCACTCGTATCAACGGCATCAGTCCCGCCACCGTGGTGAAGGGCTCGACCATGTTCCCGCGCGATCGAGTGGTAGCCTCACTGCGCAAGTACGGCATTCTCTTCGATGAGCAGATGACAGAGGATGCATTGCGCGACCGGCTGGCGAAATTTTATGCGGAACGAACACTCACGCATCAGCCGATCGAACCGCGCACCTGCGCGGAAGCGATTCTATTTCTGGCTGGACCGAAGGCGCCATGTACCACTGGGCATGTCATTCCGGTGGACGGCGGGCTGACGGACGCGTTTCTCCGATAGGCCGTTTGCACGGATTTTGCATGCTCAGCAACGACCTCCCCAACATCGTCGCGGTGGACCTTGGCGCGGAGAGCTGCCGTGTCTCCTTGCTGCAATGGACGAATGGAGTGCCACGGATCGACCTGGTCCATCGCTTCCGCAACGCACCGATAGCACACGGCGATTCGCTTCATTGGGAGCTGGACCACATCGTGGAGGAACTACAGATTGGTCTGGCACGGTGTGCGGAGCGATGCAGAAGCATCGCTTCCGTTGGCGTGGATGGCTGGGCGGTCGATTATGTCCGTCTTGGTGCGCAAGACATTCCCTTGAGCGCGCCCCGTTGTTACCGCGATTTGCGTACCGAGCCGCTCTTTGCTGAGCTGCAGGAGCGTGGAGCCAATGCTGATTTCTTTCATCTCACCGGAGTACAACCTCTGCGCATCAACACGCTCTATCAGTTGATGGCGGATCAGGCGGCAGGCATCTCTCCTGACACGCCGTGGGTGAACCTGCCCGAATACGTAACCGGGCTGCTGGCAGGTCAATTGGTCTCTGAGTACACAAATGCAACCCATACCGGACTAGTCGATGCCCTCAAACACGCGTGGTGCGATGAAGTCTTCGATCGATGTGGGTTGAGCCTGCGAGCCGCTCCCAGATTGGTGGAGACAGGGACCGAACTCGGCCGGTTGCACGGGCCGCTCAAGGCGTATCCCGCATTCGAACAAACGCGACTCATTGCGCCGGCGTGCCATGACACGGCATCCGCTGTGGCTGCAATTGCCCTTGATGACGATGGCTGGGCCTACATCAGCTCCGGCACCTGGTCATTGGTGGGCACGCTGATTGAACGGCCGCTGACAACGACCGATGCATACGCATCCGGATTTACCAATCTGGGGGCAGCGGGCGGCCGCACCTGCTTCCATAAAAACGTCAATGGTATGTGGCTGGTGCAACAGACCATGAAGCAGCTATACGCCGGGAACGATCGGCGGTCGATGGCAGAGCTCATATCCGCCGCCGAGCGTGCGAAGGCGCCGGATGGTCTGTTGGATGTAGATGCGCCGGAGCTTTTGCTGCCGGGCGCGATGGCTTCCTCGATCAATGCGCAGAGGCTGTCTCGCGGACTCGCGCCCATCGAGGAATATGCCGCGTCGGCGCCGGTCTTTGCGAGCCTCATCTTCCACAGCCTTGCTGCACACTATGCAGTGGTGCTGCGCGATCTCGAACGCTTAACCGGCAAGTCGTTACGCAGGCTCGCGATCGTAGGAGGAGGGAGCCAGAATCAATTGCTCAACCGGCTCACTGCCGAGACCACCGGGCTGGAGTTGTATTGCGGCGTGCCGGAGAGCTCGACCATCGGCAACTTCGCGGTGCAGCTTGCGACGCTCGACGGACAGCCAAATGCACCGGAAAGAGTGGCGTACTGGGCGCGCGCCCTCACCGGTCTTCGCCAATGTTGATCGCGGTTCCAATAGAGAAAATGCTTGCTATAATCGCGACTGCTCGATGAGAAACGAGGAGCGATGCCGCCGCAGAAGATCAAGCGACTCTACCTGATCCCGATTCTCTCCAAGGCGCTCGACATCCTCGAGCTGCTGGAGGCAGAGAACAAGCCGCTCACGCTCGAGACGATCTTCCAGAGATCGCAGATCTCGAAAACGAGTATTTACCGCATCCTCAAAACCTTTGTGCATCGCGGGTACGTCGCCCAGACTCCGGATGGCTCCTATCGGCTGGTGTCGCGCCCCAAGAAGATGCGCTTCGGCTTCGCCGGCGAAAGCGCGGAGATGCCGTTCTCCGAAGCGGTGTCCAGCAGTCTGAAGTCGGCGGCCATGGCATCGGGCGTCGAGTTGATGGTGCGCGATAACCGCTACGACGCCGAAACCGCTCTCAAGAACGCGAAGGAGTTCGTCAGCGAAGGCGTCGACCTGGTGATCGAATTCCAGATCGAAGAGCGGATCGCTCCACTCATCGCGCACACCATCGCGCGAGCCAGCATTCCTCTGATCGCGGTGGACATTCCTCACCCTAGCTCCGTGTATTTCGGCGTGGACAATTTCCAGGTGGGCTTTGAAGCCGGAGAGTTGCTGGCGCATCATGCGGTCCTGCAATGGAAGGGGAAGGTCGATTGGGTTCTGGGGCTGGATGTTGCTGAGGCAGGAACCTTCGTGCAGAGCCGTATCTCCGGAGCCTTCGAGGGGGTGCGTTCGCAGTTGCCGACTTTGCCGCAACGCGCTTACATGCGCCTCGATGGCCGAGGCATGCGGCAGACCAGTGCGCATGTGGTTGCGGAGTTCTTCCGCCATCGCAGTGCAGCAGACCGCGTGCTCATCGTGGCTGCCACCGACACCAGCGCTCTGGGCGCTTTACAGGTCACTCGCGAGATGAAGCGCGAGAAGTACACGGCCATCGTGGGGCAGGATTGCATCCCCGAAGTGGTGGAAGAGCTTCGCCAGAATCGCGGACCGTTGATCGGCTCGGTCTCTCACGAGGCTCGCACGTATGGTCCACGCCTGGTGCAGTTGGGTGTGACGTTGCTTCGCGGACACACCGTGCCTCCCTACAATTATGTGCAGCACAGGCTCGTGACTCAGGGAAAAGTGCCCGCCGACTGGTAGCCTCGTTCCCACTGCCCCTGAGCACTCATTCGTCGGCCGGCACCCAGCTGTTCCAATATCCAAATCCTGCCGCATGCCGGATCAGCCGAGCGCGCCTGTTGAATCGCCCGCGATGGGCGATTGCGCGGACGGTGCCGGCGGCTATTCTTCACCTGCGTTTCATTTGAGAAAAAGTTTCCCTTTGACAATCACTTCAGTGTCCAGAGTTATCAGCATTCGAAGAGGCCCACGTTGGTCTAGCAGCGACACTGTTGACGCAGCAGGATCCAGAATCCGCTCTTGTTGAATTGAAAAAGGCTCTCCCGGGTCTTATGTCAGGCTGTTATTGCCAACTCAAGACGGCAACGGCAAAGGGCGGAAGGGTGATGGTCGAATCGCTGTCATGAGTTACACGCGGTGACGAATCCCCAGTCTGGCCGTCCACAATGGCCATAGTGTAACTATCGCTCCCATTCGGCAACGTCACTGTAGCGTCGCGATTGCGCTTGTTCGCCAGCAAGAGCTTCCTTCCGGCCGGTGTTTTGAATGCTTGCACGGCCACCTGGCTCGATCTGCTAGATTCCGTGAAGACGAGCGTATCTCCAGCGTGCAAATTATCCTTGATAAGCTTCAATACCCAGTATCGGGCGTTGGGCTTGCCGTTCTTCCAATCCATCATCGAGACGCTGGGGAACTGCGACGGATAGCCTACCAGTTGCGACTCGCCGATAACATCCATGCCTTGTTTGGATAACTCGATAAAGAGATAGGCATAGAGAGCGCCGGCGGCATTCCAATAGAGATGCGGAATACGGTCCTCATGAGCCTTGCCGCTGTCGCGGATCTGCAGTTCGTCTGTGGGCAGGATAACTCCCAGCTCGTCGAGGTCTGTTTTTGTCTCCGGAGAAAGCCTCTTGCGGATAGCTTCCACGTACCTGACGTTGGTCAAAAACCGGTCAGCCTGATCGAAAAAGGTGTACTGCCAGTCATCCAATCCTTCTTCCGCTGAAGGGCTTGCGTAGAAGTGATACGAAATATAGTCGAGCGGGATGCCGGCCTTGTGATGGGAGTGGTCGAGGAAATACGTGAACCAGCGTGGATCGATCTGCGGCTGAGCGAGTGCCAGACCCATGAACTTCGTTTCAGGGCTGACCTTGTGAATCGCGGTCACAATCGCGTCGTAACGTTCCGTATAGAGCTCGGGTGTCGTGTGGTGCTCGAAATCCACTTCGTTGAGCACCTCCCAGATAGGAAAGCTGTAGTGATATCCGGAGTGGTGTTCTTTCCCGTTCTCATCGGTAAAGCCGCCCCTGGTATACCAGCTCACCAGGCGCGCGTAGTAGTCACCTAACTCTTTTCCGGACGGATCCCGCAGTTCGGTTCCCTGCGTGTAATCCCACACTACCTGGTTGGGGTCTTCCGGATAGCCGACCGGCTTGTCGGTCTTGAACATCCATGCGGGAATGGTGCTGAAATTCATCACGGTACTGTGCCCGCTGGTCGCATTCAGAAAATCCTTGGTCATCGGATCGATGAGCGAAAAATTCCACGAGGTCCCCGCCTGCGTGGGCGGGTCGAGCTCAGCGACAGCAAGCCTTGGGTAGGGCTCCCAGGGCACATAGCGTACATAGTCGGCTCCCAGTTGCTTCAAGGCTTCAAACGAGCCATCGTGGATCGGCGAGCCGGAGCGCAACATGGGATTCACAACTACCTGCAGAGTAGGTGTAGATCGCGAGACCAGGATCGTTTTGTTCCAGTCGACCGTGACCGTGTTCGGCTTTTCGTCACCCGGCTGGCCGCTCAACCGGAGCGTGGAAGCAAGGCAGAGCAATCCGAGGACGACGGAGCGACAGACTGGACGCATCACACTCCTCTTTCTGGAACAGACTGGTCTACTTTCGCAGAACGGCGGCCGATGCCGGAGCCGAGAAGCGGCAAATGAGGGGCCGGAAGGCATACCTTGCTTCGTTCCATACGAGATACCACTTTTCTATTGACATGGCAATCCCGCCTTCCCGATAGTTGGGTGCGCATGCTGCGGACGCCGCGAGAACAGCACTTTCGTTCAGCCTGGTCGAATTTCGTTTCCCGCGCGCGACATTGCCCCTGGCTCGTCGTCCTCTGCGTTATGGGTCCTCTCCACGCAGTTGCGCGTGTGGGACCATTGCACACTCCGACCCACCTGCGCTGTGAATCCCTGGACACCCCGCTCGGCATCGATACACCGCAACCGCATTTCTCCTGGCAGTTGGACGATGCCCGCCGCGGCGCACGACAGACTGCCTATCGCATTGAAGTCTTCAGTCAGCCGGCCACAGCAGGCGGGACGAAGGCAGATGTATGGGACAGCGGCCGCATCGCCTCGGAACAATCGGTGGCCGTGCCGTATCAGGGCCCAGCGCTTGAAGCGGAGCGCCGCTATTACTGGCGCGTCACGGTTTGGGATAAGGACGGAGTTGCCTATCCACAAAGCGCCATTACCTGGTGGGAAACCGGATTGATGACTAACGGATGGACGGCGAAGTGGATCGGTTTCGAGCAGCCGGAGCATCGCGCCGTGCGCCAGTCGGGCGCCGCCTGGATCAGCAATCCGGAGAATGGCAGTGTCGCAGGAGATACGCATCACGACTTCCGCTATCGCTTTACCGTGAGCCAGCCGATCCGGCTTGCGCACCTGTATGTCACCGGCAAGGACACAGCCGCCGCATGGGTCAATGGACAGGCCGCAGTGCATGCGGAGCCATTGCCGCCCTACAAGCAGACACCGTGGAAGAAATACGTCGAGCGGGACGTCACCAGCCTGGTGAAGCAAGGCGAAAATCTGCTGGCGATCGACATCACTTTATTCAACATCGGCGGCGGCGAGTCCAATGCCGACAACAGCCGAACACCGATGAGTGCCTGCCTCTATATCGAGAAACAGGATGGCTCAGTCCAGCTCATCACCACCGGGGACAGCGGCTGGAAGGCTGCGTTAAATGCTCCGGAGGGCTGGAACCAGCTCGGCTTTCAAGATGCCTCCTGGCCAGCAGCGATTCCCGCCGGTGGTGACAGCGACACGGACCGGCCGTGGCCAACGGGTCCGGTGAAGATGCTCCGCCTCAGCTTCGCGGTAGAAAAGCCGATTCGCACGGCGCGCCTGTATGCGACAGCGCTGGGAGCCTATCGCTTCTGGATCAACGGTCAGGCTGTCGGCCAGCAGTATCTCGCGCCGGGATGGACCGACTATCGCGAGCGCGTCGTGTATCAGACGTATGACGTGACTGCGCAAGTGCGCGCCGGAAAGAACGCCATCGGGGCTTATCTTGCGCCCGGCTGGTATGCCACGCCGCTGCAGTGGACGCAGGAGCCGAACAACTACGGCAGCACGCCACCGGCACTGCGCGCCGAGCTTCGCATCGAGCATACGGACGGCTCCGTAACCTGGGTGAATACCGACGAAAGTTGGCAGGCGGCCGACTCGCCTATCGAGAAGGCAGAGATCTATGACGGCGAAACCTATGACGCGCGCCGCGAGCAGCCGGGATGGAGCACCGCATCCTTCGTCGCCCGCGATTGGCAGCAGGCACAGCTTGTGCATCCCAAGGAGCCGGCGATCCTCGCGCAGGATTTCCAGCCCATCCGTATAGAACGAACGATGCGCGTGAAGGCGATCACCCAGCCCAAGCCAGGCGTCTATGTCTTCGACTTCGGGCAGAATATGGCCGGTCTGCCACGCCTGCGCGTGCGCGGACCCGCGGGCTCCGAGGTGCGCCTGCGTTTTGCGGAGGTGCTCAATCCGGACGGGACCATATATACCGAAAATCTTCGCACCGCACTGGCGACAGATCGCTACACACTCTCCGGGCGTGGGCTGGAGGATTACGAGCCATCCTTTACCTTCCACGGATTCCGCTATGTCGAGGTGACCGGCATCCATTTCCAGCCCACAGCGGACACAGTTGTCGCCGAGGTCATTCACACCGATGCGCCCTTCATGGTCACGCTCAAGACGGGCAGTACGATGGTCAACCAGCTCTGGAGCAATATTCTGTGGGGGCAGCGATCCAACTTCGTCGGTGTTCCGACTGACTGTCCGCAGCGCGACGAGCGACTTGGCTGGGCCGGCGATGCGGAAGTTTTCTGGCGCACCGCGTCCTACAACATGGACTTGACGCAGTTCTCGAAGAAATTTGCCGCAGATCTGCGCGGTACGCAGATAAGCACGCCCATGTACGGCATCTTCGCTCCAGGCACCGCGACGCCCAATGCCGGCTTCGGCGCGGGCTGGAGCGACGCCGGCATCATCGTCCCGTGGACCTCCTGGTTGCAATCCGGTGATACGCGCATCATCGAGCAGAACTGGGACGCGATGACCCGCTACCTCGCAGCTATCGAGCAGCAGAATCCTGACTTCCTCTGGACACACGATGCCGGTATTCCTTTTGGCGACTGGCTCTCTCCGGAAGGCAAAACGAAGTCGGTTCTGATCCAGACCGCTTACTGGGCCTATGACGTCGGCCTGATGGAGCAGATGGCGCGAGCCACCGGAAAAAGCACGGACGCCGAGCACTACCACGATCTTTTCGAAAAAATCCGCATCGCCTTTGCCAGGGAGTTCGTGCGCGCCGACGGCTACATCGGGGGAGCAGACAATACGCCATCGCAATTTGGGCGCGTCTTCACCAGCAAACCTGTCGCAGGAGGAGATACGCAGACCGGGTATGTCCTTGCGCTTTATATGCGCCTGGTGCCGGACGCCCTGCGGCAAGCCGCAGCCGATCGCCTTGTCGATAAGCTTCAGACCAACGGCTGGAGGTTAGGCACCGGATTCCTGGGAACGCCTTACTTATTGTCTGTTCTAGTGGACACCGGGCATGCCGAGGTCGCGTATCGTCTCCTGCTCAGCACGCAATATCCCTCCCGGGGCTATCTGGTGGCCCATGGAGCGACGACGATGTGGGAGCGCTGGAACGGCGATCAGATGCGCGGCGATCCCAGCATGAACTCGTACAACCACTACGCGTATGGTGCCGTCGCCGATTGGATTTACCGCTACGCCGCGGGCGTGGATGCCACGCCGGCCGATCCCGGCTTCCATACTATCTATCTGCATCCTGTCTTCGATCGTCGGCTGGGCTCGCTCGATTTTTCCTATAACTCGCCCTACGGAATTATTCACTCCGCGTGGACTGCAGACGGAGCTGGAACGATATGGCATGTCTCGATTCCACCAAACGCCTCCGCACAGGTACCACTCACTTCCGCACAGGCGGCGCAGTTCTCGGTCGATGGCGGGCCGATCGCGGGCAGCCAACTGCATACGGAGCAGGGTCCGTCTGGCGAGACCATCTATCGTCTGTCCGCAGGCAGCTATACCTTCACGGTTCGCAATGCAGCCGACACTGCTGTCGGAAGCCTGAGCAATTCAGACGCGAAAGCCTTGGCTGGTCGTTAAGGAAGATGCCGCTCTTCGAGATGCCGTTCTTCTAGAACGACTCGTCCCACGATGCCTGACGGCAGCGGCCGCAAATTCTCCATATCCTGCGGCACAAAGCGTACTCCATAGCGGTCGTCGAGCAAGCGATAGTCAGGAAGGCTTCGGCCCGCCAATGCGTTGATCGCGGTATTGCCTACCACGATCTTCAGATCATTCGTGCCCGGCTTGAGCCACCGTGTCAGTTCGAGACGATATGGCGGATGCCAGACGAAGCCTGCGCTCCGTCCGTTGACAAAGACCTGTGCCGCCTCGCGAATCGGCCCATCCAGGTAAGCGCGCATATTAGATCCGGGCAGCGGAGAGGGCAGGGAAACGGGAGTGCCCTCGCCGAAGTCGAGCGTCACCGCAGTATGTGGGCGAATCATCACCGACTTCTCATACGTGATCGTTCCGGAGTAGTAGCGCAGGCGCGGTTCATCGCTGATGGAATGAAGCACCTTCATCTCCAACGCCGGCACGGATGTTGCCTGGTCGAAGCTGACGCGCCAGTCATTCGATATATCAAGTATTCTGGCCGCGCCCTCTCTGTGGGATACCTTGGCCGGCGGCGCAGCATCATCGGAGAAAAAGACGAGACGGGATTCATAAGGTGCCAGGGTAAGCGCGACCTGCTGCGAATCGCCCAGACCCGTGATCCCGCCAGTCATCGGGTCCCACAGCTCCGCATGGCGGTATGGAGAACGAAAGTGGGCGACCGTCTGCTGCGTGCGATTGCTGGTGTTCGCGAGAAAGTACAGATCGCCGGACGAGAGTGCGCGATGCGTGAACCCGATCGAGGCGGTCCTTGGAGTGAGCGTTACATCAGGCTGAAGATAGGTCGCGAGCGATGATCCAAGCGTCGTTTCGTCTCTGATGAAGTGTGCCGTCGGAATGCTGCCGCCGAAGAGTGTCTGCGAGATCTGCTGAATGCGTGCGGTCGTCGCTTCACGATCCACGAATCCCGGAGCGGTCGCGGGCTCGCGGCGCGTCGCGATGACGATCCCGCCATTCTGCGCGAAATCCAAGACACGTTCATAGGTCTTTGCCGGTAGCCGATTCACACCGGGCAGGATGAGCACCTTGTACGGAATGCCCACTGTATCCATCGCATCCGCATCGATGAAGTCGAGGCTGAAACCGGCATCGAGCACCTGCGCGATCACGTCCTTACCCAGAAACTTTGCCATCGACTCATCGATCGTGACGTTGCTGCCGGTCTCATCGAAGCCGCCGACGGAGGTGGCCGGCTTCTTCTTCTGCAGTCTTGCCGTGAAGGATGCCCAGACATCGTCGTTGGGCAGCAGTAGGGCAACATCTGCGACCGGCCTGCCTTGCCGCATTGCAAAGCTCACGCGCTGCAAATACTTCGATAGGTCCGGCATGGCGAAGTACCACGGGTTATGCGCATTCAGCGCGCCGGCCGCATACATCCGCCATCCCGGCTCGCCTGCGGACTCAGGCGAATACGGCCAGCCATGACCAACCAGTTGATTGATGCCCTGCAGAAAGTGAAGATCAGCCTCGGCCTTCATATCCAGCGGGGTAGCGCGAAATGCCGGTGAGTGCAGCCAGGTCCAGATCTCTGATGAGATCACATTCTTCCCGAAGAGGTGTCCGGCAGAGACCGCCCATCGCGTGTCGGAGAACTCTCGCCACATATTGAGAGTCGCCTTGCCCTCGCCCTCAGGCAGGTCCGCGTAGCGATTGCTCGACAAGGTCACCGGCGGAAAGCCATAGGTCTGCGAGCGAAACAGGGTGTTGTGAGCGTGCGCCCAACTGCGTATCGGCTCCAGGAAATGTTCGTTCGCAAGCTCGGTCAGGGTCCGGCCCCAGTCATGCCGGATGGCCGCCGTGACCGGCCCATCATCACCGATCAGCGCCGGCAGGTAAGGCGTGATGTCGTAACCGCGGCGGCGGCGAAACTCGGCAGGGAAGTCCGGCGTCCAATCCGAGCCGTAGTCCTCCAGGCTGTCGCTGAAGACCGCGTAAGGCGGATGATCTCCGAACGCGGAAAGCAGCCGATCGCCCACTGCCTGCAGGTGAGTCGCGATTGCGCGCTGGTCGTAATGGTCCAGCACGAAGCCCTCGGCGCCTATCGCCGGTCGCTTCACCATCATTCCGGTGCGGCTCGCAATAAAGAACAGCGCAGTTCTCTCGCCCTCTCCGGCGGCTCCGGTCATCAGCCGGTCTTCATCTATGTCATGCGCGGCCTGTGCTTCAGTAAGACGCATTGCATCCGTCGCTCCCGAATTCGCAGATCCCGGCACGATGAAGGCCTGCAGCAACTCCTCGCCTGCGCCGATGCTCGGTACCGCGATCGATTCTGCGGCTGGTGAAATCGGCACAGTTTCCACCCGCAGTTCTCCAGCCGCCTGCGTGACCGGTATATGCGGACCGCCGAAGGGCCAGCCGCTGCCGAGCGTGACATCCACACGCAGACCGAGCCGGGTCGCCTGCTGAGCGGCGAAGTGGAGGGCCTCCAGATGCTCGCTGGAAAGATAGGAAGTGTTGTGAAATCCCGTCGCCGGATCATCCAGCGCCTGCGGATACAGCGTAGCGATTTCAACCCCGCCAATACCAGCAGACTTCATCTCTTCGAGCTCGCGCTTGATCTCCGGTTTGGAAACCGCAGGGCCAAACCACCACCAGCGCATCATGATGCGGCAATCATCCGGCGGATCGGCAAAGGTTCTATGCAACGCGCCATTGTTCAACGCGCCGCGTGTCTCCTGTGCTGAGGACGGCCACGCTAGCGCGACGAGAAAGAGCGTCAGGGCCAACACGCTGGGCATATTTCGGCTCCATGAAATCGGCCATACGCGTTCGCACTGTCGTGACGATAGATGCATAAGGTACTTGCTGCCCTCCGCGAAGCCCCGGGCGTGGTGGCGCATCGTCGATCATCTCGAGCTTAGAATCGTCGGTGACGAGTTGTGGCAGCAAGTGAAGGTTCGGCAGGACAAGATGCAGGCCACATATGGCGTGCGGAAGGGCGGCGGAGTTTTTGATCCCGCGCTCGGCCACAAGCCAATACCGGCCCGGAAGGAATTGCTCAAGCATGTCTCAGAGGCTTCGGATGGTTCACAGACCGGCAATGGAAAGCCCACTATGTGGCCGAGGGGAACTGGAACCTATTGGGAGCAGAAGATTTGCCTGCCGAGGATAGCACGGCAAATTCGTGTGGTTGCGGGGGCGGGATTTGAACCCGCGACCTTTGGGTTATGAGCCCAACGAGCTACCGGGCTGCTCCACCCCGCAACAAGATAGTAACAAGCACGGGGAGATCCGGTCAAGGTCGCGGGACTTCTCTGTCCGTGCTAAGTGTCACAATGCGAGTGCTTTAAGCGCCTCAGTCGGCTCTGGTCGAACACGGAAATCCGCATGGCCTTGCGACCACTGGATGATTCCATCGCGACCGATCACAAAGGTCGCAGGAATCGGCAGCCGCCACGACTGCTCGCCATTGATGAAAGGAATATTTACCAGGATCGAGCGGTAGTACCCTTGCATGAAATCTGGCACCGAGTAGGCCGCGCCAAACTCCGCCGCTATCGTAGCGCGTTCATCGCGCAGCAGCGGAAAGGGCAGCGCGTGCTGCGTCGCGGTAAAGTCATTCTGCCGCACCGTCTGTGGCGAAATCGCCACTAACAGTGCGCCGTCCTCGCGCACAGCAGGGAAGAGATCGCGCCATGTCTCCAGCTCGGTCACGCAGTATGGGCACCATCGCCCGCGAAAGAAGCACACCACAAGCGGCCCGAGCGCCAGCAAGTCCGCGGAGCGCACCAGCCTTCCATTCGCGTCCGGCAGCGCGAACTGCGGTGCGGCGTCGCCCGGCTTCAGCAGCTCATCTTCGATGCCTGTCGCAAACAACTCTACGACCGCACGCTCGCTCAACTCCAGCCGCTCCGGCTGCACCAGGTTGCGCGTCTGCGCGGTAATGCCATCGAGCTTATCCTGCAATGTCATGACTTGCGACGTCATCAGCGGCCCATGCCGCCCATACCGCGCATCGCGTTCAGCGATCCCATCAATTTCCGCTGCATCCCCGGTTTGCCCGCGCTCTTGAACATCTTTCGCATCTGCGCGTACTGCCGCAGCAACTGGTTTACCTCCTGCACGCTGGTGCCGGAGCCGATTGCGATGCGTTTACGGCGCGAGCCGGAAATGATCTCGTGGTTGTTACGTTCTTTCTTCGTCATGGAGTTGATGATCGCCTCCACGCGCGAAAACTGCTTCTCGTCCACCTGGCCCGCCGCCTGCTGCAGGCCCTGGAACGGCCCCACGGAGGGCAGCATCTTCATGATGCTCTGCATCGAGCCCAGCTTCTTGATCTGGCGCAACTGGTCGCGAAAGTCCTCCAGCGAAAATCCATCGCCTGATAGCGCCTTGCGCGCAAACTCTTCCGACTTCTTCCGGTCCAGCGTCGATTCCGCCTTCTCGATGAGCGTCATGATGTCGCCCATGCCCAGGATGCGGCTCACAATGCGGTCCGGATGGAACGGCTCGAAAGCGTCCGGCTTCTCGCCCGTGCCGATAAACTTCACCGGCTGCCCCGTGATGTGACGGATCGACAGTGCCGCACCGCCGCGCGCGTCGCCATCCATCTTCGTCAGGATGGTGCCGGTCAGCGCCAGTTGTTGATGGAACGACTCCGCCGACCGCACTGCATCTTGCCCGGTCATCGCGTCAGCTACAAACAGAATTTCTTGCGGCGACAGCAGCGACTTCAGCGAGCGCATCTCCTGCATGAGGTTGTCGTCAATGTGCAGGCGCCCCGCCGTGTCTACAATCAATACGTCACAGCCGTAGTTCACGGCTTCGCGCCGCGCTTCTTTGGCCAGCCGCTCCACCAGCGGCGTTCCCGCAGGCTCGCCCTTCAGGTCGCCCTCGTAGATATTGGCCTTGATGGTGTTCGCCACAATCTTCAACTGCTCGCGCGCCGCCGGACGATACACGTCCACCGAAACCAGCATCGGACGATGTCCGCCCTTCTGCAGCCATGCCGCCAGCTTCCCGGAGGTCGTCGTCTTGCCCGAGCCCTGCAGCCCGGCCATCAGGATCACTGTCGGTGGCCGCGATGCGAAGTTGAAGCGCGCCGTATCCTTGCCCAGGATCTCGACCAGCTCATCGCGCACGATCTTGATCACCTGCTCGGTCGGCGAAAGGGCCGTCATCACCTCGGAGCCCATCGCCTTCTCGCGCACGTGCTCGATCATCTCCTTCACCACGGAGAGGTTTACGTCTGCTTCGAGCAGCGCCACGCGGATTTCGCGCAGCGCATCGTTGATGTTCTCTTCAGTGACGGTGCCTTCGCCACGCAGGTTCTTGAAGGCACGCTGTAGCTTATCGGACAGGTTTTCAAACATAGGGATCAGCTTCTAAGTTTACCAGTCTCCTCTGGGTCTCCGGAGATGCGCACCGGCGCCGCCACAGTGTAAGGTGGCCTGTATGTTCCGAGCCCTTTTCAGCAGTGGTTTCTGCCGCGCGGCAGGTGCCCTGTGTACCATGGTTGCAGCGTGTCTCATCGCGGGCGCACAGCAGCAGGCTCCCCAGTTGCAGGAGCGCGGAGGCGCCGTCGCCCCCCACGTGGAGCAAGTCCAACCTCTCAATGATTATCAGCGATCGCAGATGGCCAACTGGGCCCGCGACTTCGCCGATCTGCATCGCTATCGCGCCGCTAACCAGGAACTCGGCGATCCCGTCTCCGGCGAGCACCGCGTCATCTTCTATGGTGACTCCATCACCGACAAGTGGACGCTTAGCCAGTACTTCGCGGGCAGGAACTACATCAACCGCGGCATCAGCGGCCAGACCACCTCGCAGATGCTGCTGCGCTTCCGCCAGGACGTCATCAATCTCGATCCGGACCTAGTCGTTATCCTCGCCGGCACCAATGACATCGCTGGCAACACCGGTCCCATCTCCATCGAAGACATCGAGGGGAACATCACCTCCATGGCCGAGCTAGCCCGCGCGCACGACATAGCGCTCGTGCTCTCGTCCGTGACCCCGGTCAACAACTACACGGCGGCCTCGCAGCGCTTCTTCGCGGATCGCCCACCTTCGGAGATTCTTCGCCTCAACGAATGGATGAAAGCCTATTGCGCCTCCACCAACTGCTATTACCTGGACTACTTCGACTCCATGGTGGACGGCAGCGGTCTGCTCAAACGCGGCTTCAGCGAAGACGGGCTGCACCCGAACGATGCCGGTTACAAAATCATGGCGCCGCTCGCCCAATCCGCTATCGATAAAACGATGGCATCGCGATAGCGGCATCAACAGCTCGTAGCTCCGTGAAAACTGAACACCTCCGCCGCGGCCAGCACCGTGTTCGCGTGAATGGTCACCGTGTCCTCTACCCGCATCGCATATCCGCCTGCATACACCGAGAAAGCCCGCGCACCGGCTGATTGGGCCGCGCGGAACACCATCCGATCCCGCTGCTTCAGTCCATCGATCGTCAGCGACAGTCCGCCCAGTTTGTCTTCCGCATAAGGATCAGCGCCGGCGATATAAGCAATGAGCTGCGGCTTGAAATGCGCGAACGCCGCTTCCAGCGCGGCTTCGAGCGACTCCAGGTACTCCCCGTCATCCGTCCCATCCGCCAGCGGCACATCCAGCGACGA
>DASYBK010000005.1:0-38589 GCA_036500805.1 Acidobacteriaceae bacterium | reverse complement strand
TGGTGAGTTCGGCGAAACAAGCGAGGGCAACGAATCACTCGTCGCTCGCTGGGATGCGGTGCCTGCGTCGAGGTCTGAGGCGCAGGTGAGATAAGGGCAATCGGAACCTTGGGGAGGGTTGTGTTGCAGACGGGCAAGATGATGGGGAAGCGCAATCGCCACCACTCCACGCAGCCGGTGCCCGGCACCGCCCGCGCGGAGGCTCTGGAGATTCGGGCAGGTGTATTCAGACAACCGGCCATGCAGACGCCCGTGCTGGTGCTCAACGCCAGCTACGAGCCGATCAACATCTGCGGCGCGCGCCGAGCGTTGGTGCTGGTGCTGAAGGGCGTCGCACGCACGGAGGAAGAGCAGGGAAGCACGCTGCACTCGCACCGGATGGCAATCCAGATGCCGAGCGTCATTCGTCTGCTGGAGTACCGCCGCATCCCGCACCAGACGCGCGCGCTCAGCCGCAAGAACATCCTGCTGCGCGACCGCAACACCTGCCAGTACTGTGGGACGGTGCTCAACTCCGGTGAGCTGACACTCGACCACGTGCAGCCACGCTCGCGCGGCGGGCTCTCCACCTGGGAGAACCTGGTGGCCTGCTGCCACGGTTGTAACCGGCGCAAGGGCAACCACCTGCTGAATGAGCTGACCGAGATGAAGCTGCTGCGCGAGCCGCGGCCCTTCTCGCTGCACACTAGCCGGCACATCATGCGCATGATCGGCCACTCCGATCCGAAGTGGCGGCGGTATCTGTACTACGAGTCGTAAAGCGCAGCGAGTCAGCGGCCTGACGGCCAAGCGAGTCGGCAAGTCAGCCATGGGAGCGCCTCCGTCATGCCAGCCGGTGGCCCGGACACATTGGCTGACTGGCTGACTCGCTTCCCTTCACACCTTCCCACAGACCTTTGAGACATCGAAGGCCGGCTGCGGATATTTCAGCTTCATCCCTTCGAGCGCATCGACGACGATGCGCGATACCGCGACGTTGCGATACCACTTGTGGTCTGCGGGAATGATGAACCAGGGCGCGTGCTTTCGGCTGGTAGCGCCGATCGCGTCTTCGTAACAGTCCTGGTACTTGTCCCAGTAGATGCGCTCGTGGAAGTCGCTTTCGCTGATCTTGTAGTGCTTCTCCTTGTCGTCGCAACGCGCCTTCAGCCGCGCGGTTTGTTCCTTGTGGCTGATGTGGAGGAAGAACTTCAAAACCGTGACACCGTTCGCGGAGAGCATCTCTTCGAACTGGTTGATCTCGCGGAATCGCTGCTTCGCCTGCTTCGCGGAGATCGTTTTGTGGACCCGCGTCACCAGAACATCTTCGTAATGCGAGCGGTTAAAGATGCCGATGGTGCCCAGGCGGGGCACCGCAGCGTGCGCACGCCATAGGTAGTCGTGCGCGGCTTCGAGCGGCGTGGGCACTTTGAAGGGCATTACATTCACGCCCTGCGGATTCACGCCAGTGAAGATGTGGCGGATGGTGCCGTCCTTGCCGCCGGTGTCCATTGCCTGCAGCACGATCAGCAGGGCATGCTTTGCTTCGGCGAAGAGCACCTCCTGCAGGTCGCCTAGTCTCTGGCAGTGCTTTTCGAGGTCGTCCTGAGCGTCCGATTCAGCTTTGAAGGCGCCGGTATCGCCGGTCGAATAATCCTTGAGGCGGAATTTCGCGCTCGGCTTCACCAGGTATGGGCTCTTGATCTTCATGCAGGCCAATCTACGGATTGCCTCGGCGGTTGTGCAAACTTGACCGGCTTGCAGTGGAAGTCATTCAGGTCAGCCTAATTTAATTTAAGGCTTGCCTAAATCTGCCCTATACTCCCAGTATGGCCATAGCGACGGCACAGGCTGCTGATCTCCCCAGCACGGGGCCGTCCGCGGGACGGCGCAAGCTCTGGTACTACTTCGGACCGGCCTTCGTCGCGAGCATCGCCTATATCGATCCTGGCAATTTCGCTACCAACTTCGAGGGTGGTACACGCTTCGGCTATCAGCTTTTGTGGGTGCTGCTGTGGTCGAACGCGATGGCCATCCTGATCCAGTACCTGTCGGCGAAGCTCGGTATCGCGACTGGCCGTACGCTGCCGGAGAATTGCCGCATCCACTTCTCGCACGGCATGACGATCTTTCTGTGGGTTGCAGCCGAGATCTCCGCGCTGGCCACCGACCTGGCGGAGTTTCTCGGCGCCGCGCTGGGCTTCTATCTGCTGTTGGGGCCGCGGCTGTTGGCTACAGGGATGACGCGTACCCACGTCCTGCTGCTGGCCGCGGTCGCGACGGCGATCTGCGTCTTCTTCATCCTTGCGCTGCAGCAATGGGGATTCCGCCAGCTTGAGCTGGTGATCATGCTCTTCGTCGGGGTGATCGGCGGCTGCTATGCGGCGGAGATGTTCTTTATCCATCCGCATTGGGGATCGATTGCGTACCACACGGTGGTCCCGATCCTCGACAGCAAGAGCCTGTATCTCGCGGTCGCGATGCTGGGCGCGACGGTGATGCCACACGTTGTCTATCTGCACTCGGGCCTGGTGCAGCCGCGGGTGCAGGCGGAACGCGCGGAGCATGACGAACCCGTCTCCATGACCCGGACACGCCTGCTGCGCATGGAGCTGTTTGACGTGATCCTGGCGATGAATGGGGCGTGGCTGGTGAACTCGGCCATGATTATCGTGGCTGCCGCGGCATTCGCCGGCAAGGGCATGACCAGCATGTCGATCGAGGCGGCGCACGCCACGCTCGGTCCGCTGCTCGGACCGGCTTCGGCCACGCTCTTTGCCGTGGCGCTGCTTTGCTCCGGGTTGTCGTCCTCGACCGTGGGCACGATGGCGGGACAGATGATTCTCGAAGGCTTTCTGCAGGTGCGCTTTTCGATCTTCCTGCGGCGGCTGCTGACACTTTTGCCGGCGCTGATCGTCATTGCGATCGGGCTCGACCCGCTGCGCATCCTGCTGCTTTCGCAGGCCGCGCTCAGCTTCACCCTGCCCTTCGCGCTGGTGCCGCTGCTGATCCTGACGCAGCGCGCCAAGGTGATGGAGCAGTTCGTGAACGGCCGAGTGATTCAGTCACTGGGCTGGGTGAGCACCACGATCATCCTTACCTTGAACGGCGTGCTGCTGTGGCAGTCGCTCGGCGGGTAGCTAGAGCATTCTCTGCAGATCACTGCATGCAGCGATCCGGTCATGGTCGCCACTATTAAATGCGTCCAGAAACGCGCGCAATGTGTGACCGGCCGGGATGTCAGGAAGATTTACATCCGCACCTGCATGACGGGACACCGCCGCACATAAGACGACCAGCAGGATGATTTTGATAAACGCACGATTTCTTGTTTTTGATCCAATGGATTGGCGAAACATCATTGACTCCCGGCATTCAGCGGAACCAGTGTGCCTAGAAATGGCATCGCTGTCTAGAATGCGCAAGATTGCAAGAGGACGGCGAATGGACTTCACCGCACACACTTCCCCGGAAACGCACTAACTCAGTAAGAACTGCTGCAGCAGGCGCGCGAACTCTGCGGGCCGTTCCGCCATGGGAGCGTGGCCGCAGCCTTCCAGCAGGATGCCTTGGGCGCCGGGGATTCCGGCCACCAGTTGCTCGCCGTGCTTCGGAGTAAAAATGCGATCGCAGTCGCTGTAGATAACCAGCGCCGGCGCCTGGATATCTCCGAGCCGGGCCAGGGTATCGTTGGCCAGCGAAGCCTCTACGTTACGAATGAATGCCGAGCCCGGTTGCAGACTGCTCTTCGCCATCCACAGCTCCGCGGCATCGCTGAGCGACACCTGTGCCAGTTGGCAGGGACCCATCGCGCCGAGGCAGATCACCTCGGCAAAAACGAGGTCGTCGGCAACCTCCTCGCGCAGGCTGATCCAGAGCTCCATGAGCGAGCGCGACTGCACGTCGTGCTGCGCGGAGGAGCAAACCAGCACGAGCTTGTCAACGCGTGCCGGGGCGAGCAGCGCCATCTCCTGCGCGATCTTGCCGCCGAGCGAGTGGCCGACGATGCTGGCGCGCTCCAGGCCGAGATGGCCCATCAGGGCGAGCACGTCGCCGGCCATGTCGCGGACCGTGTAATCGCGTCGCGCGAAGCTGCTGTTGCCGATGTCGCGATTGTCCGGCGCGATGGAACGCAGCCCCTTTAACTGCGGGACGACGATGTCCCATGTACTGTGGTCGCTCATGGTCCCGGCGAGGAAGATAACCGGGGCGCCGGCGCCCGTCTCCTCGTACCAGAGTGTCAGCCCATCGTGCACGTAGGTTGGCATGGTGACAAGGATGCACTGTTATGGCATCCAAGCCAATGCCGCTGTGATTTTCCTTATGTCAGGATGGAGTTACACTAAAGGGCGGACATGAGCTACCGGCATCTGTTGACCTTCGATGCTCCTCTACTCAAGCGCTTCCGCCGCGGGCACCACGATCGCGGACGCTCTTTCCTCTCCTGAAGACTGCCTGCCGCCGGATTCCATCGTGCCCGCTTGGAGGTGCATCCGTGCGTCCGCCAGGCGCACTTCGAACTGTTTCGCCACGACACAGGAGAATTGATCCCGATGAACAGCTTTGGCAGCAAATCCACTCTCAGCAGCAACGGCAAAACCTACGAAGTCTACCGGCTGAAGGCGTTGGAGCAGAAGGGCGTCTCGCTCGAGAAGCTTCCCTACTCGCTGCGCATCCTGCTCGAAAACCTGCTGCGCCAGGAGGACGGCAAGTCCGTGACAGCGGCGGACATTGAATTTCTTGCCAAGTGGCAGCCGAAGGCGGAGCCGGACCGCGAGATCGCCTTCATGCCGGCACGCGTGCTGATGCAGGACTTTACCGGCGTGCCCGCGATTGTGGACCTGGCGGCGATGCGCGATGCGATGAAGAAGCTGGGCGGCAATCCGGAGAAGATTAATCCGCTGCAGCCGGCGGAGCTGGTGATCGACCACTCGGTGCAGGTAGACGAGTTCGGCACGGCGCGCTCCTACGACATCAACGCGGCGATCGAGTTCGAACGCAACCGCGAGCGTTACGCATTTCTCAAGTGGGGACAGGCGGCCTTCCGCAACTTCTCCGCCGTGCCGCCGGGCATGGGCATCTGCCACCAGGTGAATCTCGAATACCTGGCGCGCGTTGTCTTCACCACCGAGGTGAACGGGACCCTCCGCGCTTATCCGGACACGCTGGTGGGCACGGACTCCCACACCACGATGATCAACGGGCTGGGCGTGCTGGGCTGGGGTGTGGGCGGTATTGAGGCCGAAGCGGCGATGCTGGGCCAGCCTGTCTCCATGCTGGTGCCGCAAGTGGTCGGCTTCAAACTGAAGGGCAAGCTGCGCGAGGGTGCGACAGCGACCGATCTCGTTCTGACTGTGACCGAGATGCTGCGCAAGCTGGGCGTGGTGGGCAAGTTCGTCGAGTTTTATGGCGACGGCATTGCGGAGCTTCCGCTGGCGGATCGCGCGACCATCGGCAACATGGCACCGGAGTACGGCGCGACCTGCGGCATCTTCCCCGTGGACGCGGAGACGTTGCGCTATCTGCGGCTGACCGGCCGCAGCGAGGAGCAGGTGGCGCTGGTGGAGACGTATTACAAGGAGCAGGGGCTCTTCCATGCGCCGGGCGCGCCGGAGGCCGAGTACTCGGCGACCATCGAGCTGGACCTGGGCACGGTGCAGCCGTCGGTGGCGGGACCGAAGCGTCCGCAGGATCGGGTGCTGCTGAAGGATGCAGGGCCAGCTTTCAAGAAGGTGCTGCCAAGTCTGCTGGGACCGAATGGCAACGGCTCGGCGGCGCGCCAGGTGAGCCGGTGGGAGGGCGAAGGCGGCCATACCGCGGAGAGCGTGGACGCGAAGCACGGCGATGCGGAGCAGGGCACGCCATCGAGCGTGAAAGAGCGCTTCGGTGTTGATCCGGATAAGTATCTGGACCACGGATCTATCGTGATCGCCGCGATTACGAGTTGCACCAACACATCAAACCCGTCGGTGATGGTGGCGGCTGGCCTCTTGGCGAAGAAGGCGGTCGAAAAAGGCCTCACCGTGCCTCCATGGGTGAAGACGTCGCTGGCGCCCGGCTCGCGCGTGGTGACCGACTACTATCAGAAGTCCGGCCTGCTGCCCTATCTGGACAAATTGCGCTTCAACGTGGTGGGCTACGGCTGCACGACGTGCATCGGCAACTCGGGGCCGCTGCCGACGGATGTTTCTAAATCGATCGACGACCACGGGCTGGTTGCCGTCTCCGTGCTGAGCGGCAATCGTAACTTCGAAGGCCGCATCAACTCCGAGGTGCGGGCGAACTATCTGATGTCGCCGCCACTGGTGGTGGCATATGCCCTAGCCGGCCGCATCGATCATGACTTCGAGAACCAGCCGCTCGGTCAAAGCAAGGACAAGAAGCCCGTCTACCTGCGCGACATCTGGCCGACGCAGCAGGAGGTGTCGCAGACGATTGCGACGTCAATCAGTTCGGAGGCCTTCCGCAAAGAATATGCGACGGTGACAGACGGCGACCAGAACTGGCAGCATTTGAAGTTCCCAACCGGCGAGGTCTACCGGTGGGAGCCGGACTCGACCTACATCCGGCAGGCGCCATACTTCGACAATATGCCAAAGGTGCCTGCTCCGGTTACCGATATTCGCGATGCGCGCGTGCTGGCGGTGCTGGGCGATTCGGTGACGACCGACCACATCTCGCCTGCCGGGTCGATCAAAGCGAATGGGCCGGCGGGCAAGTACCTGAGCGAGCATGGCGTGAAGCCGGCGGACTTCAACTCCTATGGATCGCGGCGCGGTAATCACGAGGTGATGGTCCGTGGAACCTTCGCGAACGTCCGGCTGCGCAACAAACTAGCTCCGGGCACGGAGGGCGGCGTGACGCGCCTGCTGCCCGAGGGCGAGCAGATGAGCATCTTCGACGCATCGGTGAAGTATGCCGAGCGCGGAACGCCCCTGGTGATCCTTGCGGGCAAAGAGTACGGCTCCGGTTCGTCGCGCGACTGGGCGGCGAAGGGACCACGGCTACTGGGTGTGCGCGCCGTCATTGCCGAGAGCTATGAACGCATTCACCGATCGAATCTTGTGGGGATGGGCGTTCTGCCACTGCAGTTTGCCGATGGACAGAATGTCGAGTCGCTGGGACTGACAGGCGAAGAGACGTACAGCTTCCCCGGATTGAAGGCGCTGCTCGATGCGAAGTTCGCGAACGGCCGCGAGCTGACCGTAGCAGCGACGGATGCGCAGAAGCAGAAGCGCACATTCAAAGCGAAGGTGCGTATCGATACGCCGCAGGAGATTCTGTACTACCAGAACGGCGGCATTCTGCAGTATGTGCTGCGGCAGTTGGCGGCGAATTAATCAACGGCAAGCAGCAAGACGCTGGTCGCGCTTCTTTCACAAAGGCGCGACCCTACGTCTCTTACTTCCCCACTTCCAGCACGACCAGCGAATTGACCGGCAGGTCGACATCGATCTTGCCATCCCGCAGCATTGTCTTCTCCGGCGGGCTGAGCTTCGCCGCTTTGTTCAGCTCGCGCACCTGCGCCTCTGTCGGGTAACGCGGACTGCCCATCCTGCGATACGCGGCGAGGGTGTTGCCGTGCGTGGGGTCGAGGTGCGTGATGCTGACTGCGGCGTCATCCGGCAAGTGCTGAAAGACCAGGGTTATCTGCTTGTCGACTCCGGGACCGCCGGGCTGGTGCGCGCCGGGCGGGTCGGCCATGTTCCAGACAGCGACGACGAGTGTGCCGTCGGGCCGGCGCGTGACGAGCGCGTTCTTTGAATCATTGACAAGGCGCTCATAGCCGAGTAGATGCAGCATCGCGAAGGCGTTGAAGCTGGGCTTATGGATACTGTACGGCGCGATGAGCCCGAAGCCGCCATTGAAGGGCTCGCGCTTCGGACCGTCCTCTTCAAAGACATCGTCGAAGGTCCAAAAGGACATCATGTCGGGCAGCCCGTCGCATTCGCGGATGGTGTTCGCAACGGCGGGGCCGACGAAGGTGGTATCGCGCGCTGCATCGATGCCGATCACATTCCACTCGGTGACGAACCAGGGAATGTGCGGCATGGGTGAGTCGGCGATCTGCTGCTTCACACGCATCATCGCATCGCAGAGACGATCGTCCATGGGGGGCAGATCGCTGGGCGTGAAGATGTGCACATAGTTTTCGTCGGCGTAGCCGTGCGTGGAGAGGAAGTCGACCGGCACGTTGTTCTCGTGCATGTACTTGAGGAACTCCGGCACCCACTCTTCCGCGGCCGCCGCGGGGCCGCCCACGCGCAGGCGTGGGCTGACAGACTTCAGCGCGCGTGCGGTGTGGCTGTAAAGCTCGAAGTAGGTGGATTGCTTGGGCTGGCCGACCCAGAAGTCGATGTTGGGTTCATTCCACACTTCGAAGTACCACTGCGCGACCTCGTCGATGCCATAGCGCGCGATGAGGTTCTCGGCGAAGGCGCGTATCAGCGCGTCCCAACGCGCGTAGTCCTTTGGTGGCGCGACGTTGGGCTTGTACCAGAAGGCGTGTGGCGCGGGATGTGCGGCGAGCTGTTTCGGCATGAAGCTGATCTCAACGAAGGGGCGCACACCGCGAGCGAGCATGCCGTCATAAATCTCGTTCACATAGGTGAAGTTGTACTGCGGCTGGCCGTGCTCGTCTTCGGTATAGACGCCGTTCTCGTCATCGAGAATGCCGTGGAAGCGGACGTACTTCATGTCGGTGACAGACTTCACCGCGGCGAGATCGTTGCGCCAGGCCTCGCGCATGGCGAGGTTGGCGTGGCCGGAGCCGAACATCTGCTCCCAGAAGTGTGGGAGCGGCGTGGCTTTGGCCTGCGCGTCTACCGTGAGGGTCTCCTGCGCTTGCGCAGCGCTCCACCAAACAGCCAGCAGCAGGCAAAGAATCGCCGCGACACTCTGGTTTCTCTTACGCATGCGAAAGTCTCCCGAAGCAATCGGAAACTAGTTTAATCTCAGCGAAATCGTTTGCGCCTAATATGCACAAAACGAAAGGGCGGAGTCGCCTCCGCCCTTTGCAAATGATCCGATCGCCGGTCGCGATCCCTGGTGCTTAAACCCCCACCGCGTAGGAATCCAGCGGCCCCTGATCGCCTGCGTGCTTGTAGTAGTCGTAGGGCGAGCGATGATTGAACTTGTAGCGTAGCCTGAGCTCGCGGCCAATGAGCAGGCCGAGTGCTGCCACGCTCACCGCAACTCCACCCCAGGTGATGGTGCGCAGCAGGTAGTTCGGCTTTTTCTGGAATGGCAGAAGATTGCTCATGATCTCTCCCTGCTGAGGTGCAACGATCGTCCGCACCACTCTCTTTCTACTCTTCATGATAGCGCAGCGAGGATGGCGGCTGTCTGCATTACGTCGGCCGCCATCCGCATTACGGCCGTACCGCTTTCGCGGTCCTTTCGTCACTGCGGGTGGTCGACGGCCTCAATGGCGCGCAGCACAGCGACTTTGCGATCCGGCGGCAGAAAGCTTGCTTCAATCGAGTTCGCGGCAAGCTCGCGCAGTTGCTCCTGGGTGAATTGGAATTCGTCCTCCGCCAGACGGTATTCGCCAAGCAGATTGCTGCTGAACAGCGTGGGATCGTCCGAATTCAGAGTGATCATGAGGCCGGAATCGAAGTAGCGGCGCACCGGATGTTCGGGAAGCGAGGCGCAGCAACCGGTTCGCACATTCGACGTGATACATATCTCGATGGGCACCTGCCGCTCCGCGAGGACTTCCATCAACTCGGCATCGTGCTGCGCGGACAATCCATGGCCGATGCGTTCCGCACCAATGTTCAGCGCGCCCCAGATGCTCTCCGGTCCGGTGGTTTCGCCCGCATGCGCGGTCAGGCGAAGACCGGCGTCGCGCGCTTCGGCATAGAGCTCGCGAAAGGGCTCCGCGCCGGTACGGCGTTCGTCCCCGCCAATGCCGATGCCGATGATCGACGCATGCTCCCGATGCATCTCGGCGGCTTTGTGGAAGACGCGCGCCGCCTCTTCTACGCCGAAGTGGCGCACCGCATCGAAGATCCAGAGAATGGTGAGGCGAAGCTCGCGCTCGGCGCGTAAACGCGCGCGCTCCATGCCGGCGAAGAGCGGCTCGAATTCGACGCGGCGCCAGTAGTAGACGACTCCGACAGAGACGTAGACCTCGGCATGAACGACGCCCTGCGCGGCCAGCGTCTGCGCCATGCGCCAGGTGATGAGCTCGTAGTCATCCGGGGTGAGCAGGCGCTCGGTGATGGCCTTGAAGGCCATCATGAAGCCGGTGAAATCGACATAGCGATAGAGAGCGCGCGCCTGCTCGAGCGAGAGCCGGCCGGCGGGATGGCGCTCGCTGAGTTCCACCAATATTTCGGGCGCGACGGTGCCTTCGAGGTGCAGATGCAACTCGGCCTTGGGCAGCCTGCGCAGAAAGTCCCCAGGGGATGCGCTCATTTATCAAGTCTAACCAGCGACTTGGTCAGAAAAAGAAAAGGTCCGAAGCGTTTCGAGAATCGGCTCCGGACCTGAAGGCGTGTGAAGACGCTAGAAATTATAGTGAAGCGAAAGCTGCAGTGTACGGGAGTTCGATCTGGTGGGCGTTCCCTGATTGGAAATATTACCGAAATTCGAATCGCTCACGCCGCTGTCCGGATTGGCATAGCTGGCGATATTGAAGACGTTGAAAGCATCGGCGCGGAAACCGACTGACTGCCTCTCTGTGATGTGGAAGTCTTTGAATAGCGAGCTATCGACCTGCGTAAAGCTAGGAGAACGTTCTGTGCCGGGACGAGCGCTACCGAAAGTATTGTTGGCCGGTATGCCGTAGGCACAAACTCCATTGTCCACGCCCGCGGCGCAGGGAACGGCCGAAGGATCGGTGCCCCACCAGTTATCGATGGTGCGGTTTACAATTTTGAGTTTGCGGTATTGGTTGGGACGTTCCTGACCAAAGCTATTGCTGTTGCTTTGTCCAGGAGCGGTCAGTGTAATTGGAAACCCGGAATAAGCTATCAGCGAGCTGGATAGAGACCACCCGCCAAGACCCTCGTCTACAAAACGGTTGACCCTTGATCCGAATTGCTTTCCACGACCGAATGGCAGCTCATAAACGCCCAGAGCGGTAAGGTTATGCCTGATGTCGTATCCAGCCGGACCGTAATCGGCTGCGCTGTCATAACCGTTCTGAAAGGATTCTGCCCCGTAGCTGTATCCGCCGCCCTGAGTTCCATTCAGGGCATAGTTGCCCAAGCTGTTCGTAAACGCGCGGCCGTAGGTGTAGTTCACCGTGTACTCCAGGCCGTGGCTTGCGCGATGACGCAGAATCGCCTGCAGCGCGTTGTAATTCATAAATGCAGCCGATTCCGTCACCAGCAAAGTGCCATTCCCTATGGTGGGATTGCTTGCCAGAGGCGCCGAAGAGTTATCGCCGTTAATCAGCAATTGGTTGGCATTGCGAGGGTCGATAAGGTGCTGCCCCTGCTCGCCGAGATAGCCTACCTGCAACGAGGTTACAGAACTCAACGCATATTCTGTCGTCAGGTTCCACTCCTGGATATAAGCCGGCTTGATATTTATCGGCCACGCCCCGTAACTGCCCCCTGCGTTGCTGTAACTGATATTCGCCGGATTGGTGCTGAATCCCGCTTGTACGGTATAAGGCTGTCCCGGGCTATACGGCGTGCTGGCGGTGGCCGCCGCCGGTTTCACCTGCTGCAGCTGACTGGCCTGAATAAAAGGCGGAATCGATGTCAGGCGCTGGTTGCCCGCGTTTCCTTCAAAGAAGCTGGTGGCGCCATAACCGCCGCGAATCACGAAGCGACTTGTCGCCTGGTAGGCAAAGCCGATACGGGGCATGATCTGGCTGAAGTTGGGGTTGTAGCAGGCACGATTGCTGCAAAGCTGCGAGCCCACGGGTGCACCTGCCGGGATCCGGTCCGCGTAGGAGAAAACCCCCGTGGTCAGATTCACATTGCCGGTTTTGTTGTTCACCTCATACCACGGCTGGTCGTATTCGTAGCGGATGCCGAGATTCAGGGTCAACGTGGGCATCACCTTCCAGTCGTCCTGGAAGAAACCTGCGGTGCGCCACTGGCGCTGCCCAACTAGTTGGCCGCCCTCTTGTACGGTTGCGGTCGATACGCGATCGAGCACAAAATCCGCCCCGGCATAACCGAGGTTTGAAGCCGGATTCGCTACTGTATTCGGACTCTGCGTGAAGATTCCAGAGTAGGAAAAGGAGCCGAGAAAACCCTGGTTGTTGCTGGTGATGTAGTTGTTCTGGTAACGGATGGCCTGAACGCCCATGCTGAACAGGTGCTTGCCATATTGCCAGGTCAGATCGTCGCCGTAGCTGTAGGTATTGTCGGTGAGCGATCCGATGTTTGCGGTCGTTCCCACATTGGTGAAATTCCCAAGACCTTGATTGGAGAATCCTACATACTGCTGCGCTCCGAAGCCGACGCCGACCAGGGAGTTTCCATTGAGGCCAAACTGGCCGGTTGGATCGGTGGGCACGCCCGAGTTCCAAGCCACGCGCGTAAAGCCGACGCGCGCGGAGTTGACAATCTCGGGCGAGAAGACGTGGACCCAGGTCGCCCCACCCAGTTTCGTTGGATACACGTTCTGTGCGGGAAACGTGATCTCCAACACCGGCTGATTGCCGTCAAAGGCATCGGACTGGCTGTAAAAGCCGGTAATCTTGTCCGCCTGTCTTGGATCATATTCAATCTTGATATCGCCCTGGTTGTTGACGGTAAAGAGACGGTTTGGGCCGTGATAGTTAGCGGCGGCAATTCCATCCGTGGGCGTCGCATTAGGCAGCGGATACAGCTCCGGATGTGCAAAAAGAAACTTCGCGACCGGGCTCAGGATCGGAATCTGATTGTTGACATACGGCACTGCGTTGTTCTGCGTATCGTACAGTTGAATTGCCGCATTTGAGCTGCCCTGGGGCGGATTCAGCAATGCTGAAAAATCTCCCGTGCGCATGGCCGCCGTAAGGACACTGGCGGTACCCGTTCCGCCTGTATGCTCGCGAGCCCCCTCGTAATCGGCAAAAAAGAAAAGTTTGTTATGAAGTATCGGGCCGCCGATGGTGCCGCCGAACTGCGTCTGCGTGAAAGGGCTGATGGCAATGACCGGGTTAGCGTGATTGTTCACCCATGAATTGGCATTCATGTTTTCGTTCTGCAGGAAGGCATAGGCACTGCCATGGAACTGGTTCGTGCCGCTCTTCAACACGCTGACGACATCTCCGCCATTCACATTGCCGAACTCAGCCGGAGCATTGGCGGAAATCACCTTAATTTCTTGAATCGCGTCCGGGGCCGGGTTGTAGGCGATCAAGTTGTTCTCAACTTCGTTCAGGTCGATACCGTCCAGAGTATAGTTATTGGCCTGCGCACGGTTCCCGTTCACGTTCGGAATGCCGGTATATTGCGTGCTGCGCTCAATCGCGTTGTTTCCCGAAAATCCAGTCGGTGACGTCGCCACCGCGCCGGGAATGTAAAGGGTCACGCTTGAGAAATTACGGCCATTTAATGGAATGGTCTGGATCTGATTGCTGGTGAGGCTCAAGCCTAACGAAGCATCATTCGTATTCAGAATCGGTGCGACATCGCCTTGAACATTGACGGTGGTGGTTGCGCCGCCGGTCTGCAGGTGGGCATCGAATTTGACGGTCTGATCGACCTCCAGCGCAAAGGCGGGCAGTTTTTGCGTCACGAAGCCTGACGCCTGAACGGTCACCTCGTACCGGCCGATCGGCAGAAAACGGATGCTATAGACACCCGCACCATTGGTATTGGCCTGGGTATCAACTCCTGTAGCGGTGTTATGCGCAGTCACCTGCGCGTTGGGCACGACGGCGCCGCTTGGATCGGTGACAGTTCCAGTGACGCTTCCGGTGACGGTTTGTGCGGAAAGTGGGGAAGGGATCGTTAACAGACATAAAGCCGACAGTATAGGCAGACAACGCCACATGCGCATGGATGGCCTCCAATTCCGACGAGGACAGACCTTGTTGGACACTTATGTCCAGTCTGCGACGAGGGGAATGCTCAGTATGCACGTTTGACAGCGCCTAGGAAAAGACCCGGGCCGTGCGCCCTGCTAAAAGTGACAAAATAGTGACAAGGTTGGTAAGTCGGAGTTAGTGACAAGGTTGGTAAGTCGGTGGAGAGAAGAAGCGCTACCGGCAGGCGGCCTGGCCGCTGCGATTAGCTGAAAAACTCGCTGCGCTTGCGGGAGTAGAAGGTGTAGATCACCAGGCCGATGATGAGCCAGCCGAAGAAGCGCAGCCAGGTCATCACCTCCAGCCCCATCATCAGTACGACACAAAACACGATGCTAAGCACCGGGATGACCGGACCGAGCGGAGCACGGAAGGCGCGATGGCGCTCCGGCTCGCGATAGCGCAGGATGAGGACGCCGATGGAGACCAGCACAAACGCGAAGAGCGTGCCGATGTTGGATAGGTTCGAGACGGTGCCGATATCGAGCAGGCCCGCCGGGATGCCCACCACAAATCCTGCGACCCAGGTGGCGATGGCCGGAGTGCGGAAGCGTGGATGGATGCGGCTGAAGGCCGAGGGCAACAGCCCGTCGCGCGACATGGCGAACCACACTCGTGCCTGGCCAAGCTGGAAGACGAGTATGGAGGAAATCATGCCCATCAGGGCGCCAAGCAGGACAAAGAGCCGCACCCATTGCAGCCGGTGCGCGCCGGTGCTGATGGAGAGCTTCTTGAGCGCATTCACCACCGGCGCCGCATCGCCCATCATGCTCTGCCACGGCACCAGGCCGGTGAGTACGACAGCGACACCGATGTAGAGCACAGTGCAGACGATGAGTGTGCCGATGATGCCGATCGGCACATCGCGCTGTGGATGCTTGCACTCCTCCGCCGCGGTTGAAACGGAGTCGAAGCCGATGTAGGTAAAGAAGATGATGGATCCGCCGGTAAGCACGCCGGACCAGCCGTTGGGCGAGAACGGGTGATAGTAGCGGGGATGGATGAAAGACACGCCGGCGAAGATGAACACCAGGATGGCCGTGATCTTGATCAGGACCATGATGTTGTTCGTCTCCGCGGATTCGCGCACACCGCGCACCAGCACAACGGTGAGCAGCATGACGACGAGGAAGGCGGGAACGTTGAAGCCGAAGTGCCAGCCGGGCCGGTAGAGATCGTTGCCGGCGAGATCCTGCAGACCGGTAGGCAGATAAGCGGGCGAAATCCACTGCAGGGGCGGATGGATGTTGAACCAGTCGAGCAGGCCCACGATGTGGGCGGCGAAGCCCACGCTCACTGACATATTCGAAAAAGCGTACTCGAGGATGAGGTCCCAGCCGATGATCCAAGCCACCAGCTCACCTAGCGTCGCGTAGGTGTAGGTGTAGGCGGAGCCGGCGATGGGAATCATCGAGGCGAGCTCCGCGTAACAGAGCCCGGTGAAGCAGCAGACGATGGCGACCAGGACCAGCGATAGGGCGAGCGCAGGTCCGGCGCCGGGGCGGCCGAGCATCGCGGTGTGCCGGATGAGATAGTCGAGCAGAGGTGTGTTCGAGATAGACGCGACGTCGAAACGCTGGCCCGCGATAGCGGTGCCGATCACGGTGAAGATGCCCGAGCCGATGACGGCGCCGATGCCGAGAGCCGTGAGTGATACCGGCCCCAGCGATTTCTTGAGCGCATGTTCCGCGCATTCAGAGTCGCTGATCAGCTTGTCGATCGACTTGCGGGCAAAGAGTTGCGACAGAGGGCGACTCCGGCAGAAGGTTCCGGCCAGCGCGGGCACGCTGGCCGGTGTCACTACCTTAAGCTATGTTTCCTGCAACTCCGACGGGAATATAGGCGGAGGCGTCTGCAGCGCGTTTGGTGAAGGGCGCGTCCATTGGCGCACCCCGCGGGCTTTGTGGGCTGCCTGGCTGCGAATGCGGCGGCACGAGCAAGCTCGAATTACCGCTTGCTCTGGCCGCGTACCAGCTTCCTGACCTTCTTCTTTTTGGAGCCGCGAGGCTCCGTGCGTTTCGCCTTCGGAGCCGCCTTTTTGCGCGCGGCGCGCTTCAGCTTCTTGCGCTCCTGGGTATCTTCGATCTTCGTCGTATTTGCCATCTTCTATCTCGATTCCTGAAATTGTCGCTCGGCCTATCGAGAGGCTAGACCCGCTCGAGCTGGGCAAACTTCTCGACCAGCTTTTTCACGCCGAACTTCGTGAATTGTACTGTAATCTTCGCGTCGTCGCCGTCGCCCTCGCGGCGGAAGACCACGCCATCACCGTACTTGGGATGGCGCACGCGCTGTCCGCTCTTGAAGCCGACCACGCCGGTGGTCTCCGGCACGGGCAGCTTGGGTCGCTTCGCGCTGGCGCCACCGCGGCCGGCAAAGAAGCTGGCGATGTTGTCGATCGAGCCGGCGTCGCGGAACGGCTTGCCGCCTGCGTTTCCGTAACCCGTCTTTTCGTAACTACGATCCTTACCATAGCTGCTCGCCGGCGGCGCGCTCTGGTCTTCGTCTTCATAGCTGTAGTGACGCTCGCCTTGCTCTTGGAAGCGACCGCCGCTGCGGCTCGATGATCCTGTGCTGTAGCTGGCCAGGTAGCCGCCCCAACTGGTGGCGCGGTCGCGGCCGCCGCTCAGATCTTCCAGCAGATGTGGCGGCACCTCTTCCAGAAAGCGCGAGGGGATCGCCGCGTCCGGCATGTCGTTGCCGTAGCGGCGGCGATAGCGCGCGCGGCTCAGGATGAGCGTGTTCATGGCGCGCGTCATCCCGACGTAGCACAGACGGCGCTCTTCTTCGAGCCCCGACGGATCGGTGAGCGTGCGCGAGTGCGGAAAGAGCCCCTCCTCCATGCCGCAGAGCAGCACCAGTGAAAACTCGAGTCCTTTGGCGGAGTGCAGAGTCATCAGGGTGACGCGGCTGTCCGGCTTGTAGTGGTCCGTGTCGCTGACCAGCGCTGCGTGGTCGAGAAATTCCGCGAGAGTCTCACCGCGCTCCTCCGCATCCTGCGCCGCGTTCGCGAGCTCTTTCAGGTTTTCAATGCGCGAGAAGGCTTCGGGCGTGCCCTCGTCTTCGAGCGCGCGGATGTAGCCGCTGCGGTCGTTAATGAAGCGGATCAGTTCGGGCAGCGTGGCCTTGCCGCCAGGGGTGCGGAACGGCTCACGCCCGTCGCCGGATGAATCGGTTGGCGCGTTCTCTTCCGTTGTCGTCGTCCTCAGCGAACCTGTCGACGGCTTCGGTCGAATGTCGTCGAATGGATTGAAGCTGACGTCCGCGGACGCTTCCTCTGCTGGCGCGTCTTCGGCGAAGGCCTCGGGCGCAAACGAATCGTCACTGGGCTCATCATGCGACAGATCGAGCCTGCCCTGCGCCCCAAAGGCGAAACCGGTGCCGTCGTCGAACGCTGCATCGTCTTCGGCGCCGTCATCTTCCGCATCGGGAGACTGCGCGTAGCCGCCCTCGGGCAGCACTTCGGCTGCGGCGACATCGGCGGCAAGCTTCTCCGCAAAGCCTGGTTCGAGCAGCGCGTGGGCGTCGTTGATGATGCGCTGGAAGCCTTCGAGCGCAGTAAGAGCGCGCTGCGGGAGCAGCCGCTGGCGTATCGCGTGGCCAATTGCATCCCAGGTGCTGGTGCCGGTCTCAAGCGCAAGCCGCTCCAGCGTGTCGAGCGTGGAGCGGCCGATGCCGCGCACCGGCGTGTTGATGACGCGCTGCAGTGCGATCGAATCGTGCGGGTTCTGCACCAGCTTGAGATAGCTCAGCAGGTCCTTGATCTCCGCGCGTTCGTAGAAGGAAAAACCGCCGACCATCGTGTACTGGATCGAATAACGGCGCAGCGCCTCCTCCACCAGCCGCGACTGCGAATTGGTGCGATAGAGTACGGCGACCCGAGCCGGCTCATCGCTCTCGCCGGCCTTGCGCAGATATTTCTGAATGTAATCCGCGATAAACAGCGCC
The DNA here is from genome assembly GCA_036500805.1 of Acidobacteriaceae bacterium. Lineage (GTDB taxonomy): Bacteria > Acidobacteriota > Terriglobia > Terriglobales > Acidobacteriaceae > KBS-83. The sequence goes on along the minus strand of DASYBK010000005.1, from coordinate 20,684 downwards.
TCGTTTTCGCCATCCGGCGCTTCGTAGTAGCCGATCTGCGAACCCCCCTGGCGCTCCGTCCATAGATTCTTCCCCTTGCGCTGCGCGTTGCGCGCGACGACGGCGGATGCTGCTTCGAGAATCACCTGCGTGGAGCGATAGTTTTGTTCGAGCCGAATGGTTTTCGCCTCGGGGAAGTCCTTCTCGAATTCGAGGATGTTGCGGATGTCCGCGCCACGCCAGCTATAGATGCTCTGGTCCTCATCGCCGACCACGCAGATGTTGTGATGCTCGCCGGCGAGCAGCTTCATCAGCTCGTACTGCGGACGGTTCGTGTCCTGGTACTCGTCGATCATGATGTAGCGGAAGCGCCGGTTGTAGCGCTCGCGCGTCTCGCCGCTGGCCTTCAGCAGGCGCACCGTCTCCAGCAGCAGATCGTCAAAATCCAGCGCATTGTTCTTCAGCAGCTCCTTGCGATAAATCTCGTAAAGCTGCGCCACGCGCTCGCTGATGGGATCGCTCGATCCGAGGTAGTACTCCTGCGGATCGATCATGTGATTCTTGGCCCAGCTTATCTTCGAGAGCACAGTCCGCGGCGTCAGCGTCTTGTCATCCAGCGACATGCGCCGCATCGCCTGCTTCACGATGGCCTGTTGATCGCTTTCGTCGTAGATCGCGAAACTCCTGGTGAGTCCCTTGTCGCCGATGCGCAGCGCTTCGATATCGCGGCGCAGCACGCGGACGCAGAAGGAGTGAAAGGTGGAGAGCAGCGGCTTGGCCAGCGTGGTGCCGGCGAGCAGCTTCTCCACGCGCTCGCCCATCTCGGCCGAGGCCTTGTTGGTGAAGGTGACGGCAAGAATGGAGTCCGGCGCGACGCCCTTCGCCTCGATGAGATACGCGATGCGGTGTGTAATGACACGCGTCTTGCCCGACCCGGCCCCGGCCAGGATCAGCACCGGCCCGTCCGTAGCCTTCACGGCGGCGCGCTGTTGCGGATTCATCTTTTCGAGCAGGGGATTCACAGGCCGGCGTCTCGGTGGGAACTTCTCCTCTCCAGTGTATCGCCGCCGGCGATGTGCATTGGGGAGCGCAAGAGCCGCGCGTTACTCTGGAAGAGTAGAGCCACTAGGCTTCGCCATCCGCAATGAATCCAACGCAGGAAAAAGAAAGGGTCGCAGGACGCAACATCTGCGTCTTCTGCGCCTCCAGCGATGGTACCGATCCGATCTTTCTCGCAGCAGCCAAAGCACTGGGGCGCGCAATCGCCGAGCGCGGCTGGCATCTGGTCTATGGCGGCGCCGAAGTCGGCCTGATGGGCGCGATGGCGGATGCTGCGCTGGCTGCCGGCGGCTCGGTCACTGGATTGATTCCACGTACGCTGTTCACGCGAGAGATCGCGCATCGCGGTCTGACGGAATTGATTGAAGTGAACAGCATGCACGAGCGCAAGGCGGAGATGGCGCGCCGAGCCGATGCGTTTCTCGTGCTGCCGGGCGGACTGGGCACGCTCGATGAGCTGTGCGAGATCCTGACCTGGGCGCTGCTCGGCATTCATGACAAGCCGATCGTGCTCATCAACATCGGCGGATATTGGGACGCTTTTCTGGGCATGCTGGATGGGGCGGTTCGAGCCGGCTTTCTCCGCGACAAGCATAGGGCTTTATCGCGGGTGGCCCCGGATGCAGCGGCGGCATGCGATCTGGTGACACGATTCTGGTCCCATGAGCGCAACTTTTGAGCTCTGTCATCCGTCTTTACTCTGCAGACAAAAACCCTCGTCCATTCCCGTCTTTTCCTAATGCGAGGGTGAACTCTGTCGTCTATCCTTACAGGACGCATGCAGCAGCACCCCGCCCTTTTGAAGCTCCATCGCCTTTTACTGACAGCTGTGATCGCCGCCGCACTTCCGGCGGGAATCGCACACGCCCAAACTGATGTAGCTAGCGCCAGCCTTCCGGATGCGCCAACTCCGCAACAGAATGCGCCGGCAAACAGCGCGGCACCGACGTCATCGCCGGACAGCCAGCAGCAGAATAAGCCGCGAAGCTCCGATGAGGTACTTCGGCAGGAGGAAAAGCAGCGCGCTTTCGGCGTGATGCCCATGTTTCAGACCGTGTCGCTGGCGAATTCGAACAACATACCAGCGCTGCGGCCGAAGCAAAAGTTTCAACTCATGCTGAAGAGTACGACCGATCCCTTTATCTTCGCCCAGGACGCTGTTCTCTCCGGCATAGGGCAAGCGCGCAACACCAACTCGGGCACCAAGACCGTGATCGATCCCGTGACCGGTAAATCGACGCAGGTCCGTTACGGGTTCGGTCAGGGTGCTGAGGGTTATTTCAAGCGCTTCGGCGCCTCCTACGCGGATACGGCGGACGGCAATTTCTGGGGCAATGCCGTGCTGCCCGCTCTGCTGAAGGAGGACCCGCGCTACTTCCGCATGGGCTACGGCTCCTTCCCGCGGCGCTTTCTTTACTCCGCCGAAACCGCCTTATGGTGCCGCCGCGACAATGGGACGTGGGGGCCGAATTATGCCAACGTGGCCGGCAACTTCATCTCCGGCGGCATTTCGAACCTGTACTATCCCGACGAAGACACCGGCTTCGAGAAGACGGTCATCGGCGCCATGACGGTGACGGCAGAGGGCGTCATTGGTTCGGAACTGATCGAGTTCCTGCCGGACATCGAGCACCACTTCCTCAAGAAGCGCCACTCATGGTCACAACCATAAACAACAGGCGCGGACCTTATTCCCGAATCCGGGCCCGCGTGCACTCGTCGCACTGGCAATGTCGGCGCAGGAAATCCCAAGAGTAGATCCCGCTGGAGTGGCCATCGTTCCAGTGAAAGATCACCGCGTAGCGGCCCGCCGGCTCAACGCTGTTGGGGCGGGGCGGCGCTTCGTACATCGGCAGAAGCTGCGCTGATGCAGCCCTGCGCTCACCCGGCGCAAGACCCGCTGCTTCGCGCGCTTCATGGCAGGTAGCGCAAGGACAGGCGTCGCGCAGCCAGCGAAAGGTCCATGCGCTCCGGTGGCCATCCTTCCATTCGATCTCCATGCCGGTGCCTTCCGTCTTGTGGACGCGCACCTTCGCGGGATCGACTGCCTCACGCGGCAGCGGAGGACGATCGGCGCGGCGCGCCTCCCGCTCATCGACAATGCGGATGCCCTCGTGACTCATGACTCTTTATTCAGGATACGCGCCGCGGTCCTGTTACTCGACCGCGGGCTTACTCGACCGCGCAGATCAGGCACTTCAGGTACTCGGTCTCGGGGATGGTCAGGATCACGGGATGATCGGGCGCGGCGCCGCGACGCTCGAGCAAACGCAAGCGACGTCCGACATCGCCGGCGGCGGCGGCTACCGTCGCGGTGAAATCCGCAGCGGAGATGTGGTGCGAGCAGGAGCAAGTGACCAGCACGCCGCCCGGCCGAATCATCTTGAGTGCGCGCAGGTTCAGCTCCTTATAGCCGCGCAGCGCGCCATCGACGGCGCGCTTGCTCTTCGCAAAGGCGGGCGGGTCCAGCACGATGGTGTCGTATTGTGTACCGGCATCGCTCCACGCGCGCAGCAGCTCGAAGGCATCCGCTTCCACCCAGTCCACCTCCGCGGCAAGCTGCTTGCGGTTCGCTTCCAGATTGCGCTCGGCGACCTCGAGTGCGCTGCGCGACGCATCTACTCCTGTCACACGCGAGCATCGCCGTGCCATATGCAACGCAAAGCCGCCCTGGTAGGTGCAAATATCCAGAGCCTCGCCGCGCGCATGCTCGGCGGCCGCTGCATAGTTGAGGCGCTGGTCGAGAAAGGCGCCCGTCTTCTGGCCGGACGCAGCATCGTAGGCGAAACGCAGGCCGTTCAGAAGAAATGTGGCTTGCAATTTCGGCGCTGCTGGATCTTTCGCGTAGAGCGTGGCCAGCGCCGGCGTCTCCAGCCCTTCGAGTGCCGCGATGCGCGCATCCCCGCGCTCGACGATGGTCTCGGGCCCCAGCTCGTCGACGAGGATGTGTGTCACCAACGCGCGAACCTCGGGCCGGTCGAGGCCGCGGGCGAGAATCTGGACCAGCACGAGCGGCCCGTAACGATCCACGATAAGGCCGGGCAGCTCATCCGCTTCACTGAAGACCAGACGGCATGCCTCCGTGTTCATTGTGGATCGCAGCGCGAAAGCGCGGCGCAAGCGCGCTTCGATCAGGCGGACCCATTCTTCGTCCGTCGCCAGCACCTCGCGGCTCACCAGGCGCAGCGCGATCTGCGACGCCGGACTGTAGAGCGCGGTGCCCAGCGGAATACCACGCTGGTCGGAAACCAGAATTAAACTCGAGCGATTCGCCGGCTCATCTCCTGTAACTTCCGCCACATCCGACGCATAGACCCAGGGATGACCTGCGCGCAGGCGGTCAGCAGCCCTTCTGGTCACGATGGCAGCGCGGGAAGCAGACGGCGGAACGGCCGGGGTTTTCGACCGGCGAGATGCGGCCTGTGGGGTCGGCGTCATGACCCTGAGAACGCTCTCTTTGCCGGTCTTTCCTGAAAATGAAAAGGCATCAGCCTATAATCAGGCATGGCGACCGCGCGTACAACGCCGCCGGAGTCTAACGCATCCCGGGTGACCGAGGCCGATCCTCGCGCGCCGGACGACCGCGTCCCAGACGGTCGCGCACTGATAGACGCGCGCTTCCGTGCCCTCCTCGACACCGTCCGCGCTCATCGCCCGGGTGATGACGTGGAGATTATCCGCCGCGCCTGGGATTTTTCCCTCGAACATCATCAGGGTCAGGTCCGCGCCTCGGGCGAGCCCTATGTGCTGCATCCGCTGGAGGTAGCGCACGTGCTGGCGGAGATGAAGCTGGATTCGACCGCCATCGCCGCCGGCCTCTTGCACGATGCCGTCGAGGACACATCGGTGACCGCCGATGACATCACGCGGCTCTTCGGCGAGCAGGTGGCGCACATCGTCGAGGGCGTCACCAAGATCGACAAGATCCAGTTTGCGAACAGCGAAGACCGCCAGGCCGAGAACGTCCGCAAGATGCTGCTGGCCATGGTGAGCGATGTGCGCGTGGTGCTGATCAAGCTGGCCGACCGGCTGCACAACATGCGCACATTGCAGCACCTGCGCGTGGAACGCCAGCAGGCGATCGCGCGCGAAACCCTGGACATCTATGCTCCGCTGGCGCATCGCCTGGGCATGGGCAAGGTGCGCGGCGAGCTCGAAGACCTGGCCTTCCGCTATGTCGATGCTGTGAGCTACGAAAAAGTTCAGACCGCCATAGACGAGCGCCGCAAGGAGGGCGAAGACTTCCTGGAGGACGTCGAGCGGATGCTGCAGGAGAAGCTGAACGAGCACAAGATCGAGGCGCGCGTGGAGTGGCGCATCAAGCGCCTTTACAGCATCTATCAGAAGCTGCAGAAGCAGCGCTCGAGCGTGGACCAGGTCTATGACTTGCTGGCTGTACGCGTCATCACGAAAAGCGTGCAGGACTGTTACGCCGTCTTCGGGCTGATCCATTCGATCTGGCGTCCGGTGCCAGGGCGCATCAAGGATTTCATCGCCATGCCGCGGCCGAATCTGTATCAGTCGCTGCACACAACGGTAATGGGCTCGGGCGGCCACCAGTTCGAGGTGCAGATCCGCACCGAAGAGATGCACCGCGTGGCCGAGGAAGGCATCGCCGCGCACTGGAAGTACAAGGCCAATGGCGGCCCGATCAGCAGCAAGGACGAGCAGCGCCTCGCCTGGGTGCGATCGCTTGTGGAGTGGCAGCGGGAGATGTCGGACCCGAACGAATTCCTCTCCACGCTGAAGATCGATCTGTATCCGGAGGAGGTCTACACCTTCACGCCGAAGGGTAAAGTCGTCGTGCTGCCCAAGGACGCGAGCCCGGTGGACTTTGCCTACTCCGTCCACACCGAGGTAGGACAGACCTGCACAGGTGCGCGCGTGAACGGCCGCATGGTGCCGCTGCGCACACGCTTGCGCAATGGTGACATCGTCGAGATCGTGACCCAGAACGGCCATACGCCGAGCCGCGATTGGCTTACCTTCGTAAAAAGCTCGCGGGCGCGCAACAAAATCAAGCACTGGCTGAACGAGCACCAGCGCGAGCGTGCGATCGAGATCGGCAGCAAGCTGCTGGACCGCGAGGCGCGCAAATACAAGGTTTCGCTCACCCGCTTCCACGACGCCGACTACACGCGCGTCGCCAATGAATATGGCATCGGCGGCGAGAAGGACCTGCTCGCGGGCATCGGTTTCGGCAAATACTCATCGCGCCAGGTGCTGCACAAACTGGAACCGAGCCTGATTGCGCCGCCCGCTCTGGATGTCGAAACAGCCGATGCCAAGGCCACCGCGGATACGGTAAAGAAGCTGCATCTCAACCCGCGCACCGAGTCGCTGGAAGTGGAGGGGCAGAACGATCTGTTGGTCTATCGCGCGCGATGTTGCAATCCGATTCGCGGCGAGGAGATCATCGGCTACGTCACGCGCGGCCGTGGCGTTGCCGTCCACGCGCGGCGATGTTCCAACGTGCAGAACCTGCTTTACGAGGCCGACCGGCGGATCTCGGTCGAATGGTCGAAGAAGGCGGCCGACGAACGCGGCCGGCAGCAGACCTACCCCGTGAAGGTGGTCGTGTACTGCGATGATCGCGCGGGCATGCTGAAGAACTTGACCGCCATCATCAGCGACGATGGCACCAATATCCGCAGCGTGGATTCGCGGGCCGGCAAGGACGGCGAAGCGATCGTGGAATTTATTGTCGAAGCCGAGGACGTCGCGCATCTGGATCGAATCGTCACAGGTTTGCGCACACTTCCCGGCGTGCGCGACGTGGAACGCGCCAGCAAAGTATAGAACCGTTTTTCACAAATGCTGCGTTCTCACCCGCATCTGAGAGGAGCAGCTTGCTTTACGAAAAGCTCCGTCAGCAGCTCTCACATGCCAACACACTTTGTGAGAACGATTAGGTTCGCCTGAACTCACGCTGCCTCTGGTAAGGTGAATCGAGTTCGTCTCATGCCTGGTCTCGACAAACGCAGGATTCTGCAGGGGTCCGCCTCCAACCTCATCCGAGTGATTCTGGGCATGCTGATTTCCCTGGTGCTGCCGCACTTCCTGGTGCAGCACATGGGCACGGCGGAGTACAGCGCCTGGGTGCTCATCCTGCAACTCAGCGCCTACGTGAACTTCCTCGACCTGGGATTGCAGACGGCGATCGGCAAGTTTGTTGCCGAGTATCACGCCGCCGGCAACGTCTCCGCCACGCGCAAGACGGTCAGCACGGCGTTCACCGTAATGGTCGGAGCGGCGATGATCGGCGCCCTCGCGATCTTCGGCATGGTGTGGCAGGTGCCGCGCCTTTTTACGCAGATGCCCCCCGCGCTTGTCGGGGACGTGCGCTACGGGCTGATCGCTGTAGGGATTTCGGTGGCCTTCGGGCTGCCCTTCGGCGTCTTCCTCGCCACCTTCACCGGATTGCAGGAGTATGGCTTCCCCACCGTGTTGATAGCGAGCAGCCGCGTCGTCTCGACCGTGGGACTGATCGTTCTGCTGCTGATGCACGGCACGCTGGTGCAGTTGTCGCTGCTGATGGCTGCGTGCAATATCGGCACCGCGCTTTTGCAATTCGTCGGCTGGAAGCGCTACGCCAGCAACCGCATCGGCTTCGATCTGTTCCGCTTTGACAAGCGCACATCAGCCCGGCTGCTGGAGTATTGCGGCGTGCTGACGATATGGACCATCGGCGCCCTACTGATCAGCGGGCTCGACACCGCGATCGTGGGACACTTCGACTACAAGAACACCGGTTACTATGCAATCGCCGCCAGCGCTACGAATTTTATGCTGCTGCTGGTCAGCAATCTGCTGGGTCCGCTGCTGCCGGCTATTTCTTCGCTGCAGGTGCAGCGCACCGCCGACGAGCTGGGCGCTCTGCTGGTGACGGCAACCCGTCTTTCCACAGCATTGCTTTGCATGCTCGGCATCCCGTTGCTGTTTCTAGGTTTTCCACTGTTACGAATCTGGGTAGGAGCGCATTATGCATCACATGCGCTGATTTACCTTGAGGTGCTGGTGGCCGCCAATATCGTGCGCCAGCTCGCCTATCCTTATGCGCTGATGGTGGTGGGGTTGGGCCAGCAAAGATTTGCCACTGTCTCGCCGGTGCTCGAGGCGACCATCAATCTCATCAGCAGCATCCTGCTGGCGCGGCGCTATGGAGCGATCGGGGTGGCCGGCGGTACGCTGATCGGCGCATTCGCCGGCGTCCTCGCGCATCTCGTCATCAGCATGCCTCGCACGCGCGCCGTAGCTGTGGCGCGTCTGCAGCTTATCCGTGAGGGCGTCGCGCGTCCGCTGCTCAGCTTCCTGCCGCTGCTTGCCTGCATACCCTTCTGGCGGCGGCTTTCCATGATGCCCGTCCCCCTTCCGGTATTGGCCCTCTGGGCAGTGGCAACCGCCTCCATCCTGTGGTGGGTGGGCCTTGCGCCAAGCGACCGCATGCAGATGACGCGCGTGGTGCGGCGGGCGGTATCCTGAAAACGTGCTCTACCACTCGCGCAGCTTGATGACCAATTCGTTATTTTTCTTATGACACGGGCCGCGCATCTTACCGCAATCGTTGTTCTCTATGGGCAGTCTCCGAGCCAAAGCGCGGCGCTGTGTTCTCTGCTCGAAATCATGGCCGGCAGGCCGGATGCGGCACCGCGGGTCTCGCTGCTTGTCTACGACAACTCCCCGGCGCCGCACGAGTTGCCCACCTCCACCGCTCTCGATATTCACTACATTCACAATGCCGAGAATGCCGGGCTCGCAGGTGCGTACAACACTGCGCTGAAGCGCGCCAGCGCAGATGGCAGCACCTGGCTGTTGCTGCTTGATCAGGACACCCGGCTGTCTCCGGAATATCTGGCGGAGATGCTCGACGTCTCGGCCAGCGTCGCAGGCGAGCCGGAGATTGGCGCCATCGTGCCAAAACTGTGGGCCGGCACCCGCCTCTACTCACCGGACGCGCCCTTTCTATGGCAGATGCGGCAGCAGTTCTCCGACCTCAACCACGCCGTGGATGTAAACGTCACCGGCATGGTGGCGCAGCCGCTTACTGCGTACAACTCCGGCGCCGCGCTGCGGGTCAGCGCACTGGAGCAGATTGGCGGCTTTCCTGAAGACTTCTGGCTCGACTACCTCGACCATGCCGTCTTTCAGCAATTGCAACTGCAGGGCTATCGTTTGTGGGTGATGCGCACCGTGCTCCAGCAGAACATGTCGCACATGGACCTGGACGCCGTCCCGATGTCGAGACACTGGAGCGTGCTCGCGGCGCAGACACGATTTGTGCTGAAGTTCGGCAGCGCCTCCGACCGTCTCTTTTTCCGCTGGTGGCTGCTCAAGACCAGCCGCACCTATTTGTCTACCTGCAGTGACAAGCGTGTGTGGCGGATGCGCGCGGCGCAGGCCTTCCGCCTGCGACAGATGCCGCCTCGCTACCCCAAGGGGCGGCATGCCTAGCGGTCTCGCGGCAGAGACGATCTCGGTCGCGCTCTGCACCTACAACGGAGCGAAGTTCCTGGAAGAGCAGCTTGCCAGCCTGGAGAGCCAGGAGCGCCGCCCGGATGAGCTGGTGGTGTGCGATGACCGGTCCACGGACAACACTCTAGAGTTGCTGAAGTCGTTCGCCCGGAACGCTTCCTTCCCTGTCCGCATCCACGTCAATCCGCTGAATCTCGGATCCACCATGAACTTCGATCACGCCATGCGGCTCTGCGTGGGCAGCCTGATCGCGTTCTGCGACCAGGACGATATCTGGAATCCCGCGCGACTGTCGGAGTGCGCCCGGACGTTTCGCGACAATCCGCGGGTGGGCCTGGTGTTCTCGAACGGGTGCCTAATCGACGACACGGGAACGCGCCTTCCCGGCCATCTCTGGGATAATTTCACCTTCGATGCCGCGATTCGCGAACGTATCTGGCGCGGCGACATGTTGCCGCTGGTCCGGTATCGCTTCGTCAGCGGAGCGACCATCATGTTTCGTGCGAGCCTGCGCGAGTACATCTGCCCCGCTGCTGGCGAATGGCTGCATGACGGATGGATTGCCGCCATTGCCGCCTGCGTTGCCGGTGTCCGGTTTGTGGACGAGCCGCTCATCCAGTACCGCATTCACGGCCAGCAACAGGTGGGGACCGGGCCTGGTCCGCGACGAAAACCCTGGGGCGAGCTCGCCCGGGAGCATTGGCTCGGCGCGGATTGGCACCGTGGTGAGATCGAGTTGCTGCTCAATTGTGTGCGCAGGATTCCGCCTTCCTTGCGCACCGCCGCCGCGGATGATTTCGCGCGGCAGCATGCGTTCCTGACTATGCGCGTCACACTGCCGGCGTATCGCTGGGCACGCCCGGCGAAGATCGCCGCCTTCCGTGGCGACTATCAGCGGCGTGCCAGCGGCTGGAAGAGCATGCTCTCCGACTTTCTGCTGCCGAAGCAAGAGGACGAAACCGGATCGGCGGAAGCCAGCGGCTTCTCCGCCCTTAAAACCAGCTGACGCTCGCCTATGATGGATCAAGCAATATCTCCAAGCAATATCTCTAGGAGCAGGGCGCGTGAGCAATTCGAAGCAGGCAATCAGCACCAAGGACGCACCGGCGGCCATCGGCCCCTATTCGCAGGCAATCCGCACCGGTAATTTTCTGTACACCTCTGGCCAGGTTGCCCTTGACCCCGCAAGCGGCGCCTTGGTAGCCGGCGGCATCAGCGAGCAGACGGCGCGCGTGATCGAAAATCTGAAGGCGGTGCTGGCAGCCGCCGGTGCGAATCTCGCCCAGGTGGTAAAAACCACTGTCTTCCTCAAGGACATGGGCGATTTCGCCGCCATGAACGAGGTCTATGGCCAGTATTTCGCGGGCGATGACGTCGTGGCACCGGCGCGCTCCACCGTGGAGGTGGCAAGGCTGCCCAAGGATGCACTGGTCGAAATCGAGGTGATCGCGCACCTGTAACGCAAACCCACCGTGGTCCATCTAATGGACAGAGAACAAGAGCTGGAGAGTGAGGATCGAATGGCAGAGACCAAGACAGCGAAAGTGGAAAAGACAGATGCCGAGTGGCGCGCGCAACTGACGCCGGAGCAATACCACATCACGCGGGAGAAAGGGACAGAGCCGGCGTTTTCCGGCACGCTCTATCGCAATCATACGGACGGTATGTACCACTGCGTGGCCTGCGGCGCGGAGCTGTTCAAGAGCGATACGAAATTCGAATCAGGGAGCGGCTGGCCGAGCTTCTTTCTGCCGGTGAATTCGACGGCGATAGAGACCCATACCGATACCAGCCACGGCATGGAGCGGGTGGAGGTGACCTGCGCCCGCTGCGGCGCGCACCTGGGCCACGTCTTCCCGGACGGCCCACGGCCCACCGGACTGCGCTACTGCATCAATTCGGCGGCGCTGAACTTTGACCCTGACAAAAAATAGTCACCGCTTGTTGCGAAAATAAGAAAGCCCCGCGGAGTGCGGGGCTCTTTCTTTTGGAAATGCTTGCGCGAAGCTACGCCTTCGTCACCTTGCCGGCCTTGATGCAGCTGGTGCAGACGCGGATGCGCTTGTTGCCGCCACCGACCTTGGCCTTGACCGGGCGCAGGTTCACATTCCAGCGGCGCCGGCTGATGTTGTGCGCGTGGGAAATATTGTTGCCGAACTGCGGACCTTTGCCGCAAACCTCACATACCTGTGCCATGACCAAACTCCGGAACTCAAGTGGAAATCTGTACGCGGCGGATTGTCGTGCGGGAAAGCCCTGCAGAATCTTCCCGGCGGCATAGAGCGCCGGCCCGGACCGCTTCGCGAGCTTTTAGTGTATCCGAGAAGGCGCCTTCATTCAATCGGATGGCGCTTCGCTGCCAGCCTGCCACTCTCATTGCCACACGACGGCATACTGTTAGCCAGGCACATGAGAGCAATTTCCCGCCGTAAGGCCTTCGACCAGACAACGCTCGCCTTCTGGGCTGCCTTTCTCGTGCGCGTGGCATACCTCACGCTTGCCCATACCTATCGCATCCGTCCCTTTCCGGATCACTTCGAGTACGGCTGGGAGATGGGCCGGATCGCTCGGGCGCTGGCGACCGGGTATGGCTATGCCGACCCATTCATGGGCCACACCGGCCCGACGGCGTGGGTGACGCCGCTCTATCCGCTCGTGATCGCCTTTGTTTTCAAGCTCACGGGAATCTACACACTGACCTCGGCGTGGATCCTGCTGACGCTCAATTCCCTCTTCAGCGCGCTCACCGTCTTCCCCATCGCGGCCATCGCGCAACGCTCCTTCGCCGCCCTCGGGCCGGAGCGCGCGGCCAGCATCCGCCGCTGGGCGGTCTGGTTGTGGGCGCTCTATCCCGCGGCCATGCAGTACGCCGTGCGCTGGGTGTGGGAGACCAGCCTGAGCACCCTGCTCTTCACCTGCGCCTTGGCGCTGGCTCTGCGGATGCGCCAGCGCTCCTCTGACCGGCAAGTAATGCGCGATTGGGCGCTTTTTGGACTCATCTGGGGTGCTATTGCGCTGGCCAACCCTTCGTTAGTGCTCTTTCTGCCCTTCGCCGGCCTCTGGATTCTGACTGGTGAGGGTCTGCCGCGCCGGCTGGCTGGCGCCGCTTTGAGCGCGGCCATCTTTCTCGCGATTCTTGCCCCCTGGACGGTGCGCAACACGCGGCTCTTCCATCATTTTGTGCCGCTGCGGGCAAACTTCGGCGCCGAGCTCTGTCTAGGCAATGGTCCCGGCGCAACCGGGCTGCTGATGGAGTACGACCACCCCGCCCAGGACCCGCAGCAGCTTCGGCTCTACGCGGCGATGGGCGAGTATCGGTACGCGCAGATGCGTGGCGAACTGGCAAAGCGGACGATCCGGCAGGATCGCTGGTTATTCGTCAGGAACACGCTGAAGCGGCTGTACCTCTTCTGGTTCGGGGTGCCCTCGCCGAGCGGCAACCCGGCAACCCGTTTCTTCCGCAGCCTGAACTTCGGATTTCTCAGCACTGCCGGGCTGCTGGGACTGCTGCTGGCGTTGCGGCGGCGGGTCTATGGGGCGTGGCTGTTCGCATTCGCCTTCCTCACGCTGCCGCTCGTCTATTACTTCGTGACCGTGCATGCCCGTTTCCGGCATCCGCTGGAGCCGCTGATCGCGGTGCTCGGCGTTTTCCTCTTCCAGAGCACGGAAAGACGTCGCCCGGGCCGCCGGGGAATTGACCCTGCGGGCCTCTCAAGCTAGACTGGATAGGTTCCGGCGATCCTGCCTGCGCCTCTTCGTGTCTCTGAATCAGACGAGAGGCCGGACTGCAGTGCTGACTCATCATCCGCATCGGGAAGATTCGATACGGCTTGATTGGAGCAGCGCTCAGGCCAGTGAAGCATGTATCCGCCCAACTGATTTGAGTTTCCGGTTCCCGCCTGGGAGCTGTGGAGGTTTTATGTACGCGGTGATCCGCACTGGTGGAAAGCAGTATCGCGTGGCGCCCGGCGACGTGCTGCGCATTGAAAAGGCTGGAGCCGAAGCCAACGAAACGATCGAGTTCAGCGACGTGCTCGCAGCCTCGACCTCTGACGGCGCGCTGGACAAGCCGCAGAACGCCAAGGTGACGGCGACGGTGCTGGGCGATGGCCGCGGCGACAAGATCCTGGTCTTCCACTACAAGCGGAAGAAGCAGTACAAGAAGCTGCAGGGACACCGCCAGGCGTATACGTCTGTGCGCATCAACGAGATTGAAGTGGATGGCACCACCTACCGGGCTGAGAAGTAAGGCTGGCCGATGCGCCGGATGAGGATCTGAGGACAAGCGATGGCACACAAAAAAGGTTTAGGCAGTTCGAAGAATGGCCGCGATTCCAATGCACAGCGGCTGGGCGTGAAAGTGTTTGCCGGCGAGACGGTGCCGGGCGGCTCGATCATCGTGCGGCAGCGCGGCACCAAGCTGAAGCCGGGCCTGAATGTCGGCCGCGGTAGCGACGACACGCTCTTCGCGAAGATCACGGGCAAGGTGAAGTTCCAAGACAAGGGCAAGAGCGGCCGTTTCGTCTCTGTAGAACCAGCAGAGTTGCCCAGCGCGTAACAGCATCGCTGGTAAAAGCAACGAGGCCGGGGCAGCGCGCCCTGGCCTTTGTTGTCTCTGGAGGGACCTGGTAACGAGCGCGCAGTTCAGCCGGCGCGGGGTGGATCGACTTCGTTGCGGCTGAGCACGCGGTCGACGACACGCTCGACATCCTGCAGAAAGAATGGCGGCGGCTCAGGCTGCCCGAACGCGATGTGCGGTGCGGGCTTACCCAGCGCTACGGCAATCTCATTCCATTTCTGCAACTGGGAGCTGTTCTTCAGCCGGACCGCCGTGCGTTGCGGCTCGCGCATGAGGAGATACGTCAGCCAAATGGCCGCGGCGACGAGGCTGCCGGTCTCACGCACCAGGAGCCAGGGCAGCAATTGCGAGAGAGACCGCAGCAGGAACATGAAGCAGACGGTATCGACCACCGCCAGCACGCCGAAGCCGAGCGTGATCCCGACGATCCGGCTGCGCCAGGAGATGCCCAGCGCCTGCGCGGAGAGCAGGATGAAGGCGAGCAGGCAGAACTCCAGCACGCTGACGCAGCGCATCGCCTGCAGCACCGTGACCTGCAACGAGTGGGCATGGAAGAAGAGCGGCACGATGGCGGGAACTACGGAGAGCGCAACAGAGACTACAGCTACCCAGCGGAAGGCTACCAGGGCAAGGCGGCGCAGTCCGGGAAGCGGGTCGAGGGCATCGCGGAAGATCTGCTGCGCGGTGAGGAAGGTCAGCACGCCGGAGGTGCCGTAGGCGACCCAGAAAAGGGTGCAGTAGACCGTGGACTCGCTGCCGGCCAGCAATCCCGGAAAGCCGATGAGTGTGCAAACCAGAATCCCGCCGATGGTATTCACCAGCAAATAGACGCGCATCGCGGGATAGGCGCGGTCTTTCCGCAGGCCGCAGGCATAGGCCGCAAGCAGCAATGCCGTCTGCAGGGCGGTGACGAACCGGAGCCAGAACAGTACGGATTGGGAGGAGGGCACGATCATGGGCCTAATCGAAGATAGCCCGCCCGAAGCACGTCTCTCAACGTCACCTCGCCGGTTTAGAGTAACGAAGGGTCATTACTGCAGACTCCAACGGGTCATATTTCGCCTTTTCTTCGATCAAAGAGGAAGCCGGCGCCGGCGCCTTCTAAAGACCGCGACGGCAGCACTCAAAGGATGGCCGCAAGGTATTGATTTTGCACCGCGCAGAACCTTTCCAGGAACCCGGAAAACCGCCCTCGACGTGATACAATAGAGATACTCAAGGGGTCTTCTCAAGTCGTTTGAATACAGCCACTTAGTTGGCTGATCCGGCCTGCGCCACAGCCCCGAGCAAAGACGGAGTTTCATGTCCACTCAAGAGATCGCCGCAGCCCTCCTCGAACCAAGTGACGCCGACCCGAAAGGGCCCAAAAGCGGCAGCTATACCGGCAGCAATATCAAAGTGCTGGAGGGCCTGGAGGCAGTGCGTTTGCGGCCGGCGATGTACATCGGCTCTACCGGTGAGATGGGGCTGCACCACCTGGTTTACGAGGTGGTCGACAATTCGGTGGACGAGGCGCTTGCGGGACACGCGACGCGCGTGGAGACCATCATTCACTTCGACAACTCGATCACGGTGATCGATGATGGCCGCGGCATTCCCGTGGATGAGATGACGCTGCCCGGCGGTGAGAAGATGCCCGCGGTGCAGGTGGTGCTGACCAAGCTGCACGCAGGCGGCAAATTCGATTCATCGAACTACAAAGTTTCCGGCGGCCTGCATGGCGTGGGCGTCTCCTGCGTGAACGCGCTGAGTCAGGCATTCGAAGTGGAGATCTGGCGCGAGCATACCTATGAGCAGGAATATGCGAAGGGCATACCGGTCTCGAAGCTGAAGCAGACGGGCACGACCAAGCGGCGCGGCACCAAGATTCACTTCCTGCCGGACAAGTCGATCTTTACCGTGACGGAGTTCAACTACGACACGCTGGCGCAGCGTCTGCGCGAGCTCGCCTTCCTGAACAAGGGGCTGACGATCACGCTGACCGATGAGCGGGTGACCGATCCGAAGACCGGCGAGGCAAAGCGCGCCGAGTTCCGCTACGTGGGCGGCATCGCCGAGTTCATCAAGCACATCAACAAGGGGAAGCAGGTGCTGCACGACAAGCCGATCCACATGGAGGCTTCGCGCGATGGCGTGGAGCTGGATGTCGCGCTGCAGTACAACGACAGCTATTCCGAAACCGTCTTCTCTTTCGCCAACAACATCAACACGGTGGATGGCGGCTCTCATCTTTCCGGCTTTCGCACGGCGCTCACGCGCACCATCAACAGCGCGGGCCAGTCGCTCGGCCTCTTCAAGGACGTGAAGGAGAACCTCTCGGGCGACGACGTGCGCGAAGGCCTGGTCGCCGTGATCAGCGTGAAATTGCCACAGCCGCAGTTCGAAGGACAGACCAAGGGCAAGCTGAACTCGGACATTGCGGGCACCGTGCAGGCATTCGTCAACGAGCGGCTGGGCATGTTCCTCGAACAGAATCCGCCGGTCGCGAAGCGCATCATCAACAAGGCGATTGAAGCGGCACGCGCGCGCGAGGCGGCGCGCAAGGCCCGCGATCTGACGCGGCGCAAGGGCGCGCTGGATGGCGGCGGCTTGCCGGGTAAGCTCTCCGACTGCTCGGAGCGCGAGCCGGACCGCTGCGAGCTCTATCTGGTCGAGGGCGAGTCGGCCGGCGGCACTTCACGCCAGGGCCGCGACCGCAAGTTCCAGGCAATCCTTCCGCTGAAGGGCAAGATACTCAACGTAGAAAAAGCTCGCTACGACAAGATGCTGGGTCATGAAGAGATTCGAGCCATGATCACCGCGCTCGGCTGCGGCATCGGCAAGGATGACTTCGATCCGGCGAAGCTGCGCTACGGCAAGGTCATCCTGATGACGGATGCCGACGTTGACGGCTCGCACATTCGCACCCTGCTGCTTACTTTCTTCTTCCGCCACATGCAGGAGCTGATCCGGCGCGGCCATGTCTACATTGCGCAGCCGCCGCTCTATCGCATCAAAAAGGGCAAGTTCGAACAATACATCAAGGACGACCGCGAGTTCGTGAAGGTGATGGTGAAGCGCGCCTCGGACGGCATGGTGATCCATTACGGCGCCGATGGCACGCGCAAGCAGCTTGAGGGCGGCGCGCTCACGCGGTTCATGAGCCAGCTCAACGACTATCTCGGGTTCTTCGAGAAGGTGGACAAGCGCATCCGCAACGAAGAGGTAACGTCGCTGCTGGCGAAGCTGGAGCTGGTGCGCCGGGGAGACTTTGAAGCGTCTGACGGCAAGGCTCCCGCGAAGCTGGCGCAGTTGCACAAGGCGCTCGCCGCGATGAAGAAGAACTACCAGTTCAAGGATGTCACCGATCCTGTCCTCGACGAAGAACATCAGACGTGGTCCGTCTCCTTCACCGATGCCCAGGGCGCGTTGCGCAGAGTGGACTGGGCGCTGGCCTCCGCTCCAGAGTATCGCCAGATGATGGCGAAGCACGCGCAGATCAAGGAAGAGCTGGAGCCGCCGTTCCTCATCGACTACGCGGCCAAGGGCAAGGCTGCCGCTGCGGAGGAGACGGTCGAAGAAACCGTAGCGCAGGACGGCTCCGACACCGAGACCGGAAAGGCGCTGACCGAGAAGGCTGCGCGCAAAGCGCCGCGCAATTCGCAGGAGCCGGTGGAAAAGAAAACCGCGCGCGATCTCTTCGAATACGTGATCGAGCAGGGCCGCCGCGACTACCAGGTGCAGCGCTACAAGGGACTGGGCGAGATGACGGCTCCCCAACTGTGGGAGACGACGATGGATCCCGATCGGCGCACGCTGCTTTCCGTGAAGCTCGAGGACCTGGCCGCCACGGAGGAGATCTTCACCACGCTGATGGGTGAGGACGTGGATGCGCGCCGCAAATTCATCGAGGAAAATGCGCTGGACGTGAAGAACCTGGATATCTAGAGATAGCTGGTTCTTCTAGGTTGGCGGAAATAGTGTCCGGATTAGCGGAATAAGTGTTCCACAGTTTACGCTTTGTTGAATGTACTGTTGCGGCCGCCACGCCGTGGAAGAAGTCGTTGCTCGATCCTGGCCAGGTGCACCCACCGTTTCTTGTCAGCCGCCTTGCGGCGGTTTCGCTTTTGGTGTGTCCTTCGTATCGTCCCATTCGAGTAGACAGGTGCGCCGCTCCTCACCTAAACCTTTTGCCATCTTTCACGCGTGCCGAGCCATCGCAAGGTCCACGATCTCCCCGATCATTTGGGTATACGAGAGGCCGGATTTCTTCGCGGCCATGGCAAACTCCTGTCCGCTGGAAAGCCATGGGTTCGGATTCGCTTCGATGACATACACCTCGCCCTTGCTCGATACGCGCATGTCAATGCGGCCATAATCGCGAAGCTTGACGGCGCGATAGGCCCTGATCGCGGTCTCGGTGAGTTTGGTCGCGGTTTCTTCATCGAGGCCTTCGGCGATCGCCGATTTCGTCAGCTTATAGGCTTCCGTGTCTTTCTCGAATTTCACATCCTGGCTGGCGATCCTGGGCATGCCCTTCGGAAGCTTCGAAAGATCAAGCTCCACAAGTGGAAGTGCATGTGCGCTCTCGTAGCTGCCGAGGATCGCGGCGTAGATCTCGCGTCCTTCGATGTACTCCTCGATCAACGCAGGAGAATCGAATTCCGTCTGTATATAGTGGACGCGCTCCATCAACTCCTTCACGCTGGTAACTACAGCAGCGGCATCGATGCCTATGGATCCATCTTCGGAGGTGGGTTTCACGATCAGTGGGAACGAGATGTCATGTGCGTGGTCGATAGCGCCGCGATACGATGTCGCGAAGTAGGGCGACTGAATCCCGTGAAACGCGAACATCTTCTTGGCGATCGATTTGTCCTGCGCAAGAACGTTCGCGTGCGGTCCTGAGCCGGTATAGGGGATATCGAGAATATCCAGAAATGCGGTGACGTTCATCTCCTTGGTGTCATCGCCCGCATAGGATTCCGTGAGGTTGAAAACCAGATCGGCGCCGCACTTGGCGAGTCCGAGCAGGGATTGCCGGCGGCCGTCGAGAACGTAATACGACGGTTCATGGCCGAGCTTCTCCAGGGCTTCGAAGATCTCTTCGCGGTCCTGCTTCACCGGCTTCTTCCTGCGTTTCGTCTGCCCCTTGCGCTTCCGCGGCGCAGGAACCTCTTCCTGCACTTCGGCAGGTTCTTCTTCCCACACGTCGTACAGCACACTGACTTTCAACTTCGGCTCAGCCATGCAAAACTCCAATCCGAGTGACGGCGGTTGCCGTACGCTCAGGGGTGAATGAACTTTCCACGAGCCAGATAATTCATGGCAAGTGCAGTTGTGTATACCGTGAACTCCGTCAGGTAGTCGGACTCGCGTTGCACATCCACGCGTAAACCCAGCTCCTCAACACGCTTGCAGATAGCTTCCACCAGCCGCTTGACGATCGGACGTTGCACGCCGCTCCAATACGCGATCTTGTCGACAATGGGCTTGCGATGCTGACGTAACATCTCATGGGCGGGCCGCACGCCCTTGCGTCGCTTGCTGGAGATATTGAAGATGTCCGCCAGGTCGGTATCCAGCGCGAGTTCCTGCACCGGAATCTCTTCCGGCAGGCTGAGACGATAGAACTCCCCGACCGTCGCTTCCATCTCATCAACTGTGATGTCGGTGCGGCCGCGACGCCGGACGGGTTCGACATCTCCCATTCTTCGCGCCACGCGATCGACGTATTGCAGCTTGGCCAGCGCGTCCCAATCTTTGTAGCGCTTTCGCCATTGCGAGCGAGGCGTGAGCCAGACCGCAAACGTTTCTGCAAAGTCTTCATCCGGATGCTTCTGCGCATACCACCCGGCCATGTGGCGAACAAACTTCCGCGAGAAGGGTATGGGACGGTAATTGTCGCGATATGCGCGGCGAAACGGACCGAAGAGATCGCGCCACTCAGCCGACTTGTACAGCTGGTACGCGTAATTGAATGCGTGCCCGGCCTCATGACGCATGTACATCATGACCTCGCGAGCGTCTTCCAGGTCGTTCATATCGCGCTCCAGCTGTGCCAGGTCCGGGTTGGCCAGATAGAACGGAATGCCGATGACGGGCTCGCCAGAGGGACATCCCCATTCATCGGTGAGATAACACAGCGGACGAAACTTGTGGATACCCTTGGCGTCCAGTTCGCGATAAAGCTGCTGAACGAATCGTTCGAGCGGAGAACCCTCGAGTTTGAGCCCGAGTTCGCGAATAGGCTTGGCGAGTATCTCCTGGAATTCCGTCCGGGTTTTCTCGAAATTGCGCAATGGGCTATTCAGAGTTCTATACCAGGCAAGCAGATTTGGCACGGCAAAGCGTATCGGTTATGCACATAGTATTGTGGGCACGCCTGACTCTGGAACACAATCCCATAAGCGCTGTTGCGCCACTCAAGGCTCACCGCTTTGGGTCATTGACTATCACCAGAACCCAGCGACTGGAACCATCTGGAAGCACCAACCTGTAGCGTGGATGTTTTGTCGGATTCGAAGGCAAGCAGACCGCGAAACTTACGATGAATAAAAGCAGGGCGCCTTGCCTTGGCATCGCGCTCACTTTCAAGCCAAAATCCTGCTGCGAT
>DASYBK010000004.1:0-17772 GCA_036500805.1 Acidobacteriaceae bacterium | reverse complement strand
TCCAGATGAACTCGCTTCGCTCGGCCTTGACCGCCGCCTCGCCAGCCGCAAATCCCCTGATATCCGGGCAAAGGAAAACATTAGATATGAACTTACTCAACCACAAAACGACTTGACACCGACCGGCCTTCTCATGGAAGGGCAATGCGCTTACCCACCCATTGCTATCGCATTTTCATGGCTCCGGTCGGTTTGTCGGCTACTCTTCCTTAACCCTTCGTTCGCCTATTTTGGGGTTATGTCCGTGTAGGCGGTGATCCTCCCGCAACCCAAGAAAGCGCCCTCTCAATGGATCGAAAACCTCTCGATGAGCGCTGCGGCGATTGGCACCAATCAATATCGGTCCCAAAACATTGCTGGTTGCGATTCGTCCATAGGGTAAGACCACGGGAGAATCTCATGAACTCATGGATCAAGGACCTCCGATACTCTGCACGTCGCCTCGGTAAAGCGCGCGGCTTTTTCCTCACCGTCACCCTAATGCTAGCTCTGGGCATTGGCGCGATAACGACGATTTTCTCCGTGATCGAGGGGATACTTCTCCGTCCGCTTCCGTTTCGCGATCCTGACCGTCTGGTGCAACTGGGCGAGCATGTCGGAGAATATTCGGGGATCGGAATTACTGCACGCGATATTCGGGCATACTCCACGGAAGCGGACGCATTTTCGTCGATGGGCGCCTTCATAGGAGCCACTTTCGTGCTCTCAGGTGGTCCTACTCCCGAAAATCTTCCTGCCGCGCGGCTGACATCTGGCGTCTTTCCGACGCTTGGCGTGGAGCCTTCGCTTGGTCGGACTTTCTCCCAACAGGAAGAGGGCTCGCGTGCTCAGGCCGCCGTCATTAGTTACGCGTTGTGGACAGATAGATACCACCGTGACCCACACGCGATCGGGTCGACTATCGAACTGGACCGCAAGCCTTACACCATCATTGGTGTGATGCCACGCAATTTCGACTTTCCCCTCCAGGTGAGCCGTCTGAATCAGGCGCAGCTTTGGGTGCCGATGAGTCTCACAGCGGACGAATTGTCTGAAGAATCGGCTGGCTTTTGGGGGTACCAGATGGTCGGGCGTCTAAAAGAGGGCGTCACTCTCCCTCAGGCCGCCCAAGATGCCGCTCGGGTTTCGCGGCAAATCATGAGCACCTATCCTCCGTCGATGTCCAAAATTCGCGTCCGTGGCGATGTCCAACAGTTGGGTAAGGTCCTTACAGGGGATACGAGGCCGCTCCTTCGGGTCCTATTAATCGCAGTCTCCGTGGTACTGCTGATCGCTTGCACCAACGTAGCCGTTCTCATGCTGGTGCGCGCAGTCCGGAGCCATCGTGAACACGCAATTCGTCTTGCACTCGGCGCGCGTACTGGTGCAATCCTGCGCGGAAGCACGATCGAGGGATTGCTGCTGAGTCTGACTGGCGGATTGTTCGGTTTGCTCCTCGCTTTCTTCGCCGTCCGGATCGCCGTGCAATCGCTTGCGGGAGTCCTACCACGCGTAGATGCAATTTCGATCAATGGGCGTGTAGCGATGTTTGCTCTGGGAATCGCTCTTCTAACTGGAGTTCTCTGCAGCCTTGTGCCTGCATTTGTAGCATTGCGAATCAATCCCATTGCAGGCCTTAAAGAAAACGCAGTCACAGCCACAGGCGCTGCGAGTCACGCTCGGCTCCGTTCCACGCTCGTCGTCTTAGAAATCGGGGTGGCTTTTGCTTTGCTCATCTCCGCGCTCGCCTTTTTGCGCAGCTACCAGAAGATGCTTGCAGTGGATCCGGGATTCCAGCCGCAGCATGTGTTGGTGGCCGGCTATCGGCTACCCGCCGAGCAATATCCCACCGACGTCTCGGTGGATGCGTTCACTCGGGCTCTGACTGCGCGATTGTCGAATAAACCAGGAATCCTCGCTGTTGGAGTCGGAACCACGCTTCCATCGTCTGGCAACTCCGGCATGGCCGCCTACACGATCGAGGGCCAATCTGTCGAAGGATGGAAGCTCAAATTTGCAGCTTTCGGCTCTATCTACGGAAACTACTTTCAGGCTCTCGGCATTCCGCTGATTGCGGGCCGCACCTTCACCGAAGAAGATCGGGCAGACTCTCCTCTAGTTGTGATTGTTAGCCAGTCCATGGCTCAACACTCATGGCCCGGGCAGAGTCCCATCGGCAAGCGAATGCATGTGGGTAATCCCAAGAAGAATCTGCCCTGGGCAACTGTCGTCGGTGTTGTCGGCGATACGCGAATCGGTGGACGCGATCAAAAGGCCAATGACGCGTGGTATGCACCCGCACTGCAACCAGCGATTCTCTATGGAGCAGCGTCGCCGCATGCCCGTGTCATTCCCGCAGGCGGTTCCATCGTTGTCCGTGCTGCGATACCTCCCGAAGAGATAATTGGAACCGTTCGCAAGACCGTTGCAGAAATTGATCCTGAGCTCGCGCTCGACCAGGTGCGTTCCATGAAGGACGTCGTCTCAACTACCGAGGCGCCACGCCGGATTATGACAGAATTGGTGACTATCTTTGCCGTTACTGCGCTTATGCTTGCCCTTACCGGTATTTATGCGGTCATGTCCTTTTCGGTTACACTCAGGACCCATGAGATCGCCATTCGTATGGCGCTTGGAGCGCAGCGCCGCAGCATAACGAAACTCGTCCTTCAGGCGGGAGCGAGACTGGCCCTGCTCGGAAGCGTGCTGGGGACATTGGGATCGCTTGCAGCTTCTCATCTAATCCGCTCTTTCCTCTTCGAGGTCAGCCCGATTGACCCCTGGATCTATACCGGTAGCGTCCTCCTCATGATGGCGATCGCATATGTCGCTTCTGTGTTTCCGGCAATTCGTGCTGCATCTGCCGATCCGATCAAAGCATTACGTTCCATGAGCTAGTAAATCGTTCATGACAGAAATACTCGCGGGATCGAGACACACTCTTTGCGAGATTCTGGAAGTCTCACCGATTTGACCACAGGTGTTTGCTAGACTCTCGAATGCTGAGAACAAGCCAACGCGCTCATCTATCCCGACTGCCATCGCATTTTCATGGCTCCGGTCGGGTGGTCGGCAACTCTTCCGTTAATAAATGGCCAACGTCAGCAGGTTGGGCATCGCTACCTCTCGCGATTCCTCAGAGAAGCAGCCGCCAGCAGGTGAGGTTTATTCCCTGTTTGTCGCCTGGCCGGGCTAGGCGGCTAACCGCGACCCTATCACGCTCAAGCAGCGGGGAGTCGCTGTAGCGACTGTAGCGACTTTTGTAGCGGGTCGGGCGGGAAAATGGGGGTAAAACAGGGTATTTTGGGGTAGGCGAGCATTTTGGAAATGCCCCGTAAGTCTATGATTCTGTACGGAAAGATTGGCTCCTCAGGTAGGACTCGAACCTACAACCCTTCGGTTAACAGCCGAATGCTCTGCCATTGAGCTACTGAGGAGTATGGGCACCCCAAGAGCGCGATGCCTCGCTCCTACGGTCATTTAACGATAGCAAATGGGCCAAGGGCAGTCAAAAACACTCATCAACTGAAGTGACGAAGGACAGATTCCGCTGCTCGTCGCCCGGAAGCGAGCGCGCCTTGGATCGACGGCATCTCCCGGTAGTCTCCACACACATACACGCCGTCCATCAGGCGCGGATTGCTTTGCTGCCATTCCACATGTGTACTCAGCGGTAATGCATGCACAATCGGGTAGCCCCCGAGCACCATCCACCTCGTGACATCCGCGCCGAACCAACGTTGCAGCTGAGCGCGGGCGTCGCGCTCCAGTTGTTCGATCTGCGGACCGGATTGTGGCGCGCGGCCAATCACGTTCGCTGCAATAAGGTGCATGCCAGGAGGAGCATAGCGTTCACTCGCCTGGCTGAGCACCATGGCATGGTTCACCGGTCCGGCGCCCGGCCCGTCTCCGTTGAGAACAAGCAGCGGCCCATCAATGGGTGTTCGGTCTGCCGCGTAATAAAAGGTCGTCGTGCGGTTCCATTGGACGGGCTCCCAGGTCGTCCGTTTGTGTCCCTTCAGGTCGCGTAAAAGTGAACGGACTTGCCCCTCATCTACGGCAAGCACAACCTGGCGAGCGGGATAGGTCACGCTTTTCGCCGTCTCAAGCACGAACTTGCTTCCCTGCTGTCGCAATGCCGTGACGCGAACACCAGTTTCAGTGGTTCCCAGCCTGAGGAGCACAGCAAGCTGACGCGGCAGCATCTCCATGCCATTCTCCGGGACGGCCGCATCGCCATACGCGAACATGCGAAAGAGAAACTGGAAGTAGCGGCTCGAAGTGACCAGCTCGCGCTCAAGGAAAATACCGGCAAGAAATGGGGCAAAGAACCGATCCACCATCTTCGAGGAAAAGCCGTATGCTTCGAGAAACTCCCGGGTGGCGACCTCCGGCTTCTTGAAAATATCCGCGGGCTCCCCCTGTTTCACAAGATGGCGCAGACGTGCGACACGCAGTTTGTCATTCATCCTCACTACCGGATCCATAGCAATGCTGAGGGCGCTTCCCAATGAACCGCGGAATGGATCGGAAAAATGATGAAAGCAACCACCATGCCGCACCAGCGCGCCCCTGGCGAATGAACGCAGACGCAATGCCTTCATGTCGATATGATGAACCAGCTCCGGATATCCGGTGAGCAGGAGTTGAAAGCCGCGATCCAGTCGAAAACCATCCACTAGATCCGTGCGGATTCGTCCGCCTGGGGCGTCATCTGCCTCCAGTAACTTGACCGACAAGCCGGCATTTTCAAGGCGTCCTGCACAGCAAAGACCAGCCACGCCGGCTCCCACAACCACGACATCGAACATGGGCGCTAGTTTGCCACAATCAGCGCGATCAATCTTCTGAGTCAGGAGCTCAGGCATTGCCTGGCGACAGTCGCACGCGTGATCCACCGCATCATGGGCGCATCTGGGCAAAGAGCGCGATGAATCAGGGAGCAACCTTCTGGTTCACGCTGAAGTGATGCATGCCGGCGCTCTGCGCTCGATGGGACGCAGCTCCCTATTACACTAGGATAAGCAACAGAATGAGGTGAAAGTGATGGCGCGCATTTCACGGCTGGGACGGCGGGACGTTAACGAGGCGGTTGGAGAGACCTACGATCGTTATGTGCGGCAGCGCGGCAATGTGCCGAATATGTTTCGCACTGTCGCTCACCGGCCTGAGATTCTGCAGACGATGATCGCCCACATGGAAGCCGTACTGAACACCGGCACCTTGCCGACGGCACTGAAAGAACTGGTCATTGTGCGCACCTCGCAGATGAACAATTGCGAATACTGTCTCGCATCGCATTCCTTGCTTGCGAAGAAGCTTGGATACAGCGACGCGCAGATCGCCGCACTGCCCCGGTTCGAGAGCAGCGAGCACTTTACTGAGCGCGAGAAGGCGGCCCTTCGGCTGGCTGAGCGACTCACCCGCAATGAGCGGCCGCTTGATGAGCCGGAGCTCGCCGCGTTGAAAGCCCACTTCAGCGAAGGTGAGATCGTGGAGCTGATGGCCGCCAGCGGTCTGTTCAACTACTTCAATCGCTTCAATAATCTGCTCGCGATGGAGCCCACACAGGCCGGCGCCGGTGTGGAACCGACTACCGTGCATGCATAACTGGCCAGGTCAATTCCGCGATAAGTCGCGGCGCTCACTGGCAGAACACCGGAGGAGAGATGCAGCTTGAGCGGACGTTGACTCTAGCGGTTCTGATGACGGCGGCGGCAGCTTCAGCCAACGCAGCGAGGATAAAGCCGGTTGTAGTAGCGATCCACACCGCAGACGGCAAGGACGCCGGAACTGTGACGCTGCGCCCCGGCAAAGGCGGCGGTGTGAACGTCAAAGTGGACGTGAAGAATCTGCCGCCCGGGGAACATGGTATTCACATTCATCAATACGCAAAATGTGATCCACCCGACTTCAAATCTGCGGGCGCCCACTTCAATCCGGGTAGCAAGGAACACGGGACCAAAAATCCGAATGGGCCACACGCAGGCGACATGCCCTTCAACCTGACGGTCGGCGCCAACGGCACAGATAAGACCGAATTCAGCACGAAAGGCATATCGCTCGATCCCAAGGCGATGAACTCTGTCTTCACAGGCGACGGCACCTCGATCGTCATTCACGCAAAGGCCGACGACATGATGACCGATCCCTCCGGCAATTCAGGCGCGCGCATCGCCTGCGGCGTCATCATGACCCCCGCTTCCATGTAGGACCGGCTTGGTCAATAAAGCAGCACTGCGACTCGATAGGTAGTGAATCCTTGACTGGGATGGGCACTATCGCAAACGCCGACTGCGGCGGAGCGAAACTGTCCGCTCTGCAGCTTGCTTATCAGAACGTCAGGCAGGCGACTCAGGTCCGAGCCCTCCCAGCGCATGATGAAACGGGGGCGCGATCCGCCCGCACTCCCATGCGGCATGTCACAGGTCTGCCGCGCATCTCTGGTTGCCGTTGCATTCTGCATGCCGTGCTGCGCCAGAAGGCCGATCACCCGCCCTTCAATTTCGGAGGGACCAAGGCCTTCGACGGCATGCGCAAAATCCTCGACAGCCCAGAGCTCACCGTTATGGCGCACCAGCGCGATCCCGATAGAGTTCATCTGAGGATCAAGGATGTTGGTGCGGTGCATCGCCGAGTGCATCCACTGTCTCTCGATATCCACGCCGTTCGGGCCAAGCGCGATGTTCTCCGCTATCGCCCGAAAGTGCGCGCCCGCCTGACCCGCGCGCGTGGGCACATCCGGCTCGCCGGCAAATTGATGCTCCAAGTCGTTGTGTCGGACCATCAGTTCGTCGTGCCCGTGGGCAGCCTGAGCCAACTCCGGACTCCATCTGAGTGGCCCCAGTCCCTGCGCCGTACGGTCCTGGTTGGTCAGCGTGAGTAGCTGACCCACATCCTCGGGCAGATCAGACGGCGCTTGTTGCGCGCGCACTCGCATCGCGGAGGACGAAGCAAAAAGTGCAACTACGAGGAATGGGCCGCAAAACTTCATGTTGGTCGGACCTCAAGTCGGATTCTTTGCAGGAAGAATCATCATAGATGCACTGCGCGGCCGGCGGACACCAGTTAAGGCGATTCTCATTTGAGGTTGTGCGATCATGCCTCATGGCTCGCGCTACCATCGGCTATCGGCTCAAACACCAACCGCTGGCCGTCATTGGCGTGCTTCTGCTTGTGCTCTTCCTGGCCATGGCGTTGCTAGCCTCGGCGGCGGCGCCCTACGATCCTGCTGCGATCGATCTCACCCATCGTCTACTCTCCCCCAGTCACATACATTGGTTTGGCACCGACGAGCTCGGGCGCGACATCTTCTCACGCATCCTCTATGGCGCGCGTATCTCCTTGATCGTTGCGGTCAGCGTGGTTACGATTTCGCTGTCGCTTGGCATGGCGGTCGGCGGGCTCGCAGGCTACTACGGCGGCTGGATCGATACTGCGCTCAATATCTTTGTCATGAATGCATTCCTTGCGCTTCCGGGAATTCTGTTGGCCATTGCATTCGTCGCCTTCCTTGGTCCTGGCCTCTTCAACCTTGTGCTCGCGCTGTCCATCAGCGGCTGGGTTGGCTATGCGCGGCTGGTGCGCGCCCAGGTATTGGCCGTGCGTGAACGCGAATTCGTGGAGGCCGCGCGCGCGCTGGGCGCGGGCGATGTCCGCATCTTTGCGCGCCATATCGTGCCCAACATTGTGCAGCCGATCCTTGTACAGGCTGCCATTGGCATGGCTGGCGCTGTCCTCGCCGAGGCGACACTCAGCTTTCTCGGCCTCGGCATTCCCGCCCCCGCGCCCAGTTGGGGTTCCATGCTGAACGACGCGCGCTCTCATCTCTTCGATGCACCGCACCTGGTTGTCTTCCCTGCCCTGGCCGTGATGGGTTGCGTGCTCTCCTTCAACTTCATCGGCGATGCGCTGCGCGATTATCTCGATCCACGCACGCGCATGGCCGTCGGTTTGTAGCCGATGCGGGTTGGCGTCATCTCCGACACCCACGGACTGCTGCGTGCCGAAGCACTCAAGGCATTGCAGGGTGCGGAGCACATCCTCCATGCCGGTGACGTTGGCGATCCCGCCATACTGGATACTCTGCGCGGCATCGCGCCCGTCACGGCCATTCGCGGCAACATCGACGAGGGCGGCCCGTGCAGTCATCTGCCACCAACCGAGTTCGTAGAACTCAGCGGACGCAACATTTACATGCTCCATGACGTGAAGAAGCTCGACCTCAAGCCTGAAGCGGCAGGTCTAGCCGCGGTTATCTTCGGGCATTCCCACAAGCCGCTCGTCGAATGGCGGCGCGGCGTGCTCTACCTCAACCCGGGCAGTGCCGGACCGCATCGATTTCAGCTCCCCGTCACCGTCGCATGGCTCGACATCGAAGCCGCCGGACTGAGCGCGCAAATCGTTCCCCTTCACGTCTAACTCACAGCCATCGGTTCTTATCGATCGGGACTTGCGGCATACACAGGCTCAGGTGGCTTGAGCGCACCAAGCCGCACCACTTGGTCGGGATCGATGCGCTTCGATCGTGCAAAGGGCGCGAGCTTCTGCACTTCTCCAGTTTTCAGCGAGCGCTCGATCGCCTCCAGCACCCGCACATCTGCCAAACCCTCTTCCGCGTCCGGCTCCGGATCGATGTCGTGCAGGATGCAATCAGAGAAATACTTCATCTCTCCGCCAAAATGATCGGTGTTCTTGTAACTGACCTTGTCTTCTTTGCCGTCCATCGTGAGGAAATGCTCAAGCGGCTTGCCGTAGGTGTATCCCGGTTGCACCTGAAGCGAACCTTTGGTACCAAGCACCGTGTAAGCATCGATCGCACTGCCATAGTACGAAACAACAAAATGCGCGAGCCTCCCCTCTGGAAAGGACAGCATCACCGTCACCGTATCGTCAAAGTCGGCCAGACCAGAATTCGCATGCCGTGAGCCGAAGGCAAACACCTCCGTCGGCTCAGCACCGAACAGATTGCGCACCGCGTTCACCGGATATGGCCCCATGTCGAGCACCGGCCCCGCAGCCTCGCTCTTCGCACGGTGATTCGCCGGGTCCACCATCTGCGCAAAGGTCGACGTGAAGAGATGCACCTGGCCCAGCTCGCCGTTGCGAACCCGCTCGATGGCGGCTACCGTCGCGGGCTCAAAATGCAATCTGTACGCCACCATCAATCTGGCCTTCGATGCCCGCTGCGCATCCAGGATCTGCTGGCAGCGCGCGCTATCGATCTCCAGCGGCTTCTCCACCAGCACATGGACCCCCGCAGCCAGCGCGGGCAGAACAAACTCAGCGTGGCGCCAGTTCGGTGTCGCTACGTAGACAGCATCAACGGCTCCCGACGCGAGCATCTCGGGATACTGTTCGTAGCTGTACGTGTGCGTGACGCCGTATCGCTCCGCCAGCCGCCCCGCCTTCACCGGATCACCCGTCACCAGCGCCGCGATCGTCGAGTTCCCTGTATGTTCGACTCCGGGGAGCATCGCTTCCTGTGCGATATCGCCCAGAGCAACAAAGCCATAGCGGACCTTCTTCTTTGGCGGCAGACCCAGCGCTTCTCGGATGTTCATCCTGCATCTCCTGCGCCGATGCGCGTCTCAGGGCATCGACAATCACCTATGAGATGCACTCAGGCCCGGATGCGCGGATTCAGAACAGCATAGAGAATATCCGTTGCGAGATTGACGAGGATGTAGGTCAATCCGACGGCGAGGATGCAGCCTTGCACAAGTGCATAATCGCGATTGGAGATCGCCGTGATCGTCAGTCGTCCCACGCCCGGCCAACTGAAGATCGTCTCCGTCACGATGGCGCCAGCCAGTAACGCGCCAAATTGCAGCCCCACCAGCGTCACGATGGGAATCAATGCGTTGCGCAGTGCGTGACGATAGAGAACCGTGCGTTCCGGCAGGCCCTTCGCGCGCGCAGTGCGGATGTAGTCCTGTCCCAGCTCTTCCAGCATGGCAGTGCGCACCATGCGGGTCAGAATGGCGGCCAGCCCGGAGCCCATCGTGATCGCCGGAAGAACAAGATGCGCCAGCGATCCGGCACCCGATACGGGCAGCCATCCTAGCTTAATGGAGACCAGCAGGATCGCGATTGGGCCTAGGGCGAACGCGGGAAACGACAGCCCGAAGAGCGAGACCACTCCGACGGTGTTGTCGCGCCATTTGCCGCGATGCAGTGCCGCCAGAATCCCCGCCGGAATGGCTGCGAGCAACGCAATCACCAGCGCTGCCAGCGTCAGCTCCAATGTGTATGGGTAACGTTGCAGGATGAGGTGCGTGACCGAATCGTTCAACCGCAGCGAGTGCCCCAGGTCTCCGTGCAGCACTCCATGCCAGTAGCGGAGGTACTGCTGGCCCAGTGGCAGATCGAGCCCATATTGATGCCGCAGGGCGTCCAGATCGGTCGGAGACGCGCCTTCGCCCAGCATCTGCGCCACCGGATCACCTGGCACCAGGTGAATGAGCAGGAAGACCAGCGAAACCACCAGCCAGATAACGGGAAGTGTGTAGAGCAGACGGCGGCCCAACGCGGGCAGCAGCTTCATGCGCCTCCTCGTGCGGGCAGCGCGGGTGCGGTAGAAGCAGCGGTCGTGGATGGAACGGGCTCGATGCGCACGCGGCTGATGCGGTGTCCACTCATCTCCGCAACAGTGTAGCGGCGCCCCTCGAAATCTACGCTTTCCCCGGCTTCCGGGATATGCCCAAGTTGCGTCAGCAGGAAACCGGCCAGCGTCTCTACCCCGCCATCCCGAGGCAGGTACCAGTGCATCTGCGTTTCGAGATCGCGCAGGTTCACACCGCCATCGAGATAAAACGCCTCAGCGGGCATACGCGCGGCGCGGCGCATGCCCACGTCGAACTCGTCCTCCATCTCACCCACGAGCTGTTCCAGAGCGTCCTCCACCGTCACCAGCCCAACCGTCGAGCCATGCTCATCGACGACAATCGCGAGATGCCGCCGGCGCTCCTGGAACTCATGCAGCAGATCCAATACCGGCTTGGTCTCCGGTACTACGAGGATGTCGCGCATAATCTGGCCCAGTTGCAATCCGCGCGACGGACGCTGGCCGCTCCCGGCGCGCACCAGCGCGAAGTGCATCAACCGCGATACATCCTTTGAATACACCACGCCGACAATATGCTCCGGACCGCGTGCGGCATCGTAGATGGGGATACGGGAGTGCTGCTCGTCCACGATGCGGGCACTCGCCTCCTCCACCGGCATATTGCTTGGGAGAGAAAATATCCGCTGCCGCGGCGTCATGATCTCGCGCGCGACGATCGTGTTCAGCTCGACCGCGCGGTGAATCAACGACTCCTGGTAGGGCGGCAGCAGGCCCTGCCGACGAGTCGCGGTCGCCATCAGCTTCAGCTCGTCGGGAGAATGCACCGGCGCTTCGCTCACAGCAATGGAGTGGAAGAGCCGCAGGACCAGGCTCGCCGAGCCGTTCATGAAGACGACAAATGGGCGAGTCAGCCGGATGAAGACCAGCATCGGCGGAGCCACGCCGAGTGCGAGCTGCTCCGGACGCCGCAACGCGAGCGATTTCGGCACCAGCTCCCCCAAAATGACCTGAAGGTAAGTGATGCATGCGAAGGCGATGACCGCGCTGACTGCATGTGCGAAGAATGCCGAATGCGGCAGAGCACGCAGCGGCCGCTGGATGAGGGGAGCCACCGCAGGTTCGCCCAGCCAGCCGAGTGCCAGGCTGGCGACGGTGACGCCGAACTGCACCGCGGAAAGGGTGTCGTTGAGCGAACCGCGCAACTGGGCTACTGCGCGGGCGCCAGGACGCCCCTCCGCCAGCAACTGCTCCCCGCGCGTGGCGCGCAGGCTCACCAGGGCGAACTCCGCTGCCACGAAAAAGCCATTCGCCAGGATGAGGCCGACGATCGCAACTCCGTGGAAGAGCGTCCAGTGGGCCATGTGGATAGGGTAAAGCAGCGTTCCTCGGCAAGCCTGCATCTTCCTGCACGGCTGCCGGTTATGATCAAAACCGCCCGAGCACCGCATTCGGGCAGCTATCGGAGAGCCGCATGAGCAAGGCAGAATCAGGGCTTCGCGGTGAGGCCTGGCGAGCGCTGGTGCTCATTTACGCCAGCATTCAGTTTGTCGTGCTCACCGCCATCGCAATGCTGGTCTACCCGGGCGGCGCGGTCTACGAGCTGGATGCGGATCGCTATCTCTTCTTCCGCAACTTCTTCAGCGACCTGGGCGCGACCCTCACTCCTTCCGGCCGGCCGAATCTCGCCTCGCACATTCTGCTCGTGATCGCGCTGGGAACGATCGGAATCGCGCTGATTTTGGCCTCTTCAAACTGGAAGGTGATCGTTGCACAGCGGCAGGTCGCCCGCGCCGCTGGATTTGCGTCACAGGCGTTCGAAATCATCGCTGGGGTGGGGTTCATCGGAATCGCCGCAACCCCTTGGAACCTGGTGCTGGACGCTCACAACGGCTTCGTCCGGGCAGCCTTTGGCTTCCTGTTGGCCTACGATCTGTGCCTTCTTCTTATCCAGCTTCGCAATCGCTGGCCAGCCGCTTATACCGGAACGAACGCCGTCTACCTTCTGCTCCTGCTCGCCTACGTGGGAATCTTGTTTTTTGGCCCGCGCCTCGACACGCAAGCTGGACTGGAGTTCCAGGTCGCTGCGCAAAAGATCATCGTCTACGCCTCGGTGGTCAATCTCGGCCTTCAGCCGGTGTCGATACACCGCAAGGCAGGCTACCTCTCCCGCCAGCGTGATGGCAGCGTTATAGCCTAGACAGGTGCTCAAAGGCTCCCATGGGCGAAAACCAACCCGAAATTGCTTCTGCGGAACCTTTTTCATGGGCCGCGCGTAGCATACGGTGGGCTGGAAGTGTACCCCGGTCTGGGAGGGTCTTGTGGCGGCTCGGAAGCGCAGACGATTCATCTTGTGGGGCTCACTCGGTGCGCTCGTCACCCTGGTAGTTCTCGTTGCAGCCGTAGTGGCCCACAGCAGCGGCATCAAGATCGACGGCAGCCGGCTCGGCACTGTCAGCCGCATGGATATCGCAAAGAGCGTCGTCGCCACTGGAAAAGTGCAGCCCATTACCAAGGTTGAAGTGAAGTCCAAGGCCAGCGGCATCGTGGAGAAGTGGTACGTGGACGCAAATGCCCGCGTGCACAAAGGCCAGGTCCTGGCCCAATTGGACCAGATAGAGATTCTCGCCCAGGTAGAAGCGGCGCGCGCCACCCTGCAGGCAGCCGAGGCCAACGTAAAGACCGCCGAAGCTGACATCAAGCAGGATGAAGTTGCGGCGCGTGCGCCCGATCTGCCGATGTATGCGGCCACACTGCGCCGCAACCAGGAGATGAAGGCAGCGGGTGTCGTCAGCCAGCAGGCTCTGGACGATGCGAACCGCGATTACCTTTCCAATCTGAACAAGCAGCGCACAGCCATTGCGACCGTTGTCGTAGACCGCGCCAAGCTGCAACAAGCCCAGGCCCAGGTTGCCGAGAGTGAAGCGAGCCTGAAACAACTCGAAGAGCAGTTGAGCTACACCACCATCGTCTCGCCCATCGACGGCGTGGTCCTGTCGCGCGACGTCGAAGTGGGCGACGCCGTCAGCTCAATCCTCGTGCTTGGTTCGACCGCTACCCTGGTCTTCACGCTCGGCGACACGAGCCAGGTGTATGTGGACGGCAAGGTGGACGAAGCGGATATTGGCAGCGTCTATCTGGGACAGCCGGCCCGCATTCGCATTGAGTCTTTCAAGAACCGCGTCTTCTATGGCAAGGTCACACGCATCGCGCCGCTGGGAGTCGAGAAGGACAACGTAACGACATTCGCCGTGCGCGTCTCGATCGACAATCCTACGGGTGAAATCAAAGCCATGATGACGGCCAATGCAGAAATCCTGATTAGTGAGCACAAGAATGTGCTCGCAGTGCCCGAGCAGGCGATCAGCTACGACGCGCAGAAGCATGCATTCGTGAATGTGCCCGATCCAAAGGCGAAAGACGGCATGCGCAAGGTAGCAGTGACGGTAGGTTTGGCGAACGGCAGCAACACGGAGATCACCAGCGGGTTAAAAGAGGGCGACAAGGTGGTCCTGCAGCAGTAGTAAGAGGGAGACACACAATGACAACAATGATGGCAATGCGAGCGGCAGCGCTCACGGCAGCAACACTGGCAATCCCTGCCCTGGCGCTGGCCTCGGACGGGACCTTCGATAAGACTCTAAGCGTGAGTGGCGCCGTACAACTGGAGGTATCCACCGGCTCCGGCTATGTGCACGTTAACCCCGGCTCGGACAACCAGGTCCATATCATCGGGCACGTCCACGCAAACCACGGCTGGATGGGATCGAGCGATGACCAGGTCAAGCAGGTTGTCGACAACCCGCCAATTCAGCAGAGTGGCAATGCCATCCGTGTCGGCCAGATGCATGAAAGCTGGTTCAACCATGTCTCCATCGACTACGACATCACCGCGCCGAAGAGCACGCACCTGAAGGCGGAGTCCGGCTCGGGCGATCTGAAAGCCACGTCCATGGGCGGCGGCATCCGTTTGGAAACCGGATCGGGTTCCATCAACGGCGATGACCTGGGAGGCGACGGCTACCTCCAGACGGGCTCGGGTGACATTCGTGTCAACTTCTCCAATGGCGGAACTGTAACAGCGGGTGCCGGTTCCGGCTCTATCCGGCTGACCGGTGTCAAGGGCGGTCTCAAGGCTGAAACGGGTTCTGGTGATATCAGCATCGCCGGCCAGCCGACAGAAGCCTGGAAGATAGAAGCCGGCTCTGGCTCCATCGATCTCAATCTCGGCGGATCGAAGTTCACGTTGGATGCCGAGACCGGCTCGGGCTCCATCCACGTCGACCAGTCGATGACCATGCAGAGCAGCTCGGAGCGGCACCACATCACCGGCAGTGTGAGTGGCGGCGGTCCTACCGTGAAGGTCGAGACCGGTTCCGGCAGCATCCGCATTCACTGATGCCGTTCTGATTCCGAGAGGGCCGCAGACGATTCTCTGTGGCTCCTCTTCCGGCACTGGGCTTTTACACTGGCAATATGATCGAGCGCCTGCGCCCGCTCCCTTCCTCAGCCTCTCTTCGGCTCATCGCCTTCGACCTGGACGGCACGCTCATCGACTCCCGCGCCGACCTGGTCGCCAGCGTGAACGCCACCCTCGCACACCTGAACCGCCGTCCGTTGCCGGATGCCGTCATCGCCAGCTACATCGGCGACGGCGTTCACATGCTGGTGCGCCGCGCGCTCGGCGACCCAGAGCACGAAGATATCGTTACCGCTGCAGTCACATTTTTCCTGGGCTACTACCGTGTCCACAAGCTCGACCACACCTATGTCTACGATGGCGTGCTCGCGTCCTTGACCTCGATCGCCGCGGCGTTGCCGTATGCGAAGCTCGCCATCCTGACCAACAAGCCGGTGCGGCCATCCGAAGAAATCTGCGCCGCTCTCGGATTGAATATGCACTGCTTCCGCATCTACGGCGGCAACTCCTTTGAGACAAAGAAACCCGATCCCTTCGGTCTGGAGACGCTGATGCGCGAGGCTGGCGCCACGCCTGACCAGACCCTCATGATCGGCGACTCCGATGTGGATGTTCTGACCGCCCGAAACGCCGGCGCAGGCGTCATCGGCTGTCGTTTCGGGTTGGCGCCGCACTCACTTATGGACGCCTTGCCTGACTGCCTCGTGGATACTCCATCCGAGTGGCTGGAAGCTCTGGCCATTCCACAAAACGCCTAAGGCTGCGCACCCATACAATCAAGCCATGGGTCTTTTCGATCGGCTGAAGAAGCCGCCTTACAATCCGGACGCGCCGGTGAATGTCCCCGCGGAACCGGTTGTTCCCGAGAGCGCCGGAGTTCCGGGCCAGGCGATCTCGCACTCCGCCATTCCCGAGCCGGAGATACCGGAGCGGCACGAACCGATGCCGGAAGAGGTTGTGACAACCGTCCCCGCCGGCATATCTGGACGCCGCTATGTTTCGGTGCCCGAAGCGCGCTTCAACTTGGACGACACGAACCGCCTTGCGCAGGCCATGGAAGTTCCGCGCGAGCAGCGCGAGAGCCAGTGGCTGGGCGAATTCCAGGACGCGGCATGGAATGCTTCGATCGTGCTGCCGGCGGAGCCCGTCTTTCTCGGTCCGGACGGCATGCCTTATGTGCGGCTCGAGCTGCCCCCGGTTGGCGAAGCCGTGGAGACCAATTGCCTCTCAAACCTTTTCGTCTCCATGGCGGAACAGGGCCTGGGCGCCGCGTTCTTTAAGAACAATACAGATCCCCCGGAAGCGGCCGAGTACGTGCTGCCGACCGGGGTGCTCGAATCTCTTCGCTCCTATGGCACCTGGGACGGCGATCCGGATGACCTGGCTGAGCTTGCAGCGCGCCCCCAGCAACACACCGGCCAGAATGGCATCGAAAGGACCGACGTGGAGACGGAGCGGCAGGTCATGGTCGGTTCACCATCCGAGGCGTATCTGCCCAAGCACACGGCGCAGCTGCTCTATCGTCACCTCACCGAAGGCTGGAAAATGGAGGACCCACGCATCGCCCTGGTCGTCGATCCGCAGATGACGCCTTCACGCAATCTGGTCATCGGGCGCAAGTTTTCCGAGTTTCCCGATCAGGAGATCGCCGCGCAGGCCGCACGCATGCTGCTGTGGTATCTGCCGCCCCGCCGTTACCTGCTGCTGATGCCGGAGAACTGGTCGACCGACCAGATGCGGCCGCTGCGCGAGCTGTGCTGACTCCCATGTCAACGATTTCGCAAGAGATACGTCAAACGATGGACTTCCAGCTCGTCAGCGATTACAAGCCGCGCGGTGACCAGGGCCGCGCTATTGAAGAGATCCTCTCCGGACTCGCCGCCGGCGAGCAGCATCAGACGCTGCTCGGCGTCACCGGTTCGGGCAAGACCTTCACCATGGCCAAAGTCATCGAGAAGATGAACCGGCCCGCGCTCATCCTGGCGCACAACAAGACACTCGCCGCGCAGCTTTTTCACGAATTCAAGCAGTTCTTTCCTTCGAACGCGGTCGAATACTTCGTCTCCTATTACGACTACTACCAGCCCGAAGCCTACATTCCCTCCGGCGACCTCTATATCGAGAAGGAAGCCACCATCAATGAAGAGTTGGACAAGCTGCGGCTCTCCGCGACGCGCTCTCTCTTCGAGCGGCGCGACGCCATTATTGTCGCCTCGGTGAGCTGCATCTATGGCCTCGGCTCGCCGGAAGCGTATTACGGCATGCTGCTCTTGCTCGAGCGCGGCCAGAAGATCAAGCGCGAGGACATCACGCGGCGTCTCGTCGAAATCCTCTACGAGCGCAACGATGGCGACTTCCGCCGCGGCACTTTCCGCGTGCGGGGCGATGTCATCGAGGTCTTCCCCACCTACGACGAGATGGCTTACCGCATCGAGCTCTTCGGCGACGAGATCGAAGCGCTCTCGCAGATTGATCCGCTCTTCGGCACCATCCGGCAGAAGTACGCGCGGCTGCCCATCTATCCCAAGAGCCATTACGTGGTGCAGCCGGAGCGCAAGCGCTCCGCGATGGACTCGATTCTCGAAGAGCTGGAGTGGTGGGAGAAGGAGCTGGAAAACCAGGGGCGGCTGGTCGAGTCGCAGCGCGTGCATCAGCGGACGCGATTCGATCTGGAGATGATCAAGTCGGTCGGCTACTGCCATGGCATCGAGAACTACTCCCGCCACTTCAGCGGGCGTATGCCCGGCGAAGCGCCGCCAACCCTGCTCGATTACTTCCCGCGCGACTATCTGCTCTTCATCGACGAGAG
>DASYBK010000003.1:0-9666 GCA_036500805.1 Acidobacteriaceae bacterium | reverse complement strand
CGCGGTCATCGCAGAGATCGCGCGGCGTATCGAGATCACCGAGCTCGATGTACGCAACGTCATCAGTTACTACTCGCTGTTGCATACCAAGCCGCACGGTAAATATCACGTGCAGGTCTGCACCAACATCTCCTGCATGCTGCGTGGCGGCAATGAGATGCTTCAGCACTGCAAAGACCGCCTGGGCATCGGCAACAAGGAGACCACGCCGGATGGCGTCTTTTCTCTGGAGGAAGTCGAGTGCATCGGAGTTTGCTGCTGGGCGCCGGCCGTGCAGGTGAACTATGACTTCCACGACAACCTGACCAACGAGAAGATGGACGCCGTGCTGGAAACCTACCGGCAGAAAGCGAGCCAACGCTAATGCCGGTACTCGTCTCGCATCCGGAAGAAGTCAAGGTCATCTCGCGCCGCTGGGGCAAGGGTGCAGCGGACATCGATAAGTACATCGAGATGGGCGGTTACGCGTCTCTGCGCA
The DNA here is from genome assembly GCA_036500805.1 of Acidobacteriaceae bacterium. Taxonomy (GTDB): domain Bacteria; phylum Acidobacteriota; class Terriglobia; order Terriglobales; family Acidobacteriaceae; genus KBS-83. Next base: position 9,188 of record DASYBK010000003.1, on the reverse strand, counting down.
AGGCCGTCGAGAACGGCCCCGAGTGGGTCATCAACGAGATGAAGGCCTCCGGGCTGCGTGGCCGCGGCGGCGCCGGCTTCCCGACCGGTATGAAGTGGTCCTTTGTGCCCAAGCAGAGCGAGAAGCCGAAGTATGTCCTCGTCAACGGCGATGAGAGTGAACCCGGCACCTGCAAAGACCACCTGATCTTCCTTGAGGACCCGCATTCCATCATCGAAGGCACCATGATCGCCGGCCTCGCCATCGGGTCGAAGATGGGCTTCATCTATCTGCGCGGCGAGTACCGCTACCTCATCGAGATTATGGATCGCGCCCTTGCCCAATGCTACGAGCGCGGCATCCTGGGCAAGAACATCTTCGGCACCGGCTTTGACTTCGACGCCATCTCGCAGACCGGCGCCGGTGCCTACGAGGTCGGCGAAGAGTCGGCGCTGATGGAATCACTTGAGGGCAAGCGCGGCATCCCGCGCATCAAGCCGCCCTTCCCTGCTGTCGTCGGGCTGTATGGCGGTCCCACAGTCATCAACAATGCCGAGACCATCGCCAGCGTGCCCTTCATCATCGAGATGGGCGGTGCCGCCTACGCCAAGCTCGGCACCGAGCGCAACGGCGGCACGCGCCTGTTCGGTATCAGTGGCCACGTCAATCGCCCCGGCGTCTACGAACTGCCCATGGGCTACAACCTCAAGAAGATGATCTACGAGGTTGCGGGCGGGATCCCCGGCGGCAAAGCTCTCAAAGCCGTTGTGCCCGGCGGCGCATCGTGCCCCATCCTGCGCGCGGATGAGATCGATGTCGGCATGGACTTCGATCAGATGGGTAAAGCCGGCACCATGCTCGGCTCGGCCGGTGTCGTGGTGCTCGACGAGACCGTTTCGATCGTCGAGTTTGCGCTCAGGACCATCAAGTTCTACCAGCACGAGAGCTGCGGCTGGTGCATTCCCTGCCGCGAAGGCACGGACTGGCTGAAGAAGACGATGACGCGCTTTTACGAGGGGTACGGCACGGTAAAAGACATCGACAACATGCAATACCTTGCCGAAAACATGCTGGGCCGCACCTTCTGCCCGCTGGGCGACGCTGCAGCGATGCCAATGATCGGCTTCTACAAGAAGTTCCGCGAAGAGTTTGAGGCGTACATCCAGGCCAATCCGGCAGCGCCCGAGTCGCAGGCGTTAGTCGAGCTGGTTGGCGCTTAGCAGCACCCGAAAGAGAGTTCATGGCTGACGTAAGTTTCACCGTCGATGGCAAGAAGCTGACCGCCCCCGCGGGAACCCTGCTCATCGAAGCCTGCCGCGCCGCAGGCATCGAGATCCCGGCCTTCTGCTACTATCCCGGCTTGTCGCTGCAGGCCGCATGCCGCATGTGCATGGTGCGCATCGAGAAGATGCCCAAGCTGCAGACCGCGTGCACCACCCCCGTCGCCGAAGGCATGGTCGTTCAGACCGAAACGCCTGAGATCGCGCAGGCGCGTAAGGCCACCGTCGAACTGCTCCTCGGCAACCACCCTCTCGATTGCCCAGTCTGCGATGCCGGTGGCGAATGCGAGCTGCAGGACATGACATTCAAGTACGGCGCGCCCACCTCGCGATATGTCGAGATCAAGCAGCACCGCGAAGAGCAGCAGTGGTCGCCGGTCGTCTACTTCGACCGCCCGCGCTGCATCCTGTGCTATCGCTGCGTCCGCATGTGCGGCGAGGGCATGGACGTGTGGGCGCTCGGCGTGCAGAACCGCGGCGTCTCCAGCGTGATCGCGCCCAACGGACAGGATCATCTCGACTGCGAAGAGTGCGGCATGTGCATCGACGCCTGCCCTGTCGGCGCACTCACCTCCGGCACTTACCGCTACAAGACGCGGCCCTGGGAGATGAATCACGTCGCCACCGTCTGCACCCATTGCGGCGACGGCTGCAAGACCACGCTCGGCGTGCGCCGTGCCGATGACGGCATGGAGATCGTGCGCGGCGACAACCGCGACAAGAGCGGTATCAACGAAGACTTTCTCTGCATCAAGGGCCGCTACGCCTTCGACTTCGCAAACCATGCCGACCGCCTGACCAAGCCGCTCATCCGCCAGGCGGACGGAAGCTTCGCAGTGGCCACATGGGAGCACGCGCTTGACCACGCGGCCAGGAAACTGAAAGAGGTCCGCGACACCAAGGGGCCCGGAGCCATCGGCGTTATCGGCTCCAACCGCACCACGAACGAAGAGAACTATCTCCTACAGAAGTTCGCACGTACCGTGCTGGGCACGAACAACATCGACCATCACCGCACCGCCGACTACGTCAGCTTCGCTCGCGCGCTTGCCGGCAAGGGCGATCGCGCCGCCTCGTTGCGCGACGCCTCGACCGCGCCGGCAATTCTGTTGCTCGGCAACGATCCGACGGAGCAGCACCCGGCGTTGGCATGGGCGCTGCGCACCAATGTCCGGCTCAATAAGGCAAAGCTCTTCCTGGTGAACACGAACGAGATCAAGCTGCGCCGCCAGGCTAAAGCCTTCCTTCACATCCCAGAGGGAAGTTATGCCGATGCGGTCCGATTCCTCGGCTCGAACGATGCCGATTTCAACGGCATCGAAGGCGCGGCGGAGTTCCGCGATGCCCTTCGCGCCGAGCCGAAGCTGCTCATCCTCTTCGGTTCGGAGTTTCGTGGACACGATATCGACGCGCTCGTTTCCTTCGGTCTTTCATTGCCTGCAACCCGCTTCGCATGTCTGGCCGACTACGCCAACTCGCGCGGCGCCGCCGACATGGGCCTCCTGCCCGATATGCTCCCCGGCTATCGCTCTGTCGCCGAACCGGGCCCCTTCGCCGACGAGTATCCGAATCTGCCGCAGACGCCCGGCAAGGACCTCATCCAAATGTTCGACGCGGCAGAGCGTGGTGAGCTGGGCGCGCTTTACATCGTCGGCGCGAACCCGATTGCCCGCTACAACGTCGATCCCGCCTCATTGAAAAACACCTTCGTCATCGTGCAGGAGATGTTCCTCACCGAAACGGCGCGGATCGCAGACGTCGTCCTGCCCGCCGCCAATCTCTATGAGAAGGGCGGCACCGTCACCAATAGCTATGGCGATCTGCAGCTTGTGAAGAAAGCCGGCGATCGCGCCGGTGTTCGCAGCGATCTCGAGCTGATCGTTCGCCTCGCCGACCGTATGGGCGCCAACCCGCACCAGCTTGTTCCCTTTGGCCGTGGCCTTCGCGCCGATACCGGCCAGTCGCGCGGCGCACAATCCGGTGAAGCGGACCGTCATTCCATCTGGCTTGCCTCGCGACAGATCGAGCCCAAGGTCAGCCCCTTCGATCCCTATGCGGTCCTCGACGAGATTGCCCGCCTCGTCCCTGGCTACGATGTCGAGCGCATGAACCTGCTCGCCGGCAACGATGTGCCGACAAAACTGGTCCACATAATTGACAACACCGCTATGCAGCGCCGCGACCTCGTGCTGCCTGCCGACGATGCCCTGTTCACCTCCGGCACACTGGGCCGCTACAGCGCGATCCTCCATGAAGTTCACGAATCGCAACACAAGCTGCCCTCGGAGACCGCAGCGGATTGATCATCGAAGCACTTGGCAGTTGAGATGGATAGGCCGTTTTCACAACCGGTATTGGACTTGCAAATTGCACTCGCAGATCTTTCGTTTAGAAAAGCTGCTCCTCATAGATGGAAATGAAAGCACAGTATTTGTGAAAACGGTCTTAGAAAGAGAGCCTGAGTGAGTCCGCTGCTGATATATGTGCTGTTGAGCATCGCCAAGATCATCGTGGTTCTGGTGGTCCTGCTTATGTGCGTCGCTTACACCGTGCTCTTGGAACGCAAGGTCGTCGGTCGCATCCAGAACCGCTTCGGACCAAGCCGCGTCGGCCCCTTCGGTCTGCTCCAGCCGCTCGCCGATGGCCTCAAGCTCTTCCTGAAGGAAGACATCATGCCCGCCACCGTCTACCGGCCGCTCTACATTCTTGCGCCGGTAATTGCGCTCGCCTGCGCGCTGCTTTCGATTGCCGTCATACCGTTTGGCGCAAACATTCAGTTCCACGGCGTCGATATGTTTCAGATAGCCGACCTCAACATCGGCTTGCTGGTCATCCTCGGCGTCACCTCCATCGGCGTCTACGGCATCGCGCTCTCCGGTTGGGCTTCGAATAACAAATACTCGCTGCTGGGTTCGCTGCGTTCGAGCGCCCAGATGGTCAGCTACGAGCTCGCGCTCGGCCTCTCGCTCATCGGCGTGGTCATCCGCGCCGGCTCATTTCGGCTGCGCGATATCGTCGACGTGCAGGCGACCCATGGCATTCTCTCCTGGAACGTCTTCGGTGGATGGCAGATCGTCGCCTTCTTCATCTATCTCATCTCTGCATACGCAGAAACCAATCGCGCACCTTTTGATCTGGTCGAAGCGGAGAGCGAGCTCACCGGCGGCTACCATACCGAGTACAGCTCCATGAAGTTTGCGATGTTCTTCATGGCCGAGTACGCCAACATGATCACGGTTGGCTGCGTCGCCACGCTGCTCTTCTTCGGCGGCTGGACCAGTCCCTTCGGCAGCCTGCTGCCCGCGCCGCACAATATCGTCATCCAGGCGCTGCTCCCCGTCTTCTGGTTCGTTATCAAGGTCTTCTTCTTCGTCTTTCTCTACATCTGGGTGCGCGGCACCACCCCCCGCTTCCGTTACGACCAGTTGATGGGCTTCGGCTGGAAATTCCTCGTGCCGCTCGCGATCGCCAACATCATCGTCGCCGCCCTGATCTATGCGCCGCGGTGATTTACTATGAAGCTTCCGCTGTCTGTTAGTTCTTCCTGCTAGTGAACGGCTTTCGGCATGTATCTAGTCATCTTCTTCATCTTCGGAGCGTTGTGCATCGGCGGCGCGTTGAACCTGCTGCTGCAGCGGCACCCGATCAATAGTGCCCTCTCGCTGATCGTCGTCATGACCTCGCTCGCCGTCCTCTATCTGCTGCTGGGAGCCGAGTTCCTCGCCGCCGCGCAGGTCATCGTCTACTCCGGCGCGATCATGGTGCTCTTCACCTTTGTCATCATGCTGCTGAACGCCGGGGAAGAGGAGCGTACGCGCGGCAGCCGCGCCGCGTATCTCGTAGGCTTTCCCGGCGTCGCTGCGCTCGTTGGCCTGCTCACCTTCATCTTTCTCTCTGTCCGCGCGCCGCTGGGCAATGCCCAGTTGGGCGGTGGCACCCTGGTCACCACCTCGGATCTCAGCCGCGTGCTCTTCCGCGATCTCTTGCTCCCCTTCGAAGTCACATCGGTCCTGATCCTGATTGCTATCCTCGGCGCTGTGGCGCTAGCGCGGAAGGAGCCCTGAGATGTTTGTCCCCATCGCTTACTACCTCGTCCTCAGCGCGATCCTCTTCTCCATCGGCGTTGCCGCCTTTCTCATCAAGCGGAACATCATCACCGTCTTCATGTCGATCGAGCTGATGCTCAACGCCGTCAACCTGACCTTCGTCGCCTTCGCGCACAAGTGGCACCAGGTTAGCGGGCAGATCTTCGTCTTCTTCGTCATGGTGGTGGCGGCGGCCGAGGCCGCTGTGGGGCTGGCCATCATCATCGCGATCTTCCGCACCCGGAACACGCTCAACGTGGACCAGGTGAACCTGATGAAACTATGAACGACGGTCTCCATCTCTGGCTCATCCCGGTCCTTCCCCTCGTCGGCTTTTTGCTGAATGGCCTGCTCGGCCGGCGCTTGCCCAAGGCACTCGTCTCGACCATCGCGCTGCTCTTTACCGCAGCCCCCTTGCTGCTGGTTCTTCACGTCTACACCAGCTTTTCCGCGCTCTCGCTTCCCTACATTGAGCGCCATTCCTCCTGGATCGCGACCTCGACCTTTCACGCGGATTTCGCCTTCGCGCTTGATCAACTCACCCTGGTCATGCTGCTGGTGGTCACCGGTGTTGGATTCCTTATCCATATCTACTCTGTCGGCTACATGGCGCACGAGGAGGGCTACTGGCGATTCTTCGCCTATCTCAACCTCTTCATGTTCTTCATGCTCACGCTGGTGCTGGCGGAAAACTTTCTGCTCATGTTCGTGGGTTGGGAGGGCGTCGGCCTCGCCTCCTATCTGCTGATCGGCTTCTACTTCAAGAAGCACTCCGCGTCCGGGGCCGGCATAAAGGCGTTCGTCGTCAACCGCATCGGTGACTTCGGCTTCCTGCTCGCGATGTTCCTGCTGCTCATCCACTTCGGCACGCTCAGCTTCATCGAAGTCGCCAGTCAAATCGCGCAACGCCCCGACTGGCATGGCGGCGTCCTGACCGCGATCGCGCTGCTGCTGGTGCTCGGCGCGACCGGCAAATCGGCACAGATTCCGCTCTACGTCTGGCTGCCCGACGCAATGGAAGGCCCGACCCCGGTCTCGGCACTCATCCACGCCGCCACCATGGTCACCGCGGGCGTCTACATGATCGTCCGCACGCATGCGCTCTTTGATCGCGCGCCGCTCGCTCTCACGGTCGTCGCTATCATCGGCGCCGCCACGGCGTTCTTCGCGGCCACGGTCGGCATCCTGCAGACGGATATCAAGCGCGTGCTGGCCTACTCCACCATCTCGCAGCTTGGCTACATGTTCCTGGCGTGCGGTGCTGCGGCCTACTCCGCAGCCATCTTCCATCTGGTCACCCACGCCTTCTTCAAGGCGCTGCTCTTTCTCGCGGCCGGCTCGGTCATCCACGCTGTGGGCGGCGAGCAGGATATGCGCATGATGGGCGGCCTGCGGCGGTATATCCCCGTCACCTTCTGGACCATGACCATGGCGGTCTTCGCCATCTCCGCCTTCCCGCCCTTCGCCGGCTTCTTTTCCAAGGACGAGATCCTCGCCGAGGTCTTCCGCTCGCCCAACGGCGGCCCGTTGCTGTGGGCTGTAGGGCTGGTTACCGCAGCGATCACCTCGTTCTATATGTTCCGCCTCTGGTACATGACCTTCTTCGGTCAACTTCGTCTGCAGCCAGAGGCCCCTCACCACGACGCCTCGCGCGTCGCACTGGGCGATGAGCTGCTTGCTGAACACTCCACCAACGGCCACGGTGCGCACGCGCAGCCGGAGGCCCACGGCATACACGAAAGCCCCAAGTCCATGCTGATACCTCTCGTGCTGCTTGCCCTCCTCTCCGTTACCGGAGGTTGGATCGGCATTCCGCACTCGCTCGGTGGCAGCGATCGCTTCGGGCGCTTCCTCAATCCGGTCACCCATGGCACCGGTGTGCCGGCATCGTTCGAACAAGTCTCCATCGCTATGCGTACCGGTGCACCCATACCCACCACGGAACCCGCATCGAAGCCGGAAGACCCGCGAACCGAACGTATGCTGAGCGGCTGCTCTGTTTTCGCCGCGCTGCTCGGCTGGCTGCTCGCAGACACGCTCTACCGCCGTAAGCCGTATCTCCCCGCCAAAATGGCGGCAGGCTCCCGGGTACTCTACGGGCTTGTATTCAACAAGTATTGGGTTGACGAGATTTACGGCTTCCTGATCGTCAAGCCGGTGCTGATCGTCTCCCGCTACATTCTGTGGGGTGGCTTCGATCGTGGCGTCATCGGCGGCGGCGGCCGGGTTCTGGCAAGCGGAACTCAGGGCGTCGGTGCGGTGTTGCGCCGCATCCAGTCCGGCAACATCCGCTCCTACGCGGGATGGCTCGCCTTAGGCGCCGCGGCCATTCTGCTGCTCTCCTTCTTCGGCTTCGGAGCACATCTGCACATGGGGGTGGGGCGATGACTTCGATCGATCACTCCCTCCTGACCTGGATTCTGCTGCTACCCGCGTTCGGCGCGGTCGTCGCTGCGCTTCTGCCGGAGCGCGGCAAGCTGGTGCAAAGCTGGGCGCTCGTCATCGCGCTGGCCACTTTTGCGCTCACGCTCCTCCTGCCCGCGCACTTCGACTACAACCACTCCGGCTACCAGTTCGAGATCAACCGGCCTTGGATCATCTCCCCACCGATTCGCTATCACCTGGGCATCGACGGCCTTTCCATGTGGGTGGTCGTGCTCACCGGCTTTCTCGCGCCCATCGGCGTGCTCGCCTCGTGGCGCGCGATCGACACCCGGGTGAAGGAGTTCTACTCGCTCTTTCTTCTGCAGCAGACCGCGATGCTCGGCGTCTTCCTGGCGCTCGATGTGATGGTCTATTACGCTTTCTGGGAACTCACGCTCGTCCCCATGGCGATCCTCATCGCCATCTTCGGTCGCGAACCCGGCAGCCGCAACAGCTCGCGTGCGGCCATCAAGTTCTTCCTCTACACCTTTATTCCGTCGGCGCTCTTCCTGGTCGGCATCCTAGCGCTCTACGCGCGCACCGGCACCTTCGACTATCTCGAGCTCAAAGCGCAGCTCACCCAGAATCCGTCGCTCTTTTCGCCAACAGCGATGTGGCTCATCTCGCTCTCGTTCCTGGTGGCCTACGCCGTCAAGGTCCCCGTCTTTCCGTTGCACGGCTGGCTCGGCGATGTCTTCGCCGAGGCGCCCACCGCGATGGCAATGATCGTCGCCGGCAAGCTTGGCCTCTATTCGCTGATCCGTTTCCACCTCGGCCTCTTCCCCTTCGAGTCGCGCCGCGTTGCGCACTGGATGATCATGCTGGCTGTCATCGGCATCCTGTACGGTGCGCTGGTTGCGCTGGTCCAGAATGACCTGAAGCGCCTGCTGGCCTTCGGCACCGTCTCCAGCCTCAGCTTCTGCACGCTCGGCATCTACACCTTCGCCGTCAACGGCCTCGATGGCGCCGTCTTCCACATCCTCAGCGAATCCATCACCGGCGGCGCGCTGCTGGTACTCTTCGGTGTAATGTACGAGCGCTACGGCACCTACGAGATCGAGCGCTACGGCGGCCTCGCGGCAAAAACGCCCCGGCTCGCCACGCTCTTTGTTCTCACCACGCTCGCGCTCATCGGTCTGCCCATCCTCAATGGCTTCGTCGGCGAATTCCTCACCCTCTCCAGCGGCTTTGCCCTGAGCCACGTGTGGGGCGCGCTCGGCACCGTCGGCGTCATCCTCAGCGCGGCCTACATGCTGTGGATGGTGCAGCGCGTCTTCTACGGTCCCGAATCTGCGCTGGTGCATCGCTCACCAGCACACGATCTCGCCGCGCGCGAGCACCTCGCCCTCTGGCCTATGGCGGTCCTGATGGTGATCATGGGCGTCTTCTCTCCTTACTGGATACGCGCTATCGATCGCGG
>DASYBK010000002.1:0-36516 GCA_036500805.1 Acidobacteriaceae bacterium | reverse complement strand
GGAGCAGGGGATCGCGGTGCCGGCGCTCCCAGCGTGAGATGCGGAACGGCAGCGAGTCAGCAAGTCAGCAAGTCAGCAAGTTGTGCGGGCATGCAAGCTGTGGTCGTGATGCTGGATTGTTCGTGCTATGGCTGTGCTCCGGTCTGAAAGTTGAGCGCCGCAAGTGTGAGCCGGTATTGATATTGCGCGTTGGTGTTGGCGATTTCTGCTTCGGTCTGCTGGAGTTGCGCCTGGCTCAGCTCGACGATGGAGGAGAGGCCGAGCTTGTAGCGGGTCTGCGCGAGGCCGAGACTTTCATTCGCCTGGTTGAGGAGCTGGGCGGTAACGCCGAGGCGCGTGAATGCGTTGTTTGCATCGAGCCACGCAGTCTGCACGTCGCGCACGATCACATCCTTGAGCTGACGTGTCTGCTGCGCCGTGGCTTGCGCGCGCAAGTGCGCTTCCTTGGCCTGCGCCGAGTAGAGAAATCCGTTGAAGATGGGGATGTTCAGGTTTGCGCCGATGGCGCCATCCCAACTGGAGACGTAGTACTGGCCGGGGCGCACGGGGCTTCCGCCGACGGTGCCGAGGGCGGAGAGAGTGGGGAGCATCTGGTCGCGCTGGGCACGGCTGAACTTCTCCTGCGACTGGCGCGTGAGATCGATCGACTGCAGATCGGGGCGCTGTTTTACGGCGAGATCGAGCAGAGCTTGCTCATCGGGAGGCGGAGGCGGGTTGTTCTTGGTGTTGTCGACGAGTGAGTAGTTGACGGGGCGATCGAGGCCGAGCACTTCGTCAAGCGCGGCCATGGTGGCGTCCGCGTTGTTCTGCGCGTCGAGTTGCAGTAACTGTGCCTGTGACAGATTCACGTTGGCGAAGGTGAGGTCGAGGGTGGAGCGCAGTTTGTTCTGCGTCAATTGGTTCACCTGGCTCTGCGTGGTCTGCCGCAGGTTGACCGTCTGCCTGGCGACCAGCAGCAGCGCCTGCGCCTCGAGTGCGTTGTAGAAGGCTTGGTCGGTGGCGAGGACGACATCCTCTCTGGTGGCCAGCTCGTTGGCCTGCTGCGCCCGCTCCTGCAGTTTGCTGGCGGCGACGAGATTGGTGGTGTGGCCGAAGTCGGTGATGAGCTGCGAGAAGTTGACGCCGCCACCGGCGCGGGTGAAGAGGCGCGAAGCGGAAAGCGAGCCGGAGGAGATGCGGCTGGCCTGATTGGCGTCCTGCACAGTGAGCGAGCCGGTGAGGGTGGGCAGCTCAGCAGAGCGGGACTCGCGAACAACCTGATGCTGTGCCAACGCCAGCAGATGGCTGATGGTGACGCGTGGATTGTTGGTGAGCGCCATGCGTTCTGCGTCGGCGCGGGTGAGGCGGGGTCCGGGCGTCGCTGGCGCCGGCGTTGCGGCGGCTGCAGGCGGATTGGACGCGGACGGCGCCGGTGGATCGGGCGCCTGGCTCCAGACGGGCCGCGCCGGCAGTGCGGACAGCAACGCAAGGCAAACGAGTGAAGGAAGTGCTGTTCGCATGGCTAGACCTCCTCGGAGACGACGAGCATTGCGTTCTGCTCGCGCCGGCCGTGGACCAGAAGGTAGACGGCGGGGACAAGGAACACGGTGACCGCGACGGAGACGGCGAGACCGCCGATGAGTGCGCGTGCGAGTGGCGCGTACTGCTCGCTGCCGGCTTCGATGCCGAGCGCCATGGGAATCATGCCGAGCAGGGTGGCGAGCGAGGTCATCAGGATGGGGCGCATGCGGATCTTGCAGGACTGCACCACTGCATCGAGCAGCGTTCTTCCGCGAGAGTGAAGAAGGCCGGCGAACTCGACGATGAGGATGGAGTTGGAGACAACGATGCCGGTCATCATGATGACGCCCATGAGCGACATGACGTTGAGCGACGAACCGGTGATGAGCAGGATGAGAACAACTCCGGCGAGCCCAGGCGGGATGGCCATGAGGATGATGAAGGGGTCGCGGAAGGAGGCGAACTGCGCCATGAGCACCAGATATATAAGCGCGATGGAGAGGATGATCCCGATGCCGAAGCGCTCAAACGAATCGTGCATGCTGGCTACGGCGCCGCGAACGGTGATGATCATGCCGTGCGGTTTCTCGGTGCCTTTCAGGATGCGATTCACCTGGCGGCTGACTGTGCTGAGCGACTCGGCACGCGGCTGTACGTAGATGTCGATCACGCGGCGGAGTGCGTAGTGGTCGACTTCGGTGGGGGTATCGATCTGTTTTATGAAGACGACCGAGCGTAGCGGGGTGTAGTTCTGCTGTCCGGTTCCGCGGAGAGGAATGTTTTCGAAGTCCTCCATGTTCATGTGCTCGATCCGGTGGGTTGAGTACTGCACGGTCATCATGTAGTTGTTGCCGGTTTCCGGGTCGATCCAATAGCTGGGCGCGATGACGCCGTTGGAGGTGAGCGCAGTGATGACGTTGTCGACGACGGCTTCCGGCGACAGGCCGAGCAGACTGGCTCGTTCGCGATCGATGTTCATCTGCAGGCCGGGGTACTTCAGGTCCTGCGGGATGTAGACGTCCCCGACGCTCGACAGGCTACGCAACTGCTGCGCGATCTCCTGCGCCTTGGCGAATGCGGCCTTTTGGTCGTTGGAGCTGATCTGAATATCGAATGGTGCAGGGAGCCCCTGGTTGATGACGGTGTCCACCAGTCCGCCGGACTGGAAGTAGGTCTGGAGCTCGGGGAGTTGGGAAGCGAGCCGGCGGCGGACGCGGCTGATGTATTGATAGCTGCCGACGGAATGGTCTTCCTTGAGGTTGACCTGAACGAAGGCGGTATCCATGGAGGCGTTGGGAGTGTAGATGGCGGAGAGATCGGGGGTAATGCCGATGTTGGAAACGATCATGCCGAGATCGCGCGGTGGAACGACCTTGCGAATCTCATCCTCGACACGGGCGATGTAGGCGTCGCTGACTTCGATACGGGTACCGTTGGGCATTCGCACGTTGATCATGAACTGCCCGGGGTCGGTACGCGGGAAGTACGCACGACCAAGGATTGGAGTCAGGATCAGCAGGGCGGCTGCGGTGCCGCCGAGGAGAACTGCAACCGTGCGCGCGGGACGTTCGAGCACGCGATACGCGAGCTTTTCGTAGCTGTCCAGAAGCTTCTGGAAGTATCGGTTGAAGCGGTCGATGACCCTGCGAAAGAGGGTGGTGCTCTTTCTTTCCTCAGAGTGATCGTCGAGACGAATGACCTTGGCGCAGAAGAGCGGCACCAGCGTCATGGAGAAGAAGTACGAGGCGAAGATGGAGATGACCACGCCGAGTGCGAGGTCCGTGAAGATGTATTTGCTGACGCCGTTCAACAAAAAGACAGGGAAGAAGACGATAGAGGTGCAGACGGTGGCGGCCAGCACGGCTAGTGAGACTTCGCTGCCGCCTTCTTCGGCGGCGTGTTCCGGTGTTGCGCCTTGTTCCATGAAGCGGACGATGTTTTCCAGCACCACCACTGAGTCGTCGATGAGGCGGGAGAGCACCAGCGCCATACCGCCCAGCAGCATGGTGTTCAGCGTGCCGCCGAAGGCGTTGCGGACGAGCATGCAGAGCAGCAGCGACATGGGGATTGACAACAGCGAGGCGATGGTGGCGCGGCCGTTGCCGAGAAAGAGGAGGATCATCAAGCTGGTGAGCGCCAGTCCGATCAGCGCTTCCTTCGCCAGGTTGCGCATGGCGCCCTTGACGAAGAGCGACTGATCGAAGACGACGGCCGTCTTGAGGGAGGGCGGGATATCGACGAGGCGCTTGATGGCGGCGCGCATACCATTGACGATCTCGATGGTGTTGCTCTTGCCGGCCTGCTTGAAGATGGGGACATAGACGGAGTGCTGACCGTCGATGCGGACGATGTTGGTCTGGATGGCGCCGGAGTCTTCCGCGTGGCCGATGTCCGCGACCAGCACCGAAGCGTTGCCGGAAGACTTGATTGGCATCGAATTGATCTGCTGCGCGCTGGGGATCTGGCTATTGGCGTAGAGGTTGTAGTCCTTGGTGCCGATGCGCACGTCGCCCGCGGGCAGGATGAGGTTGGACTGATTCACGCTGTCCACCACGTCCATGAGGCTCAGGTTGTGCGCTTCGAGCTTGAGCGGATCGACGTAGACCTGAATCTGCCGATAACGGCCGCCGAAGGGCTGCGGCACGGAGGCGCCGGGCACGTTCGCAATCTGATTGCGGACCTGGAACTGCGCGAGGTCCTTGAGATCGGTCTCGTTCAGGCCCTGCCCTTTGAGCGTGATCAGGCAGACGGGCTGGCTCGATGCGGTCATGCCCCAGACGACGGGCGGCAGCGTGCCGGAGGGTAGACGGCGCAGATCGGCCATGGCGAGATTGGAGATATTGCTGAGCGCGGCGTTCGCATCGGTGCCGGGAAGAAAGTAAATCTTGATAAGTGAGACGCCGGAGAGCGAACGCGATTCGATGTGGTCGATGTTGGCACCGAGAGTGAAGAAGCGCTCGAAGGTGTCGGTGATGTCGGCTTCGATCTGCTGCGGCGGCATGCCGGAGTAGAACGTGGCGACGACGACGACGGGAATATCGATGGCAGGGAAGAGGTCCACCGGCATGGAGACGATATTGACCACGCCGACGAGCAGCACCATGAGCGAGATCATGATGATGAAGAAGGGATAGCGGAGGGCGAATTTCGGCACTTCAGTTGCCCCCCTGGCTTGCGTCCGTCATGCCGCCTTCTTCATGCATGATGTCGTTGACCGGCTGCTGCTCCATGCGCGGAGTAATCTCTTCGCCATCCTTATAACGAGCGGCGCTGCCCAGCACGACGCGGTCATTTTGTCGAAGACCGCTTCGCACCTCCGCAAGAAGCGAGCCCTGTATGCCGAGCGTGACCGCTCGCGGATGCACGCGATTCTGGCTGTCGACGACGAGGACGCTCGTCTGGCCGGACTCGCCGCGCTGAACGGCGAGCAGCGGTATGGTCAGCACATTCTCCTTGTGCGCGAGCTGCACATAGGTGTTGGCGTACATGCCGGGGTCAAGGCTGAGGTCTTTGTTGGGCACGTCGACTTCGGTCTCCATGGTGCGCGTGTCGAGCGAGACGTTGCGGGTGAAGCGGACGATCTTGCCGGTGAAGGAGCGGTGTAGCGCATCGACGCGGATCTGGACGGTGTCGCCGTTGTGGATGTAGCCGACGGCATCCTCCGGCACCGGCAGGCGGAGACGGAGCAGATCGCTTTGCGAGAGCTTGACCAGCGGGAGACTCTGGCTGTCCGACGATGTGCCGGCCTGGATGAGTGCGCCGGTGTCCGCGTAACGCCAGATGACGACGCCCGAGAGCGGAGCGGTGATCGTGGTGTAGGCCTGCAGTGCGCCGTAGCGCTCCATGTCGGCTTTGGCGACGTCGGACTGCTGTTCGGCCGCGGAGAGCGTGGAACGCGCTGTATCGACCTGCGCCTGGGATGCATCGGCTTTTGCGCGCGCATCGTCGAGCTCCTGCTCCGCGATCAGGCCGGGTTGCGCCTTGGAGGCTTGCGAAAGGCGATCGTAGTTGGCCTGGAGCGCGATATGGCTGGCTTCGGCGCGGCTGATCTCGTGCTTCGCGATGCTGATCTGCTCCATGCTGCGCTGCTGCTCGGACTGACTGCCGCGATACTGCGCGTTCAGCTCAGGGACTTCGAGCACGGCCAGCGTCTGCCCGGCGTGGACACGATCGCCGATATCGACATAGATATGCCGCACGTAGCCAGAGACCTTCGCGTGCACGTCGATCACCTGGTAGGGCTGGAACTGCCCGGCGAGCGAGAGCATGTGCGAGATGTTGCCGCGCTGGACGACGCTGACGGCCGCCGCGATCGGCTGCGTGGCCGCATCCGCGGAAGCCTGGCGCTTGCATCCGGAGATGGCAACCACGATAGGAACCACGGCAGAGAGAGACAAGGCAACGGCTTGTCTGGGGAGACAACCGCAAAGGCGAGACGCTGGTTTGTGCACGGTAGACCTGTCACGCTCTGGAGCTGGAGCGGTCTTCTGCCAACCGTGACAGCGACAGATCAGGCAGCTTCAATCGCAGAGCTGCTCTTCTTCTCTGTCGCTCATCTTCAGGCCGGGCAGGAGACCGTTCTGGTCCCAGGCTCGCTTGTTGGAGAGAGCGATTGTGCGCCGCTCGCCGTAGAGAGACGAGTTGCGCCGAACTCAGGCGACGAGCAGCGGCGGAGGCCGGCGGAGCGAGGGCCCTTTGAACACGAGTATGCGCGAAGGCAGAGGCGGCGCATCGCCGCGCGGCTGAATCTCGCGGACTTCCTTCCCCGGTCGCGGGATCAGAACGACTGTGGCGGCGAGCGCAACGGCATACGCTTCAGCATGGTTCAGATGGCAATGTTGCGCGCTATCCATCGGACGCTCCCGCTCCGAGAGCAACTTGGCGATGGGAGCAGGCTGAGACGCGCGGGCGCGGATGTGATAGAGCGAAAGCTTGGAGTGCAGCCCCCAGCCAAAGACCGCCACGGCAAGCAACAGGACCGACACACCAATGGCGAATTTGCTTTCGCAGGTCTTCCGCTCGCGCTTGTCGCCGTCCGTCATCGTAAGTCGCTAGCCCTAGTGTATACGAGAGCAAATGCGCAGACAGAGTGTGCCGGGTTGCAGCCGTTCTGTCGCGGCCGTCCTCTGACGGATCGGCTTTTCAGATGGAAGGATCGGCTTCTCAGAGCGGATCTCTCCATATCCGACGCTATCCGTACCTTGCTTTAGACGCGGCACACGCACTGTCGGCAGGATTGGACGCGAAATACTGTCCGGGTTCTTCAACATTATGGAAATGCGCGGGCTTTCGGCCGGGGCTTCTTCGGTTCCGGATATCGGAATCCAGGCCATCGCGGGGAAGATAGCGATGCAGACGATCGATGGAGTTGCGGAAGTCTATTTCCTGAGCTGAGTGCGGATGGTGGAGGCGGCTTGGTCGCCCATCAGCTTCGACCCGGCGGTGTTGAAGTGCACCGTGTCCTGGTAGAGGTCGCGGTGCTGGCTCATGAGCGCGTGCTGATCGTCGATGGGAATGTGGGCGGCGTCGATAAAGCTTTTCGCGATGGCGTTGCGGGCATCGACCCGATCGTTGGTGGCGCCGTTGAAGGCCTTGGGCTCGACTGGAGTGATCGTGGCCCAGACGAGATCGCTGTTGCCGGCGACGAGCGCGCGGACGCTGCGCAGGAACTGCGGAAAGGCGGCCTTGTACTGCGCTTCGGTGTAGCCCCAGCCGTGCATGCCGTTGTTGAAGTGCACAACGCGGAAGGTCACATTTTCCATCGCGACGAATTCGCGAATCTCGCGC
The DNA here is from genome assembly GCA_036500805.1 of Acidobacteriaceae bacterium. Lineage (GTDB taxonomy): Bacteria > Acidobacteriota > Terriglobia > Terriglobales > Acidobacteriaceae > KBS-83. The sequence continues at coordinate 29,229 of DASYBK010000002.1, read as the reverse complement.
GGGAGGCGCGGATCGCCAACCGAAATCGATGACGCCATGAGATAGACATTGGCGACGCCGGCGAGGTCTTTCGTCACTTCGGGGAAATAATTTCGCGAGAGCGAATCGCCGAGCAGCAGCACATTGGGCAGCTTGGGATCAGGATGCGGCGGACGCACCTCCCATGTCCACTCGATCTCCTCCGGGATGGAGACGGGCTTTTGCGCCGCGGCCGCGAGACAACCAATGATGAAGAACGCAAGCGCGATGCCGAGCAACGCGCGCTGCCTGCGATGGGAAGAGAGGTTCATGCTTTGCCCTCATGGATGTCCACGCCGGCCTGGCGGAAGCTCTCTGGATCGAGCCGCAGGCTCTGACCGGCGCGGAGGTGAAGGGTGGTGATGCGATCAGCGTAGCGTACCGGAGTGCTGCCGCCGCGCTTACTGCGAATCGTCGCGGAGACCAGCTTGCCGCCGCGCCATGCGATGTCGACAACGAAACCGCCGCGCGCGCACAGACCGCGTAGGGAGCCGTTCGGCCATGCTGCGGGCAGCGCGGGCAGCAGCTCGATGTAGCCCGCCTGCGATTGCAGCAGCATCTCGGCGATTCCCGCGGCGCCGGCGGTGTTGCCATCTACGGCGAAGATGTTCTGGCTGGCGCCGGCGATGCCCCCGCTCGAAAAGGTGAGCAGGTTATCATCGGCGGCCTTGGCGATCAGGCCGAGGAGATACTTGTGTGCGTCGTCACCCTTGAGAAAGCGCGCGTAATAGACCACCAGATTGGCGCGGCCCCACTCGCTCTGCTCCCAGTGCGGCGCATTCATGCGGCGCTCGATCAGAACCTCCGCGGCATGCGAGAGCGCGGGCGTGGTGCGCGGGGAGATCTGGTGCTCGGGATAGACGGAGACGAGAGGCGATGTGTGGCGATGGTTGGGCTCGGCGTCCTCGAAGTCTTCTAGCCACTCCTGCAACTGGCCGTGACGGCCGATCTGAAACGGAGGCAGCTTGGCGCGAGCGTTCTCGAGACGTTGACGGAGGCCATCGTCGATGGAAAGCATCTGCGACGCTTCGATGCACATGGTGTAGAGCGCGTGCACGAAGACGCGGTCAATGGTGTTCCCCATCGATTCCGCTGCGTGACCGCCGGAGGGCGTCTTGTACCAATTCTCCGGCGAATCGGATGGGCCGGTGACCAGCCAGCCATGCTTCGGCTCGGTGACCATGTATTCGAGAAAGAAGAGCGCAGCATCGCGCAGCACCGGGTAGGCACGCGTGCGCAGGAACTCGATATCGGCGTTGAAGGTGTAGTGATCCCACATCTGCAGCGCGATCCAAATGCCTGCGGTGACGAAGATACCCCAGCCGATTCCGCCGGGCGCGGTGTAGCTCCATGGATTTGTAACTGTGTGGACGACCCATCCCGGCGCGCCGTACATCTCGCGCGCGGTAGTGCGGCCGGCTGCGCGCATTCCGTCGATCAGGGCGAAGAGCGGCATCTGGCACTCGGAGAGATTCGAAACCTCGGCGGCCCAGTAGTTCTGTTGCGTGTTGATGTCGAGGTGGAAGTCGTCGGTCCAGCCCATGCTGCTGGCGAGTCCGTCGTTCCAAATGCCCTGCAGGGCGAGCGGCAGCGGTGAGTCGGCGCGCGAGCCGGCGATGGTGAGATAGCGGCCGTACTGAAAGAAGAGCGCGAGCAGCTCGGGATCGTTGGCGCCGTTATCGAGTGCTTTGCGTCGCGCATCTGTGGGCAATCTGCGCGCGGCTGCAGGGCTCTCGCCGAGATCGAGCGAGACGCGGCGATACAGCGACTGATGATCGGCGATGTGAGCCTGACGCAGCCGGGCAAACGGAAGCGCGGCCGCACCGCCGAGTCTCTGGCGGCAGATGGCTTCAGGGTCTCCGTTATGAAAATTCGTGCCGATAGCAACCAGAACGGTGACAGAATCGGCGCCGCGCGCGTCGATGGCATCCGGGGAAGGTGTGAGGCTGCCGCCGTCGTGAAGCAAACGCGCGTGGATCTGAAGGGCAACGCCGTCATGGCCACTGCTGTGCATACGCTCATAGGCGTGGCCCTGGAAGATAAGCGTGTCGCGCTCGGCTGTGACCGAGCCGGGAAGAATGCTCTTGCTGAAGCCCAGCCGGAAGCTGATACGCCCGGGCCGGCTGCAGGTGAGGCGGATCGCGAGAATCCTTTCAGGATGCGAGGCGAGGAACTTGCGGGTAAAAACTGCATCGTTGCTGCGAAATCGCACATTGGCGATCGCAGTGTCGAGGTTGAGTGAGCGGCGATAGCCGGATATCTGGCCGTTGCCGAAGGTTAGTTGTAACTCTGGAAGTGGCAGATTGGTGCCGAAGTTCTTCATGTGACCGGGCAGGTTCTTGTTGCAGAGCTGCTGGAACTCTTCGTACTTGCCCGAGAAGAAAAGCTCGCGCATCTGGTTTAGATGTGGCAATGCGCCCGGATTGACTTCGCCGGTCGCAGGCGCGCCGGACCATGCCGTAGAGTCGGAGAGCGCGATGCGCTCCGTGTCGACGCCGCCATAGATCATGCCGCCGAGAAAGCCGTTGCCGATGGGCAGCGCTTCCAGCCACCGTGCACCCGGCTTGTCGTACCAGAGCTCGTCGCGTGCAGCCGCCGTTTGTGCAAGCAGAGCAGGCGAGAGATGCGGCAGCGCAGCCAGGGCCACGCCGCCCTGAAGAAATCTGCGTCTGCTGGTCTTGCCTATCTTCTTTTCCAATGCCGGAGTCTCCGTTGTCGCATCAGTGCGCTTTGCGCGGGATGAAGCGGATGGCGCAGCCGCCTCCGGGCGCCAGATGCAGCGTGAGCGATTGCGAAGCCTTCACCTCCTGGCGGCGGATATCGACGTGTTTTGGCTGCGTGGCAGCGTCGCTGCCATCGGCGTAGATTTCAGCGGTATAGGCGCCACGGCCGAGAAAGCTGAGCGGCACATCGAGCGTGCGCGGCGTCCAGTTCGTGATGCTGCCGAGATACCATTCGTCACCGTGACTGCGCGCTATGGTGACGAACTCACCGGGGCGGCCGTTCAGCACATGGGTCTCATCCCACGATACGGGTACATCCTTGATGAATTGGAAGGCAGGCTGCCCGGCGTAGGATTGCGGGCTATCCGAGACCATCTGGAAGGGCGTCTGAAAGATGACGTAGAGTGCGAGCTGTTGTGCGCGCGTGCCCATCACCATGGGGCTGGTGTTCTGCGCGACGAAGCCGTCTTCGGTCGCGTTGTTGAAGCCGCCCGGCGTATAGTCCATGGGCCCGGCGAGCAGACGGGTAAAGGAGAAAACAGTGCGATCCACCGGGCTGTCGCGGCGGCCCACCTTGTTGTTCTCCATGCCGAGCACGCCTTCGAAGCTAAGCACGTTGGGATAGGTGCGCTCCAGCCCCCAGGGCGTGCGCGTGCCGTGGAAATCGACCATGAGGTGATGCTCAGCGGCGAGCTTCGCGACATCGTAGTACCACTGGATTCCCTGCTGGTCATCGCGATTGACGAAGTCGATCTTCACGCCGGCGACGCCCCACTTTTCGAAGAGCGGAAAGGCTTCCTGCATCTGTTCGGCAACCGATTCGGAATAGCACCAGATCCAGATTTTGACGTTCTTCGTTGCGGCGTAGCGGGCAAGCTCGGGCACATCGATCTTGCCATTGAGGCGCGTGATGTCGCGGCCGGCCGACCAGCCCGCATCGAGCATCATGTAGGGAAAGCCCGACTGCGCAGCGAAGTCGACGTAGTACTTCATATTCTCGGTAGTGAAGGAGGGCGTGCCGTTCCTGTCGACATCGTTGACCCACCAGTTCCACGAGGACTTGCCGGGATGAATCCAGCTTGTGTCCGCGACGCGGCTGGGCGGGCTCAGGTCGTATTGCAGTGTCGATTCGATGAGGCGGCCGGGGTCGTCGGCAACTTCGAGCACGCGCCATGCGGAGTGCCAGGGAAGCGCGCCTTCGACGGCGATGTCGGGATGATCGTGGCGCGGCGAGAGCAGTGCGGAGAACCAGTGGCCCGCCCAGTTGCCCGAGGGATTGGTGACATACATCGTGGTGCTGCCTTCGAGATCAGCTTCGACGATGTCCATCCACGCGATGCCGGGTTCGTGAATCAGCAGCGGCAGCCCGATGAGAAAGTGGCTGGAGACGCCGCCCTGATTGCTGAGGGCGGAGGTCGGCAGTTGCACGTATTCGCTTTCGTAACTGCTGCGGTAGTTTGGCAGCGCGAGCAGCCAGTCGGTAGCGTCGGTGCTCAGGCGAAACTCGGTGCCTTCCTTGCGAAGCTGCAGCTGCGGAATCGCGTCCTGCTGGGGAAGCAGATAGCGGAAGGCGATGCCGCCGTTGTAGGCGCGCGCTTCGATGGACATGGTGCGATGCGGCGCCGCGCTTTCTTCCACGTGCACGACAAGGCTGTTGTAGGCGTCATGCACCTTGCTGACCTTCTGGTTGCTCAGCGTGTAGTAGTCGACGCCGCTGCCGGCTTTGCTGTCGACGATGCGAACGTCTGCGCCAAGTGGCGGCTGGTCGCCGAGCGAGAGCGCGAGAGCGGAGTTGTCGAGGATGGGCTTGCCGTGGAAGGTGGCCGCATACACCAGTTGGCCGCCGGGGCCGCTTGCGGAAGCTTTGGTATCAAAGTGCACCACCAACTGTTGGTCCGGCGAGGTGAGCGTGACCGGAGCCGGCTGCGCGTGGGCCGTGGGAAGCAGTTCTATGACAAATAGGCCGGCAATCAAGGCAGAGCAGGAGAGAAGGTGCTTCATTGCGGAGTCTCCATTACGGGTTCTCTCGTGATTTTTTGGTGGTCGAGAGAACCGTTACAGCGTTCTGAGCGCGATGACGCTCACATTCGGGCCAGGCGCCTGCGGCGGCAATGGGATGGATGCTTCGTTCGTCGTTTGCTGATGGCGACGCGGGTAGCGAGAGGAAACGAGGCAGCAGCGAGGCTTGAGCGCAGAAAGGAACGGCGGTTCAGTTGAGCGCTCATATCGAGAGAACGATAGGAGCTAAATGTAAGCGCTGTCAAGAGACAACGCTAAAGTAGCGGCATTTTGCCCGAAGCGGCTGTGCCCTCGCGGACGTCCCCCTGCGCCGCTGAAGCGCCTGACGCCGCGTCATCTTTCGCGGCCAGCCATCGCTCAATCGTGATGAAAGACTTCTTCCATCGGTGCCCACCATTCACCTTCGGGGCGGTTGGCGAGCGGCTCCTGCATGGGCTCCATGATGGCCCACCACCGCTGTGTTGCCGGGTCTGCGGCCATCTTGCGCATGTCCGCCGCGTAGTCCTGGCCGATGTATTCGAAGTACGCGAAGAGGCAGCCATCGCGAAGAAAGATGGAGTAGTTGCGGATGTTGCATTGGGTGATGGTGTCCAGAACATCCGGCCAGACAGCCTGGTGATATTCCCGGTAGGCCGCTTCCGCCTCCGGCCGCAAACGAATGATCCTTCCATAGCGCCGCATGCATGCAATGATGGCACAAATTCCGGTTGGAGCAATTTAAGCGCTCATCCGGCATTGACCCGCGGGGATTCCTGGCTGTACTCTCTCGCAGACGCCAGGATAAGCACCCATGCCCAGAAAGAAGAAGCTCCACACAGCGTCCGGCTCACTGGTGAAGTCGACACTCGCAGATCGCATCCGCGACCAGATCAGTAGTGGCGCGCTGCAACCCGGCGTGCGCATCATCGAGGGCACGTGGGGCAGAAAACTGGGCGTGGCCCAGGGCTCCATCCGCGAAGCGATCAATCTGCTCGCTCAGGAGGGCTTCGTCACCAAGATCTCCGGACGAAGCGCGCGCGTGGTGCGCCTGACCGAGCAGGACGTATTGCAGTTGTATGAGCTTCGCGGCGCGGTGGAGGGATTGGCGGCGCGGCTGGCGGCGATGCAACATGCGGATGTCGCGAAGCTGCAAGAAGCGGTAGATGCGATGCGCCGCGCATCGAAGAAAAACCGCACCGCCGATCTGGTGGATGCCGATCGGGAGTTTCATCTGGAGCTATGCAGTATCTCGGGCAATCCTCATCTGGTCGAGCATGCGAGCCGTGTCCTGCTGCCATTTTTCGCATTCGCCCGCATCCGCATCATCGCCAGCAAGCAGGACACCTCGGCGTGGGATCGCGACCTGGAGGCGCATCAACGCGTCGTCGATCTGGTGCGCGAGGGAGAAGGTGAAATCGCAGAGCAGTACATTCGCCGGGCAATGGCACGCTTTGCCGAGACGGCGTACAGCAACTGGGAGAAGACGCCCGAGCGTTCGAAACGGAAGAGCAGACGCGCGCCGGAATGATTCCTGCCGGCGTTTTGAAATCAGCGGCGACAGAGACGATTCAGCAGGGAGATGCATGGCTTCTTGTTTCATCGAGCAGATAACGATTTCCGATGTGCGCTATCCGCTGCCGCCGGGCGCGGGCAGCGATGCCGTGCACACCGAGCCGGAGTATTGCCTGGCGGTGACGCAACTCGTCGCTGCCGCGGGTACGATTTGCGGAACCGGGTTCGCACTGACGCTTGGGGAAGGGAACAGGCTGGTGTGCGAAGCCATCGAGATGCTGGCGCGGCCACTCAAAGGCAAGCCGATCGACGAGCTGATGGCGAACTTCGGGCGCACGGCGCGTGAGCTGGCGAATGATCCGATGCTACGCTGGCTGGGTCCGCACAAAGGCGTCGTGCACCTGGCGCTGGCCTCGATCACCAATGCGTGCTTCGATCTCTGGGCGAAGAGCCGCGGCGTGCCGCTATGGCGACTGCTGCTGGATCTGGAGCCGGAGCAGCTTGTCGCGCTGCTGGACCTGAGCTATCTCGACGAGTTGCTCGATGAGCGCGCGGCCGTCGCATTGCTGCGCCGCGAGCTGCCGGCGCGAGCAGAGCGCTCCGGCATTCTTGAGCAGGGCTATCCCGGATACGACACCTCCGTCGGCTGGATGGCCTACGACGACAGCAAGGTTCGCGAGCTGACGAAGCAGGCGATCGACAAGGGGTTCAGTGCATTCAAGCTGAAAGTGGGCTCGTCGGATCGCGCGCGCGATCTGCGCCGCGCGGCGATGCTGCGCGAGTGCGCCGGCGAGCGCGGCACCATCATGTTCGATGCGAACCAGCAGTGGACCTTGCCGGTCGCGCGCGAGATGTCGGGCGAGTTGTCGAAGCTGAAGCCGCTGTGGATCGAAGAGCCCACGCATCCCGATGACACGGCGGCACACGCGGCGCTGGCGCAGGAGATTGCTCCGGTAAAGATTGCCTGCGGCGAGCACATTCCCAATCGCGTGGTCTTCAAGAATTTCTTCTTGGCGCACGCTGTGCACTATGTGCAGGCGGACTGCACGCGCCTTGCTGGAGTAAGTGAATTTCTCGCAGTAAGTCTGCTGGCGAAGAAATTCGGCCTGCCCATCGTGCCGCACGTGGGAGATATGGGGCAGATTCACCAGCACCTGCTGCTCTTCCTGCACATCGCGGTTGGAAACGAAGCGCTCTTTCTGGAATACATCCCGCATCTGCGATCGCACTTTGTTTTTCCGGCGGAATTGGCTGGCGGCCGGTATCGCACTCCGGCAGAGCCTGGCTCTTCGAGCGACTTGAAAGAACTGCAGGCCAACAGCCGCGCATAACTCGGCCTCACCTCGGGACGGCGCCTTGCAGTATCACGCACATAACTTGCGTTGCACGATGCAGGGAAGAAAACCACCCTAGGGCGGCGAGAATCTAAGCACTCAGCAAAAGAGGGGCCCCGCCTTTCCGGCGCGGGGACGCATTCGCTGGTAACTATCGCGTGCGGCGGCACTTAGGCCCGCGACGGAAGGCGTCCAGAAGCTCATCCCACGGAAGCGCTTCTGGAAAGATACACGCTTGTCTAGGAAGGCGATTGACAACGCTTACATACGAGGCGTAGTTTTGGCATCGTTTGATATATGAAAGTCAAAATTCATAAGTAAAGTTTTATGGCTTGTGCATCCTGAACTGCCCCCGCAGTCAGGCTTGATCGATTTCGCTTGGATAAGCGCTCAAATCAGAGATTCGTACGAAGCAGATGTACTGCGGGCAAATCAGTGCTCTCTGCGCAAATCAATATTTGATGGAAGGCCAACAGATGCTAGAGATTCTTAAAAAAGCGCAACGAAGTGCATTCTGGCTGGTGTGTCTGTGTCTCCTGCTCGTAGCCGGCACAGCATCGGCCCAGGTAGATCAGGGCGCGATCACCGGAACCGTGACCGACAACACGGGCGCGATTGTTCCCGGTGCGCAGGTGACGTTGACCGCCACCGACACCGGATTGACCCTGCAGAGCAAGTCCAACAGCAGCGGAAACTATACCTTCTCGCCGATCAAGATCGGCAACTATACCGTCAGCGCGACGGCCAAGGGATTTCAGACCACTTCCCGGCAGAACGTGCACGTGGACGCGCAGCAGCGGCTGCAAGTCAATCTCGCTCTCAGCCTGGGCCAGGTATCGCAGACGGTGACGGTGACCAGCGCGGTGGCGCTGCTGCAGACCCAATCGAGCGCCGTGGGACAGGTGATCGACACCAAGACCATCAACGACACACCGCTGAACGGCAGAAACTGGGTCTATATTGCGCAGTTGACCGCGGGGGTCGCGCCGCCGTTCGGGAACACGCGCGGCAGCGGCACCGGGGACTTTGTCGCCAATGGCCAGCGCGCCGAGCAGAACAACTTCATCCTCGACGGCGTCGATAACAACACCAATCTGGTCGACTTCCTGAATGGATCGAGCTTTGTGATCCGCCCTCCACCAGATGCGCTGGCCGAGTTCAGTCTGCAGACCAGCAACTTCAGCGCCGAATTCGGCCACTCCGCCGGCGCGGTGCTGAATGCCAGCATCAAGTCCGGCACCAACCAGATTCACGGCGATCTATGGGAGTATTTCCGCAACACGAATCTGGATGCCACCAACTGGAATGCGCTGGTCAATCCGCCATATCACCAGAACCAGTTCGGAGCGACCCTCGGCTTCCCCATCTGGAAGAACAAGCTCTTCTACTTCGGAGATATTGAGGCGAACCGCATCTCCATCGGCCAGACGAACGTGATCGACGTGCCAACGGCATTGATGAAGCAGGGCAACTTCTCCGAATTGCTTAATAGCAATCTCACCGGCCAGAGTCCGGTGACGCTCTACCAGCCGAACTCGGCCGACGTCAATCGGCCGCTGACCTGCAACGGGCAGCCCAACACCTTCTGCCCCAGCCAAATCGATCCGGTCGCGCAGAAGATCCTGAACATGTATCCCGCGCCCAACGCCAACGGCGGCAAGACGTTCAACAACCTGGTGGAGAACGTCTCAAAGAATGACGACACCATCCAGTGGGATCAGCGTCTGGATTGGAACATCAGCGCCAAAGATCAGACCTATGCGCGTTACAGCTACCTGCACGAACTCATTCTGAATGCGCTTCCGCTCGGCCCAATCCTCGATGGCAGCGGCTATGGCGGCGAGAGCGACTTCATCTTCTCCCAGAACTTCATGCTCAGTGAGACGCATATCTTCGGCCCCACACTGACCAACGAGTTCCGCTTCGGGTACAACTGGAATCATTCCGCATTCAAACAACCAAACGCGGATAATCCGACGGTCGCTTCGTCGCTGGGGTTGGGCGGAGTGCCGGCTCTCGGTCCCGGGCAATATGGCCTGCCGCACGGATACTTCCCGCAAGGTGGTGTTGAGTCATGGGGCTCGGTCGGCACCAACAATGAATCTCAGAACGTCTACCAGATCCTGGACAACGTCACCAAGATTCTCGGCAACCACTCGCTGAAGTTTGGCGTGTCCTTCCAGGCGGTCCGCTTCTCCTATCTCTATGCGCCGACATCCCTGGGTCTGTATTACTTCGGTCCCCAAAGCGGCGGCTCCAATCACGGGCAGGGTGTGTATACCGGGATACCTGGAAACAGCAATACGGGGTATGACGTCGCTGACTTTCTTGCAGATCAGCAAAACTCTGCTTCGATCGCGAATGCGCCGAACATCCTCGATGCGCAGTGGTATGACTCCGCCTACGTGCAGGATGACTGGAAGGTGACTCCGAAGTTGACTCTGAACCTGGGCCTTCGCTACGACAACTACCAGCCCTATAAGGAGGTAGGTGGGCTGCAGGCAAACTTCATCGTCACCGGTCCGCTCGGCATCAGCACCGGGTCGGGTATCTACCAGCTTCCCACCAAGGCGAAGAACGTCGACCTTGGCGCAACCTTCCTCAACACCCTGGCCAAGGATAATGTCAGCGTGCAGTACTCGGACAATGAGAAGCTCGCCAATGCGCAGAATACCAACTTCGGGCCGCGCATCGGATTTGCCTATCAGACACATCCGAACACGGTGGTGCGCGGCGGCTTCGGCATCTTCTACGGCGGACTGATGGCCGAAGGCAACACCAACATCGGAGCCAACTTCCCGTTCTCGAACTCGGCGAACTTCTTTGCTCCCACATGCGCTGTGGGGAACTGCCCGTCCCTGGCCGGCAGCAACGGCATCACACTTGAGACCGGCCTGGCGCCACAGATCACCGGTGGATTCCAGAACTTTGTATCGCTCCCGGGTGTCCACGCAACCGACGTCAATATCAAGACGCCCTACACCATGAACTACAGCATGTCGCTGCAACAGGCACTTTCTACTAACCTGGCTGCGACGCTCAGCTACGTCGGCAACGTGTCACGTCACCTTTCCCTCTACGGTGCTCCGAACACAGCCCCCGGCCTCTTCCGGCCGGGCACGAACACCCAGTCCTTCAATCCGTTCCCGGATCTCGGCGGCATCGGTCAGATTCACTACGCCGGTGTCAGCACCTATAACTCGCTGCAGGCAAAGATCGAAAAGCGCTACTCGCATGGCTTGTCGTTTCTGACAACCTACACCTGGGCGCATGCACTGGACGATGCGAGTGATGCGGCAGGCAACTTCACCGCGATCAGCGATCGCAATCTGGCGCTGATCCCATTCATCGACGAGTTCACCAACTCGGTCTACGATATTCGTAACCGCTTCACCCTCAATGGCAATTACGAGCTGCCGTTTGGCAAAGGTAAAGCGTTCCTGAATCACTCACGCCTGGCGGATGAGGCCATCGGAGGATGGTCGTCCAGTCTGACCTTCGCCGCGCAGAGCGGAACGCCGTTTACGGTTTCGCCCAACAACAGCACGGCAGCAAACGGCAGCAGCACGCGAGCCATCCCGGTGCGCGACCCATTTGGCGCCGGCGGTTCGCCCGATCCATCCAATCCGGGCATCACCTGTGCAGCCAAGACCAGAACCAAATTGAACTATTACAATCCGTGTGCCTTTGCCAACCCGCTCTCCGGAGAGTTGATCGCAGGTCCGGGCAATCCAGTTGGGTCGGTGAATTCGGATGGCACAGTTGTCCGCTACCCTGCCGGAGTTGCGGATCAAGCCACCGCGATCGCCCTCCTCGGAGGACGGTCGAACAACGTCTATGGTCCCGGCTACTATCAGATCAACATGTCGCTGTTCAAGACCTTCCCCATCTGGCGTGAGCAGAATCTGCAGTTCCGCGCGGATGGTTTCAACGTGCTGAATCACCCGACGCTGGCGAACCCATCCACGAGCAACGACAACAACAATGGCGGCAATATCACCGGGCCAAAGACCTTCCAGAACAACACGCCGGATGCGCGCTTCTTCCAGCTTTCGCTGAAGTACGCCTTCTAACCCTGCAGTATTACTCTCCCTCCGCGGAGATTGGGCATCCTGCTCTGTCTCCGCGGATTTTTGTTTCTCTCGAATCTATTTTTCCGGCGCCTGCGTGTGCCCTTTGGCCGGGCTTCTTCCGCCAATCGCCGAAGTGATCTCTCGCGCCGCCTTCTTCAGAGCAGCGCTCACCTGCGCCGCGTCGGCTACCGCGTCGATAAGTTGGATGTACGGCACGGTCAACGCACCGATGGCCGATCCCCGCTCGTCGAAGATCGGATAACTGATGTTGGTCACGCCGCGGACCTTGTAACTCGGCCGCGACTCGAACCCCTGGCGCTTCACCCGCGCGAGATGCGCATGCAGATCGGCCGGAATCTCCTCTCCCGTAAGCCGTTTCCACTCCGCCAGCGTTCGTGCGCGATGCTCCTCATCCTGGTGCGCTAGGATCACATAGCCCGTACTGGCTTCCATCAGCTCGACCGACGAGCCGAGCTTGACGTAGAAGCCGATGCTGATGGGCGCATTCACCTGCGCCAGAATCGTGACCTGGGCACCGTCGATAATGCCCATATGGCACGACTGCTGTGTCTCGTGCGCAAGCTGATGCATCACCGGAAGCGCTTCGGTGATGAGCCGCTCGGTCGGCGGATGCTCCTGCACCAGCTTGAAGAGCTTCAGCGTGAGCGAGTAACGCTCGCCATCCACCTGCGCGATATAGCCGCGGCGCTCCAGGCACAGAAGCATGCGAAAGATCTCCGAGACGGTTCGCTTCAGCTCGCGCGAGATCTCGCTCTTGGTCAAGCCGCCCGGCTGATGCGCGAGCAGCTCGAGCACATCCAGGCCCTTTTCGAGCGCAGGCGTCGCATAGGAGTTCTTCTCCTCCGCGTCTCCTCGGACCAATTTCAATGCTTTCCTGGCTGGCATAGCAACGATGAGATAGCTATCAGACTAGAGCATTTTCACCGTAGGTGTATACAAAAGCGCGACGGTCCAGCGTGGCATACATTTGTCATGCTGAACGTAACCGAAGGTGGCGCGAGGAGCCTGCCCTGAGCTTGCCGAAGGGACCTGCTGTATCTATCGTTCCATGTCGGCGCGGTCGTTGCTCTAGTGTGGCGTCCAGTGAGGATGCGCGGCAAAGAGGCCGTCGGTAATAGCGATCTGGAAGGTGATAAAAAGCCCGAAGCCGAGGCTGAGCAATCCGGATGCAATCCCCAGGCCCTGGTTGAACGGAGCAAAGCGCCGGCGCGTGTAAGCGAAGGGCGCGCCGATCATCATGGTGATGAGCATCATTCCGGCAATCGTGCCCACGCCGAAGATCAGCAGATAGGCGATAGCCCAGCGCGGCTCACGAATCTCCGCCAGCACCAGCAGGGCAACCGCCGCCGAACCGGCAAGGCCATGCACCAGCCCCACCGCCAGCGGCCGCAGAAACTGGTAGAGTCCCAGCTTTTCGAGCGCCCGCTGAAAGACGCCGCGCGGCTTCTGGTCTGGCTCGACCGCGTCCGCAGGGTCTACGTGCATGTGAACCTCCGGGCTGTGCCCGTGAATATGCTCGTGAACGATGCCATCGTGTTCATGACGATGCGAATGCACCACGCTGTGATGTCCCGTGCCATGGCTGTGGCCAGGCGTGTAGCGGTGCGTGATGCGTTGGGTCACGCCGGTCAGGTTCAGGATGCCGAGCAGGATCAGCATCAGCCCGACAGCCAGCTCCATGGTGAGGCCGATGCGCGGCGGAATGACAATGTTGAACAGGATGATGGCCGCACCGACACAGAAGATGGTGATCGTGTGGCCGACGCCCCACAGTGCGCCGATCACGCCCGCCTGCCGCACGCTCCGCTGGCGGCTGACGATGGTCGAAACCGCAATGACGTGATCCGGGTCCGTGGCGTGGCGCATGCCGAGAACAAAGCCGAGACCGATCGCTGCCAGCAGGTTCACCATTGCCTTCTACCTGATTTCACCGGCCAACCGGCCACGCCCCGGCGGCATGCGTTCCGCAGCACCCACCCTTTCATCATACGCATCAGCCGGTAAGATGGACGCACGCACGAGTGCGGGAGAATTCCAGCCTGGGGAGCAAGCAGCGCAATGTACGGAACCATGCAGCAACATCTTCAGGAGAAGCTGGCCGGGATCGAGAAGGCCGGCCTCTACAAGCGCGAGCGCGTCCTTGCCGGTCCCCAGCAGCCCGAAATTGCGGTTGCAGACGGCGTGGTCCTCAATCTGTGCGCGAACAACTATCTCGGCCTGGCGAATCATCCCGCCGTCGTCGAAGCCGCCGAGCAGGCGCTCCGCGAGTGGGGATACGGTCTGGCCAGCGTGCGTTTCATCTGCGGCACGCAGTCGATTCACAAGCAGCTCGAAGATCGCCTGAGCCGTTTTCTCGGCATGGACGACACCATCCTGTACAGCTCCTGCTTCGACGCCAATGGCGGCCTCTTCGAGACATTGATGGAGGCCGAAGACGCCATCATCTCCGACGAGCTGAATCACGCCAGCATCATCGATGGAGTCCGGCTGTCGAAGGCTGCGCGCTTCCGCTATCGCAACGGCGATATGCAGGACCTCGAAGAAAAGCTGAAGGAAGCAGGCAGCGCGCGGCACCGGCTGATCGCGACCGACGGCATCTTTTCCATGGATGGCTATCTCGCGCGGCTCGACAGGATTTGCGATCTGGCGGAGAAGTACGATGCGCTGGTCATGGTCGATGACTCGCACGCCGTCGGCTTCATCGGCGAGCATGGACGCGGCACGCCGGAGGCCTGCGGCGTCGAAGGCAGGATCGACATTCTTACCGGGACGCTCGGCAAGGCGCTCGGCGGCGCGAGCGGCGGCTACACCAGCGGCCGCAAAGAGATCATCGACCTGCTTCGCCAGCGCTCGCGTCCCTATCTCTTCTCGAATTCGGTCGCGCCGCCGATCGTTGCAGCATCGCTGAAAGTGCTCGATCTGGTCGGGCAATCTTCCGCGCTCCGGGAACAGTTGCAGCAGAACACCCGCTACTTCCGCGAGCAGATGACCAAGGCCGGCTTCCACGTGCTGCCCGGCGAGCATCCGATCGTCCCGGTGATGTTCGGCGATGCGGTGGTGGCCTCCCGCATGGCGGAGCTTTTGCTGGGGAAGGGAATCTACGTCGTCGCGTTTTCCTATCCCGTCGTTCCCCAAGGCAAAGCCCGCATCCGCACGCAGATCTCCGCCGCACATACTCGCAAAGAGATCGAATTTGCGATCGAGAAGTTTGCCGAGGCGAAGCGGGAGCTGAATCTCTGAGGGAAAGTCATGCAGCCGTCGCCGCTATGCATCGGCCGCTGGCAAAAACCTTTAAATAGCTGCCCATTCAGGACGGATATCGCCGTCACGCGAGCCTTGCCGCCGCGATCCGTCCTTCGAGATCGGCCAACCTCAAATGCCTCGATGCGACGATGTCGGCAGAACGCTTGCGGCCTGACCGAGCAGCCCGGCATGAGCCTGGCCATGGCCGGCAAAGCCTCGCCGCTTCAAAAATGCGCTCCACACCACAGCCAATCCGCAGGGCTTTTCATTCGATCAACTGAGCCCGAAAAGCTGTTGACAGCCTTTATCTCGCCATGTTCCACTCAACGCCGGTCGAAGTTAAAGGTTTAAATATCGGCCATACACGGAAGACTTTTGAGGGAGCGCCGACCATGAGATCGATCAAGTGCCTGCTGTGCCTGCTCTTCGCAATCGTGATCACTACTCTGCTTTCGCCCGCTTTCCTGCACGCCCAGGCGGATCGCGGCGGCATCAAGGGAGTCGCCGAAGACCCCAAGAGCGCCAGCATTCCCGGAGCCAAGATCACGCTGAGGAGCGAAGCCACCGGCATCTCCGCAACCGCTGAATCCGGCCCTTCCGGCCAGTTCAGCTTCCTGAATCTCGCGCCCGGCCTCTACTCTGTGACCGCCCAAGCGTCGGGCTTCGGTACATCGGTGCAGCAGCATATCCAAGTGGGTGTCGGCAGCACCGTCGCACTCACCGTCACCCTGAAGCCGGGCGAGGTGCAGCAGACCGTCACCGTCTCCGCCGCTTCCGCCGCGATTGAGACCCAGACCTCCGACATCGGCACGACGATCACGCCGCAGGAGATCAAGGACCTTCCCGTCACGCTGAGTGGGGACATGCGCAACCCGCTGAACTTCGTGCTGCTCACCCCCGGTGTGAATGCCTCTACACCTGGCCCCGGAACAAATTCTCCTGCAACACAGGACTACCGCCTGCACATCAGCGGCTCCGTCAGCTATGCCGACGAGGTCTACATCGACGGCATCCCCATCGTGAACACAAACCTCTCGGGCAACATCAGCAATAACCATCCGCCCATCGACGCCATCGGCCAGTTCAAGCTGATCAATAACAATCAGACCGCGCAGTATGGACTCTCCAGCGGCATCGTCTCCTTCGCCTTCAACTCCGGCACAAATTCCTATCACGGAAGCGCATTTGATTTCCTGCAGAACGATGCTCTGGACGCGGCCGGCTACGTCACCGACCGGCTCGGATTGAAGAAAGCGCCGCTCAAGCAGAACGAATTTGGCGGCACCTTCGGCGGCCCGGTCTTCATCCCCAAGCTCTACAACGGTCGCGACAAGACCTTCTTTTTTGTCGACTACACCGGCTTCAAATATCGCCCCAGCGCGAACAACGCTACCCTGACCACATTCCCGAATGCATATCGCTCGGGCAACTTCGCCCAGGCATTGGGTCCGCAACTGACAGACTCCTCCGGCACGCCCATCGTCGATCCCGCGGGACGCCCCATCTATACCGGCGAGGTCTATAACCCGCTCTCCGTCCACACCGTCATCGGCCCGGACGGCAACCCCTATCAAATTCGCGATCCGTTTCCCGGCAACGTCATTCCGTCGGGAACCGCGGGACTGAGCGCCGTCTCGCAGAAAGTACTGCAGAGCTTTCCCACGGCAAACAACAACGCCATCTTCGACAACTTCGTCCGTCAGCAGAGCTCGAAGATCGACGAGCACCGTCTGGTCGTCAAAATTGATGAGCACATCTCCGAGCAACACTCTCTCTCCGGCAGCGTATTCGTCGGCGGCTATTCCAACTCCAACAACGGCGGCTTGAATCTGCTCGACTCGAATCTGACCACCGCGCCCACCACCCAGATTCGTCTCACCTGGAACTACACCCACTCGCCCACGCTGCTGAACAACCTCAATATCGGATTCCTTCGCGATACCGGCTCCAGCGGACCACAAGAGCCCGGCCCCGGGCTGGCCGCGCTAGGCATCACCGGATTGCCGCCGCTCGCCCCCGATAGCCCCTATCCACAAATTGGCATCGGCACGGTGCAGAACAGCATCGGCAGCACCGCTGCATCCTCCGACGCCGAAAACCGCTACATCGTCAATGACAACGTGACCATGATTCGCGGACGTCACACGCTGACCGTTGGCGGCGAGCTGCGCCGCCTGCAGCGCAACGAGACCGGCATTCCTACCGGCGCCTTCACCTTCGAATCGGCGGAGACAGCGCTGAACGGCACCGGCTTCGCCGGCGGCAAAGCAGTTTCCATTCCCGTCGGCACCGGCAACGCCGCCGCCAGCTTCCTCTTCGGCGGCATGGATTTCTCCCGCTTCGACTATCCCGTCTCGCAGGGATATCGCTGGTGGGAGATTGGCGCCTATGCGCAGGATGATTGGCGGGTGAGCCCGAACCTCACGCTCAACCTCGGCCTGCGCTATGACATCCAGGTGCCGCGCACCGAAGCTCGCGGCAACGTCTCCACCATGGTGCCGACTCTGCCCAATCCGGCCGCGGGCGGCCTTCCCGGCGCCTTCACCTTCTATGGCAACGGCGCCGGAAGAAATGGCCAGACGCGCATCGGCGACATCGACTGGAAAGGCGTCCAGCCGCGGATCGGCTTCGCCTATTCGCCCGGTCCCGATCACAAAACCGCCTTCCGCGGCGGCTTCGCTATCACCCGCCCGCTGGGCAATGACAACTTGGAGAACGATATCGGCAGCGGTGAGTACGCGCTCGGCTTCGCCGGACTCGCCACCGTGAATCGCCCCTCGGACTATGTTGGCTCTCCCGCCTACTACTGGGATAACCAGTTCCCGCCATCGTCTGTCAGCGGCGCCACGCTCGATCCGGGTCTGCTCGTCGGCAACGACAATCCACCGCTGATCTATCCCAAGGCCGGCACGCCGCCCACACAGCTCTACTGGAGCACCCAGATTCAGCAGCAGGTCTCTTCCAGCATGATCGCCACCCTCGGCTATGTCGGTATGCATACCTACCATCTCGGCGTCTGGTCGAAGCCGAACCAGATCAATGCCACCGCGGCGACGCAGAAGTACAGCGCTGCTGCCGCCGCTGCCGGTCTGCCGCTCAACGCATTCCTCGCGCTGCCTATCACCGACCCCCGCGTTGCCGCCGCGGGTATCCAGGATCCATGGCCGGGCTTCGTCTCCACCTTCGGCACCGGAGCGACCGCCGGCCAGGCTCTGCGCCCTTATCCACAGTACGGTGATGTGGACAATCCGCTGAACCCCATCGCCAGCGTCTCCTATAACGGCCTCCAGACCAGTCTGCAGAAACGCTTCACCCAGGGCCTCACCTTCTTGCTTTCCTACACCTTTTCCAAGACCATCGGGAATGTGGACTCCAACGATGGCCCAACCGCCGGAGCCGAGAACGCCATCTACGCAGGCTCCTTCTCGCAGGACTACTACAATCCGCAAGGCGAGCGCGCCGTCACCAGCTCGGACATTCCCCACGTCGTCTCTCTCAGCTATACCTACGAGCTTCCCTTCGGCCACGGCAAGCGCTTCCTGAATCACGGCGGCCCGGTCAACACCGTGGTCGGAGGCTGGTCGGTCTCGGGCATTCAGCAATATCAGAGCGGCCGCCCGATTCACATCGAGTACGATGCACTCGGCGCTTCCAATCCATTCTTCGCGGCGGGCGACGGCTACAGCTTCCGTCCCAACATCGTTCCCGGTCAGCCCTTCAAAAACCCCGCCTATCAGCGTAGCTGCTCCGGGCCGGTGCAAGCTACGGCGGGTCGCAATGCCTGCCAGTTCTACATCAACCCGGCGGCATTTTCTCTGCCCGCTCCAGGTGAGTTTGGCAATGCGCCCAACCTCATCTCCGCGCTGCGCATGCCCGCCTATCTGAATGAGGATCTGTCCGTCTCCAAGCGGACAACGCTCCACGAAAACCTGGACCTGCAGTTCCAGGCCAATTTCTTCAACGCACTCAACCGCACCATCTTCTCCGCGGGCGGAAATGCGCAAACCTTCATCATCAACGCGGCGCCTCCCGATCTCAGTGCTGCTTCGCTGGCGAATTCAAACACCGTCTTCGGCATCATGGCGGCCCAGCAGAACGCTCCCAGAATCATCCAATTCGGGATGAGGCTGGAGTTCTAACTCCCATGGCCATGCTCGCTGCCAAATGTATGCTTGCAGCGGGCATGGCCCTGCCCCTGGCCGCGCAAACCACCACCACCGGCGATATGGCCGCTCACGCACAGGCCGCGCATGACGCAGAACAGCGAGGCGATTTCTCCCAAGCTGCGAGCGAATACGAATACCTCGCGCGCCAGCTTCCGCGCAATCCGGAGATCGAAAGCAATCTGGGTGTTGCCTTGTACTTCGGCCACCAGTGGGAGCGTGCCGTCGCGGTCTTCCGGAAAGCCATCGCGCTGAACCCGGATCTGCTCGCCCCGCATCTCTTCAGCGGCCTCGCCTGGTATCAGCTCGCGCAGCCCGATAAGGCGGTCCCCGAGCTCGAAACCGCGGTACGCATGCGCTCGTCCGACCTGATCGCGCGCACCTGGCTCGGTTACGCCTATGTCGCGCAATCGCGCTACGCAGCAGCAGCAGCGCAGTTTGAGCAAGTCTGCCGGCTCGCTCCCGACAACATCGACGCGTGGTACGCGCTCGGCCAGGCGTATCTTCAGATCGGCAAGCAAAGCACCGTCGAGCTCCTGCGGGCCGCGCCAAACGGCGGAAGGGCATGGCAATTGGCGGGAGAACAGTTCCAGTTACAAGGAGACAGCAAGAAGGCGCTCGCCGACTTCGAGCAGGCCAACGCGCGCCGCCCGGATATCCCGGAGCTGCGGGCCGCCCTGATCGAGCTGGGCGGAACAGCAGCCCCAGTACCCGCCGCGCCAGGCGTCGAAGCCGCCAAAGAGGACGCACTCTACACCCAGGCGCATACCGCCGAGCAGAAATCGCACGACGCCTTCGCGCGCGTGCTCTCCATCGCACCCGATTCCTATCGCGCCCACCAGATCATGGCCGACGCCTTCGTCCTTCAGCAGCAGGACGATCGGGCCATCGCGGAATATCGCATCCTCCTCCAGCAGAAGCCGGACCTGCCGGGCGTCCATGAAGCCATCGGCAGCGCACTGATGCGCAGCGGCAAATCGGCGGAAGCCGCGCAGCAGTTCCAGGCCGAGCTCGCACTCCAGCCGCGCTCCGCCGCCGTCAACACGCTCCTTGGACAGGCGCTGCTTGCGATGGGCAACGACGACCAAGCAGAACAGGCATTGCATCACACCCTCACCATGGACCGTCCGCCGCCCGATGCCTATCTCCTGCTCGGCAAGCTTGAGCTGCACCGCAATCATTACCGCGCCGCCGCCGACGATCTGACACGCTATCTGTCGATGAGGAAGAACGACGCGACGGCATACTACCTGCTCTCGCGCGCCTGGCACGGACTCGGCGAGAAGCAACAGATGAACCAGGCACTGAGTCAATATGAAAAACTCTCGCAGGACGTCAAGGCGCGCAGCCAGGCGCAACGGGAGCTCGAACATCTCGACGATCAGAATCATCCCGCTGAAGGGATGGTGCGCAGCGCTTCCGGGCCAGGCACTCCCGAGTGACCCGCGAACTGAGAAGCGGAAAACTTTGTAACCTGAGAATGGAACACGCAGAAGGGGAAGAGGGTCTCTGATTATGTCGCGTTCGCACGCAGCCTTACCTTTAAAGAAGGTTGTTCTCATCACCAGTGGAGATCTGCGGCAGTCCGCCAATCAGATCTGCTGGCCGGCTCAGGAAGACTTGGAGCGCAGACTCACCGCGGCCTTTGGCGAGAAAGGCGTCCCGGTCGAGCGCGCATTCCCCATCGATGCGGCAACGGGCAACGGGTTCATCTCCAGCCAGCGCATGGGCATGGATATCTTCGCCGGCATCGATCCCATGGCGAGCCTCGTCTTCGCCACCGCCGCGTGGCAGTACTCGCATCACGTGCTGCCCGGCATGCGCACGCATCGCGGCCCCATTCTCACCGTCGCCAACTGGTCCGGTCAGTGGCCCGGCCTCGTCGGCCTGCTCAATCTCAATGGCTCGCTGGTAAAAGCAGGCGTCCCCTTCAGCACATTGTGGAGCGAAAATTTCACCGACGAGTATTTCCGCACCCATCTCGAAGAGTGGATCCAGCAGGCAACTGTCACCCACGACCTCTCGCACGTGCGCGACCTGAATCCAGCTTCGCTTCCCGCATCCGCACGCAGCACCGGCGAAGAGCTGGCCGCAAAACTCCTGCAGCACAAAGCGATCCTCGGCATCTTCGACGAGGGCTGCATGGGCATGTACAACGCCATCATCGATGACGAACTCCTCAATCCGCTCGGCGTCTTCAAGGAGCGGCTCAGCCAATCTGCACTGGTCGCCCGCATGCGCCTCATCGGCGATGAGGGAGCCCGCGCCGTCAGAAAATGGCTCGATGCGAAGGGCATGCGCTTCAACACCGGCAAGGACGCAAAGACCGAGCTCACCGATCAGCAGATTCACGAGCAGTGCAAGATGTATATTGCCGCGCTCGAAATCGCCAACGAATTCGGCTGCGACGCCATCGGCATTCAATACCAGCAGGGACTCAAGGACATGGTGCCCGCCTCCGATCTCGTCGAAGGCCTGCTCAACAACACCGATCGCCCACCTGTGCAAGATGCTTCCGGCAAGGAGTTATACGCCGGTGGTCCGCTGCCGCACTTCAATGAAGTGGACGAGTGCGCCGGTCTCGATGCGCTGGTGACCCATCGTTGCTGGAAGGCGTTGCAGCTCGATCCCGCCACCACGCTGCACGACGTGCGCTGGGGCGAGCACTATAGCGGAGACGGTCTCAATGAGTTCGTGTGGGTGCTGCAAATCTCCGGCGCCGCCCCCGCCAGCCACTTCGTCGATGACTATCGCGGCGCCTCCAGTGATCGCCAGCCGCCCATGTATTTCCCCCTTGGCGGCGGAACCCTCAAAGGCATCGGCCGTCCGGGAAAGATCGTCTGGAGCCGCGTCTTCGTTGAAGGCAATAGCCTGCATGTCGATATCGGCCTGGGCTCGGTGGTCGCGCTTCCCGCCCAGGAAACCAATCGCCGCTGGAAGCAGACCACCCCGCAGTGGCCGATGGTCAGCGCCACCTTCGATGGTGTCTCGCGCAACTCCTTCATGGCCCGCCATCGCGCCAACCACGTCAACATCGCCTATGCAGACAACGAGAAGCGCGCCCTCCAGGCACTCGCGGTAAAGTCCGCCATGTTTCATGCGCTCGGGGTTCGTGTGCATCTGTGCGGCACCGTGAATTTCGATTGACGCCTCTATTTGTGATCCGGAACGTAACCGACGGTACGGTGAAGGAGCCTGCCCTGAACTTGTCGAAGGGACCTGCTCTATCCATCCTTCCATATCGGCGCCAACACTGTTTTCGCAAGCGGCGTGCGGTAACGTATACCCACTGTCCCGCGAGCTCTATCCTTCGCTGGGAAATCCCGCCCCGCCGGCTGCGCGCCTCGGACACGTCCTGTCCCGTGCGTGAAATCGCAGCCGATGCGCGCGCTTTGGAGACTGAATGAGCATCAACTCGCACGTAGTAAAGAGCACGATTGTAGGCGCACTGGGCGGCCTGCTCTTCGGCTTCGACACCGCTGTCATCTCCGGCACCACCTCCGCCCTTACCCGCACCTATCACCTCTCGCCCGCGCTGCTCGGCGTCACCGTCTCGAGCGCCTTGGTCGGCACCGTCATCGGCGCCATGACCGCCGGCATGCCGGGACAGAAATTCGGCCGCCGCGACAGCCTCCGCGTCATGGCTATCTTCTATGTGGTCTCTGCCATCGGCTGCGCGCTTGCCTGGAACTGGCCCGCGCTCATCGTCTTCCGCTTCATCGGCGGCCTTGGCATCGGCGGCTCTTCCGTTCTCGGCCCCATGTACATCGCGGAGATCGCGCCCCCCGACTGGCGCGGCCGCCTGGTCGGCTTCTTTCAGGTCAACATCGTCGTCGGCATCCTGCTCGCCTACATATCCAATGCCATCATCGGCAGCATGCACGTCGGTGCGAACGACTGGCGATGGATGTTCGGAGCATCCGGCATCCCCGCCGCGCTCTTCCTCGCCACGCTCTTCGTCATCCCGCGCAGCCCGCGCTGGCTGGTCACGCAATCCAACCTCAAGGAAGCCCTCGAAGTCCTGCGACTCACCGGCGTTCCGCAGCCCAAAGGAGAACTGGATGAGATCGTCGCATCTGTCCACCTCGAGCGCTCCTCCTCCACAGATCCGCTCTTCTCCCGCCAGTACAAGAAGCCCATCATCATCGCCTGGACCGTCGGCATGTTCTGCCAGCTTTCCGGCATCAACGCCATCCTTTATTACCTCAACGACATCTTCGCCCTGGCCGGTGCGTCGCGCATCTCCGGCGACCTGCAGGCCATTGCCGTCGGCGCCACCAATCTCGTCGCCACCCTCCTCGCCATGTCCGTCATCGATAAGTTTGGCCGTAAAAAGCTGCTGCTCACCGGCACCGTAGGGCTCGTCATCTGCCTCACCATCATCTCCGTCCTCTTCTTCACCAAACAGCATCTCGCTTGGCTCGTCTGGCTGCTCATGGCCTACATCGCATGCTTCGCTGTCTCCCAGGGTGCCGTCTTGTGGGTCTACATCAGCGAGGTCTTCCCCAACCGCGTCCGCGCCAAGGGCCAGAGCCTCGGCAGTTCCGCGCACTGGATCACGAACGCCGTGATCTCACTCATCTTTCCCGTCATGGCCAAAACCTCCGGCGCCTACCCGTTCATCTTCTTTGGCGTCATGATGGTCCTCGACTTCTTCCTCGTCCTCTTCTACTACCCCGAAACCACCGGCATCTCGCTCGAACAAATGCAGCACAAACTCGGCATCGACTGACTCTCATGGAGCGAACCACAACAATTCGTCATCCCGACCGGAGCGGCTCAACGGCCAAAATCATTCGTCATCCCGACCAGAGCGGCGAAGCCGCGCAGTGGAGGGATCTGCTGTTTCCCCCTGCAAGCACCGCACTGCTTCTTGTCATCCTTCGCGAAGCGAAGGACCTGCAGTTTGTTGGCACCACCGCGATCCGGGCCCGGGTGCCCCATCCTACGCAGAGCGTAGGGTGGGCCAATCCAATCCGAGCGAAGCGAGCTTCCATTTCCAAACCGCATCACGAGGTGATCGAAAAATGAAACCGTGTGCACTCCTTTTGACCCTGGGCACCTTTGCCTTCGGCGCGTACGCCCAGACCCCAGGCTGGCAACCCGACCTCACCGTCCAGCAGACCTACGTCCTCCATCGCTCCTCGAGCACCGACCCCAAAGGCGCCAACGCCGACTTCCGCCGCGTCGCCCCGGGCGCAACCGAAACCGTGCTCGACGCTGACGGTCCCGGCGAAATCTCGCATATCTGGTTCACCATCGCCGACAACGAGGCGTACCACCTCAAGCGCATCGTCCTGCGCATCTACTGGGATAACGAGCAGGACCCCAGCGTCGAGGCGCCCATCGGCGACTTCTTCGGTCTCGGCTTGGGCGAATATCACAGCTGGCAATCGGAGATGCTCTCCGTCGGCAGCGTGAAGAGCCTCAACAGCTTCTTCCCCATGCCCTTCGCGCATCACGCACGCATCACGGTTACAAATGAAGGCCACCAGCCTATCAACTCCCTCTACTACAACATCGACTACCGCACCTACGACCATCCCATCCCGCCCGGCACTCTCTACTTCCACGCCGAATACCGCCAGGCGCAGCCCAATCACGGCTGGACCTCCGACTGGAGCTCCAACGGCGAGCCGAAGATCAACGACAAGCCCAACTTCGATGGCAAGGACAACTACGTCTGGTTCGAGGCCAAGGGGCACGGACAATATGTAGGCGTCACCATGTCCGTCTTGCAGAACCAGGATGAGTGGTGGGGCGAGGGCGACGACATGTTCTTCATCGACGGAGCAGAAAAGCCGTCCATCACCGGCACCGGTACGGAAGACTACTTCCTCGGTGCATGGGACTTCGGCGGCGAGCCCTTCTCCTATGCGCTATACGGTGCGCCCGTCGTCGGCGTCGAGAAGGCTGGAGGCCGCTCCAGCGTCTATCGCTTCCATCTCGACTCCCCCATCCCCTTCAACAAATCCTTCAAGGCAACCATTGAGCACGGTCACGCCAACGCCCGCTCGGACAACTACTACTCCGTCGCCTACTGGTACCAGGCTGAGCCGCACGAACCTTTCCCGCCGCTGCCGCCGGTCGAGGAAAGGCTCCCTGCATTGCAACCCACCGGCGGCCCCGGCAACTCCAGAGTCCTCACCAACTCCGCCACGCAATGATCACCACAAAACCGGCTGCCCCACCCTGATCGAAGTCAGGGTGGGAAAGTTCCCAACCATCCAGCCGACTCGAAGCGAGTCGTTTGTCGCCCCATCCAATCCACGATACAGTTCTTGTCATAGATATGCCTCGTACGGAAGCGAACGGACTCGTCGCGGAGCGCATGGCGACGATTGTGGAAGTCGCCAAGCGCGCGGGCGTTTCCATCGCGACCGTCTCCAACGTCATCCGCGGAACCCGCCGGGTCAGCCCCGAACTGACCGAGCGCGTGCGCGCCGCCATCCACGAGCTCAACTACTCGCCCAACGAGATCGCCCGCAGCCTCAAGGTCCGGCAGACCCGCATGCTCGCCATGGTCCTGCCCGACATCACCAATCCCTTTTTTCCCGAGATCATCCGCGGCGCCGAAGACACCGCCTTCGAGCGTGGCTACTTCCTCATGACCGCCAACACCGATGAGCAGATCGGCCGCGAGCGCCGCATCGTCGCCGCCCTCCGCTCCTATCGCGTCGATGGCGTGCTGCTCGCCTCCGCCAGCAGTACGGACACCAGCCACCTCAAGAGCACCATCGAATCCGGTGTCGCCCTGGTCTGTCTCGACCGCACCGTTCCCGGCGTCAAAACCGATGCCGTCCTGCTCGACAACGTGCGCGGTGCGCGCGAGTGCGTCCGCCACATGATCCAGAAAGGTCATCGCCGCATCGCCATCATCACCGGCCCGCTCGATGTGCAGACCGGCCGCGAGCGTCTTCGCGGCTACGAAGAGGCGCTCGGCGAAGCGGATATTCCCGCCGAGAAGGGCAGAATCCTCGAAGGAGACTTTCGCCACGACTCCGGCTACCGTCTCGGCAAACAGATCATCGGCCATACCAGCCGCCAACAGGCCGCACGGCCGACCGCCATCTTCGTCTGCAACGGTGTCATGACCCTCGGCGTGCTCAAGGCTTTCGAAGAGTTAAACGTTCGCTGTCCTGGCGACATCGCTCTCGCCACCTTTGACGACCTCGCCGTCGACAGCCCCTTCCATCCCCACCTCACCACCGTCGTGCAGCCCAGCTACGAAATGGGCGCCAGAGCCGCCAGCATCCTCATCGATCGCATCGAAGGCCGCATCAGCAAAGAACCCATCACCGTGCGCGTCGCCCCCACCCTGATCGTCCGCGAATCCACCGAAGCCTCCCGCCGCATCCCGACAAACACAACCGCGCATCCCCGCCCGAAGCGCTAAAGCAAACTGGACCAAAAGCATCGTCCCGACCGAAGCGAAGCGTCGCTAACGTGGCTTCCGAGTTGGCGACGATATGACAAAGACCCGGAATCAAAGCACGGCTCAGCCGCTACTTCGTAAAGAGCTGGCAGCGCTTCGGGCGTCCAATGGCTGGAGGCGGAAAAGTATTTCCGCGACATGCATAGGCTCGCGGAACTGAAATGGCGGTATCGTCGTAGTCTCTCTAGGCGGCCAACTTCTCTGGCGAAATTTGACACAAGGCCGAGAATTCAGCACACGCCCACACTCGTATTTGGGATATTTCGCGTATGAAATCCCGCTTCACATTTGCACTCTACGGACTCGTGCTTTTGTTCGCTGTCCCGGCGATGGCTGAACCTGCAATGAGTTGCCATGTCGGCACATATCGCCTCGCTGATGGCTCCGTGGTCGATATCGCGCCGTCGGACCGCGATACGCTGCGCTGGCGCATCCTCACAGGTGAAACAGGCCAGTTGCACAAGCAGATGAACGGCATGTGGACCAGCACTTATGGCTGGACCGGCCGGCCGGATGGAAAGAGGGTTTCATTTTCCGATTGCGACAAGGGCAAGATCGCCTTCGGAAAGGAAAGCGGCCGGCGTATCCCCTTCATTGTGAGCAATACAACTTTCGAAAGCGGTGGTGTGAAGCTCGTTGGCCGATTGATTATGCCGCCGGGCAATGGCAAGGTTCCCGTGGTGGTGTTGATACACGGCTCGGAAGACAGCTCCGGGATCGATACCCTCTTCCTGCAGCGCATCTTCCCAGCTCAGGGGATTGGCGCGTTCGTCTATGACAAGCGCGGTACGGGCCGCTCGGGCGGTGTTTACACGCAGGACTACAATTTGCTGGCGGCAGATGCGGTGAAGGCATTGAGTGAGGCGAGACGTCTTGCAGGCGCGAGGCTGGCACGCATCGGCTATTGGGGTGGCAGTCAGGGCGGATGGGTTGTGCCGCTGGCGGTGAACAAGGCGCCCGTGGATTTCGCGATCATCGCCTACGGCCTCGCCGTCAATGTCATCGACGAAGATCAGGAGAGCGTGGCGCTCGACATGCATTTCCACCATCACTCCGCGGCGGATACGGCAAAAGCGCTGGAGCTCGCGAGCGCCGGTGAGCATGTGGTGGCCACGCATGGCGTGGACGGCTACGCGCGATTCGATGCGCTACGGCAGAAATATAAATCAGAGCCTTGGTACAAGGACGTTCACGGCGATTACCTTTTCATGGTCCTGCCGCTCGACCAGAAGCAGATTATCCAAATGGTCAAGCCCTTTGCCGCCACGCCGTTCAATTATGATCCGATGCCGGTGCTGCGCGTCTCGACCACGCCGCAGCTCTGGATTCTGGGCGGCGATGATCTCGATGCGCCAAGCGCGGAAACATCCAGGCGCATCAAATCCCTGATCGCGGAAGGCAAGAACTTTATGCTGGCCATCTATCCGGGTGCGGAACACGGTATGACGCTCTACGAGCTCGACGCGAAAGGCGAACGCCTCTCCACGCGCTATGCACCGGGCTATTTCCAACTGATGGCCGACTTCATCAAGAGCGGCCGCATCGGCAATCACTACGGCGGGGCAGAAATCACAAGGCCGATAAAGCGCTCGCTGCGGTCTGTCAAAGAGTCCGCAACTGGATTAGGGTACCCGGCATCCTCGTCGATCGCCGATCTGGAACGTCAGTAACCAGCTATTCGTCAGTAATCGAAGAGTAACGGACGAGTTGGCGACCATCCACTCGGAACGCTCAGAAGCCATGCCAACTACTTCCCTCCACCAATGCATTGCGCTGTTCGCGATACTCATGCCGTACAATTCTCCCGATGAAATCACAGAAAACGTTCATTCTTTCCGCATTTGTGACAGGTCTATTCGCAATATCAATGGCGGCGGCAACGGACGTGGTTGATTTCACAATCGTCGACCGTGTTCAATTCTCGGTGCCTGCCAACTGGCCAGTGATAGCGAACGAATCTACAAGTGAAAAGACAGTATTTGCATTCCAAATCCCGAACTCAGCCGACAAAGGCACTTCGGATTCCTCAAACCTGTCGATCATCGCCATTGACCTGAAGGCAGCTCAGGATCGAGATGCTTTCCAAAAGCAAGCGTCAAGTACCGACCACAATGCGCAAGAGAAAAAGCTTGTAGAAGGCTGGGGGTGCAGTACATTCTCAGCGACACAACGTTCGACCCAAGCGCAGTACATAATTTGGGATTGTCGTCGCATAATCGCCGATTGCGGCGTTTCTGTTCGCATGGCGTGGCCTCACCTTCCTAAGAATCCTCCTGATTACGATAAGCAGATGGAGGCGGTTCTCTCTAGCTTCCTCACAAGTGTCGGCCCATTTAAGGGCGTGCCGAAATCTGGTGTTCTGCGCCGACAAGTGAACTGAGCCGTGCGACTCATCAGGAGTAACGAAAACGATTTTTTAGGTGACACGAAATCGCCGATTCACTCATCCACGGCTGGCAAGTGGCAGGTGCCAAATTGCGATTACGGGCGCATCACCGGCTATTCGTCAGTAATCGAAGAGCAACGGACGAGTTGGCGACGATACAGCCTGAACTCATGGATGCTTGCTTAGCCTGGATGGCATGCATCTCCATCGACGGCTCTTGGCTGCTCTCGTGATTCTATTGGGCGGCGGTATGTACGAGTTCTGGCGGACTGGCCGCGTGACGGGTTTGGAACTCCTCGTGGTAGGGTCAGGCATCGCTGCGG
>DASYBK010000001.1:0-1861 GCA_036500805.1 Acidobacteriaceae bacterium | reverse complement strand
GTCCTACGAGCCGGAGTCACTCATCGGGCGCAAAGTCATCGTGGTCGCAAACCTCGCACCGCGCAAGATGCGCGGCCTGGAGTCGAACGGCATGCTGCTTGCCGGCTCTCTCGAAGGCGGCAAGGCTACGCTCGCCAGCTTTCTCGAAGACGTGCCGCTCGGTGCGAAGGTCAAGTAAGGAAAGGGTCGACTAGTCCAATGCCACCTGTTCCGGCCCTCACCGACTCTCACGCGCACCTCGACAGCGCGCGCTACGATGCCGATCGCGAAGCCATGCTCACAGCCGCGCGAGACGCCGGAGTGGGCACGGTGCTCTCCATCGGCATCGGCGATGGCCCGGACACCATGCATCGCGCGCTCGACCTGTGCCGGGAGTATGCCGGCCGCACCGATGTGCCGCGGCTCTTCGCCACTGCCGGGGTTCATCCCGACGAGGCCGCCAAACTCGACGACGCTGCATTGGACACCCTGAACAAGCTGCTGGCCGCGCCCGAGATCGTTGCTTGCGGCGAGATCGGACTCGACTACTACTGGGACACGGCGCCGCGCGCCGTGCAGCAGGAGGCCTTCATCGAGCAGATGGAGCTGGCCGCCGGTCACCGCCTGCCCATCGTCATCCATTGCCGCGCCGCGGAGCGTGCCGGTGCCGGCGACACCGCCGCATGGGACGATACCCTTAACCTGCTGGACCGCCACTGGCGGCAGACTTGCCTGGGTGGCATCCTGCACTGCTTCGCCGGCACCGTCGAGCACGCGCGCCGCGCCATTGGCTTCGGCTTCCTCATCTCCTTCGCCGGCAACATCACCTTTCCCAAGGCGCAGGCCATCCGCGAGGCCGCCGCGGCCCTGCCGCTCGCATCCCTGCTCATCGAAACCGACGCGCCCTTCCTCACGCCGGTGCCGCGCCGCGGACAGCGCAACGAACCCGCCTATCTAACCGCCACGGCCAAGAAACTCGCCGAGTTGCATGGCGTCGAAGTGGACGAAGTGGCCGCTGTTACCACGCAGAACTTTGAGACGCTCATGCGGATCGCAAGATAAGATGTCGGAGCACTGATGGAAAGCGGTACCCAGAGGCTGCAGGTCGCTCTGTTCATCATCGAGCAGATTGACAGCGTACCTCATCTCGAAGCTTTGCTGCTGCTCTTCAATAGCCGGCCGAAGGCGTGGTCCATCGAAACGATGGCCAAGTCCCTCTACGTGCGCAGCGACGTGGCAGCGAGGATCCTCGCCAGCCTGGCGCAACGCAACCTGATCGCCGTCGATTCCCATCGCCCGGGTGTCTTCTTCTACGCCTCGGAAGATGATTACCAGAACAGATTGATGGAGGCTGTCGATGCGGTCTATCGCAAGGAAGTGGTTCGTGTCTCCTCCCTGATTCACTCCAAGGGCTCGGCCGTGCGGGATTTCGCACGCGCATTCCGCATCAAGAAAGACAAGGGATGATGGCTGGAGCGGTTTACATCGTTGGCACCCTGGTGGCCCTCTGCTGTGCCATACTTCTGCTTCGCGGCTATGCGCGGGGCCGGCAGAGACTGCTGCTGTGGAGCGGTCTCTGCTTCTTCGGTTTGGCGATCTCTAACGCTCTTGTATTTGTTGACTTGAGCGTGTTCCCCACCCAGATCGATCTCTACCTGCCGCGCCTCGCCACGGCTGCTGTCTCCATGCTGCTCCTGCTGTACGGCCTTATATGGGAGGGCGAGTGAATACGCTCGAAGCATTCCTGCTCGGCGTCATCGCGACGTCATCGGTGACCGCCGGTATCTTCTTTTTGAAGTTTTGGAAGCAAACCCGCGACTCGCTCTTTCTTGCATTCGGCCTTGCGTTTGTCGTCGAAGGGCTGAACCGCTGCGCCGTGCTC